>JBGSNE010000059.1:0-33392 GCA_041739785.1 Pirellulaceae bacterium
GACCGCATTCGCGGTCGATCGCTGGCAAGACGCAAGTCGGTGGGGGACATTGTCCCTGGGGTTTGCACCCCAGGCTAATAAATGCCACCGCTTCGCGGTTTGAAAAACGCCACCTCAAAAGAACTACGACTGCGGGTTAAACGACACAATCAACAGACCGCTAGTGCTATCGGCTCTGAAACCAACTTATAAAACTTCGATAGGAATTAGTTCAATGAAACGAGTGTTAGTCGTCGGGCTGTTTGCATCTGTTGCCTGCGTCAGTCTTGGTTGTCGCCAGGAGCCAGTTGTTACCTTCGAACCCAACATGGTGTTTGCCAAGGCCACGGAAATCGATACTGGCTATCCTATGCAACAAGCGTTGGATGAAACTCAGGTCGCCTTGGATCGGTTTTTCGGTTCACCCGATGCGCCGCTGCTCCCCGAAGTCGTGACCAAAGACGAAGAGTATGCGGGCATTATTAGCTTAGAGAATCTGCAAAAATCAGCTGGTGCCCCTGTCGCTGCCGGGGCAGGACTCTATCGCCAACACTGCTCAACGTGTCACGGTGTAGTGGGAAATGGACGTGGCACAACTGCCGCGTTGCTCGACCCCTATCCGCGCGACTATCGCATGGGAAAGTTTAAATTTAAGAACACCACGCGGAGCGCGAAACCAACTCGAGCTGATATCGCCTACTCGATTAAATACGGAGTAGTGGGGACTGCCATGAAGCCCATTCCAGAATTGATCGACGCGGATATCGAAGCACTTGTCGACTATGTAATTTATCTCTCGTGGCGCGGCGAACTGGAACGAGCCATGCTGATGGAAGGTGGAGAAATTGAATTCGAGGAGGGAGCCCATTTGTTTTTGGAAGGCTCCGAAGACTTCGAGGACCAACTCGAATTTGCCAACGATACGATCTTGGAGATCGGCGACAGTTGGTTGGCAGCCGATGACCGAGTTAAAGAAGTAGTTGAATCAACCGATGTCCCCGTACCAGCCACCATCGAAGAGCTACGCACAGCCCTAGCGGTTGATGGAGATTCACCCATTAAACAATCGGTAGCCAAGGGGAAAGAGCTTTTCCAGTCAGAAATAGCGGCTTGTATTAAATGCCATGGTAAAGAGGGGCACGGCGATGGTCCGCAAGTCGACTATGACGACTGGACCAAAGACTGGACATCTCGCATTGGAATCGATCCGCTTGATGAAGCAGCTCAAGTTCCACTGGTTGCTCGCGGCGCACTGCCACCCCGAAAGATAACGCCTCGCGATTTCCGTGAAGGGTTATTTCGCGGAGGGAGCGAACCGGAACATATCTATCGCCGCATTGCCGCCGGTATCGATGGTACGCCCATGCCCGCCGCTACGCTCCCCGAACAGGACATTTGGCACTTGGTGAACTACGTCCGCTCGCTGGCAGAACCGCCGAAGGACGAAGGGGCGTTATAAGGAGACTGGAATCATGGTCGCGCGATTTCAAATTCGCGCGACCATTGCCGAGCGAATGTGCGCGCAGAGTGTGCTTGTCTGTCCCATCCATGCCGAGTCTCTTGTCGAAACATTTTCCAGCCAGCGCTATTCAAACAATTCTTCGCGTGTTCTGTGGCCATCGTAGAGATCAAACGAAACGTTCCGTTTGGTAAGAAAGCAGGCTACTAAGCTACTCCGTAGTATCGGTCGCGAACCGCGTAGGTTGAGAACCTTGCGATTTGGCCAAGCCATTTTTGGGCCTACCCTTCAATTTAGATCAACGTATCTAGTTTTGGCATCTGAATTGCGGTTGTGATTGATCGACCGTTGATCTCCCACATCCCACTCATTCTCAGTGTGCTGACATGCCGCATCCCCCTCCACGTCAGGAAATCGTTCTCGTTACCCATGCGTCAACACCTATTTTGAACCAATTGGAGGAACAAGGCTTTCGTGTACTGGCCGTTGAAGATTGCAGTAGCGCGGTGCAAGTAACCAAAGGGCATCCTTTTGACGCGGTGCTCGTCGCCTTGGATTGTTCTCACCAAGAGGATTTCCTGCGGCGCATCAGAGAAAACGATCCTGCCCTGCAAGTTTTGGTTTTGTCAGACGCGCCCCCTCGGGACGGTGTAATCCAAGATGTAAGTATCGAGCGCCTATCGAGCACTACTCAGGTGAGCGAGCTGGGACCGGTAATTTGTCGAGCTATCGAGCTGACGCGGTTGCGACGCGATAACACGCGCATGCGACGACAGTTGTCGGTACTGGCACCAGACACAGTGATAGGTTTGGAAACGGGTTCGGCGAATACACACACCGCACTTGGCCCCACCATCGGCAGCGACGTCGACCTGGCGTCGATCACCAGCGCGCATGTTAAAGCCGTGTTATCACAACATGGCGGCAACAAAGCCCAAACTGCCAGGGCCCTGGGGATCAACCGTCGCTCGCTCTATCGCCTGCTTGAGAAGTATGGTCCGTGAGCCTGAGGTTCACGAACCTACAGGGTAAAGTACCTATCTCGATAGCAAAGAAAACGAGAATTGGCCACGACCATGAGCGGTTTACTCAACGAGCAGCCGAAAATTTACGTTCGCTACGGACTCGTTGGAAAAGGAAAGCTCCCAGAACATGGAGCACTCCAAAAACGTCGACGAACGTTACAACACGCCGTCATCGCTAGCATCAAAAGTAGGGGGGATGTCGGTTCAGGTACGGCGCGAAACGATGCGGCAGACGCGGAGCTGATTATGAAAGCTCCCTGGGTAGTAGGAAATGCATTGTCGGCGTTGGTCAGAGCTCGGCCGTCGATGCTCGGGAACGCCAACCGGAGGTCGTAGTTGGCTAGGCTCGTATTTCCAACAAAGAAAATCGCTCGATCCTGAATGGGATCGGCTATGCCAACCGACGGATTCGTACCTGAATTTGTTTGATTGACCGACAGGTTAGGTACAAAGGTAAAACTCGCTGACGGTAGACCAGTAATGTCCAAAACTGCCGAGACTCCATCCAAGCGAAAAATGTTAGCGAAGGGATTGGTAACTTGCGTTTCATCCCCCTGGGCGGTAATCGTGAACACAGCTTCGTTAAACGTGCTCTGGCCCAATGAACCACTCCCAACTCCCGTGAAGACGTAGGTCAGATCGCCATAAGTCGGGCTCAGCCTGAAACCACAAACCAGTAGGAGCGGCAGCAGGTATCTCAGGGGCTGGTTCGGTATTTTTGACATGGAACTTTACGCTTGAGGGAGGTTCGAGGTTGGTTCCAGCATTCTACACCAAGCCCAGTAAAGCGAAACAACTTTTTAGTCCTGTAAGTACCAAAGTGGACCAAGTCCTTTCACGCTCCCGATCACCTGAATTCTGCGTTATAATAGAAGAATTAAGATCCACACCCCGCCTAGCGATTCCCGACCCTCCCCCCCTCCGTCCACTGGAATTCTCGGCCGTTTCGGCGATACTAGCCTGCCGGAAATACTACTGGTCAACTTAGAGCCAAACGAAAAAGGAGTCCGACACTCTTTGTTTGACTCAAAAAATAGTCACACCAACTCCCCATCAACTGTCTCAAGAGGTCTTCTGGCATGACATTTCGCAATTCCGCGGAGTGGCTCACCCAGCCATTTTCCGCTGTGCACTGCTCGCTACATGCGTGTCTTAGTGTTTTCCTGCTGGTTTGTGTAAGTTCACTCTCGGCAGCCGAGCCTGCTGATTGGTACCAATGGCGAGGACCAGAAGGAAACGGCATATCGCGCGACAAGAACTTGCCCGACACTTGGTCCCCCAAGGGGGAGAATCTTCTGTGGTCAAAGGAGGAGTATGCATCGCGTTCTACCCCCATCACGAACAATGGTAAACTCTACTTGGTCACTCGTTACAAACCAGAGACAACTGAAGAGGGTGAACAGTTGGTCTGTCTCAATGCAGACACTGGTGAATTGATCTGGAGCCAACACCATAACGTCTATCTCTCCGATGCACCGGCGGAGCGCGTGGGTTGGTCGAGCCCCGTCGCGGATCCCAAGACCGGAAATATCTATTGGCTCGGACTCGGTTGCCAATTCATGTGTCTCAACGGCGAAACTGGCGAACCGATTTGGGAAC
Organism: Pirellulaceae bacterium; assembly: GCA_041739785.1. Classification (GTDB taxonomy): domain Bacteria; phylum Planctomycetota; class Planctomycetia; order Pirellulales; family Pirellulaceae; genus Aureliella. The sequence goes on from JBGSNE010000059.1 coordinate 4,063, forward strand.
ATGCGATGAGCGAGGAATACGGCCTGCTCAGCACCTATGGCGGTCGTACGAATTTCCCAGTGATCTTCGAAGACTTGGTAATCATTAGCGGCGTGATGACGCAATGGGGCGAGCATGCCGTGCCAGCTCACCGTTTCGTTGGTTTTGACAAACGAACCGGTGCCGCGGTGTGGTTCTCAATCACTCGTCCCAAGCCTGAGGATACCACCTACAGCACTCCGTTTCTGACCGCATTCAACGGTCAAGCGGCAATGGTCTTCGGCGGTGGGGATGGCTCGATGTATGCCATGCAGCCTCGCACAGGCCAAGTCATTTGGAAATACGATTGCTCCAACCGAGGTATCAACACGCCACCTCTCGTCGTGGATGGTTCGGTCTATTGCGGTCACCGAGAACAGAATTCATCCGACACGCGCATCTTGGGTGCGATTTTCGCCATCCATGGGGAGCAAGCGACCGGCGAGATCAAGGAGGAAGAACTCAAATGGAAGATCCCTGGCCGCAGTGTCGAAGGGAGCCAACCGCTGTTGGTCGATGGCCGTTTGTATGTGATTGAGGATGGTGGCACACTAGTCGTCATCAACCCCGAAAATGGCGAGATCATTCAAGATAAAAAAATTGGGCGACGCCCCGGTTCATTGGTCTATGGCGACGGAAAGCTATTTTGCTGCGAACAGACAGGCAATTTTTGGGTCCTTGAGCCTTCCGAAGAAGGTGTTAAGGAATTGGCTCGAATACGCATGAAGAGTGGTGAAGAGATTCTAGCCGCGCCCATCATTAGCCACGGCAAGATCTATGTGACGACGACGAAGGCTCTGTACTGCATTGGCAAAAAGGGTGTTGAGCCCACAGCCGATGCAATCCCTGCCGGACCACCAGAGGCCGCGAAAGCCGATGATCAGGCGATCGCACACCTTCAAATTGCCCCAGTCGAAGCGATGCTCGCACCTGGCCAATCAACGCCTTATCAGGTCCGCGCGTACAATAAGAAAGGTCAATTCCTGAAACTGGTTGACGCCGAATTTTCGGTCGAAGGAAGTGGTGAAATCACTGCCGATGGGAAGTACACGGCCCCACCCGGCAACGCGCATCAAGCCGTAATGATCACCGCTAAGTCGGGTGAACTGACCAGTGTGGCACGAGTTCGCGTGATCCCTCCCTTGCCTTGGAAGTTCGATTTCAGCGACAAAGCGGTACCCATCACGTGGATCGGTGCGGCGTACCGCAATCAACCCAAGGAACTCGATGGCGAACCCATGCTGGTCAAAGTCAGCACGATCCCCAAGGGAACTCGCAGCCAGTCGTGGATGGGTTGGACCTCGCTGCATGACTATACGATCCAAGCCGATGTGAATGCGACTGCCAACGTCGACAACGGCCGCCGCGCCGACATGGGTCTGATCAATCAAAGATATACACTCGATTTGATGGACAAGGGACAATTGCAAATTCGCTCTTGGACCCCGCGTTTGGAACTACGCTTCGCCAAGTCGGTCCCCTTCGACTGGGAAACGGACCAGTGGTACACGCTAAAGTTCCAAAGTGAAAACCATGATGGCAAAGTCACTCTGCGCGGTAAGGCCTGGAAGAGGGGCGAAGAGGAACCGAACGAGTGGATGGTCGAGGGTACCGACGAGGTGCCTAACACGCACGGCAGCCCAGGTCTGTTCGGCAATTCTACGATGGCCGAGTACTATATTGATAATGTCGAAGTTTACCCCAACGCAAAATAACTAACTATCAAATAACTAAAGGTAAAAATACAATGCATCAAAAAATAGCCCTCGTCGCTGCGTGGCTGGGAGTTGCAGTAGCCGCTCCCCTGGGTCTACAAGCCGATGACTACAACGCGGTAAAGGTCGTCCGCGAACATATTAACCAACTCCAGGTCGGCCAAAACGACTGGCCACAATGGGCCGGTTCCCATTTGCGCAACAATGTCACCGACGAACCAAACATTCCCACCGAATGGGATGTCCAGACGGGAAAGAATATCCGTTGGTCGATGCCCCTCGGATCGGAGACCTACGGTAACCCTGTCGTGGCCAACGGCAAGGTCTACGTCGGCACCAATAATGGTGCAGGCTACTTGAAACGCTACCCCAGCGAAGTCGACTTAGGGGTCCTGCTGTGTTTCGATGAGAAGACAGGCGAGTTTCTATGGCAGCACTCGAGCGAAAAACTCCCCTCGGGTCGCGTTCACGATTGGCCCAACCAAGGCATTTGTTGCGCTCCAATGATCGATGGCGATCGCCTGTACTATGTCACCAGTCGCGGTGAAGTAGCTTGTCTCGACACAGCAGGTTTTTCCGATGACAAAAACGATGGCATCCAGACCGAGCCCAACCAAAGCAAAGACGAAGCTGACGTGATTTGGAGCTTCGACATGATGAAGAATTTGGCCGTGTCGCAACACAACATGTGTAGTTGCTCTGTTACTTGCGCCGGTAACTTGTTGTTTGTAAATACTTCCAACGGAGTCGACGAAGGGCACCAGAATCTGCCCAGCGAAGATGCCCCGAGTTTCATCTGCATGAATCGAGAAACTGGCTCGGTGCTGTGGACCGACAGTTCCCCCGGTGCCAATGTCCTGCATGGCCAATGGTCTTCTCCGAGTTATGCCGAGTTGGGTGGCGTGAATCAAGTCCTGTTTGGCGGTGGTGACGGCTGGCTGTATAGCTTCGCTGCTGAAGGCGAAAATGGCACTTCGAAACTGCTCTGGAAATTCGACTGTAATCCCAAAGATTCGCTGTACGTCCTCGGCGGATCGGCGACTCGCAATCACATCATCGCCACGCCAGTTGTTTACGATGGCTTGATCTACGTGGCCGTAGGCGAGGACCCAGAGCACGGCGAGGGAGACGGACACCTATGGTGCATCGATCCCACCAAGCGCGGCGACGTTAGCCCGACTTTGGTTTTCAATGCAAAAGAACCCTCCAAGCCGATCGCACATAAACGGCTACAAGCTATGGTGGCCAAGGACGGTGATCTGCAACGCGACAACCCTAACTCGGCCGCCGTATGGCACTATGTTGGCAAGGATCCCGAAGAGTTCGAGACCACCATGCATCGCAGTTGTGGCACGGTAGCGATCAAGGACGACATTTTGTTTATAGCCGACTTTAGCGGTATGTTTCACAGTTTGAACGCCAAGACAGGCGAGCCGTATTGGACATACGATATGTTCGCCGCTTCATGGGCTTCCCCGTTGATCATCGAAGACCGTGTGTACATCAGCGACGAAGATGGAGACATTGCCATTTTCAAGGTCTCTAAGGAACAGGAGCAAATCGCTGAAATCAACATGGATAGTGCTGTTTACACAACTCCCGTAGCCGCTAACCAGACGCTGTTTATCGCCAATCGCAATCGCATATACGCCATTCAAGAAGGCGCACAAAGCGAAGTCGAAAAGTAGACGACGGGGGTGTCTTCGTTTAACGCCAAGTCGTAGTAGCCGTTCGCAGCGATTACGGATTGCGGAAAATGTTGGACTTGCGTATCCATGGATGGGTTGCACCGATTGATTGAGGCTGCGAAGGCGCCGGCAGACGCCGGTGTCGGCAGCTGTGTGTCGGCAGCTGGGGATCGCGCAAGAAAGATTCGGTTGTGGGCCGCTTTGCTAAACTTCCCGGCTTGATACTTCTCGGCTCCCACGCTGCAGTCGCCTGCGCAGGCTGTGACTAGCGCTTCGGGATACTCTCTTCTTCGTTGTGGTTTTCGCAATTGGCCGATCGAGCTCGGAGCGACAGCCTGCTCCGGCTCGGCGTTAAACAAATCCCGCACCTGGATGAACTATTGGGATTAAACGTGCCTCCGCGTAAACCGAGTCTTTCGTCGGATGTCTACATCAGCCGATCGATAATCGAGTTGAAAATTTTACTGGGGCGCATGGCGGTGGCCGTTTTACTTGGATCGGGATGATAGTAGCCCCCAACGTCCATCGCTTTGCCTTGAGCGTTGTTGAGCTCAGTCACAATCTTGGTTTCATTTTCTGCCAGCTGCTGCGCGATGGGCGCAAATAGTGCTTGCAACTGCGAATCTTGGGTCTGGGCCGCCAGTGCCTGAGCCCAGTAGAGCGCCAGATAAAAATGGCTACCGCGATTGTCGAGTTCGTGTACCTTGCGCGACGGTGATTTGTCTTGGTCCAAGAACTGGGTAGTGGCTTGATTGAGTGCCTCGGCCAACACCAACACTTGGGCCTTGCCTGTCTTTTGTCCTAGATCTTCCAGTGAAGCGGCTAGTGCTAGAAACTCACCCAGTGAATCCCAACGCAAATGTCCTTCCGCCAGAAACTGTTCGACATGCTTGGGAGCAGAGCCCCCCGCCCCGGTTTCAAACAAACCACCACCAGCTAACAGCGGCACGATCGACAACATCTTCGCGCTGGTGCCCAACTCCAAAATGGGAAATAGGTCGGTCAGGTAGTCTCGCAATACGTTGCCGGTCACCGAAATGGTATCCTTGCCTGCGGTAGCTCGTTCACACGTGGTCCAGGCAGCTTGTTCGGGAGACATGATGAGCATCTCCAGCCCAGTGGTGTCGTGTTCGGTCAGGTACTGCTCGACTTTTTTGATAAGGTTTGCATCGTGAGCGCGTCCAGAATTCAACCAAAATATGGCGGTGTGCCCTGTAATCCGGGCTCGCGATACTGCCAACTTGACCCAGTCGCGGATAGCGATGTCCTTGGTTTGACACATCCGCCAAATGTCCCCGGCCTCCACCGAGTGCTGCATTAAGACCTTTCCAGCATCATCAATCACACGGACAGTACCCGTCTGAGGGATCTCAAACGTCTTGTCATGTGAGCCATATTCTTCCGCTTTCTGAGCCATCAGGCCAACGTTAGAGACAGTTCCCATGGTCGTCACGTCGAAGGCACCGTGTTGCCTACAAAACTCGACCGTCTGCTGATAGATACCGGCGTAACAGCGATCGGGGATCACGTACTTGGTGTCATGCAGTTTGCCATCGGGCCCCCACATTTTTCCAGACGTGCGAATGGAGGCGGGCATCGAAGCATCAATAATGACGTCACTTGGTACGTGGAGGTTGGTGATCCCCTTATCCGAATCGACCATCGCCACTTGCGGACCACGACTGTAAACAGCTTCGATATCGGACTGAATAGCCGCTTGTTGGTCAGCGGGCAACTGACCAAGCTTATCGTACAGATCGCCGATGCCATTGTTGGGATTGAATCCAATCTGCTCCAAAGCTGCCTGATGTTTCTGTAGCATATCGGCGTAGTAAACCTGGACAACGTGCCCGAAGATAATCGGGTCGGAGACCTTCATCATCGTCGCCTTCAAATGAACCGAAAACAACACGCCTCGCTGGCGTGCGTCGGCGATTTCGCGTTCGATAAAGGCCCGCAACGCACGGCGACTCATGACGGACCCATCGATCACCTCGCCAGTTTTTAGTGCCAGTTTTTCTTTTAGTTTCGAAGTGGCCCCATCCGCTGTGACTAGTTCGATGTTGACCAACGTTGGCTTATCGAGCACGCACGATAACTCACTACCAAAAAAATCACCTTCGTTCATGTGGGTCACGTGCGAACGGGAATCTTTATTCCAAGCTCCCATGGAATGCGGATTCTTCCGGGCGTATTCTTTTACAGGAGCCGCTACGCGACGATCCGAATTCCCCTCGCGCAACACTGGGTTAACCGCGCTCCCCAGTACTTTCGCGTACCGCGCCTTAATCGCTTTCTCCTCCTCGGTTGTGGGCTCGGCTGGATAGCTGGGGACCGCAAAACCCTGCGTCTGTAATTCCGTGATCGCTTCGATGAGCTGTGGCACAGACGCACTAATGTTAGGCAATTTAATGATGTTGGCTGCGGGAGTAGTTGCCAACTGCCCCAATTCGGCCAATGCATCGGGCTGACGTTGTGCTTCCGAGAGGTGTTCAGGAAAGTTGGCTAGGATGCGTCCCGCCAACGAGATATCGTGACTATCAAACGTGACCCCCGCAGGACGAGAAAAAGCTTGAATGATCGGCAGGAGCGAATAAGTTGCTAGTGCGGGAGCTTCGTCGGTGTAGGTGTAGACGATCCGCGCAGGGTGAGCTGTCATAACTGTTGAGCTTTAATGGATGTTGGCGAAAGTAAGCGTTCGAACTATCGAGCCAGCCATGTTGTGGCTGAGAGCTGGAAATTGAAATCTGGAACAAATTAACACCAAACACCGACTTGAACAACATCCTTGGACGGTTCACAGGGGGCTATTTTGGCGGGGCGAGCAGCAGAGGGAGGAGGACCAGATTGCCGAGTAGGCCTCCCAGCATAGTCAAGCTCGCCAATAACCCGAACACGACGGTAGGTACAAATTCGCTGATCGTCAAGCTGACAAACCCGGCTACCAGCGCTATGGTCGATAGCACGACCGCCAGACCTACATTCTCTTGAGCGGACTGCAAGGCCTTCAGCGGACGTGCTTGCGCTGACAGGCTGCGACGATAATGCAGCAAATAGTGGATCGAACTATCTACGGACAACCCCAGCGAGACGGCGGCGATCATGGCCGCTCCCATATTGATCCGCATCCCCAGCCAACCCATCGTTCCCAATACTAGTGTAATAGGCAACGCATTGGGCAAGATGGCGATGAACGCCAGCTTTAGCGAACCCGTGGCCAACGTCATGACAAGTAGAATTCCGATCGTGGCCAGCAAAAAACACTTCCATTGATCGGACAAAATGCTGGATACTAACTTGCCGAGCATGATCGAATATCCGGCCACTTCGGCCGGTGGCGGTGGCGCTGCAAATTGTGCTTGCCAAGCTTCGCGCTCGACAAATCTTGCCACAGTCGAATCAACCGCAGCCACCAGTTCTATTTTGGCCCTGGTTCCCACACGTTCATGGCTTCGAAGCATGATCCTCAACCAGCGGACGGCCGGTTGGTCGCTTCCGTCGGGAACTGGAGCGTTTGTTAGTAGGATGGAACTAAAATCAGGCATGGCCGCCCGCATGCCCTGCAATCGAGCAGAAACGGGGAGGGCCGATAACAATGGCCCTGAGCGACTCGCCAGCTCGGCGTCGGCGATGCTGAGCACCTTTGTCAGACGCAATTCTTGTTCCGCATCTTCGACACTCAGCCTACGCAACTCCGACTCGAGCTCTAAGACTTGCGCCAAGTACTCAATCGAAATCGACTCTGGGGCAGGGAGCATTACATCCCAAACGCCGGCGCCACCCAATTCTCGCTCGATCACTTCATAACCACGGACTAGTGGGCTCGAGCTGGAAAAGTTTTTCGTATAGTCCGTCTCGACACGCATCATTGCGCAGCCTGCGATCCCAAAGACTGCCAATCCAAATAGCAATGACAATCCCGCCCGTCGATGAGCCAAACTGAACTGAAGCAACCGTCGCAACCACAGTCGAACCAACAAATCAATTTGAGGTGTACGTGGATCGCTGTCCCATGAGCCAATCAGTGCCAAGCCCGGAATTAAGAGTAGGATCGCTACCAAGACCATCATCGACCCCACAGACATCATCAAACCAAAGTCACGAATGGGTCCCACGGAAGCAACCATAAGCGCCAAGAAACCGGTGGCATCGGTGATGCAGGCCCAGGCAATCGGAGCGATGAGCTGCCCCAGGGAAGACTGCAAGGCTTGTTTACGACTCAAGCCGGCACGTCGCAGTTGTTGAAATTTCAACAACAAATGGATCGACGTGGCCACGCCAACGACCGTTACGATCGCCGTGAGTGTGCTGCTGATCATGGTCAGGTCAATCTTTAGGGCAACTAAGGCTGCGCGGGTCATTATTAATGACCAGTGAACCACGGCCAACGGGATTAGCGTCCAGCGCAACGAACGAAAGCAGAACAGCAGCACCACGGAAACTAAGATTGAAGACACTGTCCCCAGTCGCCAACCATCGCGCTGCACCATTCGAAATCCCTCTGAGACTAACACCGGTTCGCCAGTGATAAAGCCGTCTGAGGCCGGGGGCGGTAAGTTCGACATGACGTTGCGTAAGCCCTCCAGCGCCAGATCATGGCTTAGCGGACCGTGCGGTTTCAACTCGGCATCACTGCTCGCGGCTGCTTGCGTTTGATGGTCAGCAGATAGAATGCAAGCGATGGAGGCGATGTGGCTATCGCGTTGATGCGTGTAACCCTCAAAGACTTCTAACATGGCTTGCGCCAATGCGTCGTTGGGATCGAGCAACGGTGGTTGGTGGTCACTATTGATCTTCAAGAGCTGGATCGGCCCACGTAGTTTTTCCAGAATGGAATGCAATTCGGCCAGACTCAAGACCGAGGCCACACCGTCCACAGTCGCCAGTGATCTGCTGATCTGCTCAAGTCGCTCCAGCCCCGCTCCAGATGCCTCCCAGAGCTGCGGGTCCCGGTACACGGCCAACACGATCTGGTTGCCGCCGAACCGCTCTTGCAAGCGATGGTAGGAGGCCACCGAAGGATCACCTGGGGGAAAGAGGCCTTCAATATGCCAATCCAATTCAAGCTGGTTGGCGAGTGGCGCGCACAAGCTGACCAGCAACATGGCCGCGATTAACAAGCCCTGGTGATAGTCAGTCAAAACTTTGGCTAGTCGCTCACCCAAGGCTTGTTCCGAACGCTAAAGAGTCAGTATCAAGGATTCATGCGGTTTAAAATTCGTAGCGTAAGTCGCCATGACTTTCGGAACAGTGCGTGGCGGCTAGGGCTGATCTCGCCGAAAGTCTTGGCGACTTCCGCTAGCGACATTAGAGCCTAACAAAAAAGCCTAGGATGCATGCTGATATGCACCCTAGGCTGTTGTCTGTTTTTGATTTACTGCTGCCGAACGCTAGCACCTAAGCAGCGTTCTTTTCGGATCGATTGCGGTAATCAACGACATCCCAGGCCAGTCCGAATTTCTTCATCAGCCGGATGGTATTAAACGTCATATCGAACTCCCACCACTTGTGACCATGCTTGGCCATACGTGGATGGGCATGGTGGTTGTTGTGCCAACCCTCGCCGTAAGTCAGCAGAGCGACCCACCAGTTGTTGCGGCTGTCATCGCGCGTTTCATAGTTGCGATATCCCCACATGTGACTGGCCGAATTGACCAACCATGTTGAGTGCAACACCAAAACCATCCGCAGTGCGACGGCCCATACCAACCACGATATGGCTAATGAGCTGCCACCGATAGCATAGCCCACGCCAACAAAGAACAGCGAAGCGACGACATTGATTGGGATAAATCCATAATCGAGCCCGCGAATGTAGCGATCTTGATATAGATCTGGTGCCCACTTACGAAAATACTCGCCCTGATCTTTACCACCTACCTTATAGGCCAACCAGAAGGCATGACTCCACCACGACCCGTCGCGGGGGGAATGCGGATCTCCGTCCTGATCGCTACGGGCATGGTGCAAGCGGTGATTGGCAACCCACATCATGGGCGGCCCCTCGCCTGCCAGACAGCCCACCGTGGCGATCGCCCGCCGCATCCAACGGTGGGTGAGAAAGCTAGCATGGGTCAACAAGCGGTGGTAACCAAGACAGATGCCAATACCACCACAGACCCAGTGCATCACGACCAGCACGGCGAGGGCGGACCAACTAAATGTCCAAGGAGCGGCGATGGCTCCTACGTGAATCATTAGCAACCAAGCCGCAGCGGCCCAGTTGATATTATTGACGCGGGCGACGTGCGGCCGTCCCGAAGCCCATTTGAGGGTACTGGATGCTTCCGTGGGGGTACCGCCACTGAGCAGTGCTGAGACGTCCTTTTCGCTCGTCGGTTGAACAGTCGGGCCAGATGCCTGACGATAGTGCCGACGCGTGGAACGACGGCTCTTTTTGTTACTCATTGAATTGGGTTCACTATGCAGAAAGTGGCCATGAGTCCCGTCCTATTCCCAGCGAACATGCTCATGACGAAACCGCTACGTCAGCAGGCCCGACGTAGTCGCTCTAATTGTTCCGCGAAAGCCCCCCATCGTCTAGCCAGAAATAGGATGAATTGCCGATATGGCACGCTTTTTTCACAATTTTGCGTGCGGCAAAATGGCCCTCTTCTAGGGTATGGGAGGCGAAAACACGGCCCATCTTAACAGACGCCGCCGCCACGCGAGTCATGCGCTAAATCCATTTAGTTTTTTGGCTTAGGTGAAAGGGGGCCAATGGTCGAGCGTAGGTCTGCTTTTTCAGCCGAGGGGGAGGCGAATGCCGCAAGGTTCACAATGTCATGAATTATCCGGGTTTAATCGCGAAGCGCGATCGGGACGCCGAGAACCGCCTATTACCTATTACCCAGCGCAAATCGCAAAAGCACGAACATGACAGGACCTCCTCGCTTAACAAAACGCAGGGAATTCGCCTAAACCTTGCGGCATTCGAGGAAGAGACGACGGTGATCGGTGGGTTCAAGTCAGGCTGGAAAGCCTGACATACGGGAGTTGCGGCCTCAATTCACAAGCATGATACGACTGCGTATAATTTGTTGGATGTCGGCGAATGGGGAACTTATGGAACGGTACGATCGAAACAGTACGCTGCTAGATTGTTCATCCCAACTCGCAATATCCATACTAAAATCATACTAAAACATCCGCACTAGAATTGAAATTTGCTATGCAATTTAAATGCTTGAGTTTTTCCATCGCCCTCTGGTCGGGCCTGCTTGCCCACTCGCTACAAGCGCAAGAATCACAACCCATTGCGCCCCTGGTACCGACTCAAACTAGTACCGCTAGCCACCAGCAAATGGTCGATCGCTGCGTGGAATATCTTCGAGTGCGGGGACAAGCAGAAGACGGTTCGTTTTCGGCTGCCAGCGGAATTGGGCCAACTGGTTTGGTGCTCTCGGGATTGCTGTCGGCCGGCGTACCAACGACGGACCCCATGGTTGCCAAAGGCCTAAGCTACCTGGAAAAGTTCACGCAGCCCGACGGTGGCATCTACCGCCCTGATTCCCTACACCGCAGTTACGATACGTGCATCATTCTGGTGGCGCTGTCCAAGGCCAACGCGTCTGGAAAATACACGGAAACGATTAGTAAAGCAGAGAGCTTCGTGCGAGGGATTCAATGGGACGAGGGGGAGGGGAAGGACCCGAGCGATTTATTCTACGGAGGAGCCGGATACGGTTCACACTCGCGCCCCGACCTGTCTAACACATCGTTTTTGATCGATGCGCTGAAAACTCTCGGCGCCGATGGCAACGACGAAGCGATGCAGAAGGCGTTGGCGTTTGTGTCACGCTGTCAGAATCTAGAATCGCCCGTCAACATTTCGCCGCACGCGGCCAAGATCAATGACGGTGGTTTTTACTACACTGTAGCCGACGGTGGTGAGAGTAAGGCGGGGACTGAGCCCAACGGTGGACTCCGCAGCTACGGCTCGATGACCTACGCCGGTTTGAAAAGCATGATCTACGCGGGTGTCAGCCAAGATGACCCACGCGTCACAGCGGCTGTCGAATTCCTTCGTAAAAACTACAGTCTCGATTCCAACCCAGGCATGGGCCAACAGGGGCTGTTCTACTATTACCACACCATGGCTAAAGCGCTAGACGCGCTCGGAGAAAAACAGTTTGCCGATGCAAAGGGAACTGAGCACCTATGGAAGACCGAACTACTCGGAAAGCTATCCGAATTGCAACAACCCGATGGCAGCTGGGTCAACCCCAACACACGTTGGATGGAAGGCGATCCCAATCTAGTTTGCGGCTATACGTTACTAGCGCTCGAGTATCTGAAGTAAAGTGGGTCACTTCTGCCGGAAGTGACTGAGTGGATCACTTCTGCCGGAAGCGACTTGTTTAGTCTCAACAGCAATCTGACTGTTGATTACTACTCTCGGCAAGAGCGACCCACGTTGTCACTTCCGGCAGAAGTGACCCACTTGGAGACCTAGTACTTCTTTACACCGGGCAGTTTGTCGATGAAAGGCGCGTCGGTGCGACGAAGTTCGTCGATCGCTGTGCTTCGCAATGCCAACAGCCGATCATGATGCGCTGCGCTGCCCGCCAAATTATTTAGCTCTTCGGGATCTGCCTCCAAGTTATACAATTCTTCAATCTCCCCTTCGACCAAGTAGCGAATGTATTTGTAATTGCCGTCGCGCAACATGACATACCACGGCACTCCTGAGGTGATCGTCAAATCTTCGTCGGTGGGAATCTCGGCTGTATCACTTCCGTAGATTCGTGAGGTATGGGTCAAAATCATCGGCGCGTCCCACTCTGGTGAATCGGGCTGCTGGAGCAAGGGTCGAATGTCTCGGCCATGCATCTTCCACGGAACTTTCACTTCGGCCGTGTGGCAGATAAATTCAACCAGGTCAGGTGAATTTACTGCATGGGGACAAACTTTTCCGGTAGGAATCTTTCCAGGTTGGCTAATGATCAGCGACGAGGCGACTGTCGAATCGTAGGGGGCCACTTTTTGATTGAAGCCATGCTCACCCAAACCGTATCCCTGGTCCGCAGTGTAAATCACCAGCGTGTTTTTCAATTGGCCTGAGTCCTCGAGCGACTTTAGCAAGCGTCCGACCCCTTCGTCGACAGCCATATTGCATTCGTTGTATTGTTGAATCCACGCGTCGTAGGCCATCCCCGCTTCGGCCGTATTGAAGTTACTGGCCACTCGCGGCTTCGCCTTCATGGCTGGACGACCATCGGGGCCTTCGATCCAGGCGGCAGTTTCTTGTAGATAAGCCGGTTTGTCAGGCCAGGGGCCATAGATATCCTCGGGGACGGGAGCTTGCTTTCCTGCCAGTTTCCCGAGGTGCCGATCCGCGGGCGTCGTCGGTCCATGGATCGCCCCGTAGCACAACCACAAATACCAGGGCTTGTTCGGATCACGGTGCTGCCCCTCAATGTACTCGATCGCCCAGTTGGTATAGTTGTCCGTAGAGTAGCCGGGGTCGCGTCGTTCCTGACCGTTAATCGTCAGAATTTGATCGGTGAAATAGTTGCCTGCGTTGTCAGGATGCGCTGGGCGGTTCCACACGATTTGATAATCCCAATCGCGCCCCCAACCCGCGTCAACACCCGTGTGCCACTTGCCGATCTGCGCCGTATGGTAGCCCTGTTTTCGAAACTGTGCCGGAACAAATGGACACAGTTGGGGGTCGTAACTACTGGCAGGGTATTGACCCTCCATGCCCATCGATTCGACGCCGTGCTGCAATCGCCCAGTGAGAATACTGGCGCGGGATGGCATACACCATGCTCCCAGATAAGCCCGCTCGAATCGCACACCACCACGGGCCAAAGCGTCGATGTTCGGCGTCTGCACCCAGTCGGGGGTCGCCCCGTAACAACCGATCGTTTTATACGATTGATCGTCAGCATAAATGAACAAGATGTTAGGGCGCTTCGCGACTTCTAAGTCGACTGTCGCCACATCTTGAGTGAATGCTGGCTGCATCCCAGTCGAGCAGTTTGTGCCAATCAGCACAGTCCAAACAATTGTCCTCGCAAGACACTGCCAACGACAACGTACGGAGGTTCCGGTGATTTTATTCAATTGGCGCACGAGAAAACCTCCGACGCATTGTGTAGTAGTTGAGGGGCTTGGCTTGAAAGCCGCGAGGTTACGAATTCCGCTACGTCTAAACCTCATGCTATTTGGTCTATTCCTTGTATTCTATCAAGTCCCTGCTTGGCTGCGTGTACAGCATGACAACTCTAGTGACGCTTCCGCCAATGGGTTGCGCCAACTGGCTACCTTGCCGAGGCCTGAGACTTGGGACGCGTCGCTCCCCGTCGGAAGCTCCCCAAGGAGTGCCAATTATCAGCTGATTGATTTTGCGTTCGCCGGGAGTATCTGCTACGATGATGGCAAGGATTTTCCCTAAAAAGCCAAGCCACCGCGACTTTGCAACCGTTTTTCGAGGAACTTTCATCATGCCTATGTTACTCGTTGCCGACGACTCGGAAATCGACAGAATGGTTATTCTCGAACTCCTCAAAAAGGAGCCACTGGATTGGCTGGTGGAAGCGGTATCTTCGGCCGAGGAGGCGATGCGATTGATGCGCGACGTCGCGTTTGATGTTGTCATTACGGACGTGCTAATGACTGGCATGTCTGGGCTCGACCTACTCAATCACGTGCATCGCCAACCGAGAAAGGTCCCGGTGATTGTTGTCTCCGGACAAGATACTCGGGCGGCAGCCATCGAAGCGTTGCAGAACGGCGCAGCCAACTATATTCCGAAAAGTAGTTTGCCCGCCTTACTTGGCGAAACTGTGCGTCAAGTGCTCGATGCTTCCACAGCTGAAAAGAACCATCAGCGATTGATTGGAACTGCGGATGATATGCGTTTCCATTTCAAGCTGACGAACGACTTGGCGCTGATTCATCCGTTGGTAGGGATGATTCAACAGATGGCAATGGGAATGAGGGTCTTAGATATCGACAATTGCACGCGACTAGGGATTGCCATCGATGAGTCTATCTCAAACGCCATATGTCATGGCAATTTGGAACTCTCCGAGGAAGACATGTCCTACGTCCGCAGTCACTTGCATGATAAACGTCCTATCGAAGCGGTCGAAGATCGTCGCAACGAAGCGCCGTACAATACACGCTTTGTTCACGTAGCCGTCTTAATCACCAAGGATGGAGTGAAGATATCAGTCCGCGACGACGGCAAAGGGTTCGAGGTCAATGCAGTTGACCAAGACGAAGGACGCCGTGGTATCACGCTCATTCAAAATTTGGTCGACAAAGCCACGTTTAATGAAGCTGGTAATGAAATTACGCTCGTCAAACGCGCAACACCCAGTAACTCCGCCACACCACTTGTAAAAGCCAGCTGATTTCTTGTGGACGGCTGCGAGTTCTCGGAGCTAGCTTTCTCGTCCGTGCTTCGGCCTTGCCATCCGTGCTATTCGATGGGGCATGGATTTCTTTGCGTCACACAGAGATCTGAGTCAATGTGGAAAGACGAGCATGTTAAGCCAGTAAAATGCCCCGGTTCATAACGCAAATTCAGCTCAATCAAACAGAATACGCATGAACGACAGTGAACTGAGTGACGCCATTGAGCATGGCAAGAAGATTCCGGTCGCCTATTTTGATGGACTGCCCGTCAAGTTCAAGAATGAGGATGTTACGCCAGCTGAAGCGCTTGTGGCGTTGAAAAACTTCATGCAACTGACTGCTAAAAATCGGCTGGAGGATTCGCGGCATGTATTTGCCTACTATAAATTCATGGTGGAAATGTGTGGCAACGACCTGCTTGGCAAACGCGATGGGATGCTGAAGGAACCGGACCAAGTCTGGGAGTACGTTACGCCACTTCAATTCTATTTCGCGAAGTCTGACAACAAAGTGCATGTCGTTCTAGAAGCGAACGTTGTCTGGTACGACCACGGCATGGTAATGAGTTGGGAGAACGGTGAGAGGCTCGTTATGGTCAACGAGTTCGATGGAGCGACCACCAACGAAAATTCGGACTATGTTTTCTTCGTCTTTAAAGAAGAGTTCTGTACGAAGAGGATTTGAAGTTTACCATTGCGAAAGTGCTAATCGCGAGGGTAGGTAGCACAGATAGCGAAGCCGAGGGATGGATCACTAATCGTCGCGCGAAGTTCAACTTCATTGTCGAACGTCGCGAAAAGTCATGCCAGTAAGTTTCCGGTCGGTGTTAATACAAAGCATCTAGGTCGCGTCGCATTTCCGTTAGCTACCAGGCCGCTTGGAAATTGAAAGCTGGGATAAATCCCAGCACTCCAAGGAGACCACTGGTCAACTTTGGAGTGCTCCGAGTTCTCGGAGCTTTCTTTCTCTGAACGGTTGGTAGCAGACGGAAATCGGCTGGTAAATATCGAGTTGGCAGCTGCTGAGTGTAGCCAGCGCGATTGGCAGGGGAACGAGCTCCGGGAGAATCTGGACTTCATGGTCACTCGTTGCTCTCTGCGTTTGACTGCTGGGGTGACATCCTTGTTTCCATGGTCTGCAAGCTGTTGGGAAATTGAAAGCTGGGATAAATCCCAGCACTCCAAGGCGACCACTGTTTGCGTCCTATCTTAGCCAGGGTTCGAGCGATGGCGATGGCGGTGACTGGGACTGGCGAAAGAAGATCTCTCCTTGACCTTGTTCGGCGCGATCTCCCAAGCTTCGCAACCATGGTTTGTTCGCTAACTCTCGTTGCTGCGGAACTGGGATATGTGCAGCGACTTCTTTTAACAGCAATGTCAAAAATGAAAGTTCGCAAGGCTCGGGAAGGGTGAAACCGGCCAAGCCGGTGGCCAATTGTTGAGGGGCGGGGGCGAGCAACAATATCGTTCCGCGAGCCATGCCGTAGCCCAATGGCATGGCAACTGTGCTGCAAGCGACGATGGTGCCAGCTATCATGCGACTGGCACAGCCTGCGGAAATGGTGCCATGAACAATTACGCGTCCGCGGCGCATGCGACTAGCTAGAAATTCGTCGGCTGAGCCCCGAATCAATAGTTCGCCCCCCGCCATGCCACGACTTGCGCCTGGCGCAGCTGCAGCAGCATACCGACCAACGTCTCCATCAATGGTCACTTGACCACCGCGCAGGGAACTGCACGCATAATTTCCCGCGCTACCGGTCACTACCACGCGTCCGCCTTGCATGCCAGAAGCCAAAAAGTTTCCAACTGGCCCCAAAACGTGCACATCTCCCGAGAGTAGTCCGCCGGCTACATGATCACAGAGGCTTAAATCACCGTCGAATACCAATCGATCGCGGTCGCCATCGCAAACGGTAAATTGACTGGCAAGCGGCGTGCTCCCATGTTCGGATTCTATGGGAAGCGTCTCCATCTCAGCAGAGGTCAATGACAATAGTTTATTAGGAACAATTCCTGTTAGATTCAGGCGTCCGCAGTTGGATGACTTCCGCAGGAGTGTCAATGAGGTCATATTACTTCAAAACCTCATGCAGATGAAAGTGATACTGCCCAAGTTTGCCGCCATAGTTGCCGCCGGTAATGGCCCGTAGGCCATGGCGTCGGCCTGTCTCACAGGCAGCCAGAATGCCAACCCGCATCGCGCGGGCAATGTCCGCTTCCGTTAAACCGTCAATAACAACTTCTAGGGCAGCGCCGACGCCGGGCGGTAACAGCGTCTTAGTAATATTGCGGAGCGTGGGACAGAAGGCATCGTTGGTGGAGGCGGTTAAGCTTTTGTATTTCGAGCCCACCTTGGAGCCACTCCGCGCAACACCGCCGGGAAAGGGCATGATGACATTGGGTATTTGACGCATCGCATCCATGGCCGACTCACAGGCTTTTAACGCGCCATTGAGTGATTCGCTCAAGACTAAAAAATTCCCACCGCCAACGGCTGAGGTACGCGCCGTGGACTCTTCGGCGACAAACTCTCCATCCATCACCGGCACTCGCCAGTAACGTTTGCCGGCGACGATTTTGGAAATCTGAAAACCATCACCAAAGTAGCGGAGGTGGCTTCCCAAGGCGATCTTTTTCTCACCTTCCATGCCGGCGAAAACGCTGGTCGATGGACAGGTCAACACGCACTGGCCCACGCGCCGTACAACTTGCTTTTCTAACTCTTTGCCAGAAACACTGAAGAGCAGTACCGCAATACCCGGCCGGCCATCTGGTGTGCGTTCCGGGGAGACTTCACGTTCGACCCCCGCTTCGCAGCCACACGCAATTACGCTGGTTGCAAAGCCTGTCATGGACTCGGCCGCCCGCAAAGCCCAAAAGCGATCGGCGGCGGTGATGATCAACCGCGTGGCTGTCATCGGAAACGCTTCAGCGAATGTCTCTTCAATGTCGATTCCGTTAATTTGCATGGGGTGCCTTCGTCGCTGAAGGTGGAAGCGCTATATGAGACTGCGAAGGTGACACCAAATCACGTGGCCGGCGAATCAAGTCGTCCATTTCGCCCGCGCTAATTTCGAGTGATCGCCAAGGAATCCGCAGTGATTGTTCAATGAGACTGCCTTGGTCGATCATCAACTGCCGGTCATAGTTGGTCTCGCTCGTCAGCGTGCGGCACTGCGGAGCTGGGCTCGTGGAAGGGTTGTTGAGCAGATGACCATCCTGGACAATCGTGACACCATTTTTCATCACCCACGCAGCTCGTTCAAAGGTCTTCTCCCAATCACTGGCCAGTGGATATGCAGCCAAGTCCGCGATGGCTCCACTGTTTAGGGTGCCACGTTCGCTCAATCCCAAAATCTTCGCCGGGGCAGCGCGGGTTACGATGGCGACTTCGTCCAAAGTATACTCCCGAGTTAGCTCACGCAGCACAGACCCGGCTGCCGCCTGGGGATGAATTGTCTCCAACATGGATTGTCGATAGCCGCAATCCATTAACAGACGCAGCAAGTGAGGGTAACTGGTAAATGGTCCACCATTGGGATGATCGGTGGTTAGAAAAACTCGCCATGGATCGTCGATCAAGAGCATCAATTCCAAACCGATCGTCCATTGCAAACTGTGCACATACTGTTTGTCTTCGTAGCGCATCGGAACTACTCCACAGCCCGCTTGGCATTCGAGGTCGCTTACGACCCACCGCTTGGGCTGTGCAAACCGACGATTGCGATATTGGGCCGCCGCATCAGCCGAGATGGTGACGGTTTGACCAAAAATAATTTGGCCGACGTCGAGCGAAACGTTGTCGTGCTCGTTGACATACTTTGCCAGTGTTTCAGCACCACTCCCCATGCCATACGGACCAAGGTTCGAATAGGAGTTAAACTGTGCGTGCGTCAAGTGAATGCGTTCACCTTCGGCTGCGGCCAAGGTAGCTAGCGCTGCGTCCACATTGCCAGGCATCCCAAGGTTACTGGCATGGACATGCAGCGGGTGAGCAATCCCTACTCGGCGGACGGCAGCGCTCAGACGGCGAATGACTTCGCGGGGCGTCACTCCCCACCGCACGTGCGGCTGGTCAACCGCCAACGAACGTTGCCCGAACTTAAAAGCATCGATGCCTCCTGGATTAACAACCTTCACCGCCAGCGCCTGGGAAGCTTCCACCGACCAGCCCACGAGCGCACCGATCACGCTATCGTCAGCTTGTTGAGATAGCGCGCTCAGCAACCAATCCTCGTTACCTAACACGACGTACGCCCCAGCATCAATTCCAGGAGTATCGGCGAGTTCCAAATGCGTATGTCGTGCGCCGGATAATAACATGGCTGGTTCAAAACAGGCCGTATAGCCCATTTGATTGTAGAGCTCCCCAGTCCTGGGAGTCGGCCACACCGCTGTGGCCTCCTTCCCCGACGCTGGCATTAGCAGCCGAGCCAGATTGACTTTACCTCCACCGATGTGCGTGTGGATGTCGATTCCACCAGCCAATACCAACGCCCCCGCTAAGTCGATGGAGCGGTCACAGGTGACCTGTTCTCGCGGAGGGTTTATGAATCTTCCATTGCTCACATACAGGCTCGTTCGCTGGCCATTGAGAGCATGCAGAGGGTCAACTACGACGGCATTCTTCAACTCAATCAGCATGGCCGCTCCCTTCCCACTCGAACCGCACACGGACCGCGTCGAGCACCTCAGCGGCGGTTGGCAAATTGGTCAACAGTTCGCTAGCTGAGTCAGCTTGGCAGGCAAACATCGTGGCGCGGTCTCCGCGAAACAAATGGCCGGCGCACTGCACTCCGACTGCGGCCGCTTTGGTAATCCGCAATGGATCGACCTGGCCGTTAAGTATGCTGCAGTCAGGCACTACGAAATGCGCTGCATTCAAGTTTGGGAGTGGACTGGGGGAGGGGACGGATTGAACCACAAGAATGGAATCAAACGCTGATTCCCAATCGTCCAACGCGAAGTCGGACGGAGGTAAAGGTCGAATCCAACGCTGCTGTTCATAGCGAGCCGTCGCATGGCAGCCCGTCAACCACAGCAGAGTCTCATGCGCAGTGACGCGACCGACATTGGAATCCAAACATAACAATGCGGAGCGTCCCTTCTCCGACAGCTCTCGACAAATCCCCAATAATCGACGGATGGTTAATTCATCAATTGCATCGCAGAACTCATCAGCATCCCACAGCCACACCACGCTCCTGGACTGTTGCAATACCGCGCTAAGCTCATGGATGTCCGGTGAGCTTGCGTGCCCGCTGGCATCTGCTTGCATATCCCACAGCAATGCCGTCAAACGATCGTACCATTGTTCACGCGGCCAATTTAGAATTCGGGTCGCGCCTACTTCCTCGGAGCTTCGCTGGTTGGGACTCACATGAAACCACTCCGCCCGCCGCTCATCGACAGCAGGTTGAAGGAAACGACGGGGAAGTAATGGCGCTTCCGCAAGTAGACCATCGCCGAGAGTTACGATCAGATCGGCATGTGAGGCAACTTCCGCCAATGAAGTTCCCAGCCAACCTTCACTGGTTAAGACTTGGTGCGCAATCTCCGAACCGGTGCTTCCTCCCACATGCATGGCGGCCCGAGTCGCTTTGGCCAGCCCGACGGCGGCGCGGGCAGTGTTCACATCAACAGCATCTAGCCAAATTAACGGTTTACGATCCTGAGAGAACAGGGCAGCAATACCCGGGATATCGTCGATCCAAGGTCGAGTCGCAGGCTTACCCTGCGAGCTAGCACCGGACAACCAACTCTGTCGTCGCGGGCACTGGGCAACGTCGTGGGACAAAGTATGAGGAGTTGCGCTCTGCTGCAGCGAACACAATAGTCCGCACAAACAACAGTGATTCGCAGCATTCGCCATAACATTGGACTATTCGTGGTATTCGGTGGGTCGCACCTGCCGGATGCGACGATATTCCGTGGGTCGCACCTGCCGGGTGCGACGATATTCGGTGGGTCGTAGCTGCCGGATGCGACTGGGTATTGAACTCATTTCCCCCAACAGACTGAACCACTAAGACTAGTGAGACAGAACTGTCAGAGGAAGCAACTGAGTTCAAGCGACGTCCACTGCGGCAGGGTTTGACTCACTCAGTCACGCTCGGCAAGCGTGACTCACTCAGTCACGCTCGGCAAGCGTGACCCACTTAGTCAAACCCGGCAGGTTTGATCCACGTTAAAAGGCGAGCGCATCGCCGAAGCGGTCGCGTTCGTGTTGAGTGAGTCGATACATGTCATGCAATAATTGCATGTCGCATGGTCGCTGTTCGACTTTGCGGCGAGCGAACATGCGCTGTTGTGTGGCGATCATCACCTCAGGTGGGAGCGTTGTCATTTGCCCAAATAGTCTAGCGTAATTCACGAAACTAGGGACATTGCTGGTAACAAAACCGTACATCATGCTACACACGCCGATGACTTTACCAGTAAAAATGCCTGTATTGATGGCAGTCTTGCTGTAATCTCCCATCACACAACCTAAAAATTGCATGCCGGTCGCCGCCTTGCCAAACGGGTACTCCATGTTGACGGTACCGTAGGTGTTCTTCAAATCGGAGTTGCACGTGCCCGCACCCAGATTGATCCAACTCCCTAAATAACTGTGCCCTAAAAACCCGTGGTGCTGTTTATTCGAAAACGGCTCGACGACGGAGGCCTCTACCTCTCCGCCAGTCTTGGTGGTATGCCCGAGCGAAACAGCATCCTTGATGGCGGCGTGTTCCAGAATCCGCGCTTTGGGTCCAATGTAAATCGGCCCACGCAACAAGGTGTAGGGGCCGACGGAAGCATCTTCATCGATCACAATTGGACCACCCGCAGTTTCCGTCAGTACATACTGTCCGAGTTTTGCGCCACGAGCCATGAACACGCCATCCTGCTGTTGCTGAAAGTCCCCCGCGCTGATTCGGTGTTCGAGATTGCTTGAGATGACGCGCATGTTGGCAGCGATCACTTCATGTGGATAGGATAGCAACTCAATCGCATGGTCGAGCTTCGGAAGCGAGTGCGCGGACAGCAGCAACGATTCAATCCCAGTTTCGGTGGCGGTCCGAATCGCATCCCAGGTCCAGGGCGGATGCACGACGGCGGCTACTTGATCTCCACTCCAGACGATCCCAGACTCACTTGCCGGAAGGGCCAACAGCGTTTCAATGGTGCGTAGCGTTTGAATGCTGGGTGTCGCTCTCGCGTTGAGCACCAACCGTGGCGATTGCCCAGGCAAGAGCATCTCGTCGTCGAGTTGTTTGAGGCGTGGCAGATCCAACGCGGACAAGGCACGCAGGTAGGGTCTTAGCCAAGCGACGCAGGTGGAATCGAGTGTCTGCAACAGATCGATCAGGCGATACGATCCCACCGTCACAGCGCAGGCGGCCCGCGCCGAAGTGATGGGACTCAATTGCGATACCAGCGTGTCTTCGAATATCAACAGCGACATAGCGATTGGTTCGTTAGTCTTTCCAAGCTGACTTGCCAAGCGTCAGCCAAATATTGAGTGCGGGTTTACCATTTTGCAGCGGAGGTCGCCAAGACTTTCGGCGCGCCAACTTGTAGCGGGATTCGCCAAGAATTTAGGTGCGCTAAGCGGTGGTTATTTGTGCTTTCTAAATTCTTGGCTAATACCGCTACGAGAGATGTTGTTGGCTGATGCTTAGTCAATGGAAAGATGCTAAAGAATTTGGGTCAGGCTGGAAAGCCTGACGTACGACAAATTTGTGTCAGTCCTGAAAGCCTGACGTACAAAATGTCAGGCTGGAAAGCTCGATATACTTAAAACACCACAAGCCTGCAAAGCCGGGCGGTTTGGGCGAACTGCGAGTGCGGCGCTACTGCCTGTCGACAATCGACTGGGCCAATGTGTGGATACGGCGAATCATGCCCTCCAGACCACTGCGGCGCTGCGAGGAAACGAATTGATCGAGGCCAATTTTACGAAATAGCTTTTCCATATCGAAGCTCAGAATTTCGGTCGCCTTTTGCCCGGAAAAGAGCGCTTGTAGCACGGCAATCAAACCACGCACAATCTCGGCATTGGAGTCGGCTACAAATTCGAATTTTTCCGTCTGATCTGGGATCGGACGACCAATTAAATAGACTTCGCTCATGCAGCCCGGTACGGGAGTACTGAGCGCTTTAAGCGCTTCAAACGAATTGGGAAGTGATTGTCCCAGCTCCATCAACAATTCCGTCTTGCTTTCTGTATCGTCGAAAAGCAGAAATTCCTCGATCAGCTCGTCGGCCGACTCCTCCACGGTGGGACGCGTGGCAGAGGCAAAGTGAATCTGGTCGTCAAGATCGGAACCTGCTGCAGGTGCATTCGCGGCAGCGTTGTCAACTTCGGTGGCTCGCGCGCTCCGCGCAGCTACCATGTCTTGCAACACTTCGACCAGGCGGTCTATCTCCTGGCGTGTGTTGTACATGGCTAGCGAGACGCGGCAGGTGCCAGGAATGTGCAGTGCCCCCATCAACGGCATGCAGCAATGGTGTCCCGTGCGGACGGCTATCCCTTCATTGCTCAGTCGCGTGGCGATGTCGATGGCAGCCATCGGCGGTTGTTCAATAACAAAGCTAACGACGCCGGCTTTTTTAGCGGCAGTTCCAACGATGCGCAGCCCAGCCACAGTCTTCATCCGCTGCGTGGCGTACTCCAGTAACTCATGTTCGTAGGAAACGATTCGCTCCCAGCCAATGCTGCGGACATATTCGATTGCTGCTCCCAATCCAATCGCCCCAGCAATGTCAGGTGTCCCCGCTTCAAAACGATTGGGGAGAGGGGCGTAGGTCGACTGGTCAAAAGCCACAGTCTCAATCATGTCACCTCCACCATGATAGGGAGGCATCACTTCTAACAATTCGCGTTTGCCCCACAACACGCCGATGCCGGTCGGGCCATAAAGTTTATGACCACTAAATGTGTAGAAATCGCAGTCGAGCGACGGCACATCGGTCGGATAGTGCGCAATCCATTGAGCTCCATCGATCAATACTCGTGCGCCGACGGAATGAGCCCGGGCAATAATCGGACCACAATCGTGAACGGTCCCAAGTGCATTGGAGACCTGTTGCATGGCCACCATCCGCGTTTTATCGGTTATCAATTGATCGATCTGACTCAACTCAAGTTCGCCAGTGGGTGTCGTTGGAAGCACGCGTATCTGAGCACCCATCGCGTCACAGATCAATTGCCAAGGTACAATATTCGAATGATGTTCCAAGCCAGTTAGCAATACTTCATCACCTGCCTTCAAATTGGCTCGTCCCCACGAAGAGGCAACCAAGTTGATCGCCTCCGTCGTCCCGCGCACGAAAATGCACTCCGCTGGATCATCGACTCCCAGGAAATTCGCCACCTTGCGTCGGGCTTCCTCGAATGCATCCGTAGCGCGTTGGCTGAGCGGATAGACGCCGCGATGAATGTTGGCGTTGTCATGCGTATAGAAATGGACCAGCGCATCAATCACAGTTTGCGGCTTCTGCGTGGTAGCTCCATTATCCAAGTAGATCAGCGGCCGACCGTTCATCTGCGTGGCGAGAATGGGAAAATCAGAGCGAATGGCATCAGCCAAGCTGGCAGACATAGGGTGTTGGTTTTCAATCGGTGTAGGGAAAGGATTTTCAGTGGTAGCGGAATTGATCCGACGACGCTCTCGAGTTGCTTTAGTAACTGTTCACAGGCTACTTGTTTAACCCGTAGCCGTAGGCGAGGACCCATGGTGGCAAGCCTCGCCTACGGTTGCGGGTCAAACAAAAAAGACTACAGGCTGCTTGCACCAGCGACTCACTCTAACATTCTTCACGCAAACTGGGGCCGCCGAAGCTAGTGCCATCGGCTAAGTCACCGTCTAGCGGATCCAATGGACTACGCAAGGTCGCTTGTAGTGCCATCAGCGGCAACGAGGTACAGGGGGCCGCATTCCACAACTCCTCGCTGGTCAAACCGAGACGAGTCCCCAATCGCTCGACGTTCAATTGGCGCAGCTCGCCGAGAGTTAAACCTTCGCAATAACCAGCCAGCAAGGAAGCGAGAGCTTCACACGTTTCGCAACCGGCGCCGTCAAACCAAGCTTGAAGAACTTTACCCGATGCGTCAACGCATAGTTCGAAGTCTAGTTGACACTGGCAGTCTTCGCAGTCGGCACTACCGGCGTGGGTCGGAGCGTCACAGGCTCCACGGTGATAAGGATCGTCGTAGTGGTCGTGCAGCAGTTGTCGCCAATCGTTCATTACTATACCACCTTCAATAAAGCGAATTTCTTTTTTCCGCTGCGCAAGACGATCACTGATTCGCTGGCGAGATCTTTGGTTGTTAAAACATAGTCGACTGCATCAACGCGACGATTGTTGACATAGGCCCCCCCTTGCTCGACCGTCCGCCGCGCATCGCTTTTGCTCTTGGCTAATTCAACTTTGACGAGGGCATCCAACAAGGGCAGGCCAACTTCTAATTCACTGCGGCCTATGGAGGCGCTAGGCACATCATTAAAGATCTCAGTAAGCTGTACGTCGTTGAGGTCGGAAATTTCAGCACCGAAGAAAACCTCGGTCGCTTTAGTGGCCGAAGCCATCCCACTGGCGCCATGCACAAATTCGGTCAACCAACTGGCCAGTCGTTTTTGCGCAGTCCGTGTATGGGGTTCCACAGTCACCGATTTTTCGAGCGCCGCATATTCCTCGCGATCGATCTCAGTCAAGAATCTCAAGCACATCAACACGTCGCTGTCAGCCACGTTGACCCAATACTGATAGAAGGCATAAGGCGACGTGCGATTGGCGTCTAGCCACACCGCGCCGGTGGCCGTTTTCCCCATCTTCCGACCGTCGCTGGTCAGTAACAAAGGGCAGGTGAGTCCGTGCAACTGCACGCTGTGCATGCGTCGAGCCAGGTCGATGCCGGCGGTGATGTTCCCCCATTGGTCGCTGCCGCCAATCTGCAGCGTGCAATCATGTTTCTGATTGAGGTAGGCAAAATCGTAAGCTTGTAGCAGCATATAGCTGAATTCGGTGTAGCTCAAACCGCTGTCGTCGCGGTCCAATCGATTCTTGACCGACTCCTTACTGAGCATCACGTTGACTGGAAAATTTTTGCCTACATCGCGGAGAAACTTGATGTACGACCAACCACTCATCCAGTCGTAGTTGTTGACCAATAACGCGGGGGAAGCACCAGTGAAATCCAGAAACCGCGTCATCTGGGCTTTCATGCCTTCGACGTTTTCGGCCAGTGCGTCGGGGGAAAGTAGCACACGTTCCTCCGATTTTCCGCTCGGATCTCCAATCATACCGGTGGCTCCTCCCACAAGCGCAATCGGCCGATGCCCAAATTGCTGGAAGCGACGGAGCATCATCAACGGCAACAAACTGCCACAGTGCAAGCTACTGGCCGTCGGATCGAAACCGGCGTAGACGGTTCGCGATTGGACCAGCAGTTCTTTTAAGGTCTGCGGTTCGGTGCTCTGGTGGATCAGACCACGCCAGGTGAGTTCATCGAGTACGTTTATTTTGTTCATGTGCTTTCCAAAGAACTGCGTGCGGAAGTCACCTAGACTTTTCGTATTGCATCGGTAACCCGCTGCGGATCATCCCGCTAAAACGGAAATGGATTGGATTTGGGTAGCGCCTTGAGGGCCAGCTCAGCAAATTTCAAATCAGCTTGGGTGGTTACCTTAATATTCAGGGGACTCCCCTCGACTAGTCGCACGGGGAATCCAGTGGATTCTACGATGGCCGCGTCATCGGTAGCCGAACCGGGATTCGGATGTCGGGCATAAGCGTCGCGCAGTAATTTCGTTTTGAAGACTTGGGGGGTTTGGGCCAACCACAGATGCTGTCTTGAAACAGTTTCACTGACGGTCTGCTCCTGGGTCGCGCGTTTTAGCGTTGAGCTGCACGGAATTGCCAGAATGGCGGCGTCCGACTTTTCGGCAGCCTCGAAGACTGAGTCAATCCACACACTGGCGATTGCCGGCCGAGCCGCATCGTGAATCGCCACCATGGGAATGTCGTCACGAACGGCTTCCAAGCCCCGCCGCACACTGTCGGCCCGCTCGGCACCCCCCACGACTACGTGCAGTCCCATAAACGCGGCGTTGCCGGCGAATTTTTCTTGAAAAAGCTCTTGGTCTTCGGCGGCGATTACCAAGATGGTTTGAGCTACGTCGCGACGTTTAGAAAAGGCTTCCGCCGCATACATCCACAGGGGTCTGCCCGCGAGCAGTGCGTAAACCTTCTTCTGATTTTGGTCACCGAAGCGGCTACTTTGGCCAGCGGCAGCCAGGATAACTGCAAAACGGCTCAAGGGGATTCTTTCTGGTTTTAAGTAAGTGGGCCAATGACTATGGAAAAAACAACAGGAAAAAGCCTTGCAAAATTTTGGTTTTGCGGGCGGCCGATGGGATTGGAGGCAGTTTGAACGCGGACGCCTTTAAGCGTTTTTATCGTCACAGACCTCAAAATTGTGACCCACAAACACCAAAGGTCAATCCGACTGCCCCAGCTTGCGTACTGACCGCAACGCGTGACCTAGCTTTAATTGTCTATAGGTCTCTATCGCGCACGATTCCTGCGACACTCAAGTATTGCCCTACACCATGAGTTCTAGCTAAGTTTATGACTACAATTGTTGACACACCCCAGACCGGAGAAGCGTTTCTTTCCCTAGAAGCGGCTTTGGCCACGCGGGTTATCCGATCCGCAACCTTCCCGCTAGAGCTGTTCCAATGGCTGATCGCTCCGGATGAGTCTTCAGCTTGTGCCACTCCCCTGACCGATCCTAAGCTCACGGCTTCGATGAGTGAAATCCTCACTCCACTGCTGGCCGATGCCCGCCGGCGTGAACAAAGCGAAGCCCGCCACGCTGCTGTGTGGTTGGGAGCCATATGTCGCTCTACTGCCAGCCACTATGACCGCCTGAATCTGGGAATCGGTCCGCGCATGCTGGCCGCTGCACTCCTGCCATTGTATCGCAGCTTGGCCACCGGCCAATTGTCCGAGGGTCTGAGGGAATCGCGCCTGCGATTGTCCGAAGTGCTTACGTTGCTACTAATCTGTGACGAATTGGGGAGTGATCTCGGGCAATTGCTCGATCCGCTCAACCGACAGTTGGAAGCCCCTAATTTGATTTTGTCGACTCAATTCGATCTAGACCTGGTGTTCGTCGCGCAGATCATTCGCGAGCAGCTGGCCAGTTTCGACCCAAACAAACGGCAATTCAATGCCCATGGAGTTGGAGCACTCAAACGGTTGGATCGACGACAAGTCCGCCCCAAGACAGTGGATTGGTCCGCTCCGGAATTGCTTTGGAAGTTGGCCGGAGAACTCATCTCGCAAAACTCCGAACTGGTTCTACCACGAGCTTGGATTGAAACACCAGTGCCTTGGAACAGCATCGCGGATCACTGGAGCAAACTATCGCTACTGTTGACGGGCAGTGCGCCAACTGTGGATCCTAATTGTCGAGACAGCGATGAAGCCAAGGCCTTGGCTGCCGTCAACGAACTAACGTCGATGCTTAACCCCCAATCCCTGTCGAAAAAGCCATCATCAGTAGCAGTCCCCCCCCCAATTGACCTGGGGACAGCCTCCGAAGTCCACGCATCCGATGCATTGCCGCACAACGAACCTTCACCAGTGCAAAGCACCTTTGCAAAAAACACAGCTGCGATGATTGCAGCTGAGGAGCCTGCTAGCGACAAGCCTAGTGCGCTAGCGGTTAAGTCGCCAGATAAACAGACCTCCGGGACAGCCGCGCCCGTCGTGATCCCGAAGGTGCTAATCGCCGAAATCCGCACGCACAATGACCCGGTCTTTGTCAAAGTCCTGTGCCGGCAAATTGCCAAGTGCCGATCCGAGGATCGAGCCATCTCTCTGGTATCGATGATTGTGCTACCGGAAGATGGAAACAACCATCACGACGTTCGAGAAAATGGTTTAACGCTATGGCAGCAACGCTTGGTCAATTGGCTGGCCGATCATCCGCAAGTGGTAGAGCCGCATGCATTCTTAACTAGCGAAGGTGAATTGCTCCTGTGCCTGCTTGACTTGGAACGCAACGAAATGACAACTTTGGTACGCCACGGTTTGGTGGAAGTATTAACTGGTCGGCCGGTCGACGATTGCGATGGGAACATGCTGGCCAGGGTCAACGTCCCGGCGCGCTACCACGCCGGTATTGCATCAACGAGCGCTCCGGGAGCCGGTTTCACAGCCGAACAATTGATCGAACCTGCAGTGCGGTGCCTTTCTGCTGCCAGCCGCCACGGTAAGGCATCCATCAAGAGCATCGAAGTCTTCTGATTGCTAGGTCGTCGTGGAAGCTACCACACTGAGTCAATCTTCGATTAAATCAAAACTCACCAGTCCTCACTCATCAATCGGAAATCAGCTTATAGCGCCTAGATTGACGATTGATGAATGACGATCATTGATTTTTGATTTGGGGAAAATCTCTGTAGTGCTAGTTGAACATTATTGGCTCCAACGGGACCAAAAAACGTTTATTGACTTGGTCGAGCTCAATGCCGACAATGCTG
>JBGSNE010000071.1:0-5963 GCA_041739785.1 Pirellulaceae bacterium
CGGCGGCGGCGGTGGCGGTGGTGGACGTGGTGGTCGCGGCGGCGGCGGCGGCGGTGGTGGTGGTCGCGATCGTTGGTAAGCTCAGGTAACTGAGTCTCAGCTTTCGAAGATTGTTCAAATTCAACAGCAGGTCGGTACATGTGCCCGACCTGTTGTTTTTTATGGCTTCACTCCGAATCTGTTCAAGTTTTTGGTTTGTGAACTGAACCTCCGCTTGCACGCGCTTGGTAGACCTCAGGCGCTAGCGGGGCTGTTGATTTAGTGAGCCGCGACGCGTAAGCGGCCGGGCGACCAGCATTGCCCGGTGCCTTACGGCCCACGGCTCACCCCGGTACCGCCAGCATCGACTCACAATTCAGACCGTTTCCTCGACCTTTCCGCACTCGGCGCCAATATGCTCGATTCGTTCCCCGAACCGCGATCCTCACGCACTAAGCTACGATCGCGTAAGTTTCGCTCGGACGATGCAGCGGATGAGGAAGCGACACAGGTCCTTGAACGCTCACACACAATTCAGCCCGCCGCCACAGCCTTAGCCAAACGTGGACTGCGGGTCGGCCGTACCCGCGTTGGTAAAGGTCTATTCGCCACTAAAAAGATTGTCGACGGAAGCTGCATTGGAGAGATTGAAGGGCAAGTCATTAATGACGACGAATACGTCAGCCGTTATGCGTTTGATCTAAACGGCGGTGAGCAGCTGGAACCCAACGCTCCCTTTCGATTCGTCAATCATTCCTGTGAACCCAATTGCGCTTTCGAGCTCTTTTCGTTTCCGAGAATGCTCGGCCAGGGCGCGGCGAACAACTCAAATCCCCAAAGCTCAGCCGCAGTTAAACGGCAGCTGCTGTTGTTCGCTATTTGTGATATCGCTGCCGGACAAGAGCTGACGATCGACTACAATTGGCCGGCTATCTTCGCCATCCCGTGCGGTTGCCGCGCAACTGCTTGCCGCGGTTGGATTGTTACACCCAAAGATTTGCCGCAACTCATCGGGTAGCCATCGTCGCTCGACTACTAATCGTCGCTCGACTCTCCGAGTCGAGATTCCCGAGTCACGTTTCCCGAGTCACGTTTCCCGAGTCACGTTTCCCCAGTCGAGGCTCGTCAGCGGGCTGCAGATTGAATTGTTGCACGGATCTTCCTGTCTGTGAGTTCTACAGGAACGGACATGTCGGCACTGTGGGCTTTAATTCTTTCCCCGCGTGACCCGCCCTGGGTGAATTGATATACTACGGACCGTCACATTCTAGGGGAACCAACGAGCTCCCCTCGTATCGATTGAACGGTATTCCGCTCTCAGACTAACTAGGCAGTATCCAAGGGGCAATTCCGAAACAATGTCTTCTTCGCAACCCAGCACCGACACCGCTTCTCAAAAACAGGCTATTCGCGAAGCCGCTCACCAGAATCGCCGCAATCAAGCCAATAAGGATGAAGTCAGCGCTACGATTGTTGCGCGTTTCATGGCGTTGCCTGAATATGCGACAGCTCGCACTGTCATGTTTTATGTAGACGTCCGCGACGAAGTACGCACTCGACATGCGCTCCCCCAAGCGCTTACAGGAGACAAACGCATCGTCATTCCCTATTGTGTCGACGGCGAACTGGAACTTTTTCATCTCGAATCGATGGACGAGCTAGAAGTTGGGATGTACAAGATTCTCGAACCGAGAAATGATCTGCGCGAGGTGGCGGCTAAGCGTCTACAGCCCACGGACCTGGATCTCATTATGGTTCCCGGCGTAGCCTTCGATCGCGAAGGCGGACGTACGGGGCACGGCAAGGGGTACTACGACAAGCTGCTGGAGCACGCTCGTGCCGATGCTCCGCTTGTGGCATTGGCCTTTGAATCGCAGATGTTCCCCAATATTCCTTGCGAGTCGCACGATATCTACATGGACAAAGTCGTCACCGAGAGCGAGAGCTACGTTGGTCGCGGTCGCTAGATCCGGTTTTTTATGACCTCATGAGCCGAGGGTTGTGAGCCCCCGGTTTCCCAAGCGTTACAGGAGGGCTCGGGGACTCACCTGCTTGTTGATTTATTCGTTTAAACTGCAGCCGAAGGCCAGGTTCTTCCCCTTGATCCTCGCCTTCGGCTGCGGGTTAAACAACCAACGTGCAATCCATCGCTAAATCAACAATCCGTCACGCCTCTCGGCTCAAAAGTAATCCGGGGTAAACCGTCCGCAAAACAACAATTCCCCGTTGCGGTTTTGCTTCCTTAGCTAATCTTTGATATTGCCACCGTCATGTCCCAAGATCGCCAAGCTCTCATCGAACAGTTAGTTGAAGACACATACGCCGAAGGATTCCGCAGTATTTATGCAGAGTTCCTGGTTACGGCCCGAGATCGCACTTGGTTGGATCATTGTTGCCATGCTGTTACGGGGCATGCCAGTAGCACCATCCTGTGCGATAGCGAAGCTGGAGTGTCACGCATGGTTGACGGAGTTAGTCCTGGTCAGGAGACTCCCGACGGACGACTGGGAGCGGTCATTCAAGTACATGTGCCGCGCTTTCGCAAGGATCGTGAGCCACATTTGGAACGCGTGCTGCTAGCGCGGGTTAGTCAAAACGTGTTGACTTGTCCCACCGCTCGTTGTTTTAATCGGCTAGATTCCGAATCGTTTTTTAAACTGGGACGCAAAGTTTCCTTTTTTGGCGATGGACACCAATTTCGCGATGCGCGTTACGGCACCCAGGGCTGGGTAGTGCCCACGATGGGCGGAGAATTTTATTTGACGCGTCGCTTCGGTTTTAGTGACGGAGTCATGGGTGGAAATTTGTGGTTCATGGCTACCAGCGAGGAGGCAGCCATCGACGCCGCCGAGCGCAGCGTGAAGGCCGTGGATCAAGTTGACGATTGCGTGTTGACGTTTCCGGGAGGCGTGGCTGCCAGCGCATCGAAAGCAGGGAGTCGATATAGTTTTATGATTGCCAGCACTTATGCCGAATACTGTCCGACCCTCAAACGCAAGTTGGGGGACAAATCGCGAGTTCCCAATGGCGTGGAGTCGATTATGGAAATTGTCATCAATGGCAGTAGTTTGGAAGCAGTTGCCAAGGCGACCTATGCGGCGATTGATGGCGCGTTGGAGACGCCGGGACTAGTTCGTATCACCGCGGGTAATTACGGTGGTCGGCTAGGCAAAAGCTTCATCTACCTTCGACCCGAACGTCACCTTCCCGAAGGTAAAGGAGCCTAAACACACATGGCTATTGAAACTTTTTGCACCGGCTGTGGACAGAAGCTTTCCGTGGCTGACGAGAATGCAGGCAAGCGAGCGCGCTGCCCAGCCTGTGGTCAAATCTATACGATCCCGTCGGCCAGCACTACGCAGTCTGGCAGAGCCAATATTGGTGGTGGCACATCGGGTGGAGCAAATTCTGGAAGCGACTATAACCCCGCACCACTGTCCGCTTCGACCAGCGGCGACAGCCAACCGCCCGAGGGTGTTCGCTATTGGATGCGGGCCGTAGATGGCAATGAATATGGGCCGGTCGACCAAGCCACGCTTGATCGTTGGTTTCGCGAGGGGCGCGTCGGCCCCGGCTATCAGATTCGACAAAGTGAGTTCGGTAATTGGCAATCCTCCGACATCTTCCGCCCCAAGCTGCAGGCCGCCGACACGCAAGGCACTGGTTACTCGAATAACCCTTACTCGCCGGTCGACACTTCAGCTGGAATGTACCGCTACCCTAAGACTGACAAAAGCGTTCAGATTCTTGTGTTGGGGATACTTGGTTTTGCTTGTTGCTTTCCGTTTGGCATCGCAGCTTGGGTCATGGGACACTCAGCTTTAAAAGACATTGAGGCAGGTCTCGTCGATCCCAACAGCAAGGGGTTGGTGCAGGCCGGCTACTACATCGGTATGGCGAGCGTGATCTTGAGCGTTTTTTGTATGGGTGGGCAACTCTTACTCACCGCCCTATCAGCTATCAATTAGGAGTTGTGAGGACCTCATGGCGTATCGCTTTGGCGCGCACATGTCGATCGCTGGTGGCTTGCAATTGGCTGCCCACCGCGCCCAGGAAGCGGGTTGCGATTGTTTGCAAATTTTTACTAAGAATAATAATCAATGGAACTGCAAACCGCTTAGCGACGAAGACTGCAACAGGTTTATGCAGGCGACCAAGTCCGCGCAACTCGCGCCTTTGATCGCACACGCATCGTACTTAATCAACTTGGCTTCTCCTGACCAGTCACTTTGGCAAAAGTCGCTGGACGCGTTGATCGTCGAATGGCAGCGGTGTGAACAGCTACAACTGGCAGGATTGGTAGTACACCCGGGTGCGTATACCACTTCTACGTCCGAGGACGGATTGCAGCGCATCGCTGATGCTGTGCAATCCGCTGTCACTAAGGTCGCTCCCAAGTTCTGTCGCCTGTTACTTGAGAACACGGCGGGTCAAGGGAGTTGTTTGAGTTGGCAGATAGAACAGCTGGGATGGTTATTGGCTGCCGTAGGCAGCCCGCACGTTGGGGTTTGCTGGGACACCTGTCACGCCCTGGCTGCAGGCTATGATTTTCGCACCGCCAAAGGACTCAAAGAGCTGGTCGGCCAGCTTAAAACTTCGCACGTCTTGGAACGCATCGAAGCCATCCATATCAACGACAGCAAGAAAGATTGTGGTAGCCGAGTCGATCGTCATGAACACATTGGATTAGGCTGTATCGGCGAGGACGGATTC
Organism: Pirellulaceae bacterium; assembly: GCA_041739785.1. Taxonomy (GTDB): domain Bacteria; phylum Planctomycetota; class Planctomycetia; order Pirellulales; family Pirellulaceae; genus Aureliella. The sequence continues at coordinate 4,693 of JBGSNE010000071.1, forward strand.
CGACGCTTTCTTCGCTCGCCTGTCTTTAAAGCCTTACCGATGTACTTGGAAACACCCAAAGAGACTGATCCCGAGAGTGGCCAAGAGTGGGACGTAAAGAATTTAGCCACTCTTCGACGCTTGGCTGGTGTCGCTTAGCCCGAATTGTCGCGCTAACCAGCCCCCTGGCGAATCCAGCGGTGAACGCGAGTTCGCAAAAGCAATCAGCTTGCTAACAACTCTGATCCGCGAAGAGCTATGCTTGCGGTCGTTATTCCACTGAATCCCATCCAGCCTAAATGTACATTCCATCATCATTCAAAATCGACGACCCAGACAAGTTGTCCGCGTTCATGAAGGCGTATAGTTTCGCGACGTTGGTCACGTGCCATGATGGGATTCCGTTCGCGACGCATTTACCTATGCGACACATTCGGGATGCTGGGGGCTGCGCGACGCTGGTAGCGCACATGGCCCGCGGTAATCCGCAGTGGCAACACTTTTCGACTAAATCCGAAGTTCTGAGCATTTTCTCTGGCCCACATGCGTACATATCGCCGTCTTGGTACAACACGGTCAACGCCGTTCCAACCTGGAACTATGCGACAGCACACGTTTACGGTGTTCCGACCGTGCTCGAAGATCACGGTCGTATCGTGTCTATCCTGACTGAGACGATTGACTTTTACGAACGATCTTTCGCACGTCCTTGGCCGGGGGTTTTGCCCGACGACTTCCGCAACAAACTCATCGACGCGATCGTCGCCTTCGAGATTCGCGTGACTCGAATTGAGGGTAAGTTCAAACTCGGCCAGAATCGTTCGGCCGATGATCTGGCTGGCGTCTACAATGCCTTGAGTAATTCTCGGCGGCATGGCGATCGAGAGCTGTCTGAGCTGATGCTCTCAGAGGGGCTAACCGGGAACCCCGCGCAGCCATCCTAAATCAGCCCCGGTCGTTTCTATTCGATCATCTGCATTTTATCTTCTGGCCCACATATCTTGCCATTTACTGGAGCATCATTCGTGGCGTGCGAAGAGTTACTTGCCTACCGGACAAAGTGCCGGGCAATGACGTTCGCAAAGGTTCTGTGTGACCAATGCAATCGTCTGGGCCTGGTGCTGATTGACCCATCCGGAAACAATCCGTTTATGACGATTCCCGCTGGAGGAGGTCTGTTGGATTGATGGGCAAGTTCGCGCTTTTTAAACCGCGAAGCGGTGACATAAGCTAGCCTGGGGTGCAAACCCCAGGGACGATGTCCCCTCCGACCTCCGGCTTGCCAGCGAACG
>JBGSNE010000108.1:0-8650 GCA_041739785.1 Pirellulaceae bacterium
GGCCTTGCCATCCGTGCTAGTAGCGATCCCCCCGGTTTTGGCTCGGGGAGGCCGCGAGTCTAAGTAGCACGGATGGCAAGGCCGGGGCACGGATGCAAATATGCAGGCAATCAGGCAAAAAAACACTTGGGCAATAAAAAGCATGTATCTTGATTCTATTTGCCGATCGTTCGGCAACTCTCGGCGAGTACTCTTGGGTAGTGTCGTACTACTGATGTCAACCGCAGTCCTTCGCGCGGACGAGCCCCACACTGCGGCCCTCAATGGTAGCCAGCTTGCCTCGCAGAATACCGTTGAAAGCGCGATTGAACAATTCTCGGCGGACCTACAAACGCTCGACCGTCGCTATCGCGTACCGCTCGACAACGCGGCAACGGCTATTCGCGCTGGCGGAATGCGCGAATCGTTAGAAAGGCTCGAAGCTTTCGACTTCGATCAACTCAGCCGTGTTGGACAGACCGACTATCTGTTGTTGCGTAGCGAAATCGAATATCGCCTTGAGAAACTCAAATTGGATACCACGCGCGATGAAGCGGCTATCAGTTACCTTCCCTACGCGGGCGATCTAGTTAAGTTCCTAAGGAATCGTGAAGATGTCGAGCCGATCGAAGCTGCCGAGGTGGCTGGATTGTTGGACAAAACGGCAGCCAGCATCGAGCAATTGAGTCGGGCCATACGTCCGCTTGTCACCGAGAGCGAACCTGCCACGGAAGTTGACAATGAGCTGACTGCATCCGCAGCAGCCCATGAAGATGGGACAGAGAGCGAGCCTCGGCAGTCGTCGCTTGAGATCGTCGAAACACAGGTCGCCGACGGACAGGTCGCCGAACGTCTCGTTGCCCTGCGGGCCACCGAATTGCAACGCGATCTGATGCGAAGCCTGCGCGAAGCGCATAGCTTTTACGTCGGATACGATCCGAACTACACATGGTGGGCGGCCCAGCCGATGGAGCGATTGCTGGCTGCCCTGGAGCGTCACCGCACCGCGCTACGTGAGATAGTTGTCGCAGTACCAGACTCGGACGAGGAAACCATTGTTGGTTTGCCGATCGGCGCTGATGGTTTAGCACTTGAACTGCGCCACGAATGGATTGCGCATGACCCAGCCGAATTAGTACAGTTGGCCCAACGTGAAATGGCTTGGTGCGACGAACGGATGGCCGAGGCCTCAGCGGAGTTGGGCTGCGGCGATGACTGGCGCAAGGCAATGGAGTTGGTCAAGTCGAAGCATGTCCAGCCTGGTGAGCAGCCACAAATGATTCGCAATTTGGCTTGGGAAGCAATTCGCTTTCTCGAGGCGCATGACCTCATTACGATTCCGCCCTTAGCGGCCAGTGGTTGGACCATGCAGATGATGAGCCCCGAACGACAGCGGGTGAATCCCTATTTCTTAGGAGGCGATTCGATCATCGTTTCGTTTCCGACAGACTCGATGACTCACGAAGAGAAATTAATGAGCATGCGGAGCAACAACGAGCACTTTTCGCGCGCCACCGTGCATCACGAACTAATTCCCGGTCATCACTTACAGTATTACATGCTGCCGCGCTATCGCCCCTATCGTAAACTATTCGCCACACCGTTTTGGATGGAAGGCTGGGCGTTGTATTGGGAGATGCAAATGTGGGATCTCGATTTCGCGCAGGGAGCCGAAGATCGCGTGGGGATGTTGTTTTGGCGGAAGCATCGATGTGCGAGGATTATCTTCTCACTCAACTACCACTTGGGGAAAATGTCACCCGACGAATGCGTTGACTACCTAGTCGAACGCGTGGGGCACGAACGTTCAGCTGCCGCTGCGGAAGTCCGTCGTTCGATCATGGGGGGCTACAGTCCGCTGTATCAAGCCGCCTATATGCTCGGCGGGTTACAACTGCGGGAAATGCACAAAGAATTTGTCCTTAGTGGCCAGCTGACCAATCGCCAGTTTCATGATGCAGTCATGCATGAGCACTCCCTACCGATTGAAGTCCTCCGCAATTATCTGACCGGCAATCTGACCGGCGCCCCGCTACAACGCGACACGCGTCCCACTTGGCGTTTTGCCGATTAAAACGGGGTCAAGCCTCTTAGTTTGCCGGTCTCCGCACCAAAGAGGCCTGACCCCTTTGGTGCGTCCCCACGCCGCTGCTGCTGGGACTCGACTCGGAGAGTCGAGCGACGATAGGCTACCGATTTAGGGGTGCGTTTTGCAAGGGTGGCATGGCAATTTGTGGATAGCTTGGCAGGGCTTGCCCCTGAGCAGCATCGATACCGTTATTGGGTAGCGCTGGGCCAGCATTAGGCAAGGCTGGACCAGTCGGGAAAGCTGGCAAGCCGGCTTGTTGACCGTTGGCAACTTGTGTGCCAGTCGGCGGTTGAGTTGCGGGTGACGTTTGTCCGGTGGCCGCATCCACAGTGGCCTGCAAGGAGGCTGCGTTTTCAAAGTCCAGGACCAAGGCTTGATCGGTTCCAGGAATAGTCACGCCGATTCCCGAAATCCGCCAGCCTTCCGTCTCTTGGTGAACTTCGCAGACGATATCCATGACTTCTTGAGCATTCCCTTCCACGGGCGGTTCGGTCCAAGTGCACTCAACCAGGGCTACCGACTTCTCGGGATATGGAAAGCTCACGCGGCCAATTTTGTATTGCCCGGCGGGTGTGCCCAGTGGTTGGATTTGCCAGGAGGTTTTGGCCACTTCTTGACGCGCGAGCGTGGTGAGCACACCGTTGGCGGCCCGTTCGTCACCTTTGCGCAGGCTGTCTAAGAAAATGGCTACCGTCTGAGCCGGTGCGGTGGAGGCTCCATCGCTCACCATTGTCGTTGAGGTACCGCTTGACTCTGTTGTTGTTTGGGCCGACTCGTTTTGAGCCGTGGCAGGTGCAGAACTACCGCCACAGCCAACCGCAAACGGTAAGCTAAGCGCGGCAAGCGTCAAAGCGTGAAGGGAAAAATGGATTCGTTGCATGGGTTCGCTTCCTGAGTATTAGAGTTACCATGTTTGGCTGACGACATAAAAACTACGGCTGGCGGCTCTCGTAGTGCAGTCATACCTAGCCAGCTCCGGCCACGTCAATGTCAACCGTCCTGTAGCGGAATTGTGGGTGACGGGGGCAACGATTCGCTCTTGATTTTGCCGGGCAAATCCGTCAAAGAAGCTATAGGAAACAATATCTCTCGTGCCCCGGGCTCGCTCGCAATCGGAGCCGTGTAAGGAAATGCCGCACAATGAACTTGCCAAGACTCTTGCCCGTCGTCGCGACCATCAGCTTGACTTGGGTCTTACATCCCGTGGTTGGGCAACCTCCGACGATGATCGGTCAGCCCGGCGCGCAGCCTACCGCACGAGTGGTGAGCCTCCCTCCGCCGCCTAGTAAACCAACTAGTCAACCAACTAGTCAACCAGGCCATGTTTCCACGCCTGCGTATGTACCGCTAAAACCACCCCAGGCTGAGTCCCGTCCAAATTCGCGCGAGGGGAGCCTGACAGAAGGGCTGACAGATCTCATTCCGCCAATCAAACAGCAATCGGCAACTTTGGGGCAAGGCGTCGCTCAAACTGTAGCCACGCCGCTGGCTGCCGGCCAACAACCACAATTCGCGCCTCCCGCCTTCCCTCCCTTGCCTTCGATCCAGCTACCGGCCCTCCCGCCTGCACGGCCCGTTTCGCTGACACTTCCCAACCTACCGAGTTCACCGCAGGCCACACCCAACGCCATGCTAGTGGCTTATGGAGCCAATCCACCGGCAGCCCCGGTTGCCGTGGTTGTTGAACCGGAAGCGTTTCCAGCGGGTCGCTTAATCGCTGTGGTGGGGACGGAGCACATTCTGGCGGGTGACATGGCTGTGTTTGTTGAGCCGATCATCGAGCAGAATCGTTCGAGGATTGGCAGTCCCGAAGAAGAGCAAAAAATCCGGAGCCAACTTACGCGGCAAGCGCTGCGTCAGTACTGCGAAATCAAGGCCATCTACCAAGAGTTCTTCCGCGACATGGTTGGGACCGTCCCGCCCAAAGAATTAGAGGAGACTAAGAAGAAGGTCGTCACTCGCGCGGGGAAGATCTTCTTTGACAAACAAGTACCAGTGCTGATCAAGAAATACGAAGTCGACACCATTCAGGACCTGGAACGAAAGCTCAATGAGAAGTCGCTATCGCTCATGACGCTCAAAGGCCAGTTTATCGAACAGGTTCTTGCCAGCGAACTGGAACGCAAGTACGTACCGGATCGATTTGAAATCGATCGACAAGACTTGCTGGACGGCTATCGCGACGCTACGAACAAAGAGAAATGGAAAGTCGACGGAAGGGTGCGTTGGCGGCAGTTGACGGTCCGCTTCGACAAACATCCAATTCGAGCGGAAGCGGAAGCAAGGATCCGCGAGCTGGGCAATCAGATCTTCTTAGGCGGCAAAGCCTTTGAAGCCGTGGCGCGACAGTCGTCTGACGGATACACGGCCAGCGAAGGAGGTCGCTACGATTGGACCACGCAAGGGAGCCTCAAATCGAAGGAACTCGACGAGGCACTTTTTGTGTTGCCACTGAACAGCCTCAGTCAAGTGATCGCAGATGATATCGGTCTGCACATTATCGAAGTGCTTGAGCGAGAGGAGGGGCACGTCAAGGATTTTACCGAGGCCCAAGGCGAGCTCCGCGAGGAACTTTCGAATGAACGAAGGAACAAAGAAGTTCGCAAGTTCCGCGATCGCATCATGGACCGAACCACCGTCTGGACTCTCTGGCCAGAAGATATTCCCGCCAGTCGCCCTTTGGCCGACGCTTTAGGGATAGAAGCGAATTAGGCAGTGGGACAAAAAAAATTACTCGATTTGGTCGAGATCAGGGAGTGGCGGGATCGTGTAGCTACGTGGATTGTTGGGTTGGGCCTGTTCCGGTGAGGTATCGCCGCCTGCGGATTTTGCTCCATCGACCACTTGCAATACCAGTCGCACTGGTGCGCCTTCGGAGGGGATACGTTCGGTAAAGGCCATGAACATCAGGCCGCTGTTAACTTTGGAGCTTTCGATCGGCACGTCGAGCGTGGCGGTCGAAAAGTTGGAAACGCAGATCAGATCGCCACTTTCAGCTTGGTAAATTTTCTTACCGGTGTCCGGGTCGTCCCAAAACAGGCTGCCGGCAAAAACGAAGTTCTTGTCGAGCACTTCCTTCTCGGATCCGACGACTTTCAACCACTCGCGTGTATCGATGTTCTGCTTCTTACCAGCCTTATCTCGCCACAGTGCAAAGACTTGGATTTCTTGGCCGGAAGGGGGTCTGAAAGTTGGTTCCCACTGGACGGGCTTACCTTGCACGGCACCAACTGCTAGCAATCCAGCGTGGACGGTCTGCGCCTTGCAGAATGTAGCTACAATCGACTCATGTTCTTTGGTACCAACCAGGCAAGCCAGCATTTCCAATGGTCCTTCGCGGAGCGCGATATAACCATCGACAATAACCCGGCGGTTCTTTTTATCAGCCCAAACGCGATCGTTGGGATCGAGCCGCACAGCCGCGGGCGGATCGCCGAACGTTTTTTCCACTTCGCGTAAGACCGTTTCTCTGGGTGGTCCCTGACAGAGTGCAATAGATGCAAGTGGTGTGCCGCAAATGGATTGGCCAATAACAACCCACAGAATTACGTGAACTTTCGAAGAAATCATGGTTGCGGTCCGTCTCAATTTCTAATTCGTCTCATAAGGAGTCTTTGACATCGCCTTGTGGGCAAGCACAATGATGGGCGACCTATTCTCAGCCCGACCTCATTGAAGTATACCACTTGTTGACTTCGATGTTCACCAGCAATATCAAGAAACGAATCTTCACATGGACTGGATAGACCCGCGTCACGCGGCAATGGCGATGCAAATACAAGAAGAGATCACGCCGGAAACTAAGGGTAAACGTCAGAAGGGTGGCAAGTCGCGAGGAGCGGTCGCCAAGCTTAAGCCGATGTCTAAGCAAGTCACGGCAGCCTTGTCTCAACCGCTGGAAGTCTGGACGAGCGCCTACGATCATGGCTTGTCGAGGCTCAAATGGCCTAACGGAGTATCGCCAGAGAATTTGTTTTTGTGGTCCGCCCTGATGCAGGAGCAGGCTGAAGTCTTGGTGCGAGCGGGAATGTCAGCCAAGAAACTTGCGGCGATCATAGCCGAAAGCACACTCCGCACGGACGAGGAAGAGGCCAGCGCCTTGGCTGAGGTCGTCGGCCTGATGGACCAACCGCTGGAGACAGTTGCGTTCGGTTGGGTCAACACGGCCGATGCCTTTCCCAAATCAGCCTTGGGAGTGGCTGCCATAGGCTGGCATCTCCCCGAGCACGCGCGGCGGCCCGGCAATGAATGGCTGACGCAATGGTTGCAGTTGGTCGTCGAGCGCATGATAACCTACACACCAGACTTGGAAGAGTCTGTGATTTGCCATCTCGTTTTGCAGTGCGAGATGCCCTTGCTGATCGGCTTGGCGACTTCCGCTTCGCAGCGTACAGCGTTGCACGAAGCGAGTAAGGCCATGGACAATTTGGCCGAGTATCTAGAGCGCAGTGAGGAGGCGCCTGCGCCTTGGTTGGCCCACGGAGCCACTTATCTACGGGCTGCGCTGGCCAGTGTGGTTCGCTGTCGTGTGCTGGCCAACGCCCTAGGATTGCGCAAATGGTATCCACCGCAACAGCGCGCCTTAGCTGGGCTGCTAAAACACGCCGCGCGTTGGTCCCGACCCAATGGAACGCAATTGCTGGCCGCTGGCGCCACCTCACCGCGCACGAAATCGATCTGGGAAGCGCTGGTCAAGCAAACCAAAAATCCCAAGGGACTACAGGCCGCCATGCACTGTTCGGGTTTGTTGGTCACGCCCGGTGTCAACGCTCACAAATCTGTGAGAAACCACAAACTGCCACCGCTGACCGTCTACTGCGATGACGCGGCTGGCGTTGTCATGCAAAGCGATTGGCGGAAAAAAGGGAGTCGCTGTGCGATTGACTTTTCTGACAGCGAGATTTGTTTAGAAGTGCTCGGACCCAAGGGGCAGCCCATCCTGGCTGGAGAATGGACCGTCGGCGTCGAACTTGAGCATCAGGCCCAACTGCAGCTCGATGAATGGAGCGAAGTCTGTTGGTTCAGCGATGATGATGTAGATTATTTAGAATTAGAAGCCAAGTTCGGTCAGCACGCACGTGTGCAACGGCAGGCACTCTTCTTCCGTGAGGATCGCATGCTACTGCTGGCCGATGCGCTCTTATGCGATCAAGCTGGCCCATGGTCGCTCGCCTCTCGTATTCCGCTGGCCGCCGATGCTCGATTTGAACCAACTAAAAAAACAACGGAGGGTTTTGTCGTTACACCCGGCGGCGCACGCTGCTTGACGCTCCCCTTACATTTGCCCGAATGGAAGCGTCAACTCGCCAGCGGAGGCCTGGAAGTGGAAAACGATATACTGCTCGCGCACCAGCAACATACCGGCCAAAGACTGTACGTCGCCACGCTCATCAGCCTGCAAAACTCGCATGCCAAACAACCTTACACTTGGCGACAATTGACCGTCGGCGATGACTTGCGAATCGCCAGTCCCGAGGAGGCAGTCGCCTTTCGCGTGCAAATCGGCTCGCAACAGTGGCTCATCTATCGTTCGTTGACGCTTCCCAAACGCCGCACAGCGCTCGGCATGCACACTTTAGCTGAGTTCTACGCGGGCCGCTTCGATGTCGACAGTGGTGATGCCGATACGCTGCTGGAAGTGGAACCGACGAGCTAATTACATGCAAACCGCTTCTGAACAGACAGCAAGCTTGCTCCGCGATAATTGGCACCGAGTAATCGAACAAGTTGCTGAGGCTTGTTCCGCGGCCGGTCGCGAGCCGCGAAGCGTGCGGATCGTCGGTGTTAGCAAATACGTTGGGCCAGAGCTTGCGTGGCAATTGGCTCAGGCCGGCTGCAGCCTATTGGGTGAGAACCGACCGCAATCGCTGTGGGAAAAGTGCGAATATTTCGACGCACAAGTCCCGCTGCCCGATGTAAGCGAATGGCATCTGATCGGGCATTTACAGCGCAATAAGCTGAAGCGGACGTTGCCTCTGATTTCGATGCTGCATTCGCTCGATAGCCCAAGATTGGCCGAGGCGGTCAGTCGCGAAACAGCAGCACTCAATCGCGTTTTGCCAGTACTGCTGGAAGTTAATGTCACTAGCGACACATCCAAAACGGGGATGGCCAGCAGCCAGCTTGAGGAACTGCTGAGTAAAGTCGAAGACTTACCTGGCATCGAAGTCTGCGGGTTGATGGCCATGTCGAGCCTGGAAGCCGATCCGCTGACTGTACGACGCGAGTTCGAACAAGTCCGCGAGCTCCGCGATCGACTGCAGTCCACTTACGGCAACAGGCTGCAGTTGAAAGAGCTATCGATGGGAATGAGCGGCGATTTCCCACAAGCCATCGCGGCTGGTGCCACGCTCGTCCGCATCGGCTCTAGCCTGTGGCAAGGACTGTAGTGGTAGTCGTCGTTGTTTAACCCGCAGCCGTAGGCGAGGATCAACGTGGTGAACCTCGCCAACGACTGCTGAAGCCCGCGCGTTTTAGTGCCGAAGGCACGGAATTCGATAGCCTGGGATGCAAATCCCAGGTCACCAAAGCATCCCCGCGTTTTTCCGGTTCGCCAGCGATCGACCGCATTCGCGGTCGATC
>JBGSNE010000109.1:0-6193 GCA_041739785.1 Pirellulaceae bacterium
GATCGACCGCGAATGCGGTCGATCGCTGGCGAACCGGAAAAACGCGAGGACGCTTCGATGACCTGGGATTTGCATCCCAGGCTATCGAAGTCCGTGCCTTCGGCACTAAAAGGCGCGAGCTGCGAATTTGGCCAGCTGGGACACGGTTCGATTGGTAGTAGCAAGCCAAAACATACTTGTGGGAGCAAGGCTTCGCTTTAAAAAGGGCAGAATTTTGGAGTCAGCCTGCGACAACTATTTACTTTTTTTTCCCCGATTCTGCCACCAGCCGCCAGCGGGACCAAAGTTAGGTTGGAGAAACTCAGCGTGTTCCTGTTCGCGGTTGCTCGTCCGAACAGAGCGCGCTCGCTCCAACGAGGTCGCATGCTCGATCGCATCGATTTATGTTAGCCATTGAGTCAGTAGTGGTGCTGTCGACGCTGCCGCCGGACAATTCCACGATCGTCGGCAGGAAGTCAATTTCGCTGGCCAAGACAATTGTCTGGGCACCGTTCGTTCTATGTAATCCGGGATGGCGAAGGGACGCCGCTCAGCCCGCGGCGCGTTTTTCAGAGTTGTCTGCAGCCGCCGGAAAGAGTCCGGAGAACAAGGGTTTAAGCGAATCCACCGAGCGAATGTGCAAGTCGTGCTGCGGGAACGCGATCTCAATGTGATACCGAGCAAATTCCCGAACAATCGCGTTGTTCAGTTCATTCACGACTTCGATGTACAAATCGCGTTTAGGAATGAACACGCGCAATTCCAAATTGAGCGTGCTGTCACCAAATCCTTTGAACAACGTTGTCGGTGCGGGTTCGTTCATTACAAAGGAACAGCGTTTAGCAATTCGCAGTAGAACGGCCTGCGTCTTTTGTACGTCGGTGCCATAGGCGACCCCAACCGGTAAAACAACGCGGCTGATCGGGTCGCTGAGAGTCCAATTGATGACGTTATCGGTGATGAAAGTCCGATTGGGAACAATCATTTCACGACGATCGAAATCGGTGATGGTTGTGGCACGCATCTGCATCCGCGTTACATTGCCAGTCACGTTACTCACGGTCACTAAATCGCCTAACCGAATCGGTCGCTCAAAGAGAAGGATCAAACCGCTGACCAAGTTCGCAAAGATCTCCTGCAATCCGAATCCCAAACCAACCGTCATGGCAGCGGCCAACCACTGGACGCTCGACCAAGATACGCGAATGATCTGACAGGCCACCAGCAATCCGATCAAGGTCACTGTATAGCGGACGAGAATAGCGATGGCCTGGCGGCCGCCGTGATCCAATGGTAGGCGCTCGAGAATTGTCAATTGCAACAGGCCTGGCAGTCGTGCACTGACGGTCAATGAACCGAAGGCGATGGCGATGGCCAGCAGCAGATCGGTCAGAGTCGTAGGGACAGAGTGATCGTTGGTACGAATGGACTCGTTGCCCTCCTTGTCAACTACAGACTCGGCTACCGTTTCAATGTTTTGCCACAATTCAACCTGATCCAACACTCGCAAGGCGGGAAGCACGCTGGCCCAGATAAACCAACCGCTGCACAGCAAGGAAATAATTGAGGCATACCTCAGCAGATCGCGGAATTCCTGATACGATTTCAACTGCGACTGAACCAGCGGTGTGGCTAGGGGCTCAGCTTCGGCATCCTCTGCTTCGTCCCCTTCATCGCCCACGAATTGGAACGCACCGCCGGAGGTTTGTTTTTCTAGCGAGTTGGAGTCAGGTTGTTGTAGGCGGAAGTTATGTGCCTTGACATCGAGCCAACATAGAAACATATGGTGCATGAGCAGCACTGTCAAAATGGCCGCGAAGGTTTCGGTCATGCGCGCGGAGAGTTGAAAGGCCGAAAAGTGATAGCCGGCCGCCGACAGAATTGCCAGTGCCAGCGGCGCCAGAGTGGCGGTGAGCCAAATTGGTAGGCCAGCTTTGACAATAATACTTCTGGAATAGACTTCATCGTCGCGAAGACTGGTCATCAATCTTCCCCGGGGACGCTGCAGAATCCCTGATTGTAGGCTACTCAGAACCATCACCACAACAAACAAAGCACGTTCGAGTCCTTTGAGTCCAGCCAATTCACCGAACTGAGCTAGCTGCAGCAGCGAGAGTAGCGGAATACCTAGAAGCAGAGTCAGTTCGAGCATATTGCGAATGGAACTCGTTGCCTTGCTGGGCCAGTGAAAGAGTGTCTCTCCCAGGCCACCGCGTCGGCAAATCTCGCGCAACAATTCCCAGCCCCACAGGAAGAGCATTGTTGTTAAGCACGACTGTCCGACGGCCTGTGTCCAAGGAGTTGAGTTGGCGGCGTATTTCAAACGGAATCCAATCGCCAACAGCAATAGGGGCCAACGGGCGGAGAGAACTACGGCAATCGACAATGCCGCCAAGTTGGGCCAATAACGCGCTGTCTGGTCGGCAGCCACCGGCGCCGTCAAACGATTTTGCAAAGCGATCAGCCGTGCGCGTCCCAATAACAACAGCATGAACAACGATACTACCGCGATGGCACCCGCCGGTCGCCGCAGAAACTCGCCGCCACTGACGCGCAAGACTTCCAGCCAACGCGCGGGTTTGGACAACGCCGCAATACCGCTCAACGCCTGTTGCAGATCGCGTGAGCTCATCGGTTCGGCGCTACGAATCCACATCACTCGTTGATCGAGGTATTGCCGAAACTCTTGTACTTGATCGGCCAAGGCTTGATTGGCCAGTTCCAGTTCATTTAGATCCTGGAGATAGCGGTCCTGATCGACCGAGGCCTTTTCGAGAAAGTCGCGACGATCGGTGAGTAGTCTTGTGACCACTTCCAACACCTGTTGCTGATCGTAATCGGCAAGTGTCTCGCCGAATGAGCCGAGTTTATCTACGGCCATTTCGGCGGGATCGGACATCTCGCGGTGAAGCTGATTGAGCTCGAGCAGTTTCAGGTGTGCATCGGGCATCGCCTTCTGCACAAACGCGGCCTGCTTGACGAACTCTTCCACGCGTGGCAGTTCGTCGCGTTGCTTCAGCAGCAACACTCCCGTCGAGGAGGTCGCCCCCGCGTGTTCCACTTTCTTTTGCAATTCATTGAACGAGTCTTCGTAGTGCTTGGACTTGTCGCGGATGCTCTTAATGGTTTGGGCGAGACGCTCAATACCTGCCGCGGTTTGAATTCGCCGTTCTGCAATCTCGGCATTCTTAACTGCCATTGATTTCAGAGCTGGATGGGAGTTTTCCGCCACGCGACGCGCCTCGTCCGCTTGGCGTTTCGATTCGTCCTTGCGCCATTTGTCGACGGCGGTTTGCCAGCTCAGTAGGAGCTTCTTCGTGTTGGCAGCGGTGCGTCGCGCCACATCGCGTTGCATGGGGAGCAACTCGGTCATCGCCTCCAATCGCAACTGCTCGGCCTTGAGAGTCGCCAATTGCTGTTGGCGGCCACGAATGCGGGCCTGCTGTTCGAACTGCTTCGTTTTGGTCAGTAAATCACTGTCGGTAAGTGCCGACAACTGCTGTTTCGCCTCTGCCAACCGTTTCTCCGCTTCGCTCATTTCCTTGCTAATCTCGGAGAGTCGTTTGAGGCGATTTTCACACTCCTCCTCCTTCGCACGCGCTGCTACCTCGTCCGCCTCGAGCTGGTGCCGCAGCTCGGAGAGCTTGACCTCCAGTTGCGGAAGTGTCGGACTGGGAGGGAATTCGACCGTGCTTGCTTGCGATGGCTTGGCCAACTCCTCATTGGCTGACCTGAGCAGTTCCGGGACAGCAGCCAATTGCGATTCCATTTCGACTTTGCGCTGCGCCGAGACCAATTCGTCTTTTAGCCACGTCGCCGCCTTGCCGAGACGTTCCAAGTGCTCCTTTTTGATCTCCGCATCCATCTCAGTCAACGCCTCAATCGCGGCGATTTCCGCGGCGATCTTTTCTGGCGTGAGCGAATCTCCACCAGGGGTCGGCGGGGGACTGTCGACATGTGCGGCCGTGACGACTGACTGCGCGCGTAAAGTAGTCGTCGATGGAGATGTAGCGGAGGCACCCGTCCTCTGAGGATTGGCTTGAGGATTGGCCGCACGGCCAGCATCCCCTGGTTGTGTGATCCAGGTGGGGAGCGATTGCCCGTGAGATTGCAGCGCTATGCCCCAAAGTATGCAAGCAAACAGCACTAGTTTTGCAGCGGTTATCGTTGTGGAAACGGCTATTCGAAGCGGCATCGGTCTATTTTTCGTTGAGTGTGGGTGGCACTCGAACAATAGCCATTTTTCGATTTGCCTTCCAGGGCAGTGTTGTTTAGTCTTTCCAGCCTCACGCACGTCAGGCTTTCTAGCCTGACGTACGGGAAGACAGTCAAGAGTTGTGAAAATGCCTAGCGAACTGGACGCCGGGCTGTTATGCTTTAGGGATGGTGAATCTCACCGTCAATTCAAATTCTGACTTGCCGCTCCATTTTCGCGATTGCGAATCGCTGCGGTAGGTTCTCTGTTGGAGTTGATCTCCCGGCACAGCGACTCTGCCCTGCTAGGCAGTATTGCCATTCTGATTACGAAAGGTGGCCTTAAGGACCTTAGCTGTAGCGCGTGTCCCTTGATTGGCTGTCCAGCTGAACGCCTTCCGTCAATATGCTTGCCCTGGCGAGCATGTTCCGAAGCATTTCTTCAACTTCGTTCGCATCAGAATTTCTCAGGAGTCCAGTGATGGTATTAGGCAAACCCATTCCCGACAAGACATTACTCCGTAGCGTCACGCAAAAACTCTCCCAACGAGTAAGTGGATCTAACAGCAAAGTCAATGCCACGGTCGTTTCCGGTGTGTTGACACTTAGCGGAACACTTTCTCAAGAGTATTTAAGAAAGTCGATCCTGAGTTCGATGCGCGGCATCGGTGGAATTCGACGTGTCACAGATCAAATGACGGTCGTGCCTCCTAAGAAACGCGAACAGTAAAACCTGTTCAACGAAAGAAGGCCGACGTTGTACGTCGGCCTTCTTGGTGTTTTTGGGGAGCTCGCTAAAGCTCATGACTACCAGAGGTATTCGCCGCCGATCGACCAACCTTGATACAGGACTTCGCCGTCGACGTCTATAAAGGGATGTCGATTCGCTGTGAAGGCTCCCGTACCACTTCCCAAGGCGTTGCTCAGATCGCGAGTGTTGTAGTTCTCAGGTGCCAAGGCCACATTGTCAACATACAACATATTGTAGGAAGCCTTGATCGACAGTGAGTAACTCACGCGGTAGACTGCCGAAGCCACCAACTCGCTCAGATAGGCCGTTCGACCATCCTGCAGATGCTCGCGAGCACCTGGCACCGAGTTAGCGAAAATCTGCGATTCGACTTCAGCATGGTTACCAAATATACCCCCCTTGCTTTCGACTCCCAACTGCAAACCAGGAGCGACACTGAGCCAGTAGTCACCACCGAGCTGGAACCCGGTCAGTTGATTACGGGTGCGGGTATCGTGATCGAAGAAGCGGAGTTGATCGAAGGTGAAAGTGTTGTTGTTCGATCCAACAGCATGGAAGTTGAATCGCTCATCCAAGTCGAAGTACCGCACACCAGCCAACCATGAACCCTGTGCCTCAACGAACGGGCTGGAAAAGCGTCGGCGATAGTTGACTTCGCCATTATGCAATTCTGAGTTATAGCTGATCGAGTGGATGAACGAGCGGTCGGTGTCGTCAAAACCACCGGCTGGCGATGTGCCGTACAGGCTGTAGTTCGAGAATAGCGTGGGAGCTGCAGGCGGTATGACCTGGGCTGTCTTACTCACGTTCCAGTTGTTCAGACCAAAGTACCGTGCTTCAACGCTTGCACCGGGGCCAAGTTGCAAGGCCGCCATTAGTTCAAGACCGTAACGCAGTTTGTTGAGGTCCAAATCGGACGTTCGCAAGGCGACTGGGCCCGCGATACCGTTGCTGGAGACGTCGTAGGTCTTGGGGAAGCTCCCGTCGACCAAGTTGCGGTCAGCTCCCGAGAAGCCGCCGAAGTTGCTGGTCCTGGCCAGCCCAATCGTGCCTGCATATAGGTCGAACCAACGCTGCGAAGCTTGTCCACCTTCGCTGTACGGGGCCAGGGGGCCCAGCAGTCCCAAGAGTGCACCGCTGAATAAGCAGCCGTTGCCAACACCGCCACCGCAGGCACCGCAGCCCGCGCCGCCGCAGTGTCCACAAGCACTGCTTCGCAAACGGCTGCCAACGGCTCCACTGCCGATACGCGACAACGGTCCGCAGCCG
>JBGSNE010000112.1:0-38765 GCA_041739785.1 Pirellulaceae bacterium
TCGAGCCCTTTACACAAGAAGTGGATGTCCCAGCCCTACTATCACAAATGCACATGACTCGCCAGCCATTACTTAGCGGCGGCGAGCGACTCACGTTCACTCATTGGAACCAGAAGTCGCTGGTCTCGATCATCGCATTAAAGATTGTGTGCACAACTGTCATCGTGGTTTGTTTTTGGTTTATTCCCAAAATGGGTGTCGCCGCTTTGGTCTCGCTACTTCCAGGCATTCTTGTGCTGGGAGGCGGCTGTGTGTTGTTAGACATGTGCTTCTGGAGAAGTACGATCGAAATCGACCACGATGAGCTTCGCTGCGAAAGTGGTTCGCTGGGATTTCGAAGAACACTCGCAACTCGAATTCAGTCGGAGCCGACGTTCGCCAGTGTACTGGATTTTCGAAAAGAGAACGGAGAATGGTATCGCGTGGAACTTCAGGCAACCGAAAAAGACCAACCGATGGAAAATGGAAACACCGGTACCCTCGTCATAATCAACCGACTTGACGGCCGCGCGAAAGCCGATGCTATTCAAGGCTGGCTCAGCCAGCGATGTCTGGACAACACAACTGGATCTGTCTACAGCGCTTAACGCGTCGCAAACGTTCACTAGAGTTCACTTGCTATTTCCTGCATGAGTCGTTGTAAATCCGGCCGCAAGACCTGGGCGCGAGCTGAATTCAAGTTCGCCAATTCCTCGAGCGCGGCGTTCGCATCCTCCAAGGTTTGAGCTGCGGCGGAACTCTGCTTCAGCCCCAATTGAAGTTGAGCTAGTTCCAACAGTGCGAGGACGAGCATGTCGAATGTGGCTGCGTTAGTGGGTCGTTGGGCGACAATCTCCTTGAGTTGGATTGTCGCTTGGTAGAAATCTGATGTCGCGTCGGGCAGGTTATT
Organism: Pirellulaceae bacterium; assembly: GCA_041739785.1. GTDB lineage: Bacteria > Planctomycetota > Planctomycetia > Pirellulales > Pirellulaceae > Aureliella. The sequence goes on from JBGSNE010000112.1 coordinate 890, forward strand.
TAGAATTGTGTGCAAGCGCCCGCGCCGGATGAGCATCTGAGGCTGGCATTCACGATAGGCCGAAATCAAGGGGAAACGGGCTGAAAGTTCACTCGCCCTGTCCTGTGCGGCCACCAGATCGGCGATTGCGAGATCCCAATTCTCCAGCGTTTCAAAGACTTCGGCGCGATCGAAATGCGCCCAAACCAAAGCCATTTTATAGCGCGGTGCATCGTTATGTTTCTCTGTAAGTTGCCGGAGAACATCAACCGAGCGGTCTCCGAATACCAACGCTTTTTGCAAGTTCTCGCGGGATTGTCCGACGATGGCGCTTTGATTACTCGCCATCATGCGACAAACCTGCCCAATTGCAAATTGCACGCTGATGTCATCCGGCTGGTTGGCAAACATGCGATCGAGGATTTCCAAAGCGGTGCCCAATTCGAGTACCGCTGGTGTAGATTCGCTCTTTACCTCGAACGCTTCGCCGCGCATACGATGTAAACCCGCCCTGTCGCCATCAAGCAGGTAGGCGGTCTCCGCGTCAAGTTTGACGTTTGAGCTGTCGATGACCTGTGCCGCCTGGGCGGTTGTCGCCAAACAGGCGTCAGGATCACCGCGCTCGATTTCAATAGTAGCTATATTTATAAAGGCGGTGGACAGGTCGACCAGATACTTCGGTGATGGCGTTTGTGCGTTCAATTCTCCCAGCAGCTGCGCGGCGGTTTTTAGAGCTGGATGCGCGTCGTCAAACTGGTCCAGCCGGTAGAACATCATCCCAATTTGGAGGTAGGCTTCGGCCTGAACACTCCGCGCGTGCTCAGAGCTGTTTTGCAACTCTGAAAACAACGCATACAGCTGCAAGATTGACTGAATATAACTACGCTCATTGTCTGACAAACGGTCCTCTTCGGCGAATTTTAGTGCGACAACTTCGTCCACCATCCCCCGCAGCGCAAGCAGTGCAACTTCATTCGCGCTTTCGACGTCGTTAAGTGCCAAACGAAGCTCGAAATTGCCCTGCGACAGTTCACGATTTTTGTGATTGACGATTGCCGAGACGGCAGTCATCGCAAGCATGCAAACGAACGCAGCGGCCACGACCGCACCAGTCGCCGCAGGTCGCTTGCGAGCCATTCGCCCCAGTTTTGCCCACCAATTTTCTTGGAGCACGCTCAATGGTTCACGCGCGAGAAATCGATCGACATCGGCCGTCAATTCACTTGTGGATTGGTAACGTCTCGCTGGATCGATCTGCAGCGCTTTGTTGCATATTTCCCGCAGGCCGATGGGCGTTGCCATGGGCAGGTAGTTTGTCAGCTTGGCATCCGGCGATTGAAGCAACTTAAGATAGCTACTCCAACCGGTTGCTTCCAATGGTGCTTTGCCCGAGACGACATAAAACAAAACCGCACCTAGGGAATAGATATCGCTGGTGCCCTCCAGCTCAGTTGAACTGGCAAGCGTTTGTTCGGGACTTGCATAAGCTGGTGTACCCAGGGCTCGTCCGAGAGCTGTGTGTATAGGGCTCACATCGGTCAATGCTTCGCTGGCCTGGAGTGAGTGCTGCGCACGGGGGCTGACGCCACCAGGAACTGGCATGCGTTTGGCGATTCCCCAATCCAATAGCAACGTCTCTCCAAAGGGACCAATGAGAATATTGTTAGGTTTTATATCGCGATGCAGAATCGCACGGTCATGCGCGTACGCGACGATATTGCACACTGCAGCGAAGGCTTGCAATAGATGGCGTAAATCGTCACTTTGAAAATAGGCACGATCGAGTTGGCCCCGGCGGTTGGCCAATATGCGTTCCACGGACTGCTGCAATGTCTCACCGTCTACGAAACGCATCACATAGCAAGGCTCGCCTACGTTGGAAATGTCCAGCGAATGGATGGGGACAATTCCTGGGTGATCCAATTGACCTGTAATTCGCGCCTCTTGCTCAAAACGCGCCATCTGCTCTGCCGTCATCCCTGGGCGTTTGGGAAATTTGATCGCTACCTTGCGATTGAGAGTTTCGTCATGCGCAAGAAACACCTGTCCCAATCCGCCGATGGCATGACACTTCTCGATTCGATATCGTCCAAAAATCTGGAGTTCCGCCGGAGGTTGATAGATGTCTTTATCCGCCGAGCGCAGCGTATGCGTGTCAGGAGTCGCAAATCCAAAATTCGAATCGATAGCCTCCAAAGCTCGAATCTGCCACAGGACCTCCGCAAGCAATTCCGGATGGTCCGCGCACAGTTCTTCTGCTGAGATGGTGAGCCCTTGATCTCTCAGTTCCTCCCAACGGTCCACTAGTTCATCAATCAGGTTCATACAGGAATCACGGCTCCATCAACGTTCGATAGAGGGTCAGTCGAGCGGCTTTCCAACGTCGGCGAGTCGTTCGTTCCGAGCTTCCCATGATTTGTGCGGCCGCATCCAGGCTCAAACCTTGATACCAGAGTAAATCGAACAGTGTCCTTTCCTCGTCGTCCAAACCTTCCACGTATTGATGAAATTCAGTCCACCGCCCGAGTTTCTGTGGCTCGTTCGTTTCATCTCCCTGGAAATCGATCGGAGACCCACCCTCAGCGTCGGTGGAATTGGATACACGAACCTGGTTGGCTCCCATCCCCTGCGCACCAAAATAATGCCGTGACATATCGATTAGTTCGCGGCGCATAATCGCCGAAGCCAATCGATAGTAGTCCAACGGAGTCGGTGGGTGATGTTTTTCAAACGCTTTCCACAAGCGGACCATTGAATTCTGCAGCAGGTCGTCGGTTTGCTCAAACTGCTTCACGCGCGGGATGTTGCCAGCGATCTTTTTCGCTAGTGAACGTAAACGCTCCAGTGTCGCAGACAAAAGTACCTGAATCGCCGGTTGGTCCCCTGCGCGAATGCGCTCCAACAGCAACTGTACCTCAGCCGTTGAGTTTGGGTCAGCTGGAGTTGGGAAGGTCATTGTAAGGGTTACCTAATAGAGTCGGTCGATGGTTGTCTGACTCCCATCCTCGGCTCGGTGACAAAACGATCCAGTCAATATACCGCTGGCACTAGGTGCTGATCAGATCCATTTGTTGGAATAGTCACGACTTTGTTCCACCTTAAATAGTTTTCGCCTTTGGTTGCCAAAAATGAACTGAAAACTGTTGCCGATGTCGCTTTTTAGCAATTATCGAGAGATCAATGAGAGCCGGATCGGCGTCCGCTCCGCGCGGACAGTCTTCCCAAGTAAAGTGTTTGACATAGGGATGTAAGAAGCTCTCCAAACTTGGTAGGCAGTTTGTCATCATATGTCAGTGTATACTTGCCTACTGCCCCCCAGGCTGCGCACAAAACTACAACTGAGTGAATGGAATGACCGCGTTCGCAAAATACTGTCAATCGATTCACACAATCAGTGTGTTTGGCGAGTGCCGTGCTGGCTTGGGGCTGTAGCCCCACCAGCCATCCAGCCACGCCGGATTCAGCAGCCAATCAATGCTGCATGTCGCCTTTGGCGGATAACCTGAAAGCATCCTGACTGAGATGAAACAATATATGACGACGTTGCGAGCTGCAGCTGACACTCCGTTTATTTGTTACGCATGTTCGTCGTGACGACGCAACGAAATCGAAGCATGAGAATATGCAGGCCAGGCTGCCAAGTCTGAGGGCGGATGGGTCAGGCTGGAAAGCCTAACGTACGGTGAGGCAATTTTTCAATCAACAATTCGGTAAGCTCTCGAGAAAACTATGAGAAATATTTATGTATCTTTGGTTGGCTATTTCTTGGCCCTACTGCTGGGGCCGACTAATCCTGCGCCCGCTCAGCACATCGCTGCTCAGCATATCGCCGCTCACTCGCAAGGCCATGCCCACAACGATTATCTACACCAGCGGCCGCTGCTTGACGCGCTCGAGGCGGGATTCAATAGCGTCGAAGCAGATGTGATTCTAGTTGACGATCAATTGCTGGTCGCGCATTCCTCTCGGGAAGTCGATCCTGAACGCACGTTGCAAAAACTCTATCTCGATCCGCTTCGAGCTCGCGTCGCCACCAATCAAGGGCAGGTCTATCCGGCGACTTTAAAACCTCAGCCACCGTTTTGGTTGTTGATTGATATTAAGTCGGATGGACTAGCTACCTATCGTCGCTTGCACGAAGTACTTGAGGGCTACGCTGACATGTTGACCAGCGTTGAAGGTGACGTGGTCTCCCCGGGAGCTATCCAAGTCGTCATCAGCGGGAACCGTCCACAAGAATACATCGCGGCGCAAGCCAAGCGGTACTGCGGCATTGATGGACGCATTGGCGATTTGGAAAGCGAACTTCCCGCTCATCTGTTACCGATGATCAGCGATAATTGGGGATTGCAATTCAAGTGGCGAGGTGAGGGCCCGATGCCTGCTACCGAGCTACAAAAATTGGAGGATGTCGTAAGTCGTGCACATGCTAAGGGACGTGTGGTAAGGCTCTGGGCCACGCCCGAAAATAATGCCGTTTGGAAGCGGCTCGTCGAATCACAGGTGGACTGGATCAATACGGATCAGCTCAAGGAACTCAGTAGTTTTCTGAGCGACTTGACCATTGAACAATCATTAACGAAAGTTTCATTCCAAGTCGACAAATCCCCGGCATTTCTGATTGCTGCACAGGAACCGGCTGTAGGCAAACCATGGGTCTGGTATGCACCGACACTGGGCGCCAACTTGCCCGGAACTGGACATCATTGGTATTTCGAACGATTCCTAAAAGCTGGGATCAGCATCGCAGGCATTGATCTCGGCGAAGTGCGAGGTTCTCCTGCTAGTAATACCAAGTTTCTTGCGCTACACAATGCAATGGTTCGGCAAGGTTACTCCTCAAAGCCAATACTGCTTGGTCAAAGTCGTGGCGGACTGATGATGTTGAGTTTCGCAGCGGAATATCCAGATCACCTGGGGGCATTTGTCGGCATTTATCCAGTTTGTAACTTAAGTAGCTGGCCACTAAAAAACTCCAAGGCGGCAACTTTGGCTGATTTTGGACTACCAGAAAACGAGTTGATGGCGAATCTCAATCAATACAACCCAGTGGATAGGCTCGATGGTTTAATCCGCAATAAGGTACCAATGTTCGTCGTGCATGGGGACAGCGACGTAGTCGTCCCATTTGAGGAAAACAGTGGGCTACTCAGCAATCGTTACACCGCGGCGGGCGGACCCATCAGCGTGAAGATCATTCCTGGTGAAGGGCACAAAGTTTCAACATCATTTTTCGAATGCCAAGAGCTAATTGATTTTGTTCTCAGCGTGTCGAGCACGACTGCTCCAACACTTGATGTTACTCAATCTGAGTGGCATGGTTTTACAAAACAATCGTTTCCATTCGAAGCCCATGCGGCTCATGTCGTGATCCCAACTCAACCTGCTACTGGCAGACCGTGGATCTGGCGCACTTCGTTTCCTGACTTTCACTCGGAAGTCGACCAAGAATTGGTCAAGCGTGGTTTTCATGTCGCCTACGTGGACGTCGTGTCGATGCTTGGCGCGGACCCGGCGCTGGACATCATGGATCGTTTTTACGCATTGGTTCGAAGCCAGTGGAACTTGGCGGAAAAGCCAGCCCTGGAACCATGCAGCCGCGGTGGATTGCATGCCTACCGCTACGCCGCGCGACACCCCACCAGAATCGCTTGTATCTTTGGAGATGTCCCTGTGATGGATCTTAAGAGTTGGCCGCTTCAGGCTCCCAATGCACAGGGACCATTGAAAGATGCACTGAGGTACTACGGGTTCAAGAGTGTCGAAGAATTGAAAGCCTATGCTGGCAATCCAGTGGATGTGCTTGCACCGATCGCGGCTGCGCGCATTCCGCTGCGTCACATCGTCAGCCCTAACGACACTGTTGTCCCACCCGAAGGAAACTCGCTCTTAGCCCAACGTCGCCTCAAAGAACTCGGCTGGGATCTAGAAATCGTGTCGGTTGATCCAGCCACCACGATAAACCAAGGCCATCATTTCCCGATGGTCGAAGTTGAACAATCGGTGGAATTCGTCATCCGGCATGTATCACCGGTTGGGACTTCTCGGTAAATCATCCGCTCGACGCGTCAGAAAATGGACCGCCCCAATTTTTGCATTTTCGACGACCAAGGGGAAAAATGCCAGCGCCCCACTCGCTGGCGTTTTGAAGCCCGCGCTTTTTAGTGCCGAAGGCACGGAATGTCACCGCTTCGCGGTTTAAAAAGTGCAACTTCAAAACTGGCGCGTCGAGCTGATAACGACCCACTTGCTGGCGCGTCGAGCCAATATTGGCCGCTTAGGGCTTCGCAGATTGTTGAATACCTCGCAGGATTTGCTGCGAGCGAGGAGAATTATTCGAACGACGAACGGCTTCTTCGGCCCAGCGTATCGCGTCAGGCCAACGCTCAAGATTTTCGAGCAACATGGCTGCCGCCTCGGCATACCGGGCTTCAGTTGGCTCTAATTCGGCGGCTCTCAACAGATGCACGAGCGCTTGGTCCTTCTGCCCATCCAAATAGAGTGCCAACCCGTAACGGTATTGAAGTGGTGCGGCGTCGGGAAGTAGACTCGCATCGCGAGCCAGCAATGGCAACTCGGCTTTGCGCAGTCGCTGGATCTCTTGCCGGATGGGCGAAGTTAGATCGGGCTGAGAACTAGCCGGGGAAGGGGCCAGGTTTTGCTCAAGGAGCTCCGCTAGATTCGAACGCGGTCCGGTGGCTTGTGGCTCAGTAGCAATTGCGGTCTCATAATGCGAAATGGCTTGTTGACTGCGGCCTTGCAAGCTGGCCAAGATCCCCAATGCCATGTGAGCGCCAGCTCGATCATTGCTAAACTCGATCCCTTCGGTCAATTCGGTTAGCGCATGGCGCAGGGCGGAGGCGGCTGATTCGCTCCACATATTTTGCGGAAACTCAAGCAGATTGCGGGCTGCTTCGGTCCGCACGCTGCGCACGGGATCGCTGAGCGCTTTCTCAAGTAGACTAACACTTTGCGTCGGACTGGTATGGCCCACCAGCGCCGCTGTGGCCGTACTCCGCACCAACGGATGTTCGTCCACGATTGCCTCAACCGCCTGGTCTCCTGCCGCTTGTGGATCGATCTGTGACAGCACTTGTAGTGCTGTGGCCCGTGCGATGTAGGGAGCTTCAGGACCACGCCGCGCCAGTAGCTGCACCAGCTGGTCTCGCGCCGAAGGATCGCCATTTTGCCCAGCTGCGATAGCCGTACCGTAGTGCACATCGCGTCGGCGATTCTCACCATACCACTGGTCGCAGGCCGCATCGCACCAAGCGTTTGCGCGCTCAAGCTCAGCTTGCACTTCCTGGTCACCCTGCCGCGCCGCCAGCATCCAATCTTGATAGAGTTTCAGTTGGCCATGCTTGTCGGCGGCGACATTCTCAAGCTTCAGGTGGCAACCCGTACAGGCGTTGGGAGTGTTGAGTTTAGTACTGAGGTCAGGGCGAGGAATTCGTAGGGAATGATCGCGGCGTGCGTCGACGGCCATATAGGTAGTCGTTGGCATGTGGCAGTTTACGCACTGCGCCCCAACCCCATCAGGTTGATGCCTGTGGTGCGCGACTGTGTCGTACTTAGCTACCGGGTGTTGATGGCACGAAGTGCAGACTTCATTTCCGGTGTGTTTCAATCGCGCCGTATGAGGATCATGGCAATCGGTGCAGCGAATCCCCTTGTGATACATCTTGCTTTGAATGAACGATCCATGCACATAGTCTTCGTCGAGCACTTGGCCATCGGGATAGTAGATATTCTCTGTCAGCAGTTGATTGGAGTAGAAATCGTAGTAATCATCTCCAGCGCGAAAGCCACCGTGCACGACGCCACGACGACTGTGACACGGTGCGCAGGCCTGAATTTGGTTTTCCGCCGATGCTTTTAGATTGGCCAAACCATATCCGCGTTCTCGGTTCCATCCTGGAAACCATTGCTTGGCCAGGTCCAAGTGCACGCTCCCCGGTCCGTGGCAAGCTTCACAGGTAACATTGATTTCCACGAAGGTCGAATGGTAGGCACCGGGAATATCGCTGGCCGGCACCGGAGTGGGATCGGAGTCGGGCTCAGGAGCAACAAAGTGTTTTTGATAATCGGTGCTATGGCATTCGGCGCACATCGTATTCCAGCGCTGAGCAACGCCAGTCCAGTGTAGTTCATCATGAGGAGCGAGCTTTTCGGAAACATCAGGAGGGGCTAAGTAAAACCACTCCTTCTTCTCGGTATCCCACGAGATGCGAAGTACTTGCACTCGCGATAATTCACCGGCCGCAAGCTTGGATTGACTGCTGGGGAATTCAACCATGTATTGTTGCAGTGGTGTGACTCCGAAGACAAATTTAATTTCAAAGTCGGTCATTCGACCATCCGGCCCCTCAGTGTGAATCATGAACCTTTCCCCGTCGCGAAACATGCGATTGGTAATATCGTGTTGCACAAGTGAGGCGTTGTTGAAATCACCGAGCACCGTTTTCTCGGTGGCCAGTTGCATGGCTAGCTGGTGATGCGAACCCACCATCAGATCAGCTTGCTCACGGTGACAATCTACACATTTCGATTCGCCCACATATTGGGCCTTGGTAAGATCAAATGGCGTTTGCACTCCTCGCGAAGGGCAACCCGCGAGAAAAGCAACCGATAGCCAACAAACGACCCGTAGGTAACGATTGCCAGGTGCCATCGAAAAATAGGACATGAAAATTCCGTGTTCATATAAGAGTGGCTTCGACGAGTTCGTCATCATCGGTCATGACCGGTTCACCGCCAAGGTTCAAAAAACGCTCATACCATTGCGAGAGCAGGTGCATCCACGCGCCACTTACCCACCCCAGCGCTGGTAGATACCCCACGCACAAGACAAGGGTTCCCACAATGGCCATACCAATCGAAAGGAGTCCCATCAGCAAGCCTGACACCAGCACGGCTATTTGGCCGATAAAAACACTCTGTAGCAAGACGGCAATTGTCAGCCAGATAACATTCATTGGCCCTTGAGGTGTCGCAACGATGGACTTTACAGCCCGCAGCGGCGAGCTTTTGAAACTGGCGTACGAAGGTGCACGATCCTGAATGCTCAAAACAGCTCCTGCAATTTTGCGAAGCCGTCTCCGCGCGTGATGAGGAACACGCCGAAGCCGATAAACATGCTGGCGGTAATGATGGCTTTCACCGGGGCTTTGTTTTCACCCCAATTCATAATTCCGTAGGGGACCGAGTACAACAGCGGGAAAAAGAAGCAGGCCAAGCCTTGCCAAACCGACTTAGTAAAGCCGAAGAAGGTGATACTCAAGTGGGCAAAGGTCATATTGGCTATTCCGGTGATCAGCGCCGTTAGCCCCAACGTGGTAAAGACCTGAAGCCGTTGAATCTTCCCAATAAACTCTCCCTCGGGAGCGGGCTCCCCAAATTTTCCGTCGACAATGATTACCCCAGCCGCGGCGAGAGTTATGGCACCAATGAGAAACGACATGATCACCCACCATGGCATGGCCGAACGATCACGACGCAAATCCATAACCGAGTCGCGAACCATGTTGTCCGACGCGTCCTGCAGATAGGGATTGTCGAATTCGGGGCGAATCAGTTCAGCGTCAAAGCCAGTTAACTGTTCACCCGATTCAAACTTCAATCCACAATTTGTGCAAACCACTGCTCCAGGCCGAATATCACTCGAACACTTTGGGCAAATCGGCCCCTGGCGACGCTTCATGCCAGCGTCTTCTAACAACGAATCCATGATCCCAACCGAGCCTGTCAGAGCAGCCGGTTTGCCTGAAGCGGGCTTGGCTGATGCCGGTTTGGCGGTTGCCGTCTTGCCAGCGCTTGGCTTGCCAGCGGTCGTGCCGGGACTAGCGGATTTCGGGGTGGTCGCTTTCGGAAGAGGCACCTTGATCGTTTGTTGACATTTAGGGCACTTGCCGTTCTTTCCCGCGAATTTGTCGGGGACGGTCAAAACGTGACCACAATTGCATTTGAGTTTGATGGGCATTGCGAGCCGGATCCTATACGCTGAGTTAAATGAGGCAGCCTCTATTTTGCTCACCGGTGTCCGATTCGACAACACTATAAGCAGTTCACCGGGTCGCTTTCCGCTAAACACGTTGCGGCAAACGCTGTGAACCTCAACCGCTAACCGTGCGCATTGCCGAAGTGGGGCCCACGGCTAGCGCCTGAGGTTCACGATGCGAGTGCCCTTTGGCTTATAAATAATCCGGGTTTAACACTAACACCAAGTTAAGGGGCTTTTCGACCGAGACCAAACTGATCCCCGGTGCGTATGGGCGTCGCGCCTTGGAAAACGACTTGTAGCATCTTTTCACTTTGTACAGCAGCGCCATGTTCGTCGGTCAGTTGACAGACAACTTTCTTGGTTGTCGTATCGATGACTTGCCCGGTAGAAGGGTACGCCCAGCGGCCATCTAGGCTAAACGTAATCCAGCCAAGTTCGTCAACCAATTCAATACTTTCAATTTGCGTGGGTGGTTCAAGCTTGTTATCGAATAGGTGCAGTCGCTGATTGGCAGCGTCGACCACCCAAATCTGGCTTTCGTCCGGCGTCAACCCAACGCCGTGGCTTGGGCAACCGTGCCGTTTGACCTTTCCAGGTTGGAAACCAGCCACTGCGATATGAAATAGTTTCTGGCCGGACTCCAAATCTCCCACTTCAAAGCCGAGCAGTTCGTTGACACAGACATAGCAACGCGTCTGGGCAGCGTTGACGGTAAAGGGACGGATGCTGTGCGAGAATGGCCCCACCGTCCGTGCAATTTTGTGCGTCTCGGTGTCTGCGATCGTCAGCAACGGCGACTTGAGACCTGCCAAGTAGGCCCAGTGGCCATCAAGTCCAATGACTGTGTTGTGGGCTCCGGAATCGGGTTCCAAACGCGCCACGACTTCACCATTGCTACCATCGACCACATGCCAGTGCGGACCTTCGAACGACGGAAGGTAAATGAACTTGCCATCGGGTGTAATCGACATGCGATCACAACCACCTTCGTAGGCCTTTTCCCAGAGGAGTTGTTCGCTGCGAATGTCGACACACATCATCGTTTTGATCGTGCTTACATACATGCGTCCTGTGGCCGCGCTACCGCAAATCCCTTTGACATTGATCGGCCTCCCCGCTTCGTCGAGCCCTCCCAGCGGGATGCGTTTGACGAAGCGATGCTTGTCATCGATGTCGAAGACCAACAATCCGTGTCCACCATACTCCAAATAGTTGCGAATCCCAGGCACGGCAACATACAACCAATTGCGCCCTTCGACCGACTTATTAGCTGCCTCTTGGGCGGAAACGATTGTCAGTGTTGCCAGCCAACCGCATACGAAGCACATCAGCCACGGAGCGTTTTTCCAGCGCATAATTGTAGCTCTCAAAAAGTGAAATTATTTGACGCGCACCAGCTTCATAATGCGACCGGCGACATTCCAGTCCTGAACATAGAGATTGCCATCCTGATCCCAGTACGAACCGTGAGTGCCACTAAAGACCCCTTCAATCCACTGGTCTTGCGGCACATTGAAGCTCCTCCCTTTTTCCGCGTCTGGATTGTAGCCCAAGACAGCCATAATAGTGTTGCTGCTATCCAGAATCACCAATCGCCCTTTCAGATCAGGGACCGAAACGTAGTCTCCTTGAATCGCCACACTGGTGGGCATGCCGAGCCCGGTTATGACTTCCTCGATGAACTCACCATCGAGACTGTAGTGCAGCAAACGCCCCTTGGGTTCGTGGTTGCGGTCACAGATGAGCAAGCGTTGCGGTTCATAGCGAGTGTCGAGCGTCATGCCGTGCGCCGTATTGAACTCCTTCAGCCCATTTCCCTTGGTACCAAAATGCATAAGGTACTTGCCAGCCTTGTCAAATTTAAAGATGTGATTACTGGCATAGCCATTTGACAAGAAAATGTCGCCATTGGGAGTGACGGTAATGGCTGTTGGGCTAAACTTCGTATCTTCGGGCAGGCCCGCTTCCTTGGGGAAGGGCAGACGCAACACGATCTCGCCACTGGCAGCATTGAACTTCAGCCCTTCGCCATCCTTGTTGCGAGCGCCATAGATGAACTCGGCACCTCCTTCTTGGCGAATCTCCATATCGTGGATATTGGAATAGTCGTCGCCCAAATACGATTGAACAACTTTGCCATCGGGAGAAAAAACAAAGACGCCTGCCTGAGCGCTGGTATAGATGTTTCCAGCTTTGTCGATTACCACGGCACCGTGAGTGGGGCCAATTGCAGACTGCCCATCGGGGCGAAGCCCCCAGCCAGGCACGGTATCGAAGGTCATGATCCCCGCCCCCATACGCACGGGCTGTTGCTTCTTTTGTTGCGCCCAAGAGGCGGGCGTAAGCAGTATCGTTAGGGCAAGAGCTAGAAAGAAAGAGCGTTTCATGGTATGCGAATTCCCGGTGGAGAGTCAGTTAGAGGCCAACAAGCCGCTCATTCTAACTGAAACACAGGACGTTCGGGTGGCACTCACCTGGGCGGTATAGAATTTGTGATCGCACACGCATGGAGTTCAGGCTCACGTCAAACCCGATACCATTCAATTTCCCATGCGTTAAATTCGTTTAACGCCGAGCCGGAGCAGGCTGTTGAATCACGTTCAATCAACCAATCGCAAGAATCTCAACTGCGCAAAGAGTTTCGCGAAGTAGAAGTCACAGCCTGAGCAGGCGACGGCAGCGCCCGAGACAGGAGTGAGCTTTCCGATGATCACCAGACCAGCGCTTGCAAGCGGGTTGGAGTCAAGCTGCGGCGCGGCCGTAAGCTTCGGCGAAATAGCCCGCGATCGCGGCAACTACTTGCTCCTGCTCAACCGCGGTCAACTCGGGATAGATTGGCAAGTTAAGAATTTCCGCTGCCGCTTTTTCGGTCTCGGGAAGACTCCCAGCTGAATAGCCGCAACCTCGAAAACAAGCTTGTTGATGCAAAGGTATGGGATAGTAGATTTCGCAGCCAATTTGTCGCTGTTGCAAATAGTTTCGCAACGCATCGCGTCGTCCTTCACCGACTCGTAAACTAAACTGATTCCAAACATGAAAGGCTGCTGGGTCATGGTGTGGAAGCCCAACGGCCACGCTACTGTGTTTACCGGCCAATCCGACCTGTTCGAACAGTTCGTAGTAGCGGCAAGCGTTTTCTTGTCGCGCGGTGGTGTAGTCGTGCAAGTGACGGAACTTGACTAACAGAGCGGCGGCTTGCAATGTGTCGAGTCGGCTATTGATCCCCACTTCCGAATGATGATAGCGTGGACGCATTCCGTGCCCGGCCAGCAGTCGCAGGCGATCGGCCAAGGTGTCGCTGCCAACGGTCAACATACCACCGTCGCCCAATCCGCCGAGATTCTTCGTCGGGTAAAAGCTGGTACATCCCATCTGCCCCCAACTTCCTAGCGGACGTCCGTGATAAGCTCCACCGATCGCTTGGGCAACGTCTTCGATTACTGGAATATCGCGACCATCGGCGATTTTGCAAATTGCATCAATCTTGGCGGCTTGGCCGAACAAATGGACCGGAATGATGGCACGGGTACGGGGGGTAATGGCTGCTTCGATCGCTGCGGGATCGACGTTGTACGTATGTGGATCGATATCGGCAAATACGATCTTGGCCCCCAACCGGCTAACGCAACTAGCCGTGGCAAAGAATGTGAAACTGGGAACGATCACTTCATCTCCCGGTGCGACCCCCAGGACCATCAATGCTAGCAACAGCGCATCACTGCCTGACGCGCAGCCGACCGCGTGCTTGGTATTCGACATGCGAGCCACGGCCTCTTCCAGCTCAGTTACTTGAGGGCCGTGCAGAAAACGCCCACTGTCGTAGACCTCTGCTAGCGCCTGAAGTATTTCCGAACGCAACCGCTCGTTGCCGCGACTTACGTCCAGCAGCGGTACTGGGGATGAGTGGGAAAGTGGTTCTGTGTTTCCATTGTGAAGCATGAGAGGCCATCCTTGACCGGGTGATAACGTTCCGCGCAGTTTGTGGACCCGACGATTCTCCGAACGACTCGGCGTGGGGTTAACCAGCGAATTGGTTCTAGCTGCGGTATTTCTCTGAGGCAAAGTACATCCTGGCGCTAACTTAAGTCAAGAGATACTGGGCCTCATAACTAACTTGCCGAGAGCGTCCAATCGATTGTTTGTCAAATGGCGTTGGGAGCGCGGTATACAAAGCTGACGGGCGGCCTCGGCTGGCCAGTTCGTATACTGATATTTCCCAGTGGTCCTAACTGGGCGAAGACAGAACTGCCGCTGGGCGTTAAAATTCTCGCTCCCTGATCCGTACTAGCTCCCAAGAGAAACTTTATGAAATTTCGTTTTCCCATCCTGATTATCGATGAAGATTTTCGCTCTGAAAACGCATCCGGATTAGGGATCCGGGCTCTGGCCCAAGCTATCGAGGGCGAAGGGGCAGAAGTGATTGGGGCGACCAGCTACGGCGATTTGTCGCAGTTCGCCCAACAGCAATCGAGGGCGTCGGCATTCATCTTGTCGATTGACGACGAGGAATTTACGGCCGGAGGAGACGAAGAGCCGGCCATCGCCAAGTTGCGGGAGTTCATTCAGGAGATTCGTTTTAAGAACAACGATATTCCGATTTTCTTGTATGGCGAAACTCGAACCAGCAGCCACATTCCGAATGACATTCTGCGTGAGCTTCACGGTTTCATTCACATGTTCGAGGATACGCCCGAGTTTGTGGCGCGACACATTTTGCGTGAAGCCCGCGCCTACACCGATGGGCTGGCGCCTCCCTTCTTCCGTGCTCTGGTGCACTATGCGAGCGACGGCTCATATTCATGGCACTGTCCCGGACACTCTGGGGGCGTGGCGTTTTTAAAGAGTCCCGTGGGGCAAATGTTCCACCAATTCTTTGGTGAAAACATGCTGCGGGCTGACGTCTGCAACGCAGTTGAGGAGCTGGGACAGTTGCTCGACCATACCGGACCTGTAGCCGCTTCGGAACGCAATGCGGCGCGAATTTTTAACGCCGATCACTGCTTTTTTGTGACGAACGGAACGTCAACCTCCAACAAAATGGTGTGGCATTCGACTGTCGCCTCGGGCGACATTGTCGTCGTCGATCGCAATTGTCACAAATCGATTTTACATTCGATCATTATGACGGGTGCCGTCCCGGTGTTCTTAACTCCCACCCGCAACAACCTGGGACTGATTGGCCCCATTCCACTTGAGGAATTCCGACCAGAAAACATTCAAAAGAAGATCGATGCCAATCCTTTCGCGCGCGAGGCACAAGCCAAACACCCGGACCGCAAGCCGCGCATTCTGACGATTACCCAAAGCACCTATGATGGGATCATTTATAACGTCGAGACACTCAAGAGTATTTTGGACGGACAGATCGATACGCTCCATTTCGACGAAGCTTGGTTACCTCACGCTACCTTCCACGATTTTTATCGCAACATGCACGCGATTGGTCGGGACCGTCCCTGTTGCGACAATGCCATGGTCTTTGCCACCCACTCAACCCACAAATTGCTGGCTGGCATTTCGCAGGCATCACAAATTTTGGTGCAAGAATCGAAGACGACGAAACTCGATCGGCACATTTTCAATGAAGCCTATCTGATGCACTCGTCTACCTCACCGCAGTACGCAATCATCGCTTCATGCGACGTAGCAGCGGCCATGATGGAACCACCAGGCGGCACAGCACTGGTCGAAGAGTCGATTGCCGAAGCGCTCAACTTCCGCCGCGCAATGCGGAAAGTCGACGCCGAGTGGGGAGACGACTGGTGGTTTCAAGTCTGGGGGCCTGAGGAAATCTGTGAATCAGGCATCGGCTCTCAAGACGATTGGATGCTCGGTGGCGATGACAATTGGCATGGCTTCGGTAACTTGGCCGAGGGCTTCAACATGCTCGATCCAATCAAAGCCACCGTCGTCACGCCGGGACTAAACGTCAAGGGACATTTCGCCGAATCGGGAATTCCTGCGGCGATCGTGACTCGCTATCTAGCCGAGCATGGGGTCATCGTCGAAAAAACCGGGCTCTATTCGTTCTTTATCATGTTCACGATTGGCATCACCAAAGGCCGTTGGAACACTCTGCTCAGCGCGCTACAGCAGTTCAAAGACGATTACGATCGCAACCTGTTAATTTGGAAGATCCTCCCCGAGTTTGCAGCAGCCTTTCCGCAGTACGAAGGGATCGGTCTGAAAAATCTCTGTCAACAGATTCACGACACGTATAAGAAACACGATATCGCTCGAGTCACCACCGAGATGTACCTGTCCCATATGCAACCCGCCATGAAACCATGGCAAGCCTACGACAAGATGACACATCGCGAGATCGATCGCGTCGAAGTCGATCAACTTGAAGGCCGCGCAACTGCCGTGCTGCTGACTCCCTATCCGCCTGGCATTCCACTCTTGATACCCGGCGAACGTTTCAACAATTTGATTGTCGAGTACTTGAAATTCGCCAGGATGTTTAATCAACAATTCCCAGGCTTTGATACAGACATCCACGGACTGATCGAAGAACGCGTCGACGGTCAACTCAAATACTACGTTGATTGCGTGCGTTCCAAACAAACTTAGCAGGTTCGTAGGAAACTACCGACGGCTCACGCCCTTCGGCTCTCAATCGCTTGAATAATCCAGATTGACATTGTGCCGATCCCGTCCCATTGGAAATCACAACAGCTAGGATCTTATTCTCCGGGCAGTTGAGGCAAAAGCTCACGTTTACCATCTTCACTCAGTGGATATTGTCCATTGGCCTGTTGCATAGCTGCAATTAATTCGCCCATCATCCGTTGAAGTTGTTCCGGTTGCTGTTGGGCGAGGTTGGTCGACTCAAAGGGATCCTTAGCCAAATTGTAGAGCTGATAATGCGAATCCTCGGATGCTTCCGACGGGTAGTAGTGATAGATGACCTTCCAATCACCATCGCGATAAACCGTAAAGTAGTTGCTGCGGTGCGGCGCATGGGGGTAGTTCATCAGGAATGTCTGCGCGCGGTCTGGATCGGGCTGTCCACTCAAGAGCTTGTCAAGCGGTCCACCATCGAGCGTATAGTTAGCCGGTAGCGGGGCGCTGGTAAGTTGGACGATCGTTGGTAATAGATCGACCACCGATGCGACTTGCGACTGAATCGCTCCAGCTGGAATAGGGAGCTGTTTCTGAAACTCGTTGTCGCGATCCGCTTTGGCCCATGCGGCGATAAATGGCACGCGCATTCCTCCCTCATAGTGCGAGCCCTTTTTGCCTCGTAGCGGCGCGGCACACGCCACCGCGTGTTCGTGACCCAGGGGCGCATCGGAACCATTGTCACCGAGGAAAAAGATCAAGGTGTTGTTGGCGATCCCCAAGCTGTCAAGTTGATCGAGCATGTCTCCCAGCGACTTGTCCATCCCCTCGATCAAGGTGGCAAAAGCTTGAGCCGGAGGTGGTTTCCCCGAATCTTTGTAATGGTCTGCAAAACGCGGGTCGGAATCAAATGGGCCGTGTACGGCATAGTGTGCGAAGTACAAATAAAACGGCTGCTGGGCTTCGACCGCCGAGGAAACCGCCGCTTGAGCTTCGATCGTTAGGGCTTCGCTCAGAAAAGTATCCGAGCCATGATACTTTTCCAAATGCGGCACGGCATGGAATTGATTCCTGGCATAGTTTTTCTCGCCATAGTAGCTTCCGGGAGCACCAAACGCTGCCCCTGCGATGTTGACATCGAAACCCAAGTTGAGCGGATCTGCTCCGTCAAACCCCTCCGCACCAAAGTGCCCCTTTCCGACATGGATCGTGCGATAGCCCACTTCCTGGAGCAATTTTGGTAGCGTCAATTCACCCCGCTTGAGTCCTTGCCAATTCCAGTCCAACGGTCCATGTGGGCCGCGATTGTTGGTTTCAGGATTGATCCAGTTGGTTGCATGATGCCGCGCCGCATTCTGACCGGTCATGATCGAGATCCGTGTCGGCGAACAGACACTCATGGCATAAAACTGATTGAAGCGAATACCGCGTTCAGCCAAGCGTTGCATGTTGGGCGTGCGATAGTGATCATTCAACGGATAACGCTTTGGTGCACCAGCGGTATCTGTAAGAAAAGGTACCGAAGTATCCATGACCCCCATGTCGTCGATCAAAAAGACAACGATGTTGGGTTTGGACTCTGCGGCCCACACGGATGGTTGCGTGATTAACGCAATCCAGCAAGTCAGCAGAGCGACAGTATAGATTTTTGCAGATTGGTATTGAGTCGGTCTGAGCATGTTGATGTCCTCGTAAATTCATCAGTCGTTCTTCGTGGCCCGCCGATTATAACCCAGATTGTTCCTGACCTGGTGAGCCGCGGGCCGTAAGGCACCGGGCAATGCGCATTACCCGGCCGCTCACGCGTCGCGGCTCACTAACTCAACAAGCCGCTAGCGCCTGAGGTTCACGACGAGCAACAGCCCACTGGCGTAAAGGTCAGCTCAATCATCGCATCCGCTCAAGCAGGAAAGCCTAACGCACGTGGGTCGTTTTACTTAGTTGCGAAAGCAGTACCACTGGCACGATTCTCTGCGGAACCCCGACGATAATTGCTAGCTATAAATCGCACAGAGCCCGATAGACAAACACTAAGTCCGTCGCACTTGGCCGCCAACGCGCTCCATCGCAGGCCTTTCGCGCCATATTTGATCGCCAATGACTGCGACCGGGCCAATCTAAATCCCCAAATCCTGGAGAAAAAACCTATGTTGAAACCAACACTTGCTACCTTAATTCTAACTGTCTGTGCGTTGTTCGTGACCATGCATGTCGGTGTAGCCGCCGCGCAGGAAAATGCTTCCTTGACTTCCGCCGAGCGACTGCGTCTCACCAGCCCATCGGCAGCCAGCTACAATCAAACGGCACAGGCTTGGGATATCATCCACGAACGCGCCAGAATTGAAGCCGATGGACGATTGCTCCGCGCGGAGTTCAACAAATGGATTGGCCATTCACCGGCACGTCCCAATATGAATGCCAGCTACCTATCGACGGGAAGTCGATTGTATTACATCCCGGCACGCGGACAATTTGTCAATGCGGGACTAAATAGATCTTGGTATTGGTAGCTGTGCCTGCCAGTGGGTCGTTTCTGCCGGAAGCGACTGCAATTCAGTGGGTCGCTTCTGCCGGAAGCGACTGTTTCAGTGGGTCGCTTCTGCCGGAAGCGACTGTTTCAGTGGGTCGCTTCTGCCGGAAGCGACTGTTTCAGTGGGTCGCTTCTGCCGGAAGCGACCTCCTTTTCTTTCAACTACCATTCGTGAATTCCACACTCCTTTTAGCAATTCCCCACCTCAACCACCTGTCCCGCCTCCTCGCATAACCTCCCTCTGATTCCCTGGTAGAATGATGGCCTAACCCACCGTCGTTTCCAGTGCGTATCAGAGGACTTCTCCATGAAACTTCTCGCCAACAATGGTCGCATTGCACCAATAGCTGTCTGCGCTCTGCTGGCATCGTGCCTGGCGCCCGCAATACTGGTGGCCGAGCGGCCAAATATTGTACTGGTGATGGCCGACGATCAAGGTTGGGGCGAAGTTGGTTATCGTGGCCATCCCGTTCTGAAGACTCCTCATCTCGATGCGATGGCCGAAGCGGGTCTGCGAATGGATCGATTCTATGCTGGAGCACCAGTTTGCTCACCAACCCGCGCCAGCGTGCTAACCGGCCGTTCGAACAATCGCACTGGGGTCCAGTCGCATGGATATGCATTGCGTCGTCAGGAGAAGACCATCGCGGAAGCGCTGCGGGGCGTGGGGTATCGCACGGGGCACTTCGGCAAATGGCATTTGAATGGCTTACGCGGGGCCGGCGTGCCCGTTTTGGCCTCGGACAATCACCACCCTGGACATTTTGGTTTTGATCAATGGCTGTCGGTAACTAACTTTTTTGATCGCAATCCACTGCTTAGCCGCCAGGGGACGTTTGAGGAATTTCAAGGTGACTCGTCTGAGATCGCCATCGAACAGGCGCTGAAGTTCATTCACGCCAACGTGCAAACGCAAACACCCACGTTTACGGTGGTTTGGTTTGGAACTCCACACAGTCCCTTTGAGGCGACCGAAGAGGATATGGTCCCCTTCGCTGAACTAGATCGCAACTCGCGACAACACTATGGAGAATTGGTCGCACTGGATCGTAGCATCGGCACACTTCGCTCGGCACTGCGCGAAATGGGGATCGAGAAAAACACATTGGTGTGGTACTGTAGTGACAATGGTGGTCTCCCTAAAATCGCACCTGAGACGGTGGGTGGTTTACGCGGATTCAAAGGCTCGCTCTACGAAGGTGGCTTGCGCGTCCCCGGGATCATCGAGTGGTCGGGGACCATTCAGCCCAGGATCAGCCTATTTCCTGCCTCGGTGCTCGACATCTTTCCGACGGTGGCGGAAATTGTTGGCCTCCCCTCCGCGCGATGGGTAACGCCGCAAGATGGCCTCAGTCTGCGACAAGTGTTTTCTCAAGAACCTAGCCAACGCGACAAACCGATTCCCTTCAATTACATGGGCCAAACGGCCATGGTCGATAACAACTGGAAAATCGTGCGATTAAATCCAAAGGACGCCTCCGATTCGAGTCCAGAATTCGAGATTTACGATTTATCGCGCGATCCAACGGAGTCCCACAACGTAGTAAAGGAAGTCCCTGAAGTCGCAGGCTCCTTGCAACGACAATTGCTTGAGTGGGAGCATAGCCTGGAACGCAGCGTGGCTGGCCAAGATTATCCGGAAAAACAAGTTGATCCCAATGAACCTGTTCCACGTTTCTGGGTCGATGTCGACGAATACCAACCCTATTTGAACAGTTGGAAGAATCGTCCTGAATACCAGAGTACCATTGACCGCGCGACGAAATGAATTGCCTCTTTTTCTATTCTCATTTACCTATACACGCCATGAATTCACGAGTCTGTCGCCTATGCCCCGCACGTCCTATTTCGAAATGCCTAGCGCGAAATTTCTCACTGTTCGTTTTTTTGCTTGGTACAGTCATGTTGGGGTGCGAACGCACGCCGCAAACTGCTAGTCCCAGCCCGTCGGCAGATTCGCTAACCAGTCCATCGATCATCCCGCTCCGAATCTGGATAGTCGCGCCAATTGGAGACGAACAAATATGGTTGCGGCAATGGCTAACTGGTTCCGAACAACCACTAGAACTGCGATCGTTGAAGGTGGATGAACTACTACTCCAGAAACAGTGCGATTGCGATGTGCTGCTTTATCCCGCGCGTCTGATCGGCGAACTGGCTCAGCGCGATTGGATTGTCAAGCTTCCCGACAATGCAAACGCTGTGACCACTGCTGAGACTGTCGATGACGCCACTGCGTCAGCTCCGTTCGCTTGGCGTCAACAGGCCAGTTACGCGGGTGAGACGATGGCCGTGCCATTGGGTTGTGCCGTGCCCGTTTTTTTGGCTAGTAGCAAATTCCCCTCGTCGGATCACGCAATCGACTGGAACACTGTGCTCGATGAACTGCGAGTTACGGAACTCGACGCTCCGCGATTTGAATTTACGCCACAGCAGACCGATCGCGAGGCGTTGGTGGACCGCTTCCTGGCGATTGTAGCCACGCTCTCCAGTCGCGACCCGAGTTATGGGTTGCTATTTGATCTGCAGACAATGCAATCGCGATTGGCGGATGGGAACTTTGTGCGCGCCGCGAAGATTTTGGCTGCCTTGGCGTCGCAGCCCGATGGATTAGCTTCCGTCATCGAAGACCACTCTGCGGCATGGAGTTGGGCAGCCAGCAATCAAAGAGCGGCAGTGGCAATCGCCGCACCGGCATTGATCGATTCCAAAACCGCGATTATTCCCACTGGGCAGACGGTACGCATCGGCATTTTCAACATGGTCGAGGGCAACCAAGCCTCCGTTGCAAACAATATCTCACTGAGTACCGCGGCTACCGACCAGCCTGCCACCGTACAGCGTCCGCGAGTATTGGCATGGAATAGTGGGGCGGGGCTGTTGGCATCGCTCTCAAGTCAATGTCGTCAGAGCAATCAGGCAACCGCACTCTTGCGTTGGTTGTCACAACCAAGCACGCGGACGGTACTGGCTAAATTCGCCAGTGGCATAGAATCTCCCACTCCAGCCACAGGTACGGAATCTTTGGCATGGAAGGCGCGACAATCGTTGTCGGAATTGGTTTCCGGCGTGGGAGTCGCCCATGAACCCCGTCTGCCGCTGGCGACCGAGTATCGTGAAGCGTTGGCTGACGAGCTGATTGAGTTCTTATCTGGGCAAAGCACAGCGAGCCAAGCCCTACAATCCGCTGATAAACGATGGCAGACGATCACCGACCAGGCGGGAGAAACGCAGCGTCGCAACTACGAAAAGAGTCTCGGCCTAACGCTGTAACATCCGGTCAGCCCAACCGTAGTCTCCTATCCCGCAAAACCACTACGATCGCCCCGTTCCTAGCCACTCTCTGGATGTGCTTTCGTTGAGATCTTTGCCCGGACACTGGGTTTGACATAGCGTTCGATGGATGCCCAAACAACTGCATCATCTTTCACTATCAATCATTGCCGTAGGGCGCTCCATCGATGTTAGAACAGATCAGCCAGCTGGAATCAAACGTCCGAGGTTATGTGCGTTTGTTTCCCACCGTTTTTGATACAGCGCGCGGCTCTGAGCTCTGGGACTGCGATGGCCGCCGCTACATCGACTTTTTCTGCGGAGCAGGCACGCTCAACTACGGACACAACAATCCACTCGCCAAACAGGCACTGTTGGAATATCTCCAGCGAGATGGTATTCAACACGCGTTGGACACCGCCACGCGGGCCAAAAGCCAATTCATCGACAAGTTCCAGAGGCTGATTCTTTCTCCACGCGGTTTAGACTATCGCTTGCAATTCACTGGCCCAACCGGTACCAACGCCGTCGAAGCAGCTATAAAACTCGCCCGTAAAGCCACCGCGCGTACGCATGTGATCGCTTTTACCCATGCATACCACGGGCATTCTTTGGGAGCACTCAGCCTAACGGCCAATAGTTACTATCACGATGAGCATTACGGCTCTCGGAACAACGTTTCCCACTTGCCGTTCGACGGCTACTGCGACTCCCTCGACACGGCCGATCTACTAGCCAAATGCTTGAATGACCCCAGCAGTGGCATCCCTAAACCGGCGGCTATTATCCTTGAAACGGTACAGGGCGAAGGGGGCGTCAACGTCGCTAACGCTGAATGGTTGAGGAAGGTCGAGGCCACCTGCCGCGCGGCAGGTTCGCTGCTAATCATCGATGACATTCAAGTAGGTAACGGCCGGACAGGTGAGTTTTTCAGTTTTGAACAAGCCGGTCTGCAGCCCGATCTTGTCTGTTTATCGAAATCGTTAGGTGGCGGGCTGCCCATGTCTCTGGTGCTGATCCGCCCCGACTACGATGTCTGGCAACCCGGCCAGCATACGGGTACTTTCCGTGGAAACAACTTGGCCTTTGTCGCCGCTGCGGCACTGCTAGATTACTGGCGCGACGATCAATTACAGCGACACATCGAATTGCTACGTCAGCGTGTCGAGAGCTGCCTCGATGGTGTAATCCAAGCCCATCCGAACTTAAGGTTCAGTCGCCGCGGGCGAGGGCTGATCCAGGGCCTGGACGTGCGCGATGGCAAACTAGCACGGCTCGTTATCGATGGTTGCTTCCAACGTGGTCTGTTGATCGAATCATCGGGAGCCTACGATGAAGTGCTAAAGGTTATGCCCGCCCTGACAACTCCATGCGAATTGTTAGAGGATGGCCTGAGCATCCTCGCACAAGTTGTCTGTGACGTTTGTCAACACATGACGACCACGACGGGCAACTCGCGAACCAACAGCCTGGGCATAGTTCCACCACTCGATGGGATGCAAACGCTTGCTGGATCGTCACTTCTGGCGGGCCAGCCACAGTGATGACAACTTGCGAGCTTGATGTTTTGGCGACGATCGATACGCAGAGAACCACAGTCTTGGCGCTGTTTGAAGCCCAGGTTCGCACGCGACCCGATGCGGTCGCCATACATTTTGAGGATCAATGCCTCTCATTCGTTCAGCTTAACCGCATGGCATGTCAATTCGCCCAGGCACTGGTAGCTCGAGGCGTCGAGCCTGGACAAAACGTGGGGTTGTGCATCGATCGCTGTCCGCAAGCTATCGCCGCTATGTTAGGCGTCTTCAAAGTAAACGCTGCCTTCGTGCCGCTCGATCCCGAGTATCCTGTGGAGCGCATCGAGTTCATGATGGCTGATGCGGCTATTACGACGCTAATTACTCACGATCGTGCCACCAATCGACTCGCTCAATTGCTTGACACAGTGAATCGCGGTTCCCAATCGTTGTGTTGGATTGATAGCGCGTCTAGAGAATTCGGTGGTCAGCCAATGGACTTTGCTTCGTTGCCCTCAGCAGCAAGCGATTTGGCCTACATCATGTACACCTCTGGGTCGACGGGCAAGCCGAAGGGAGTGCAGATCGAACATCGTGCACTTTGTACTTATTGCTTGGCGGATATCGCTGTCTATCAGCTTTCACCGACCGACCGGACGCTTCAGTTTTCGACCCTCAATTTCGATATTGCCATCGAGGAGATATTCCCGCCACTGCTCAGTGGAGGGAGCGTGGTCATTCGTCCGCGACTCCATGCCCAAGCAAGCAATGAACTGTCGCAAATTGTTGATGACTATGGTGTCACTGCCCTACACTTAGCCACTGCCTATTGGCATGAGTGGGTCGATCTGATGGTCGCTTCCGAAGCGACAGTCCCTTCATCGCTGCGCATGGTTTTGGCGACCGGCGAAAAAGTCTCGATGGAACACTATCGACGATGGCAATCGGTTCTCACGCATCAGGTGCTTTGGTGTAATGCTTACGGACCCACCGAAACGACCGTTACAGCCACCGTATTCATCCCCGATGCTGCCTACGACACCGATCCCATGCCGATCGGTAAACCCCTTCCGGGCTATGAGGCACACATCCTAGATGAACTTCTCCGGCCCGTGGACGAGGGTGAGACGGGGCACCTTTTTATAGGTGGTGGGGCGCTTGCCCGGGGTTATTTGAATCGCCCTGAGCTCAATGAACATGCCTTCATTCAGGTTCCGCTGTCGCATTGGCAGGCACATCAAACTGGCTCGCGTCGTCTTTACCGCACCGGTGACCTAGCCCGTTGGCTGCCCGATGGGAACATTGAATTTGCTGGTCGAGTCGATCATCAGATCAAGCTGGGGTCGTATCGGATTGAACCTGGCGAAATTGAAGCCGTCCTCAACACACATTCCGCAGTACGTGAATCGCTCATCGTTCATGAACAAATTGAAACACAAAAACACCTGATCGCCTACGTAGCCATTGGTAATGAAAACCAAGTGCCATTGAGTGATTTGGTCGCACACCTAAGAGCCAGTTTGCCTACTTACATGGTGCCACTAAGGTACGTATTGCTCGAGCGGCTGCCAGTGACCATTAACGGCAAGATTGATCGGGGCGCGCTCCCAGATCCCAATACCAGCCGAACGCCACACAATGCCGATTACGTGGCACCTCAATCCGACATGCAGCTCAAGCTGGCCAAAATCTGGAAAGATGTCTTGCACGTCCCTGAAGTAGGCGCGGATGACGATTTTTTCCAACTCGGCGGTAGTTCACTACTAGCCACTCGCGTTATCTCCGCATTGAAAACAGACATCAATCTTGAACTGCCAGTACGCGATTTTTTTGCCAATCCCACACTTTCCGCTGCGGCTCGGCATGTAGAAGTGTTGCTCGGAGCGGACGACCACTCGCCCTCCAGTGATGCTTCACCGGATTCCCATTTGGATCGCCTTCGACTTCCCCAGTTGGATGCAACCTATATTCACCACGCCGAGCGATCGCTCTTTTCTGTGCTCTACTCGCCACAACCATTGTGGAACTGCCGCCGCAATCAGGCTGTGCTCATTTGCAATCCCATCGGTCACGAATACGCGCGAGGATACCGCAACCTACAACAATTGGCGGTGGCGCTGTGTAAGGCTGGTTTTGACGTTTTGCGTTTCGACTATTTCGGAACGGGTAATTCAGCAGGTGCCTGCGAGGACTTCACCGCCGAATCGTTGCTGTCCGATACGCAGCGGGCTGCGGCGTACCTACGTGAGAGATCAGGCTGCCAGCGCCTATCGTTATTGGGCCTGCGGCTCGGAGCGACCATAGCCCACGCTGCATTGATACCAGAGGTTGAAGCGATCGTCCTGTGGGATCCAGTGTTGGATGGCCAGCAGCACTTGCAATTGCTCGATCGACTACACAGCGAAGCCTTATCCAACCAAACGCGATTCACTCGCAGAATTACGAAAACGCCCATCGATCAAGCCTACGGCCACGCGATGACCAATGACAAGCGGGCCAGTCTTAGCAAGATGCGGTTGGATTTATCCCAGTACGCCAAGCGTTCCAGCCTAACAAGCAACTCCAGCTCATTGCGGTCGGAGCCGCTAACAACGTCCGCAGCTGCGGCAGTGCCTGAGGTCGGTGGCCTGCCCAAATTGCGAATCATCCTTAGTCGCGGATTTGCGGCATCGGTCCCTGGTGCTCAGGCGGAATTGTGTGAGTTCATTGAGCGTGGGCAAGCGATCCAGACCAGCGACCCAATCGAATGGGGAGCGATCGAATACACCGAGAGCGCCTTCGCTGCTCCTCAAGCCATGCACGCCATCATCGAATTCTTCAGCGGAGATGACTCATGAGCTCGACAATCTGTATTCCGAGCAATGCCGGCCAAGCGGTTGTATTCGGAGCTAATGAGAATCTAGTTGGCATCTGCGTAGATCCGACCCATCAGTCCATTGATCCAGATTTTGCGGTGGTACTGGTCACTCCAGGAATGTTGCATAGCGCTGGACCCTATCGATTGCATGTCTCCTTGGCCGGAGCCTTGGCCGAGCGCGGGATTCGCAGCTTGCGATTCGATTTGTCGGGAATTGGCGAAAGCCTTCCGGTGGGTGGAGCGGGCAATTCGCTGAATCGCGCTTCGTCTGAGATTGGTGCCGCGATCGATTGGCTAGCTGAGCGATGGGGAGTAAAACGAGTAGCCCTATTTGGGTTGTGTGCCGGGGCAGATGATGCGATTTTCGCCGCGCTCGAACACGAGAGAGTCTGCGGTCTGTTTGCGATCGACGGCTGCGGATATCGCACTTCGAGATTCTATTGGCACCGCCTGCTGAATCACTACCTGCCCAAAGCGGTAAACCCTCGCAAATGGACGCGTTGGCTAAAGGGGGCATGGGGCTTGCAGCCACCGGCTCCAGCCTCATTGCAAGTCGGTAGTGACATTCGCGAATTCCCCAATCGTGCCGTAGCCGCCACCCAATTATTGCAACTTGCCCAGCGTGGCGTGCGCATGCACTTTTACTACACAGGGGGTGTCAGCGACTACTATAACTACCAAAACCAGTTTGAAGACATGTTTCCCGAGTTGGAAGCAGTCGAGCACAAGGCAGCTGCAAAGCACGTCGAGCACGTGTTTGTCCCCGAGAGTGACCATACTGCATTTCTTATCGAGCATCGCCACGACTTAATTGATAGCGCCAGCCGATTTCTAGGCTCGTTAGCCAGCGATCAACCGCACCGCTGCTAGACCTGTAAACGCCAGTAGAAAACTGTCGAACAATTTCTGTGGCACGCGCTGCACTAGCCACTTACCAGCCAGCATTCCCAGCAAGATGCTCGGCGCGAAGACTACATTGACCATCAGGCTCTGTAGGTCGATCAGCCCCAATCCATAGCTGAACGGTAGCTTGAATACATTCAGCATCAAAAAGAACCAAGCGCTTGTCCCTACCAACTCCCATTTGGGCAGCGCTACGGCCAGCAAGTAGAGCGCTACAACTGGCCCCGCCGCATTGGCTAGCATCGTCGTGACACCTGCCAACAGCCCCAGTGTCCACGCAAACCAGGTCGCATGAGGAATTTCATCAAAGGCCGTTGGCCGCCATATGCGGATGACTTGGATTGCTGTCAGCAACAAAATGATGGTCCCTACCAGCGGCCTAAATATGTCTTCGTTCAGTCGCCCCATTAGCAGCGTTCCCAATAGCACGCCGATCAATGCCGGGGGCAACAAGCGACGCACTTGAGGCCATTGCACTTTTTTACCGAAGAACCAAATAGCGCAACAATCACCGATCACCAACATGGGGAGCAATACGCCTGTGGAAGCTTTGGCTCCAAACACGATGGCAAAGATAATGACCGGCAACATCCCCACCCCAGCAAAGCCGCTTTTGGAAACTCCAATACCAGCTGCGGCAATAATCAGTAAAAGACTCTGTTGTATCGTCAGTTGGTATTGCAAAGTTATTTAACTTTTTACGCCAACGATGCTCGCGGCTTTTTGAAATAATGGTAAAACGAAAATTCCTGTCCGTTCGGTCATCTTTAAACCCGGATTATTTGACTCCTCCCGTTGATCACCGGTACAAAGGTTGAATTCACCCTCCCGCGAAAACATGCACTTTTGAAAGCGAGCTCGGGCGCGCGGGAGGGTAAAAACTCCTATCAGTACCGGCGATTGGCGAGAAGTGTCGATTGTTCGCACCAGCCGATCCATCTCAGACACCTACACCGTCGGCGGTATTCCAATATCCGCCACGAGTGTGATCGCAGCGAACTGCCGTGCCGCGCACGGCTTCGTTGATACGCCCGTCGGCGAACACCGTCTGCCCGTTGACAATCGTTCGCACTGGCCAACCTGTAAGCGTTACTCCATCCCAGGGACTCCAACCACTACGGGTCAATTGCTCGGCATTGCGGATCGTCTTTTCACGCTGCATGTCAACCAATACCAAATCAGCGTCATAGCCCGTCGCGATTCGCCCCTTGCCGACCAAGTCCCACACTCGAGCTGGCGCGTCGCTCATCCAGCTGGCTACTTGCTGGAGAGTGCAGCGTCCCAAATTGACTTGGTTTAAAAGGAGAGCCAAGCTGTTTTCCACCGCCGGCAATCCGCTGGGGCTGTGAGGGTACGAGGCCTGTTTTTCGACCAGCGTATGCGGGGCGTGGTCAGTAGCAATGACTTGGATCGCGCCGGTAGTCAAGGCACTCCACAGCGCGCTCGCGTCGGCGGTTGATTTTACGGACGGGTTCATTTGCACCAGACTTCCCAATCGATCGTAGTCGTCAGTGGAAAAGAACAAATGGTGTGGACAAACTTCCGCGGTAATGGTCGGGCCAGCTTCAGCGATATAGGGGATTTCTGCAGCTGTACTGACATGCAACACATGAAAGCGATGCTGGTGCCGCTGCGAGAGGTCGATCGCTCGGCGGGTGGCGATCAGTGCCGCGTCGACATTGCGAATGCGAGAATGGTCGTGGACCGTCAATCCCTCTCCCAACGCGGCTCGATTCGCGCGGACGGTCGTTTCGTCTTCGCAATGGGCACAGATGGGGAGCGTCGTTTCGGCGAAAATGCGTTCCAAGACTGACTGACTGTCGACCAATAGGTCTCCAGTACTCGAGCCGATGAAAATCTTGATACCTGGTGCATGGGTGGCGCGTTGCAGTTCAACTAGGTTGGCTTCCGTGGCACCTATGTAGAACCCAAAGTTCACTCGACTGACCTCTGCGGCTCGCACATATTTCCATTGTAGAGCGTCGGCGTTGGTGGCTGGAGGATTCGTATTGGGCATCTCCAGATAAGTAGTGATACCACCCGCCGCACAAGCCCGACTTCCCGATTCGAGATCTTCTTTGTGCGTCATCCCCGGTTCGCGAAAGTGGACTTGATCGTCAACCACTCCGGGAAGCAGAGTCAGCCCGCCAGCGTCAATGACTTCATCGGCGCTGAAATTTTGCGCCGCATCAATGGCTATGATCTTGCCATTCTGTAGTAGAATATTGGTCTGCACAACTTGGTCCGGAAAAACCACGTCGGCATCTCGTATTAGCGTGCGAAGGTGAGACATAAAATAGCTCCGTTGGCTCTTAATTGACGCAGGGCTGTGTTTGTAGGTTAATTTTGACAATTGCTCAAGCGGTGGCGGGCCAAGCCTAGTTCACTCCATCCCCAAAGGTTCGATTGATGAATTCATTGCTGCAATTGCTCAGTTACACATGCACACCTTACCAAAAGCTGAGCGCATGGCTGGCATGGTCGCTGTTTGTCTGCCTAGGTCCCACGGCCTGCTCGCAAGCACAGGAATCGAATCAACAGCAGGCCCTCGAGCTATTGCAGAGTGGGGACAAACTCTTAGTGAAACGCGACTTCGAACAAGCGGCGGAGAAGGCCAGGGCGGCAGCTGATTTGGCGAAAGACTTACCTTTGGTGCAGCAGCGATCAGCCGAACTACTCTATCTGTCAGGGCATGCGTCGGAGAGTCTACCGTTGTTTGATCGCGTGGTTGCATTGGTTCCCGAAGAAGCACCCGAAAACTGGCAACGTGGGATCGCCCTGTGCACTTGCGGCAAATTCGCCGACGGGGCCAAACAATTCGAAACACATCACAGTGTCAACCCAGATGACGTCGAGAACTCAGCTTGGTATTTCCTGTGTATCGCTAAGACGCAGGGCATTGAAGCGGCACGCAAAACGGTAATACCTAGTCGTGGCGACGGGCGACAGCCGATGATGAGCGTCCTGAAAATGTTGCAGAACAAACTCGATCCCGAGCAGGTGTTGGCGGCCGCCGAAGCCAACACCGCTGAAGGCTCAGAGCGGCGGCGTGCGCAGTTCTACGCCGCCCTGTATGTTGGCCTATACTACGACTCGTTAAGCGATGCTGAGCGGGCGGCCAAATATCTTAAGCTGAGTTTGAGTTACGGTGATAGCGGTTATATGGTTGATACGGCGCGTGTCTATCTAGCCGATCGTTTCGATGCAAAGTGATTTTGCCTGGTCGCTAAGCCCCGATTATTCACGACTTTGTGAGCCGAAGGGCGTGAGCCCTCGGTTCTTGAGATGTTTCAAAGGAAGCGGAGGCTCACGCGCCTCGGATCATGAATTATCCGGGTCAATGAGTCCTACACGGCTATCGTTGGGCTCGAACAGCGCAGCCGTCATTTCCCCTACGATGTGAAAAAAGTGGTCCGGTTATTTCTGCGCCCCGCTACAACTTGCTCTGGTTCGCTGGCCAGTTGAGACGATTTGCAGGTCGTTAAATAGACCCTTCTGCGCAAAATTCTTTGTAATTCTCACGACAAACGCTAATTGTGAGGTAGGTTTCTTCAGCAAGTCTTATCTACGCGGTAGAGCTTGCCTAGTCAAACCGGATTAGCTGCTGGCGATTGTCACAGTGCGTAACGCACAATTCTTGGCCGTCGTCGAAGCTGATGGAAACCGCCACTGTTGCAACTATTTGTCCCGCAGGATCGCAGCTCATGAAGACTCTCAATCAACCACTTCGCACACCAGAACAGAACAAGGCTGATGAGTTTGACCAAGTAAAGCGACGCATCCACAACAAGCTGGTCGACAAACTCGATTTGAGCCGCATCGGCGACATGAAGGGCGAACAGCTGCGACGCGAGATTCGCTTGGTGGTGGAGCACCTATGCGACGCGGAAAACACGCTGCTCAACCGTACTGAGCGCGATCGAATCATCGAGGAAGTGCTGGACGAAACGTTTGGTCTGGGACCACTCGAATTCCTGCTCAAAGACTCGTCGATCAGCGATATCATGATCAACGGACCTAAGAACATCTTTGTCGAGCGCCGCGGACGATTGGAAAAAACTGAAGTCGAATTTCGAGATAACAATCACTTGATGCAAATCATCGACCGCATCGTCTCCAAGGTTGGACGACGTGTGGACGAAACATCACCGATGGTTGACGCTCGATTGGAAGATGGTTCGCGGGTCAATGCGATCATTCCACCGCTGGCCTTGGATGGAGCCTGCGTGTCGATTCGGCGCTTTGGTTCCAATCCACTCAAGTTGGAAGATTTGCTGAACTACAAAGCCCTGACGCCTGAGATGGTAATGCTGCTGGAAGGTTGCATCAAGGCGCGATTGAACATGATCATCTGCGGCGGTACAGGTTCAGGTAAAACCACGCTACTCAACACGCTCAGCAGCTTCATTCCCAATGATCAGCGAATTGTAACGATCGAAGACGCGGCTGAATTGCAATTGCAACAGGATCACGTGGTACGCTTGGAAACTCGTCCACGAAACATCGAAGGCAATGGTGCGGTAACCGCTACAGACCTGGTCAAAAATGCGCTGCGTATGCGACCGGAGCGGATCATCATCGGCGAATGTCGGGGTGGCGAGACCTTGGACATGCTGCAAGCCATGAACACTGGTCACGATGGATCGCTGACCACCATTCACGCAAACAATCCTCGCGACGGTGTGGCTCGTCTGGAAACACTGGTAATGATGGCCGGTTACGACCTGCCGATCAAAGCGATTCGCCAACAACTTTCCAGCGCTGTCAACTTGATCATTCAAGCCAACCGCTTGCAAGGTGGACCACGTCGAGTAACGCACATCACCGAAATCACCGGTATGGAACAGGACACGGTGGTCATGCAGGACATATTCAAATTTGTACAAACTGGAATCGACGCTGAGGGACGCGCCCATGGGCATTTTGAATGCACGGGCGTACGACCAAGCTTTATGCACCGACTGGAATCCGCGGGCGTGCGTTTGCCGGCCAGCGCCTTCCGTCAGCGCAAGATCATGGACGCGTAAGCCTCAGTTAGAACATGGATGGGTCAGCCTTCGCAGATGCAAAATTTTAGAGCGTAGGCTACCCACGTACGTACACTGGCCAACCTGGGACTATAGTAAAGAGTTTTTGACATGCTGCCAATCATTATCGTCATAGCTGTGGGGCTCGGGGTCACCGCCTTGATCGGGGGTGTTGCCCTGGCTTTGCGCCCCGCTGCCGACCACGCCATGGAAGATCGACTTGCCGTGTTGACCGGTTCCAAGCGTGCACCGGGAGCGATTCAAGAAGCCAGCCTGCTCACCAGCAATTCGCTCAACGATACGAAATCGATGGCCGATGATTTTCTGGCCAGGTTCGGCAATATTAATAACCTGATGGAACAAGCCGACGTGCGGATGTCCGGCACAAAGTTTCTGACAATCTGCTGTATCTGCGCTGGGGTAGGGGCTGTCATTTGTATCGTTACACCAACTCCGAAGTACTTGTTGCCCGTCTTTGCCCTGATCACGGGGGCCTTACCACTACTGTGGTTGTTAACCAAACGTAAGCGACGCATCAACAAGTTTAATGCACAGCTCCCTGAAGCACTGGAATTACTTAGTCGCTCACTACGCGCCGGGCACTCACTGGCAGCCGGATTCGGATTGATCGCCAGTGAAATGCACGATCCAATTGGCGGGGAATTCGGACGCTCGTTTGAAGAGCAAAATCTAGGTATCTCACTTGAGGAAGCCCTAGAAGGCATGACCGATCGAGTACCTAATATGGACTTGCGCTTCTTCGCCACGGCAGTCATGCTGCAACGTCAGACAGGTGGTGACTTAGCGGAAATTCTCGAGAAAATTGGACACCTAATCCGAGAACGTTTCAAGCTGGCTGGAACCATTCAGGCGTTGACGGGTGAAGGTCGTCTGTCGGGTATCGTCCTGCTCGCGCTACCACCCGGGCTATACGGCATGATGCTGTACCTCAATAACGACTATGCCATGGTGCTAATTCGTGATGAGACAGGTCGCCTGCTCATGGGAGTCGCCCTACTCATGCAGTTCTTGGGTGCATTGGTTATTCGTAAGATTATTAACATCAAGGTCTAAGTCATGTTGCTAGGTTTTGGACTTTCCAACGCAATCATTTTGCCCCTCGCCGTATTCATGGCCATTGGAGTCATCTCCTGGTTCCTGCTTGCGCATTTCTTCGTCGCTAAGGACGAACGAGCTGAGCAACGGTTGACTGAGTTGAGCGATCCTCGGGCTCGTAAGGGCGATCGCGATTCGAAGAAAACCGAAGCCCTGCAGCGGGTATTGCAGCGGTCGGCACCGGCGCTAGCCAAGTCGCTCACGCCCACCAACGAACGAGATATGAGCAAGCTGCGTCAGTCGCTGGTCGAAGCCGGCTTTCGTAGCGAAACCGCTCCAATCACCTATCTGGCGATACGCGCCATTGTGGCTATCGTATTCCTAGTGTTTGGTGGCGGCGGTGCCTTGTTCATCTATGGCTTGACAAGTGCTGCGGCCATTCGTGGTTTCATGGTAGGTGCCCTGGGCTTTTACCTCCCCATGTTCATCCTTGGCTACCTTGGACGACGACGCAAGCAACAGATCTTCTACGGTCTACCCGATGCGCTGGACTTGATGGTCGTGTGCGTAGAAGCTGGTTTGGGCCTCGATCAAGCTATGCGCCGTGTTTCCACGGAAATGAAAAAGAGCTACCGCATCATCGCTGACGAATTCGGCATGTGCAATTTGCACCTGCAAATGGGACGTGCCCGCAATCAAGTCCTCGCGGACTTGGGAGTTCGGACGGGCGTCGATGACTTGCGAGCGCTGGCATCGATCTTGATTCAAGCAGATAAGTTTGGATCGAGCATTGCTACTGCCCTGCGTGTGCAAAGTGACTCGATGCGAGTCAAACGACACCAAATCGCCGAAGAGAAGGCTGCCAAGACAGCAGTTAAGCTCATCTTCCCGCTGGTGCTCTTTATTTTCCCAGGCATCTTCGTGGTACTCGTCGGACCTGCCGGCATTCAAATGTCCCGCGAAATGTTCCCTGCGATGCAAGGCAACTAAGCACTTCCCGCAAAGTGCGTCTGGCTTTCCAGCCTAACCTGCTTTGTTTTGTACGTCAGGCTTTCCAGCCTGACTTGCTTAACTTGTACCTCAGGCTTCCCAGCCTGACCTCGGACTGTCACTAAAGCTACTCAAGTGCCTTTAAATTCTTCTGCCGTACGTGCCAATCCGCCAACCTGCCGCGGACAAATCGGGCATAAAGTAGCCTGGATACACCCTCAGAACAACAGCGTATTCCCTACCTGGCAAGGCGTCTGTAAAATGGGCCACATGCACAACAATCTACCGCCTCAAGGAACGGCTTGTGGAATCGTTCATGAAATATCTCGTGCTGTCCATTATGCTACTGGTCGTCATCGCCTTGATTTGGATCCTGCGCGATGGCATTAGCGTTCGTCATGGCGGAGGTTTTTCGATTTTGCTGATCCAGAAACACCAGCTGGTGGTAGAGCATTTCGATCCGCTGAGCGTGAAAGCCCGCTTGTCGCGCAGCCCGCAGCGGACTACCAAAAATCGACTCGACTTCCATGGGTCTCCCTGCACGAAAGTCCAACCGCATGCTACTGTCGTAGGGGACCATTTGCCGAGTATCCTCTAGAAGTTTATCGACAAAGCTTTCTTCGATAGCGTAACCACAAGACTCCGCTCCTTGGCGAACTTCGCGCATCAACGCTTCCGCCAAAACCGCCGAAGCTGGGTCGCTCATTATCTGCTTCGTGTCGGCATTGAGTACTACGGATAGACCGTTGTAGGGAATATTCCACATTAGCTTGCGCCACCGCACATTGCGGAGATCGATGGCGGGCTGCATATCAATCCCTGCCGCTTGAAAATCGCTGGCGATTGCCGCCATGCGGTCCGTGATACTCCCCGACAACAATCTTTCGTATTCACCAAATACAATTTGACCGTAGTCCAAATGTTGGATATGACCAGGCCCGATTTTGTTGCAACACAGGAAGCAGCAGCCTCCCAACACACGCTCGGAGCCCACGCACTCGG
Source organism: Pirellulaceae bacterium (assembly GCA_041739785.1). GTDB lineage: Bacteria > Planctomycetota > Planctomycetia > Pirellulales > Pirellulaceae > Aureliella. The sequence continues at coordinate 36,588 of JBGSNE010000112.1, forward strand.
CGGCCGCGCTCTCAATGTCCCAGCCGTTTTGCAGAACCAACACGACTGTGTGAGGGCCACACACTTGTTGAAGCGTATTTTTCAGCGCGGCGTTGGCCGTGGTCTTCCAAGCCACAATGACCACATCCACCTTGGGTAAGTCCTCCAGCGACTTATAACAGTTTACCTGCGGCAGATGAAAGTCCCCCAAAGGTGATTCAATTTGCAAGCCGTGCTGGTAAACATGATCATAATCGCTACGCACCAAAAAATGGACATCGATTCCGAACCGTGCCAGTAGGCCCCCATACAATCCTCCGAGGGCGCCAGTTCCCAGCACCGTATAGCTCAAACTGTTCGGCGGTCTCAAAATAGCTTCCGTTACTTTGTGGATCTTGCCAACTTGTTAGTGAATCGCCGGAGCGGGCTTTCACGCCCGACTTTGCGATTGCCCACGCGTCAACAAGCGCTGTGCCAAACTCCCGATACTCAGGCCTTGCACCACGATGGAGAACACGACAACACCATAAGTGATCGTCACGAACAGTTCCCGATGTGTGGCTACTGGCAAACTAAGTGCCAAAGCGATCGAAATACCTCCCCGGAGCCCACCCCAAGTCATGATGGTGGTGGCATAGGGCGAAAAATCCAGTCGCCGCTTAAAAAATTGCACGGGTACAATCAGCGAGAGAAACCTAGCAACCAAGACAATCAGGATGGCACACACGGCAGCTTGCAAGTAGTTCGGTTCAAGGGTAATTATCAGCACTTCCAAACCGATCAACACGAACAGCACCACGTTCATCAGCACATCGGTCAGCTCCCAGAACTTGTCGACATACTGCTCGGTCCGCTCCGACATCGCCGATCCACGAACTTTGTCATTGCCAATGAACAGCCCCGCCACCACCATCGCCAGGGGAGCCGAAGCATGTAGATAGTGAGCCAGCGAGTAGCCACCCATGACGCAGGCAAGCGTAATGATGACTTCAATTTCGTAATCGTCAATCGACTTCATCATCCGGTACGTCACATAGCCCAGGGCCAGGCCCAACAGCACTCCACCCAACACTTCTTGTGACAATAATTGCACGACACCCACCCAACCGCCCGCGCTAGCTGCATGCTCGCCCCCCTCACCGCCAACCGCATGTCCGCCGCCGGGAAGTGTGACAATACTTAAGAGGGTTAAAAACAGCACTACTCCTACGCCATCGTTGAACAGCGATTCCCCGACGATCTTAATTTCTAGGCTTTTGGGGACGTTGGCCTTGCGTAAGATGCCCATCACCGCAATGGGGTCCGTCGGACTAATCAACGCTCCAAACAACATGCACTCGAGAAACGGCACACCCAACTCTAGCCATTGCAATGCGAAGTACATCAGTATGGCTGTAATCAGCGTCGAAAGGGTCACACCCAGCGTGGCAAACATCAACACCGGCCAACGATAAGTGTGCAATTGGGCAAAGTTCGTGTGCAGAGCTCCAGCGAACAATAGAAATCCCAACAACACGTCCAGTAAGATATGTTCGAAATCGATTGTCTGTACCATCGCGCGCGTGGCAGCCAACAGGTTGGGGCTTAACCAAGCACTGGCCATCAGCGCCAGCGTGGCCACAATCGTAATCAACATCAGCCCAATTGCATTGGGCAAACGCAAGAAGCGCACATTAACGTAGCCGAACAGAGCCGCCAACACTACGATCAGCGAAGCGATACCAAACAAATCCATGGGCGTTTGCCTAATTCTATCAATCGTAGTCAGACGTTTACGGTGTCAGAAAACAACCGATGGCTAGCCCTCAATTCGGTTGTGCATTTCCGCATCCGTGCTCAGGCCTTGCCATCCGTGCTAGTCTAGCAGACTGCAGCGATCGGCTGTTAAGGCTATCGCGGTTCGATGTACTGGTCAACCGAAGTTGGTTTAGGGATTGGAATGCCGCTTTCACGCATGCTATTTTCTTGATGCCAAAAAAATTGCGATGTGAACGACTTTCGCACGCTAGGAGCTTGTGGTCTGCGGGTTGACTGTTGCGCCGCACATTTTTCTTAAATAACCTGCAACCGTTGATTTTGAAGACCGCGCTATTTCAACCGCGAAGCGGTGACATTTGGTAGCCTGGGGTGCGAACCCCAGGGAAAATGGAATTTACCAACATCCGGTTCGCCAGCGATCGACCGCGAATGCGGTCGATC
>JBGSNE010000113.1:0-3183 GCA_041739785.1 Pirellulaceae bacterium
GTCGTTGACGCTAACTCGTTTGTATGCTCTGTTATTTACCATGGGGATGACCTTCCACTTACTGGTGCCTTCGGGAAATACACCAGTTTCAAGGCATCCCCTATTTTTTCGACCCCAATTTCTCTGACTATAGCCAACTTGTCGGCGAAGCGATACCAATAGTAAGTAACTATGCTGCCGTCACCGAGTTTGGTTTCAAATGGCCCAGCAACTGGGCCAGGCTGCTTCCAACTGCTCTCGCTGTCATCAGGCGTGACATAGGCTTCAGATCGGTTAGCAAGTGGTCGATGAAAGTCAACTTTGGCTAATCCCGTTTCGGCGGGGACGTCCTGCGGAAGCACGGGAACCCACTGCGACTGACCGTTTTCTGACTGCTCCAGGCGAAAGTACTGGGGGAGCGTGGAGAGAGCCTCGGATGCGGATTGTGATTGTGTTACTAATTCATGGTTCCAGCGATAGCCATAGGTGACGGGATCAAGAGCAATGGGGGTTGCGAAGGCATTCCAGGTTAGCGGCACCTTTTGCTCTTTGGGTGTTCCCGGGGGATAGATTCTCCAAGTGGATCCACCCTTGTCGGCGAAGGTGTGGACAGCGGCAGCCCGAGCGTCGATCGCGCCGCTGGCAGGTGGTCCTCCATCGAACCACGTTCTCACAGATTCCCACAATGCACTCTTTTCATACGCAGTAATTCGATGCACGACTGGTGAATCGCCAGTGGCATTGCGTGGGAATGACGTGGGAGCAATTCGCGCGTAGTTCACGCCGTCAGAATCTGTCGACTGGTAAGCGGGCACGTACTGCGTCTCCATCTGCAGCGCCTTGTTGGGTTTGGAGGGACGACTATCCAGGAAGAGACCGCTCAGAGATGGATCTTCCGCACTGGCGCGCGACCAGAAGTATGGGGTAAAGAATGCAACTGGCCCCTTAAAATTTCCCGTGTTGAGGAACAGGGTCCAGCAGTTGTCGCCGGTAGGGACGTCGCTACCGGCCGTGGTCGACTTGGGCGACGTCAGAGGCAATGGCAGGTAGCCATAACCGAATAGCTCCCCGCAAGTTCCCTGTTTTAGATTCAGTCCATCGGGCGGCCAGAGCACCCAGGGGCTCAGCTGAGCCACAGCGTATTTGCCTTTCGGTTGCTCCCAGTCTCTCCCCTTCCCTGCCCCGGGGCCATTGGCCCACTCACTAAAGTTCAGTGCCACACCTCCCATGATGAATTTGGGCGTTTCGGTTGCGAACCGCGTATCGCGCCACCAACCCAAGCCGCCTTCGATATCCGAATAAAGCTTTCGTTCGGGTTCGGGGCTGTCGTACTGTGCGTGCATCCAAGTGCCGAATAGACCGGTCTGAAATCTATTCCCTGGGTACTCCGTTAGTAGCGGCCAAGCGGCAACATACAACGAGAAGCCGGCGTTGTATTTGTCTGGAACCTTTTCATGGGGAACTAACAGGTAGCCCGCCATATCGGCATCCGTTGGGGAATCGGCTACGCAATTGGACGTAGCTGCACATCCCAACAGTACAATGCTCAAAACGATTGCGTAAATAGTTGATATTGGAGCTATCGGTGCGCACCGCTTGCGTAGGACGATTTTACAGAACTTGGCAAAACTTGCGTACTTGTAAGATGGCCGACTGTGAAGATCGTTGATGCGGTACAACATATAGGTCGACCTTTGGCTGTATGAGTTCTTTTTTAGCTTGAATGCTGGAACGCTTGTCATAAGCGATTCTACTCGCTGGGCCTTAATCATGTTGACCCAGCTTCGATCCTGCCAGGCAACTCCGTTCGATGGCTCTATGACTACAACCGCACCTTGGCGAGATAGATGCATGTCTTTTCCTCGTGAGAAGAATAATAGCTGATCCACAAAACTCCCTCGTGCAGAACCATCCCCGGATAGCTGGTATCACCGCCAGAGGGAAGTTCCAAACATTCCGTTATTTTCCCTGCCTCGGGATCAATCCACGATAGCGACGTCCGAGCCTTTGGATCGTATAGTCGGGTTGCGGCAAGAATGCGACCATCGGGCAAGGCGATCATATTTGGGCCACCGATTCGTAGATTGAGTTCTTTCCAGTTCCAGTCCTTGTAAGGCGATTGTGATTTTCCAAGTAGTCCGTGCTTGGTGCCAGATTCGTTGCGCAACAGACAAAGGGCTGTCCCGTTATCAAGAAACAGAATGTGATCTTCGCCCACGCCATGTGGGACTTTGACTTCATCGATCCAAGTCTCAAACCTCTCGCCATCGACACTCTTGTAAAAACGCAGCGTGCGTTCGGAGCGATCGAGTCCAGTTTGGTAGCCCATCGAGTAGACCGATCCGTCGTGCCACTCCGCTCGCCACAGCCAGAAACCGGGATCACCGATGCGACGACCGGTGTCCCAGGTCTTGCCTCGGTCAGAGGAAAACCAAGACATCGAATGATAGCGGATGGGCTGGTCTGCTTGCATGCCGGCACCGTTTAACATGAATCGCCCGTCAGGAGTTACGGTGAGTTTTGCATCGCGCAGATCGTCGGTGGGATGCGAAATCAGCGCCAGTGAATCCCAGCGGTTCCCGTCTTGCGAAGTAATCACCCGCAACGAACCATCAGGAGAAACATGCTTTGAGCCTTCGCGAAATACACAATACCAGCGGCCCTCGTGATGCAGCAGATCGGTGAACGCGTTGTGAGGCGCCGCGTCCCAAATCCGCCGGACTTCAATTAATTGGGGGTTCGTAGATATCCGAGTCTCTGAGCGATCTTGGGCGGTTACATAGTTGGCCGCTAGGTTGCAGGCCAGCAACAGAATTGATGTCCACCAAGTATTGTTCATTGGGATGCCTATAGAAACGGTGCGCGAAGATTACTGATATGATACATTATCGTGTTCTAATATCTAACCTGGACTATTGATGACCTCATGAGCCGAAGGGCGTTAGCCCTCGGCTATTGAGGCGTTGCACAGGAACCTCGGGCTCACGTCCCTCGGCGCTCAAGTTGTGAACCGAAACACGCTAGCGGCTGTTGACTTAGTGTAGACTTGACGATGTTTTGTTTAACCCGCAGCCGTAGGTTTTGAAGCCCGCGCTTTTTCAACCGCGAAGCGGTGACATTTGGTAGCCTGGGGTGCAAACCCCAGGGAAAATGGGATTTACCGACATCCGGTTCGCCAGCGATCGACCGCGAATGCGGTCGATC
>JBGSNE010000114.1:0-16022 GCA_041739785.1 Pirellulaceae bacterium
GATCGACCGCATTCGCGGTCGATCGCTGGCGAACCGGAAAAACGCGGGGATGCTTCGATTACCTGGGATTTGCATCCCAGGCTATCGAATTCCGTGCCTTCGGCACTAAAAAGCGCGGGCTTCAAAACCTCGCCTACAGGCTATAAGATCCTTCAGTCTCAGCGGGTTTGCCAGGAAGATTGTGCAGGCCACGATTGGGCTGGAGGTGTTGCTTGCTGCTGCGCTGCCTGTTGCTGATACAGCTGATGCTGATAAAGGCGTTGTTGATCCAGTTGGATTTGGTCGAACTGTTGCTGTGAGTACTGCGGCTGCGCGTATTGTTGTTGTGGATACTGTTGTTGCGCGTACTGTTGTTGCGCGTACTGTTGTTGTGCGTATTGTTGTTGTGGGTATTGCGGCTGTGAATACTGTTGCTGCTGCTGAATCGATTGTTGTTGACGAGTCTGCAAGTTGTATTGATCGGCGGCAGGTGTCTGTGTGTTGGACGTGGAAACGTAAGTCGGCGGATTGGTAGAGAGAAATGGGGCCTGCGAGTTGCGGACCACCGCGGTGTCCGCATTGGGCCGTTGAGAGTATGGCTGCTGTGTATAAGGCTGATTGACGTTCGGCTGTTGCGCGTTCCAGGCGTCGCGAGTGGCCTGTTGCCATTGTTGGATCATGGGTTGGCTTTCCAAGTTTCCCCATTGATCTTTGACGGCCTCGCGTAGCTCGCTAGCCTTCTGAGTATTGACCTTAAGTTGAGGAGTCCCGTTTTGCCATTCGATTTGGAGCAACCCAAAGACAAGCATGGCGGGGAGGCCGAAGAACATCAGTAGCGGCCCTAGCTGCGAATTGGCCAGGCGTTGAAGCGGTGAAGGGAGCGCTAATGCCAGCAAACTTGCTGCATTTTGAGAAGTAGATCTGCGATTCCTTCGCCGCGAACGCGCCATCGTGCATAACTCCCGCGTGGTCGCTGACTCAGCGCAGCTGATTCCACTCTCGGAACCTAGCAGATAATAGGCCTGGCAAACAGAGGGAAAAAAATGACACTTCTAACTGATCTCCGTTGCAAAGGTTGATTTCACCCTCCCGCGCGATGGAGAAAACGAGGAAATCGAGGAGTTCGCGGGAGGGTCGGCAAGCGAGTCATGCGAGCTTTCCGGGGAGGGAAAACAGTTGTTTGCCCTCCCCGCTAGGTTCGTAGAACTCACCTAGCGACCCTCCCGCGAAAACGTGCACTTTTGATAGCGAGCTGGGGCGCGCGGGAGGGTAAAAAACCCTATCGGTAGCGGCGTTCAGCGAGGGATACTTTCCCACAGGAGTGGTGCTGGTTCGAGCAAGGTAACGCGATTGGTCGCTAGATCGCGGCGCCATTGTTGCACACTAGCGCGATTGGGAGAGGCTGGCTGGTAACCGAGGCTTTTGCCAGTGAGCAATTGCAATTGATAGGCGGCCAATACACGCAGGTCTAAACGTGGACTCTCTAGTCGGCCAACGAGTTTGGCCAAACCCTCATTGTTCAGTTCACCTGCTGGCACTCCACGGACCAAATCGAAAATCGCTTCTCCATCTGTTGGATGTTTGTCGACCAAGAGCTGCCGTAGTTTGTCCGCTGACTGAGAGCTTTGGGCCAGCAGTTGACGAGCCAAAGTGAGCGTAGGTGTCCAGTGACTTCGCAATCGATCATTGTTCAAGAAGCCATCGACCAGTGGTTCCCATTGTCCGCACAGAATTGAAAGTTGGGTGGCGAGTGCGGCAGTTTCGGGACGACGCGAGCGGCTGAGCTCAAGCAAGCTTGCTCCCCAACCAACTTGTGGATCAACAGGGACGGAAAACAAGCGATGTAGATCTTGGGCGGCCAAAGCATCGATCGGGCGATCAACGCTACTTCGAAACCAGGCAGGAATATTCTGCAGCCGAAATCTAAGCGGCTTGCTCCCCTCGACGATGCCGAGTCCATCGCCGAGTTTTAGTTTTTGCGTTGCCCCTGCCGGTCGGATTGGCGTGATCGTGGCCTCCCCTTCGGCCGCAATGATGATCAATACAGCTTTGGTCGTTTGGGAATCAATGATGGAACCGGAAGAGGCGGGGCGATACGACATCTCCACAGAGGCCAGACTTTCGGGATGGGTCAATTCAATTTGGTAATCACCGACTGGCGTGACCATGAGCACATTGCGACCGTCTGGTCCACCGCGAACTAAGCCGCGACAAAGGCCCGTCACCACGCGTGGCTGATTGGGGCTGGCACCGCTGGCGGTTGTTTGGTCGCCACTTTCTAATTGAAGTACGGATGGTCCGCAGGCTGTCCACAGTGCGCCGCCCGGCAAATCGATAGTCGTTCGCGTAGCTGGGGGGACGATCAAGTCACGGGGCAGCTCAATTGGCTCACCCGCTTGTACGCGGAGGAGCGTATTGCCTGCACGCGAGAGAATCACAGCCTGGGATGCTTCGTCGTCTTGTGGTAACCAAAGGGCGGCTCCCAGAGGAGTGCTTATCGATGGAGGGGTAGCAAGTCCGGGGGGAGCTTGGCTGGAAGCGTCGGCCGCAAGTCCCGGCGGAGCATCGGAAGTCACCGTCGGCTCGGTAGCAGACGAGTTCGACGGCAAAGGCTGAGGTGGGGCTTGGCTATCAACCGAGATGTCGAGTCCAGGAGGGGCGGCAGATTCGCTATCGACGTCTACGCTATCGACATCGATCGTTGCAGCCATACCCGGAGGCGCGGCTAAATCGGTTTCTATTTCCGCAGCACTTTGTTCTGCATTTGCAGCAGTAGTCGATTCTTTACTGGGGACAGGAATACCCGGAGGCATCGCCTCGGATTCGACGATCAAATCGTAGTCGATCGACTGAGCGGTAGATTTCTTGCCGCTAGCGGGTGCCGGGACAGTGGCGAACAACTCAGCTACTTTCTCCCAAGGGCCCAGCGCCTGCCAAACTAAAACTCCCAACAGCGCGGCCAATGCACCGATGGCCAAGGGAATTTTCCAATTGCTCGATGACGAACCGACCAGATACTCGGGAACTTCATGAGCCAAGGCGGACGTCTCTAGATTCAGCCCCTGCGGCTTGATCGATTCCCCACCTGAAGCCAACATCGGAGACGCAATCTCGACGGGCACGTCGGTAGCGGTGACCGTACGTGCGGTCGCGTGGGGAGCATCCTCGCGAATAATGGTCCCAGAATCGCGGGGCCTGCGACGTGGAGCTTTGCGGGCCTCGAGTTCCGCTGCCACTTGTCCGCGCTGTTGCGGATCTGCGACGGCCACAGCCATACGACGCAGATCAGCGGGAACCGATACTTTCGTGCTCATGGCCGTCGAGAGCAGCGTATGGCAGTCAGCCAACTCGGCCAGCTGCATGTCCGAGACCAGGCAAACTCGCTCCAATTCCGGGATTTGGGAATGCTGCAGCGAATCATCCAAATACTCAGCGATCGAATTGGGGTCTCCGCCGAGCCCCTTGGCCGTCAGGGGCGGAGCGAGGACTTGCTTAAGTTTGGTCACTGCCCCAATTCGTCTAAGCAAATTCCCCGCATCGTGACTGCTTTGAATTCGACGGTGCAAATCCTCCGCATCGGCTGGACTGAGGACACCATCACGGTAGGCCAGGAGGGTTCGCAGAGTTAGACGCATGGCAATTTGACGTTTGGAAAGTGGTTGAGGCGACGATGAACGCGGCTGGTGCGGCGGACTCGCTACAAGTAGTTAGTGACCTGAGAGAAGTTATTCCGTAGGTTTATCCGGCAATTTTTATCACTTTTTAGGCGAAAAGCACAAACAGCCAAACAAAAACGCTGTCGGACGCAAATGTCGCGCGGGTTAAGAACATACCTGTAGCGGAATTCTCCAAGAATTCCGACTTTTCGAGGGAAAGACCCTTCAAGGAAACACTGCTAAGGCCGAAATTCTTGGCGAATTCCGCTACGCCATAACCTCGTGCCATTCGGGCCCAACAACTTTTTTGCTCGGCGTAAGTGTTTGGTTTTTCCTAGATATCAATAGATTCTCATTCCGCGGGTCCCTCCGCTTCCCCTTCACCTTGACGCTTTGGCGCCTCCCCCCGATACTTCTCCGTTTGCGTTGTACCTACTGCATATTGGCCTATTGCTAATTAAATTTCTGGGGAGAGAACCGTGCCGGCAGCGTGTGTGATTGGTTTGCAGTGGGGAGACGAAGCCAAGGGGAAACTGGTCGACTTGCTCGCCCCCGATCATGATTGCGTCGTGCGCTATCAAGGTGGTGCCAACGCAGGGCATACTGTCGTTTGTGGTAGCGAGGTCTATAAGCTGCACCACGTCCCCAGCGGCATACTGCATTCGCAGGTAATGAACTTCATTACCCCCGGCGTGGTCATTGAACCGACGACAATGATCGGCGAACTGGAAGGGCTTGAGGCGCGCGGCATTGACCCGCGTAAGAATCTGATGATCAGCGAGCGGGCGCATTTGGTCATGCCCTGGCACTTGGCTGAAGACCAAGTCATGAACAAGCTGGTTGTGCAGGGAGAGAATATCGGTACGACTTTGAGGGGCATTGGCCCGTGCTATCGCGACAAAGTGGGACGCAATTTCGCGGTCCGCGCGATCGATCTGCTGCAAAGCGATTTGGCTGAACGTATCGCCTCGATCGTCGAAGCCAAGAACGCGTTGCTCAAGGGAATGAGTCATGGTATGCCAGCCGAAGCGATTCCCGCCGAACTCGATGCGGCAGAGATCACAACTAAGGCGGAACGTTGGGGCAAACAGCTCGGGCCATTGATCGGAGACACCACGGGGAGACTGCTGGATGAACTGGACAATGGCAAACAGTTGCTGATGGAAGGTGCCCAAGGATCGCTATTGGATATCGATCATGGTACTTATCCGTTTGTCACCAGCAGCAATTCTTCAGGCGTCGGCATCAGTAGCGGTTCGGGCATACCGGGCAAATGGATTCGTCACGTGATCGGCGTTGCCAAGGCCTACTCGACTCGAGTTGGTGGTGGACCATTTCCGACTGAGCTGAATTGTGAGACTGGGCAAAAGATCCGAGACCTGGGAAGAGAATATGGTACAACCACAGGTCGTCCGCGACGCTGCGGGTGGTTTGACGCCGTCGCTGTGCGTTATACTGCCAGGCTGGGTGGAATTGATGCTTTGGCGCTGATGATGATGGATGTGCTAGCTCATTTTGGCGAGATCAAAGTGTGCGTGGCTTATGACATTGGTGGAGAACGAGTCGAGCGATTTCCTTGTGATGCAGGTACGCTTCGTCGCGCGAAGCCCATTTATGAAACACATGCTGGTTGGCAACAGGATGTCACCGGTGCGCGAACTCTGAATGATTTGCCCGAACTGGCTCATCGCTACTTGGAACGTATCGGCGAGCTCGTAGGGGTGCCGGTAAAGATCATCTCCGTTGGCCCTGATCGTGAGCAAACTATTTTTGTGGATCGACAACAGTTGTTGGCCTAAACATCTACGATAATTGAACGCGATGTCGTTCAGAGGAACGAAGTTGACCAGCGATCCTAACACCCTTGAAACAGTGGCGCTAAGCGTACCGCCAGAGCGTCGCCCGCGGCATGTGGCTGTTATTATGGATGGCAATGGTCGCTGGGCTGAGCAACAAAATCTGCCGCGAATCGAAGGGCATCTAAGAGGTGTCGAATCTGTCCGACGCACCATGGAAGCGTGCCAAGAATTCGGGATCCAGGCACTTACGTTGTACTGCCTAAGTAGTGAAAACTGGAAACGCCCTGCCCAGGAACTCGAATTTCTGATGACCTTGCTACGTGAGTATCTGATCGCAGAACGCAAGAGTCTGGTCGAGAATAATTTGCAGTTACAGATCATCGGTCGCCGGGAACGATTGCCCCAAGATGTTCAAGATGAAATGGATCGCACGCTGGAAGCCTGCAGCCAAAACGACGGCATGCGGCTGATCCTGGCGATCAACTACGGGTCGCGCTCGGAAATGGTAGACGCCATCACAGCCATCGCACGAAAAGTTGAACGGGGGGAATTGGATTGCGACGCGATTACCGAAGCAGTGGTCAGCGAGAATCTCTACACCGCCGGTTTGCCTGACCCCGATCTGTTAATTCGAACCAGTGGCGAAATGCGGATCAGCAATTTCCTGTTGTGGCAGATTAGCTATGCGGAACTGTGGGTTACGCCGACATTGTGGCCCGAGTTCGAACGCCGGCATTTGGCCGAAGCCATCTGTGATTTTGCCGCGCGCAATCGCCGCTATGGTGGATTGACTACTTCGCAGGAACCCTCGACATGACCAACAGTTTTCAAAGTGGCTCGACGCTCCGCATCGATTTCCCATTTTTCATCTCCTGCAACATCGCGCGTCTGTGTGGGTTGACTACGGTCTCAAGCAAGCCGCTTTGCCAGTTATCTCGACACGGAGAGTCGAGCGACGATGCGCGCCAGATATTTCGACACGGAGATTCGAGCGACGCTGACAAGGTGAATTGCTGTGCTGCGTTATAGGCTTCTGTCGGCATTGATCGTTATCTCGGCGGCCCTGGTGTTCGTAGCTCTCGATGCCTGGTTTCCCATGGCTGTTGGTGTGGACCAAACGGGTGCCGTCATGGTTTGCACCGGTTTTTGGATGATCCCCTTGGGAGCCTATCTCATCTTCGGAAGTGCGATCGAATGTGTCGGGATGTGTGGCAAAGGCCCTCCCGGTTCGATCGCTGCCCCCGCGCTCATCGGTTGCGCAGGTGTCATGCTGGCTGCCACTGTGCCCGTTTACTGGCCACTGTTGGGTGAAAGCTATCCCACGGATTGCGATTTGGGGCAATTGGGGTGGCCCCTAGCAGCATCAGCCATCGCCTTGGTGGGCTGTTTTGCCTGGTATATGCCCAGCTATCAGGCTGCTCAAGGGTATTTTGTGCGAGCTATTTTGGCCGGTTGGGTGTCAGTCTATTTTGGTGGCTGTTTTGCATTTGCGGTTGCCTTGCGCTTGACTGGCTCGCCGAGTTGGGGATTATTCCTGTTAGTCGGCATGATCGTCATTACTAAATTCGCAGATGCGGGAGCCTACTTTAACGGTCGAGCGTGGGGGCGAACGAAGTTGTGTCGCGCAGTGAGTCCTGGCAAGACGGTGGAAGGGTTAGTTGGTGGGTTGGTCGTCGCAGTGCTGGTGGCCTGGATTTATTTCGGCGTTTGTGCTCCGACTTGGTTTGGATCCGAGAATGTGCAGGTAGGGCCGCTTGGTATTGTCGTACTAGGTGTGCTACTGACTCTAGCTGGAGTGATGGGCGATTTGCTCGAGTCGATCTTTAAACGCGAGATGGGTTGCAAGGATAGTGGTAGACTATTACCGGGCCTGGGAGGCTTGTGGGACGTCACGGATTCGCTCCTCCCGGCGGCGGTGGTTGGTTATCTAGTAGTGGTGGCAGAGCTGATTCAAGGACCTGGACAGTAGGAGACCTAAATGTCGGAAGCGAACATCAACCTAACAGACCCAGCTGCAATACTGAGTCTGTTTGGTCCGCAAGATCAATACTTGAAGATGATTCGCAACCACTATGGCGTGGCCATCACCCACCGCGATGGCAAACTGAAAATCGTCGGTGAGGAGGAAGCGGTGCGTCACGCGACCAGCTTGATGGAAGAGCTGCACATGCGTGCGCAACAATCGGGCGGCCTGACGCTGCAAGAAGTACAGGGGGCGCTTGGCGGAAATGGCACCAATGGTAGAAAATTAGCTCCTCAGTCTAGTGCCACGGTCGAGGGGGCGGCTTCCGGTCAGGCGCCAGGCAATCCCACCCACGCGTCACGGGCCTCTGGTGCGGTTGAAGTTAATTTGCCGCATATGCAACGTAAGATCAAGCCGAAGACCGAGGGCCAAGCGGCTTATATCAAAGCGATTCGCGATCACGACTTGACCCTTTGTCGCGGTCCAGCCGGCTGTGGCAAAACCTATTTGGCTGTCGCCTTGGCGGTGGAAGCCCTCAAAAGCCGAGCAATCCAAAAAATCGTTTTGGTTCGTCCGGCAGTTGAAGCGGGGGAAAGCCTAGGTTTTCTGCCAGGGGATTTGCAAGCTAAGCTGAACCCGTACTTACGGCCGCTGCTCGACGCACTCAATGAAATGCTCGATTATGACCAGGTAAAGTACTTGATGGAGCACGATGTGATCGAGGTTATCCCCCTCGCTTATATGCGTGGTCGCACCCTAAACGGGGCGTTTATTATCCTCGATGAAGCCCAGAATACCACCTCAGCCCAAATGAAGATGTTTTTGACACGCATGGGAGAGCATTCCAAGATAGTGGTATCTGGTGATATAACCCAGGTCGACCTGCCGGGGGGTGTTACCAGTGGATTGCGTGATGCGTGGCACCGCCTGACTGGTCTGCGTGGCGTAAGCTTTGTAAGCTTAGGAGCTGCCGATATCGTCAGACACCGGCTAGTTCAAGAAATTGTTAACCGTTACGAACAGCGTCACGGCGTGGATCCTCAAGAGGAAAGCGAGCCTCAATAGCTCGCACTATTAAGTCGGATGGCAGCACCTACGACCAAACGTACGCGCAGTGAGCGCGTCGCCTCACTGCAGCTCGAGCCCAGTTCGGTTCATCGCTGGTTGCGCCAGTTTCTGACCGGCAAAAGCCTGCTGCGGATCGCGTTGTCCTGCTGCGCGGCTGTGTTGGTAACCATCATTCTTCAGGGCTGGCGCCCCTCGTTTGCCTATCGCGAAGGGCAGATACCGCAGCGTGACGTGGTAGCGCGTGTCGCCTTTGATAGGGTCGATGCGGGCCAAACGGAAATGTTGCGCAAGCAGAAGCGTCGCGAGGTTTTATGCTTCTACGAGAATCGGTCGCAACCAATCGCGCAGTTAAACAGCACGATCAAGAATAAATTCTCTTCGTTGCTGGGTGACACGCCCTACGCGGAACTATCGGCTGAGCAGAAGCGGACGTTGGCGGAGATCATGCCGACGGCGGTGGGCGAAGAGGATTTGACCGAGCCCGAAGTGTTGGCGCGAATTCGTCTGCTGCTTGACGAGCGCACCAAGCTTGAGGGTGGTAAGTTCGACCAGGCGCTCAAATCGGTGCTTGATCCCATCGCCGAAACCGGCGTGCTCAAGTCGATCGGCCATGACAGCGAGCAGGGGAATCAGCGTTCGATTATTGTTTTTCCTGCGGGACTCCCAGAAGACAAGGTGTTTGTTGACGTACCCAAAGTTCGTCATGCAGAGATTGTGGCTGAGCTACCACAGAAAGTTGCCGAACGCTTTCAACAGGTTTTTAATAGCCCAGATGCGGTCATTATCGCGCGGATGGTTAGCAAATACCTGATGGCCAACCTCCCAGTAACACTCACTTATCAACAGAACCTCAGCGAAGAAGCGCGGGTCAAGGCGGAAGACTCGGTCGAAGACGCGATCGTTTCCTACTATCCAACGGTCAGTAAACTCGCACAAGCCGGCCAGCCCATAACCCGCGCCCAAGCGCTGCCGTTGTTGCGAGCCGAATACGAGGCATGGGTACAGCAACTTTCGTGGGGTGAGACCGTTTTGCGACTGCTGGCCTTTTTCGGCATGTTGGCGGCCCTCTATCTGTTGTGTGGCTTGTACATCTACTTTCAATACGATCGGCGACTGCTCACCGATGCGACCCAACTGGTGCGGTTGCTGGGGCTGGTGGTCGTCACGTGCTTGCTGTGCCGTTACGCTTCGCCCGACCCGATTCGCGCCGAAGTCGTGCCGTTGGTCCTGTGCGCCATGACCATGACGATCACATTTGGCCGCCAAGTCGCCTTGCTGATTTCGACTTGTATTGCGCTATGCATTACTTTGGGTTTGGGTTTGGACATCGGCGAGTTCGTGACGCTAGCCAGTGGTTCGTGCGCCGCGGCCCTGCTGCTCGGCCGCATCCGCACGCGAACCAAATTGATCTATGTGGGACTGGCGGCCGGTATCATCGTGGCCATGACCCATTTGGGCGTCGACATTGTGTTGGGTAAGCTCGATGTCACGGTGCCAGTCGCGACGGATGGTTCGGTTACGTTGCAGCGCAATTGGATGACACTCCTGCCGGTGCTCGCTGGCGAGTCGTTCCGCTTGGGTGGATTTACGCTGTTGGCTGGGGCGCTAATGTACAGCCTCTTGCCCTTTGCCGAACGCGTCTTCGGCGTACAGACCGACTTAAGCCTGTTGGAATTGGGAGATGCCAGTCATCCGCTATTGCGTCAGTTGGCTCAGCGGGCGCCTGGAACTTACAACCATTCGATCAACGTGGCAGCTATCGCCGAAGCGGCTGCCGACTCGATCGGCGCGCACGGCTTGCTGACTCGTGTCGGCGCATATTTCCATGATATCGGCAAGATGTTTAAGCCGAACTACTTTGTTGAGAATCAAGAGCAGGGAGGGAATTGCCATGATTCTCTGCAGCCGGCCATGAGCACCTTGGTAATCATTGCCCACGTTAAGGATGGAGCTGACCTGGCGCGAAAGAACCGGCTCCCTAAGCCGCTAATCGATTTCATCGAGCAGCATCACGGTACGACACTGGTTGAATACTTTTATCGCGAAGCGGCCAAACGCAGCCAAAACGATCCCAACAAAGAGGAAGTTTCCGAAACCAGTTTTCGCTACCCAGGGCCCAAACCTCAAACCCTGGAAGCGGCAGTTTTGATGCTGGCCGATTCCGTGGAAAGCGCTAGCCGTACTCTGGTCGAACCTACGTCGTCCCGTATTCAAAACTTAGTTGATCAGATCGCCATGAAAAAGTTGCTTGACGGACAATTTGATCAATGCGGCCTGACCCTGCAACAACTTGATCAAGTCAAAAGTTCGTTGGTCAAGTCATTGACTGCCATCTACCACGGACGCGTTAAATACACGGGGCAAGCTTCGGCATAGTAACGCATCCCATCAACTCCATGAATATCCCACAAATCGACATCGATCTCGTTTATCATGTGGACGAGTCTGTTTACTCTTTACCGAACATGCCCGATCCACGCATTCGTCAAGCTGCTGGCTGGGTTGCTGATCAGTTCAGCTTAAAGAGGCTCTACGTTAGTATCGCCATCGTGGACGATGAGACCATCCAAGAAGTGAACGCTCAGCGGCTGGGGCACAATTGGCCAACCGACGTGATAAGTTTCGAACTCGATGAGAGTGATGACAGCGTCGAGGGGGAAGTCATCGCCAGTGTGCAAACAGCAGCTCGTGTTTGTGCTGCGGCAGGTTGGGCAGTAGAGGATGAGTTGCTGCTCTACGTTATCCACGGCCTGCTGCATGTCGTAGGGATGGATGATGCTGATGAGGCGCAGCGGCAGGCCATGCGGTTGGCCGAACAATCCTGTTTGTTGGCTCTCGGTGTCGCGCAGGCCGAGCAGCATGAGCAACGCTTCGATTCCGTTTGCAATTCTGAGGTTGAACCGTGAGTGTGACCTGGTTGGGAATGCTCATGGTCGTGTGTTGGGGGCTCACGCTGATTGGCGGAATCGGAGTGCATGTGCTTGAGCACTTCAATGGACGCAAACTGGAGGCCTATTGTCGCTTGCGTCGAAACCCCGAACGGTTTGGGGAAATCCTCGACGAATATGACGAGGTAGCGATCGCCGCACAGTACTTGCTGCTATTTGGTCTCGTTTTGGGCTCGCTCGCGGCCGGTGCTTGGTTCTTCACCAGTGGCGACGTGGTACAGGTAGATGGCCGTTTGTGGACCAATGTTAGCAATTTCACCATCTTGGGTTGGATTGTCAGTTGGCTGGTGTTGCTCACACTGGCTGGGCTGTGGCTGCCTAGGATCGCCGTCCGCTATAGTTCGTCGTTTTTCCTCTATCATTCTTGGCCATTCTGGAAGGGACTTGCCATCCTGACCGGTCCCTTCTTGGGACTAGGGGACATTTTCACTTGGGTTGGACAGCGACTAACCGATGAACCTGAAGATGAGGACTTCGAAGATGAGATGATCGAAGACGAAATTCGCACGATGATCACCGCCGGACAACGCGACGGAGTTTTTTCCGAGGGTGTGCCGGAGATGATCCAAGGCGTGATGGACTTGGACGAAAACGACGTGCAATCGATCATGACTCCCCGGAGCATGGTCGATGCCGTGAGTCTCGATTTACCGTGGGAGGAAGTGGTCAGGTTCGTAGCCGATTGCGGACGGACTCGCCTACCCATCTATCGCGGTAATCTCGACAACGTTGTTGGTGTTTTGTTCGTCAAGGATCTGTTGTGTGCCCTGGCAGATAAAAATTTTGAACCAGGTGCCGCCAGCTTAGAAGGGATCGTCCGCAAGCCTTGGTTCATCCCAGAAAGCAAACCAGTCGACGAATTGTTACGCATCTTCCTGCATAATCGAAATCACATGGCCATTGTTGTCGACGAGTATCGGCAAGTGGTAGGCGTGGTCACGATAGAAGATGCCTTGGAAGAGATCGTCGGTGAGATAGCTGACGAATTGGACATTGATGAAGATAGCGAATTGGTCTACGACGAAACCAGCCACAGTGTCCAAGCTGAAGGGAAAGTGCCGATCGAGAGTATTAGCAAGTTATTGGGGGTCGACCTACCCGATTCGGACGAATACGACACGATCGGTGGATTGGTCGTGCATCGCTTATCGGAAATCCCCAAGCCCGGTACAACGGTTGAGTTCGACCAGGTGCGCATCACTGTATTGCAAGCCACCAAACGCATGGTACAACGCGTGCAGATTGAGTTGATCGATTCCGACTACAGCCCTACTCCTTCGACCGATCCGCTTACGGCGTAGCATTAAACCTGCAACCTGCGACATCAAAACGCGTCAATTTTAAAACCCGCGCTGCTTTCTCAACCGCGAAGCGGTGGAATTCGTTAGCCTGGCGTGAAAACCCTAGGGAGAATGGGTTCCACCGATCGCTGGCAAGCTGGAAACAATTAAACGCGTGGCAACTCAAAACCCGGTCGACGCTGGCGATCAATCAAGGCGTTGGCCTGTTCGTCGTCAACAAACAGCTCTTGCTCTGGATCCCATTGCAATGGTCGGTTCAGTTTTCTCGCGATGTTCACGAGATGGCACACGGTGGCGGTGCGATGTCCAACTTCGACTGGCGCTTTGGGTGTCGAGCGCGATGCAATGCAATCAAGCCAATTCTGTAAGTGGGGGCGGGCCACATGGCCTGAGCCGTTCCAAACGTCGGCCGCTTGCGGGTCCGGTTCATTGGTCAACAATTCGGCGGGAGTGCAGCTGTAATTGTTGCGGCTGATCTCCATGGTTCCCCGTTCGCCATAGAAGGTGGCTTGCTTGGTGCCCGGCAGCAGCTGCAGGACTACCCCATTGGCATACTCCAAACGCACGGGGCGAAAACGCGAATCTTCCAGCCATGAGTTGCTAGGGGGAGGCGTCTTGTCAAACCAGTGCTTCTGCCAATCGCGTTTGAGCGCCACGGCGGTTACGTCAGGCATAGGAGCGATTTTCACCGGGCCAGTCTGATCCATTCCTAATGCATATTGCACCATGTCAATGTTGTGTGCGCCCCAATTGGTCATCAGATGCCCTGAATAATCTTCGAACAAATCCCAGCCACGCCACAATAGGTCACCAACTTTAAAGTCATCTTTGACCCACAGTCGACGGTTGTGAGGTCGCGATGCTGTTGAGCCTAGAAACAGCTCCCATTGCAACCCCTGCGGTAGTGGTTCTTCGGGATAGTCAGGAACAGCCATCGGCCCGGGATAGTTCGGGACATCAACACGTGATATCTTTCCCAAGCCGCCGTTGCCAGTCATGCCATCGCGAATGAATTCGCAAGCATAGCGATTCATCTCCATCGATCGTTGTTGACTGCCAACTTGCAGGACCCGCCCGGTTTTCTTGACTGCCTCAGCCAACAGGCGGCCTTCGCCAATCGAGACGGTCATCGGTTTTTCCAAATAGACATCCAGCCCGGATTGGAGTGCCCGTAGCGCAGCCGGCACGTGATGATGATCGGGTGTGGCAATGATCACCGCGTCCAATTTGACATCGTCCAGCAGGCGGCGATAGTCTTGATGCGTCGAGCAGTGTGGGGCTTGCTCCGATCGAAATCCAGCCAAGATCTCGGTAAACTCTCCCTTGGGCTCCAGCGTCCCTGCCATGCGCGAAGTAGCGCAGTCGCAAATCGCTTCGACGCGGACCGAGTCAGGCAAGTTGCCGATCAAGTACTTGCCGCGCACTCCTGTCCCGATCACTCCCACTCGCAGCGTTGCCGCGGGACTGTCGCCACGAGCAAGTCGCGACCAGCTGCGGGCGGTCAAGCTGGCGCCAACTGCTCCCGTGGCTGTGAGTAGTTTGCGGCGATTGAGCTTCATAGTCCAAGCTCCTTGCCGGCAAAGCTGAGACTGGCGGCAATGTTGGCATCTTCCATCGCCACCTGTTCAGCCAGCGGCAACTGGCTGATGTCCTGCGACCGAGTGGAATGTGTGCGGACGAAATGTAGCGTGCGGGCCACGTCGCGGCCCGTTGGTTCTGTGACAGCTTGCCAGTATTCTTCGTTCAGGCAGGGAACTTTCAGTGCATCACGAGTAATGACCTCCAAGCAGAATTGGAGTTTGGGTTTGATAGTACGAATAATCTGCACGATCCGCTGTAGATCGAAACTCCCTTGTCCCAAGGGGATATCACCCAGCAGGAATCCTTCGTCGTACTCTGCCAGTGCTTGATCTTTGAAGTGAACCGAAAATGCGTACGGGGCGAGCGCTTCAATCGCACCGTAGAGATCGTCCAGCAACGCCAGACTGTTACCGGTGTCGACACATGCGCCGACGTAGGGACTGCTGATGTGCTCCAACAAGGCGAGTCGCTGATCGATGCGTTGATCCTTGTGATTCTCGATAGCCAGCGGTACTTGGTGTTTTTCGCACACGGGTGCTGCTAGTTCGACCATCTTCGCGCCGCGTTGTTCGGCCAGTTGAAACTCAGCGAAGCTCTTAAAGTATTCATAACGACGACCTGGGATAATTACCGTTCGCGCTGCCTTGGCCCCAGTCTCACGGGCGGTCTTGATTTCCGCTTCGAATCGCCGAACATCCTCCCGATCGCTGGGCGGACTGATGATCGCTTCAATGAACAAGTCATTGGCTTCGCTATAATCACGCAGCTCGCTCGCCGCTGCAGGCTCAAGCACTCCCAGATTGACTTGCATGCCTCCTGCTCCCAGCGTGTGGCAATGCTTGAGAAACGTCAGTGGCTCGAACAGATTGTGGCTTGCGTCTTGCTGTTTCAACCACTTGCTCCGCAAGCCGCAGTCATAAGAGACGATGCCCATTTTTGTTAAGCGTGGAGCGTCCGCCGCGCGCAGAGAAGGGTGTGACGCGCAAGTGGCTGCTGCCAGACTCGACAGTTGCACCACAGCCTGTCGACGGCTTATCGAGAGACTTTTTTTCATGTTCGACTCCGACATAATTTTTTGTATAGAATTTACGTCTTTGTAACGACATTTCTCGCTGAACGCCACCATATTCGTAGAGCTGACTCTGCAGAAAGCCCACCGCCAGCTTGCGTTTTCGTACTCGTACTCGTATTCAATGAAATGGTACTCGTACTCGATTCGAACGGGGCATCGAGTACGAGTACCGCCTGCGGCTGAGTACGAGTACGAGCACGAAAACCCGAGACTTATGGTGGTGATCAGCGAGATGTGTCTTTATAACACATGTATAAGGTGAAAGGGGATTTAACGAAAAGAAGCTCCGCCAGGTTTCGTCGATCAGCGTCGGAGTTAGGGACCGTCCCAATATAAGTTACCGGATCGAATTGTAGCGGCAGGGCGCAAGCCCTCCGGTTTTACGACACCAGCCCGCTTGCGCCGTTCCGCTAAAACGGCAACTTATTTACGGACGGTCCCTTAGTACTTTGTTCGTCGGTTATGTACTTTGGTGGACTAGCAAGCCCCGCAATTGCTGTAGACTGAACATAACCGCACAGCGCCGCAGAATTCGGCTGAACCAAGTTGGACAGCGCCACTTTCGGTCCCAATATCAGCTCGACGCGCCAGCGAGTGGGTCGTCCCAACGGTGCGTTTCCGGAGGAAAGCCCAGGATCGAATTGTAGCGGCAGGG
>JBGSNE010000128.1:0-66115 GCA_041739785.1 Pirellulaceae bacterium
GTCCGACACCAAAAGCCGGAACGGCCCTGCGGGTGCTTCGCACTTTTGGTGTCGGACACCTTTTCCCGGACTCGACTCGGAGAGTCGAGCGACAATAGCCTCACGAAAACCAGGAAACAACCTGAGTGCACTCCCTCTCCAAATCCTTCCCATCACCGCTGCAATTGCCGCTGACCGATCGGTTGACTCGGGCTGCGCAGTCCGCACAGGCAGAGGGGGGAGCGGCCGCAGGAGCTGGTTCATTTTCGGGCTTATTGCGTGATGGTGTATTGCAAGTCAACTCGATGCAGCAGGACGCCAGCACGCAGATTAACGAACTGTTGACCGGTGGTGACGTGAACCAAGCGGAAGTATTTACTGCGGTGCAGAAGGCGGATATGGCCTTCCGCATGTTGGTCCAAGTTCGCAACAAACTAATGTCAGCCTACGAAGAGATAAATAATATTCGGATTTAAGCAAACCCTGAGCCGTGACGCGTCAGCGGCCGGGCGAACCTGAGGCCGGGCGAACCGTGAGCTACAAGCGTAAACCCGGTGCCTTACCGGACTGTTGATTTATTCGTTTAACCCGCAGCCGAAGGCGAGGTTCGCCCCGTTGATCCTCGCCTACGGCCGCGCGTTAAACAAAGAACCGTCAAATCAACACTAAATCAACAATCCGTCACGCCCCACGACTCACTTGCATTGATGAAACCAACCAGACAGAGCTCGGACCATCATTGAGACAAAGCTTCGCCCATGAACATCCTCACCAATATCGGTAAACAACTTAGCGAACTATTTGGCACGCTGACCCCTTCGGCTCGTATCATGGCAGGACTGATGATCGGGGTGATTGTGGTCAGTCTGGGATGGATCGTCAGTACAGAATCGAGTGGCGAATACGAGTCACTATTGGGGGGGGTGACGCTCAGTAATGCCGACATGGACCGTATCGAGACCGCGTTTGGCGATGCACAACTTCGCGACTACTATCGCGAAGGGAAACAGATTCGCATCCCCAAGGGACAAAAGGATCAGTACCTTAAGGCGCTCTCATCCGCCAACGCTCTGCCCATGGAGTGGGGGAGTCACATTGACCAAGCACTCCAAGACGGCAACGTCTTTGAATCCTACGAAAAATTTAGCGCGCGGATGCAGACGGGCGAGGAACGCGAACTGGCCAATACACTGAGACGCATGCCGGGGATCGAATTTGCCGCAGTACGCTACGACGAACAACGCAGAGGCTTTGGTCGAGAAACCGAACGTGTCTGCAGTATCCAACTCCAAGGCCCGCAGAATCAACCGATTCCGGACGTTACGCTCCGTAGAATCGCCGAACACGTTTCCAAACATTTCGCCGGCCTGCCCAAGTCAAACATCTCGGTGATGGACCTCGGGACAACCAACGTCGTGATCCCAAGCGACGACCCCCGCTCGGCCTCGGAGAATCCCGTGTTGGCGGCCCGTCAAGACTGGGAAAGCTACCTCGACCGCAAGATTGGTGCCGTTCTCAAGGAATATGGTGCCGTCGAGTTGCTGGTCAACGTTGAGATTGACCCTACGCTGGTTCAAGAGCAGGAGAGACTGGCTTACGATCCAACCGCGGTCACCGTGCAATCGATTGAAAGCCGCAAGGACTCGGAAAACTCAAAATCCTCTCCGGGCGGTCCCCCAGGTTCGGATGCCAACGGAATCGGCAACAAAGCTCAGCGCATCGATTCCAGCGTGGCTGGACAGTCGTCGAAGCTCAAGGAGTCCGAAGCCAACGAACGCCGCGTGACTGGGACCGATGTGACGCGCACGGAAAAAGCCGGTCTAACACCTACCAAAGTGGCTGTTAGTATCGGCATCCCTGAGTCGCACTACCGCAAAGTATTTGCCCATCGCGAACGAATAAGCAATCCCGAACTTGCAGAAGACAAGATTCCCGCTCCCACCGTTCCGCAATTGACCGATCTCAAGGCGGAGTTAGAAGCCACCATTCGCTCTGCAGTGGAAACAGTCGCGATGGGCATCCGAGAAGGGGACGACCGCAAGCCCTTTGTCAACGTCTACGCCTATCCCGATTTGCCGCCCCCAGAATTCCCCGAACCCAGTATGGCCTCCAACGCCATGGTCTGGTTCG
Organism: Pirellulaceae bacterium; assembly: GCA_041739785.1. Lineage (GTDB taxonomy): Bacteria > Planctomycetota > Planctomycetia > Pirellulales > Pirellulaceae > Aureliella. Next base: position 2,110 of record JBGSNE010000128.1, read on the forward strand.
GTGAATCGTGGAGTACCCTGGCGCTGCTCCTCGTGGTGTTAGTCAGCCTGGGAATGATGTTCAGTTGGATCAAATCGCAAGGGGACACCGACACCGATCGCGAATTCGCCGAGGGTTTCGGTTTGGAAGTTCCCGACAACATGGGAGATCAGCTCGACATCAGCCACGATGATGAAGGAGAGACTGGCGCTGAAGGGGGCAGGACTCGGAGCAAACCAGAATTTGACGTCTCCGGCGGCGAGATGAAGGAAGATCTTTCGACGCTCATCAAAGAGAATCCTGACGCCGTAGTCAATCTCCTAAAGACCTGGATCGGCGACGCCGCCTAAAATCGTCGCTCGACGCTCCGAGTCGAGAAGTAATTTTCCTTACAAATCGATGGCCGAATCGCCGGGTTCATTGTCCTTCCGCTGCTTGCGGATCTGCCGCATAAGTTCAATCAGCAACAGCGACTGAATGCGAACTGCCTCCATAAAATCCTGACTATCCGCTTTGATCCGCGCCTTGGCAAATTGTTTGTCGAGGTTCCCCCAGTCGATTTTCCATCGTCTTTCTTCAGACGCCTCGCGAAGCGATTTCATGGTCCCCGCAAGGTTTTCAAACAACGCCAGATTCGGCTTGGCTGCATACTGGCGATAGGGGCCATTGCCGTACCGGGAGGTGGAATCGCGCTGGCCCGTTTCGGTCCAAAAAACCTGTACCAAGCCGGTGGTCAACGCAATCAAACCGAGCACGAATGTGACCACGGCCAAGGGGATCAGCTGCAGCAAAAACAACAACAGCGAAGCCAAAAAGCAGACAGCGGTGACCACTCCTAGCGCCGTGGAAAAAGGCTTTCGCGCTCCAGTGCGCCGCACGGCAATCGCATCTTGCGTTGGAGTCGTCAATCGGTTGTCAGCCGCTTCGACTACGATAGCTGTGATGTTGTCGGGGCCACCTCGCAAGTTCGATACGTCGACGAACAATTGCGCGGCTTCTGCAGGTTGCAAGCAGCGCATGATGGCTCCAATTTCTTCATCAGTAATTTGTCCACTCAAGCCATCGGAGCAGAGCAGGAAACGATCCCCCTTGCGAATAGGAAAAGGGCCTTCCAAGTCGATTTGTACATTGGCATTGGGACCTAGCGAGCGAGTAATGACATTCTTGGGTATCACGCCGCTGCGAGCCGTTTCGTCGGTAACTTCACCTGCCGCCTGCATTTCCCATACAAGCGAGTGATCGAAAGTAAGCTGAAACAATTGGTCCCCGCGCAGTTGATATACGCGGCTATCTCCTACATGCGCCACCACAGCGCCTTCGGGAAGTAGCGTGAGAACGCTACAGGTGGTCCCCATGCTGCGGAATTCGATGTTAGCCTGACCTCGCCGATAAATCTCCGCATTCGCCTCAGAAATCGACTTGTGCAATGATACGGGAGGGGCTGTGTCGCGAAGCTTAAGATACTGATGCGGAATCAGCTCAACGGCTAGTTTCGACGCCAATTCTCCCGCGGCGTGGGCCCCCATGCCATCGGCCACAATAAAAACGTGACCCAACCGCTCCCAGGTGGCTTTGGTTTCTGCCACCATGACGCTCAGCGAATCCTGATTGATGGCACGGCGCATCCCAACATCCGTGATTTCAGCGCATCGCACCGAATCTTTCCACGGTTGTTTGGATTCTGAGTTATTGGAAATCGAGTCGGACAAGTTCAGCGGCTAGCAATCATTGGTGAACGATCAATAGGGAATAATCTTTTTCAATACAGTAGCAATATGAATTAAAACATAAATAGTAGCATTAGTGCATGAACCCTCTGGTCAGGAAAAAAAATATTTATTCGATACACTTACACTGAGAGGCAATCCGAGTTCATTATCAACTAGGGTCGGTTAATCACGGCTTACCCACATCGCAGCCATCGTTCCTGACGTCTCCAGGAATTGCGAGAATCAGACGCACTAATACTGATCAACGCTGATTGACTCGACGATACCGTGCCACAAGTTCTGACCTGTCCCAATTTCCAATTGTACTTGTCAGCCGTCGGCGCACTGTACGTGTGCTAGCAAATCCGAGCAAATAGGCCATTCGAAATGCTCTGGCGGTCTGCTTGGCTTCCCTCCTATACTCGCGGATCGAGTCGGTTGGGCATCCAAGTGGTCTCTGCGATCAGCACCTTACCGTTTTTCAAGCCTTTTAAACACCTCACAGGTCAAAGGGAAATGGAGCGTTGAGCCAACCATCCCTGGTCCGTCGTGACCGATTTATCCCTTCGATATTCCCGAAACTAGTAATCTCAAAACTAGTGGCCCCAAGATTTGGCCTCTGCCTAATGACATTGGCTCTGTTGGTTGCCACCTCAGGATGCCTCCGTAGACGGCTCATGGTTCGGACCAATCCGCCAGGCGCTAGCGTCTACGTAGACAAGCAACTTATCGGCACTACGCCAACTGCATCGTCATTCACTTACTACGGAACTCGCGAGATCGAAGTGGTTGCCGACGGTTTCCGTACTGAAAAGGTACTCCGAACCATCTCACCACCGTGGTATCAGATTCCACCGTTCGATTTTTTCACTGAAACATTGTGGCCCTGGGAAGTTCGCGATGAGCGTATAGTGGACATTACGCTCGTCCCCGAGCAACCACTCGCCAGCGACACCTTGATGGCTCGCGCCGACAATTTCCGCATGCAAGCCGCACAAGGGATAGCGACCCCCATCCCAGAACCGTTTCAGGTTCAACCCATTCCTCAGGACCTTCCGTACTCCCCCTCCGAGTTGAGTCTGCCCCCCCTCGGATCGGGTTTTGACAATCCTCCACCGGTGACCGACAGGCCAGTCTGGGTACCGGGACAAATTTTAGGCAATGTATTGGCACCTGGGGGCCAGCTCCCGGTCCGCATTCCTGAGGCTGGAATTCTTCCCGGTGGTGGCTACCGCCCCGAAATGTAAGCGGGCGACACGCAGTTCTGCCCCCCCCCGTACGTCAGGCTTTCCAACCTGACTTTCCGCAAACCAGCTGTTGCTATCAAAGCAGGGGCGCGCGACCACATTTGTTCGAATTCGCGCAAATGTTTGGGAACCCTGTTCCGGCAACAGTCGTAAAGAATGTCAGGCAGGGTTCTGCTTTGGTCGCTGGTGGCCTCCCCCCTTTATAGCCATTTCCGGGCATCATCGCTAAAAACACTGCGGAGATTACTGATGACGCAGCCTCTCTCCAACTCATTGAACAAGTTCACGTCACCCCAAAATAAGTATAAACAGCAATAACCGACGGCAAGTAACGCGTTTAGCGCCCCTTTATCACCCAAAATGAGCTTATGAGACCATTGCGATTGATCTAAACTAGTGAATAGTCAGTTTGACACTATTTCTGGATTTACCTGCCATCGCCAAGAGCCCCCCCTAAATTGACTGGATGAATTCCCTTGAGTCCCAAGAAACGGCCCACCAAGACGACGAAGTCAGTAGCCAGCAAGGCCGCCTCCGGCAAAGGATCGGCCTCCAAAACGGCCTCCAAAACCAAAACGGCCTCCAAAACACTGATCGCTAAGAAAAAGACCGCTTCCAAGTCGGCTTCTGGGAAAACTGTGGCTTCCAAAAAAGCAACGGGGACCAAAACAGCCGGTCGGAAGACGAGTAGTAAAGCTAAGTTGCCCGTCGGAAAGGCCTCCAACAAAATAACCAAGTCGACGAAAACGCCGACCTCCAAAAAAACTGGTTCGAAAACTTCTGCGATAGGCACGAGCGGAAAGAAACCCAGCTCGAAGAAAGCCATGGCGGCAAGTTCAACGAGTCATCGTGGCCACAAGGCAGCTAGCGGGTCAAAGCCACAGAAAACAGCGACAAAGAGTAGCCCAAAGAGTCGATCGCAGAGCACTCCTAAGTTGCCCCCCGTCAAAAAGATATCAGCAGCAACAAAAAAAACTGCCAACCAACACGGAACCAAGTCAGGTTCACCAACGGGACGCTCCGCCAACCCCCAACCTGCAAAGAAGCTCAACGGATCGACCACTTCGTCGCGACCGCTGAAGAAATCGAGCGGCTCACCGGGGGGCGACTACGAAAAGTTTAGACAATTGCTGTTGACGGTGCGCCATCGTTTAATTGGCGATGTCAACATGATGTCGCAAGAGGCCTTGGGGGGCTCCGATGGGGCAGCGGACAACCACGCACCGATTCACCCAGCCGAAGTAGGCACGCATAGTTTTGAACAAGAGTTTACGCTCAATCTGTTATCTTCCGATGGCGATCGCTTAGACCGTATCGAAGCTGCACTTGAAAAAATTGGCGAAGGAACGTACGGTTCGTGCGATGAATGCGGTGGTCGCATTCCGCGCGCCCGATTGGAAGTGATTCCGGATACCCCGTTCTGTGTCAAGTGTGCCACTCGATTGGAAGTCTAACGTGAACCAGCCCATCCCCGTAGCGATCGTTCGTCGCACAGAGTGGGTTCGCTGGCTGTCCTTTGTGTTCGTGGCCGCCCTTGGCACCGCCGTCGATTTGTGGACGAAACAGTGGGTCTTCAGTTGGCGCGGACTGCCGGGACAAATGCCTCCCTGGTGGCTGATAGAGCCCTACGTGGGCATTGAAACAGCAGTCAACCCCGGCGCGCTATTTGGAATGGGTGCAGGCTGGGGGGCACTCTTTGCAGGCCTAAGCGTCTTGGCAGCCCTCGCCATCCTGGTATGGCTCGGGAAATTTCGAGCCATCGATAGTTGGTGGTTGGTCATCGCGCTGGGCTGCGTCTTAGGTGGGATTCTCGGCAATCTGTACGATCGATTGGGCTTGTGGAATCCACCTTCCGAGATGCCTATTTGGTCCAGCGGCGTCCGCGATTGGATCTTGTTTCAATACAGCACGGCCTACGTCTGGCCAAATTTCAATATTGCCGATAGCCTGTTAGTCACTGGCGCTATCATGCTTGCCCTCCATTCGTTCTGGGTCACTCCCGCGCCGACAGAATCTTAGAACGAAGCCAGTTCGTAGCGGAAGTCATCCATGACTGCGTTTGCTTTTCCCAAATCGTTACAATCTGCGCTCGATGGACGTTTGGCTGCGGCCGTGGAACTGGCCCAATTGGCTGGCGATTCGACGCTCCTACATTTCCAACGCGACTCGTTTACCGTCGAACGCAAAGGAGACGATTCTCCGGTCACGATCGCCGATAAGCAAGCCGAACAGTTGATTCGCGCGCAGTTGCAACAGCGGTTCCCGCACGACGCCATTCTGGGCGAAGAGTTCGGCGCACAAGCTGGCACATCAGAGTTTCAATGGATCGTTGATCCGATTGATGGCACGAAGAGTTTTATTAGTGGTGTCCCTCTATATTCAACTTTGGTGGGCATTGTTCGTGATCGCCAATGTGTGGCGGGGGTTATCTACTTGCCCGCCCTAGATGAAATCGTGTTTGCAGCCACAGGCAGCGGAGCGTGGCACTCAGCCAAAGGCTGTACCCCGCAACGTTGCCAAGTCTCCTCGCGCAAATTGGAAGATGGATTATTTGTCGTTTCCCAAGTCGATACGTTTGATCAGCGCGGGGCAGGAGACGGCTTTCGCGAACTTCAGTCTGCGGCCTATGTAACTAGAACCTGGGGAGATGGATACGGTTATTTGCTGATTGCCACCGGCCGCGGCGAATTGATGGTCGACCCCATTGCCAACCCTTGGGATTTGGCCGCCGTACAGCCGGTGATTGAAGAAGCTGGAGGCAAGTTCACCAGCTGGGATGGCCAGCCCCACGTCTTCGGCGGAGATGGCATTGGCAGCAACGGACTGGTGCACGCACAAGCACTTGAAATGCTACGCCCCTTTCAAACCCGCTAACTTCCGGCCTACAATCTACCCCGCAGCGGGAGTTGTCCAGTGGGTCACTCTTGCCGAGAGTGACTAGGCTCTGATTGAAAAGTCGGAATCAGCGTAGCTGCGGTCGCCAGACCGCGGACAAAACCACGCTCTGGCGAGCGTAGCTACGGGTTTTCAAACAGAGCCCAGCATTGGAGTCTTTGTCAGTCTCGGCAAGGGCGACCCAAAATATATGTAAGTAGACATCGCGAATTCCGACACAAGCTCACTCGGTCTCACTCAACTTTAGATAGCCCTATTATGCTCGATCGCAAGTACATTGTGGAAAACGCAGCCGCCGTCAAGGAGAATTGCGTGGCCCGCGGCGCTCAGGCCGACATCGATCAACTTGTCGAACTCGAAATGCAACGTCGCACCAAACAGAACGATGCTCAAGAACTCAATCGCCAGGCCAATGAGACCAGCAAGCAGATCGGCAAAGCCAAATCGGAAGCCGAGCGCGAAGCACTTAAAGAACAGGGCCGTCTGTTACGCGAGCAAAAAGATGCCGCTCAAACCGAGCATGATGAGCTCGAAACAAAAATCCATGCGTTGCAAGTTCACATTCCCAACTTGACTCACCCGGCCGCTCCAATTGGCGTCGACGATACGCACAATACTGAAGTGAGCTTTGGCAAAACGCCCGTAAAGAAACTCGAATTCAAGGCCCTGGATCATGTGGAGCTTGGCAAGGCGCTCGACTTGATCGATTTTGAAGCAGGCGCGCGAGTGGCGGGAGCCGGGTTTTATTTCCTACGCAACGAAGCGGTACTGCTCGATTTGGCGCTACAGCAATTCGCCGTGCAACAGTTGGTCGCGCGAGGGTTCACGCCAATCACTACTCCCGACGTGGCTCACACCCAGATTTTGCACGGCATCGGCTTTATGCCCCGGGGTCCCGAGACACAGATCTATTCGATCGAGAATACCGACCTCAACCTAGTGGCCACGGCAGAGATAACACTGGGTGGTATGATGGCCGATCAAACGTTGGAAGCCGAAGAGTTGCCACTCAAGCTAGTCGGAATCAGTCATTGTTTTCGCACCGAAGCCGGAGCCGCCGGCCGCGCGTCCAAAGGGCTATATCGCGTACACCAATTTACCAAAATCGAGATGTTTGCTTTCACCCTCCCCGACCAGAGCGATGCCATGCACGAGGAATTGCGACAGGTCGAATGCGATCTGTTCGATGCCTTGGAAGTCCCCTTTCGCGTCGTCGACACTGCTACGGGCGATCTAGGTGGCCCCGCTTATCGAAAATACGATCTGGAAGCGTGGATGCCCGGGCGTGGCGACGGCGGTGAATGGGGCGAGGTTACCAGCACGTCCAACTGCACCGACTATCAAGCTCGTCGACTGAACATTCGCTATAAGGTCAAAGGCGAAAAAGGGACCCATTTGGTGCATACCCTAAACGGTACCGCTTACGCCATCAGTCGCGCATTGATCGCTGTCATGGAAAATCATCAGCGGGCCGATGGTTCCATCAACATTCCCAAAGTTCTGCAACCCTGGGTCGGAAAAGAAGTGATTACAGCTAAGTAGACTAGACTTTGTCTCAAAAGGTGTCTGACACTACCATTAATCGTTTTGTTGCCACGTTCATCCGTACCCCGGCTTTGCCATCTGTGCTAACCTCAGCCCTAGATAGGCACTGCCAGGTATTTCAAAAACAACTTGTTGCCACTGTTACCTTCAAATGACAAAGTGTCGAACACTCTTCGTTTTTACCCTTGGCCTCTATGTTATCGCACTGGCATCCGTGTCGCATGCTGACTGGCCCCAGTTTCGTGGCCCTTTCGGCGACGGACAAGTCGCACAAGACATTCCCATTCAGTGGTCGGCTGCCGAAAACGCGCTCTGGCGGACCGAACTTCCCGGCGAAGGTTGGTCGAGTCCCATCATTGTACAGGGGGCAATCTATCTGACTGCCGCCATACCGCAAACCAATGCAACTAACAACTCGGCCAATGCAACCGACCAAACGAAGGCCGAGACGATCGATCTCGAGTTATGCCTACTAGCGATCGACGCAGCCAGCGGCAAACTCATCAATCGCATACCTTTGTTCGTTGAACATGGAGCTAGTGCACCCAAAATCCATCAAAAGAATTCCCACGCCAGTCCCACACCTTTCTTCGACGGGGAGCATCTGTATGTTCATTTTGGTCACCAGGGGACCGCTTGTGTGGCGCTCGATGGCAATGTGCTGTGGCGGAACGATTCGTTGGCCTATCCACCAGTGCATGGCAACGGCGGATCGCCCATCGTAGTCGGTCAACAGCTGATCTTCTCACGCGATGGGAAGGATATCAGCGAAGTCACTGCGCTCGACAAATCGACGGGCCAGATCGCTTGGCAGACTCAACGCGATGTAGAGACAGGTAAACGCTTTTCTTTTTGCACTCCTTTGGTACTTGAGCTCAACGGCCGCACGCAATTGATTGTCCCCGGCAGTGATGTGGTGCAGAGTCTCAATCCGTCCGATGGTACTGAAATATGGCGCGTGCGTTATGAAGGCTACTCGGTCATCCCCAAGCCGATCTACCACGCGGGCTTAGTTTTTATCAGCACCAGTTACGATCGCCCTAGTCTGTTAGCCATTGATCCGACTGGGAGCGGTGATGTGACCGAGACCCACGTGCGCTGGACGACCAGTTCGGCCGCCATTCCGCACACACCTTCGCTCGTCGCATTGGACGGCAAAGTAGCCATGGTCAGCGACAAAGGAATCGCCGCATGTTACGATGCGGCTACGGGCGAGGAGCTGTGGAAGGAGCGCATCGGCGGCAATTACTCTGCCTCACCACTGTTGGTCGGAACTCACTTGCACTTGCTCAGCGAAGAGGGCGACTACACGGTACTCGACATCGCCGGCCAGCCACAAGAATTAGCCAAGACAAAGCTCGGCGAACGCACGCTCGCCTCCCCCGCCGCAATCGACGGCGATTTGATCCTGCGGAGTGACAAAGCCCTGTATCGAATTCGTAAGTAAGGTGTACCCATCACCGGCCGAAGCGTTACCAAAAAATCAGACAATGCAACCAGTTGGTGGTGTTCACCGAGAAGGGTCCAGAATCATCCCCTATGGCCACCAAAACCCATTGCTTCGATATTCTGCTGGGAGACAAACTCCCCGCGGCGCTACCGGAAGTGGTGGTGGCGTTTGGCGATGACGGTTTTCTGCGGAAAGAAACCGTCACCAAAGCACTGACCCTGGCGGGTTTCGATCACGAAGCGTCGCGCGGGTTTGATGGGGACGAATGCCAATGGATCGACGTCCATGATGAACTGGCGACCCTGTCACTGTTTGAACCCGAGGCGCGGCGCATTGCCATCGTCACCAACGCCGATCGTCTAATAAAGGACTCTCGGCCGCAGCTCGAAAAATGGTTCGCCGGCCCTGCCGCCGGTTCGCTGTTAGTCTTGCAGATAGCCTCATTTCCTTCGAACACCAAGCTGTTTAAGCTGGCCGAAAAACACGGCCTGTGTATCGCCTGTTCCCTTCCCACTGGCGGTGGACGTAGTAAAACGCCCAGCTTGCCCGAGCTCAAGAAATGGATCGCCGCGTGGGGCAAATCGCAGCATGGCCTGCAATTAACCACTACCCAAACGACACAGGTGCTAGAAGCTGTTGGCCCCGATTGTGGTCTCTTGCATCAAGAGTTAGCCAAACTCGCATTGTACGCCGACAAGAGTGGCAAATTGTCGGAAGAGCAGATTCGCTCCAATGTCGGTAGTTGGCGAACGCGAACGATGTGGGAGATCGCCGATGCCGTTGTGGACGGACGTGTGGCCGACGCACTGCAACAACTCGAAAAGGTTTTCGCGGCAGGAGAGCATCCGGCGGCCGTGATTCCTCAGATCTCCTGGAGTCTGCGCAGGTTCGGCAACGCAGCTCAATTGCTGCTACAAGCCAAGCGGACGGGGCGACCGGTGAATGTGCAGGCCGCCATCAGCCAGTGCGGTTTTTGGGGCGCCGACGCCAAGCTCGCCGAAGGTCGCCTACGCCGCCTCGGACTACGCCGCGCCGGTAAACTGCTCGACTGGCTGCTGGAATTAGATCTGAAAATCAAAGGCAGCCATTCACACACCGACCGCGCTATTTTCGCGCTCGAAGAACTGTGCATGAGGTTCGTTTGAACTTTTTTGGAGTGCTGGGATTTATCACAGCTTTCATTTTCCAAAATTGCCCACACCAAACGAGAACCCCCTGTCGCTTCAGCCTCAAACAAGAAAGATGGACCAGTCGTCTGGAAAGCCCACTTTAGATGCTGCGCTTCAGATGGGCACTACTGGCAACAGCCGGTTCCCTTGCGGGCTTGTTGATTTAGTGTTGGATTGCACGTGTGTTGTTTAACCCGTAGCCGTAGGCGAGGATCATCGGGGCGAACCTCGCTTTTGGCTGCGGGTTAAAGGACTAAACCAACAAGCCCTTGCGCTCTGCGCTACTCTGAAAAGGAAAGCTCCGAGAACTCGGAGCACTCCACATGAAACCTACTTGGCGGCAGCTACGGAGAGAGCACAACCGACGCGGAGCGTCGGGCTACATTTAGGTTCCACCTAGCACCTATTTTGAGGGAACTTCGATAGGTCGGAAGCCTTGAATGATGCCGCGTGGAGCGAGCCCGCGAATATCGATTGGCAGATCAAGTCGATGCGAGCCAATGTTTCCGGACTTGTCAACGCAATCAATCTTCAAATAGATTTTGTCGGGCAAGTTCGGTGCGGCCTTCCAGAGATAAAGCCCGGTGTTGGCCAGCCCATTGGCAACCTCCGTCCACGGTCCATCGAGGCGTTCGCTGTACGACAAAGCAATAGGACGTTCCACTAAATGGCCATCTTCGCAGTTATAATCAATGACCAGCAATCCATCCTCGGGGCCTTCGCCGTATACCGCGCGAGTAATTTTGACTACGGGTAAACTGGTATCCACGTTGATCCACACGTCAGCCGCATCCCCCTCGCGAGGTCGATTGCTAACCACTCCATTGGTTCCGACGATCACCATGCGAAAACCGAACAGCCCATCGTTGCCCACTTGGACATCAAATGGACTCACTCGATCCGGATCCGAACCCCATTTCTGCCACTCGCGTCCGCCATCCTCAGTCCCCCACAATTCGACATCCGCCAGCGCGCTGCCGCCGAGGGCTTCGACCGAGTAATCTAGGCTGAACGCTCGAGATTTACAGTGAAAGGCACGACCAATCGTCGATGCATCACGCGTTGCTGGTGGCTGTGAAGTCTTTGTTGCTGACTGCGCTGACTCATTCACCGGCGACAAATCCAGCGAGTTAGACTGGCGAAATGTCGAATCGAGAGGTGCACCGTCGAGCTGAGTTCGCTCGGTGGACTTCAGGGTGGTCAGTTGCTGTGCTTGCGGGTCGACGGCACTTGCGTCCGACAGAGCCGGCGGGAGAGGAATCTCCTCAGTTGGTTCACGCGAAGGTTCAAGCGAAAGTCCACCACCAGATGCCAAGCGCCCCGGCGACAACGCTGCCCTGGCGGCGTCTATTGGTTTTGTCGCCGTTGCGTGGGCTTGGGTCGGTGTGCCCGATGAAGTTGTGGTGGGATTCCACTGCGTGGCACCTGGCGTTGATGTCAAACGCGGTGCGCCAACCGGTGGACCAATCGTACGGGATGAACTGTCGAGCGATCCAGCAGTATTCTTGCTGCTAGCCAGCGTTACATCGCGATTGCCAGCTGCGGTACGCGGCATTTTGTAGTCGCAAGTCGCTTCACCCTCGTTGAGCGAGCGATCCTTGACAATAAAGACCACGGCCACTTCACGGCAGGGTGCCAAATCGGTGATGACTTGCCCACTAAATAGTGCGCTGCCCGTTTCACGCAACTCTATTGGTAGATCGCGCCAATCCGACTCTTGGTCGGTACGTAACCGCAGCATGGCTGTGCCTGGTTCTAGATGCTCGTCGTGAACCTTGACGTCAACCACTAAATCTCCGCTACCGTCGATATCTGCTTGAATTTCGGCGCGTGGTTTGGTTGTGTCGACCAGTACTCGGAGTGGCGCTCCGAGATTGGGATAGGTCGTGCCAGCGGAGTCTATCGTGGCCACCTTAAACAGATAAACCCCTTCTGCAGCCGCGCGAAAATCGAACGATTTGGCATCTGCGGCTACGTTTCCATAGGTTTGCCATGTTGCCCCGTCGTCGGCTGAGACCCACAATTGGACTTTAAGCGGTTCTACTCCGCGCGATTCGACATTGAACGGAATCTTGAACTGTGCGGTCTGGACATAAGCGACCAAGGAAGAGTCTAAATTGTCAGCGGCGCGGATGTCCGAAAGAGCCGGGCTCAATGCCAGCAACGACAGCCCCACCCGAGAGAATCCTAACCACAATCGTTTGTAGAAAGTTCCCTGACACTCTCCGGAGCGCCTTGATCTCCTGTAATGTTGCTTGGTCCCAAAAGTGTCAGACACCTTTTTTGTTTGGCTCTTAGTCACGATTCTGGGAACTCCACATGCGTCGACCAGTTGGTAAAGTAAATAGCCCTACCTGTTAAGTCGGTCGCGGGAAATCCAACGCTTTAGTAAAATATGCCGATTGCGAGGAGAATTCAGGCTCGCATCTAACACTATCTCACCCGACATCATTATTTATGACACTAACTTCCAGTGCGGCTGCCACCTTTTCCACCGTCTATGAATTCGACGTGGTCGTTGTCGGGGCGGGGCATGCCGGGACAGAGGCTGCCGCAGCCGCAGCCCGCCTAGGTGCACGCGTTGCCTTGTTGACTGGAAATCTCGATACCGTGGGTCAGATGAGCTGCAATCCCGCCATTGGAGGAGTGGCCAAAGGGCAAATCGTCCGCGAGATTGATGCCCTGGGAGGCTTGATGGGGCAAGTCATCGATGAAACCGGAATCCAATTTCGCTTGCTCAACCGTCGGAAGGGGCCAGCTATGCACAGCCCCCGCGCGCAAGCTGACAAAAAGGCTTATCAGCAAGCGGTCAAGCACAGTATTGAATACTATCCCGGCATCAGTCTGGTGCAAGAATTGGTCGAGGATTTGGAAGTCGAGCCGCTGGCTGACGATGCCTCGCCAAGTTTTCGCAAACACCGCATTCGCGGCGTAGTGGTCCGTGGTGGCGCTTGCTATCGCGCTCCGACCGTGGTGCTAACCACCGGCACATTTCTACAGGCCATTATGCACACCGGCGAAGCCCAAACGGCCGGCGGCAGAGCAGGGGAGGGGACCTCTCAGGGGATCAGCGGTTCTCTAAACCGACTCGGCATTCAATTGTCACGGTTCAAAACTGGAACACCTCCGCGCCTGAACGCCAAAACCATCGACTTCGACGCTACCGAATTGCAACCCGGTGACGACCTGCCGCAACCGTTTTCCTTTATGACAACCTCCATCCAGCAATCGCAGATTCCGTGCTATATCACCTATACCAACTCAAGCGTGCACGCGTTGATTCGTGAGAATCTGCATCGAGCCCCAATGTACAGCGGGCAAATTAACTCGACTGGACCTCGCTATTGCCCTTCGATCGAAGACAAAGTAGTCCGTTTTGCTGATAAAGATCGACATCAACTATTTCTCGAACCCGAAGGTCCACGAACGGCGGAGATCTACGTCAACGGCATTTCCACCAGCCTGCCCCGCGACGTACAAGATGCCATCCTAAAGCTCATCCCCGGTTTAGAACGAGCTGAGGTCATGCGCTACGGCTACGCTGTGGAGTACGACTTCAGCCCACCCGATCAATTGCTCCCTAGTCTCGAAACGAAAGCAGTGGCGGGATTGTTCCTGGCAGGACAAATCAACGGTACGACAGGCTATGAAGAAGCCGGTTGCCAAGGGCTATTGGCTGGTGTGAACGCCTGCTTGCTCATGCAAGGAAAGGATCCCTTGGTATTGTCGCGCGACGCAGCTTATATGGGAGTCCTTATCGATGATTTGGTTACGCGTGGCGTTGACGAACCATACCGCATGTTCACAAGCCGCGCCGAGTATCGATTGCTTCTTCGGCAGGACAATGCCGATCGACGACTAACCCGCTTGGGGCACCAATTGGGTCTAGTGAGCTCAGAACGCATGCAAAAGCTAGAGCGGAAAGAACGCGACATCGAAGTAGCCAAGTCAGTGCTGGACAGTGGCCGTATCAACGACGTGAGTGGTACCAAATATCTTCGCCGGTCCGAGGTTTCGTGGGAGGAAATATGCAACCACATCCCCGCGCTGCGAAGTTGCTCCAGCGAAGTGGCGGATCAAGTTGTGTGGGACATACGCTACGAAGGTTACGTCAATCGTCAACATTTGCAGGTAGCCCGCCAGCAGCGCATGTCGGAGAAACGCATCCCAGTTAGTTTTGACTATCAAGCCATTCGCGGTTTACGCAATGAAGCCAAGCAAAAGTTCACGAAAATTCGCCCCCTGAGTCTCGATCAAGCCAGTCGCATCAGCGGTATTACCCCCGCCGATATCGCACTGGTCCTAGCCCATTTAGGCTAGCCATCGTCGCACGACTCTCCGAGTCGTGACTCACCCCAGGTCGCTTCCGGCAGAAACGACCCACGCAAACCAGCCATCGTCGCACGACTCTCCGAGTCGAGGCTTTCCAGTCGTGATTCCAGTCGTGATTCCAGTCGTGTTGTCGACCGTAGCGGAAGTCGCCAAGACTTTCGTCCTACTGCCTGCGGAATGGTTTCTATCTTCCGAAAGCCTTGGCGACTTCCGCTACCACCTGCCGAGATCGACTCGGCTAGCCGAGAGACCTGGGAAAGCTGACTGGGGATTAAGTGTCTGAGGTATCTGGAGCCAGATTACCGTCAGCGGACTTTGGGGTGATTTTTTCCAAGCAGTTCGACACGATTCTCCGCAAGTCTTTGATTTACAAGAACTTACGGAAAAACTTTCGATATTGACCCAACTGGCCTATCCGCTATAATCCGGCAGTTCAGTTAAGCTCGGCAAGCTTGGCTGAAGCGGGTATTGCTGGAGGATATAGAACAGGAACAGTTTAAGGCTGTTTCGGTTCCGTCAAAACAAAGAGGCTAGTTAATCTGATGTCAGATTGCAAAGCATCGGCGTAGTAACCGCATGCGGCTAGCGTGGCCATCGATCAGGAAGGATGGTGGAAAGCATGTCAACCACGAAAACGGTATTTACCACTGGGGAAGCGGCGAAAATCTGCAAAGTAAGTCAGCAGACGATTATCCGCTGTTTCGATAATGGAAGCTTAAAGGGATTTCGCGTCCCAGGAAGTCGTTTCCGGCGCATACCCCGCGATCAATTGTTCTCCTTTATGAAGGACAATGGAATCCCGACCGATGCGTTAGAAAACGGCAAAAAGAAGATATTGATTGTCGATGACGAGCAGGATTTGGTCGAATTGATGGCCGACGCCTTTGCACGCGATGGTCGATTTGAGATACGCACGGCCAACAACGGCTTCGATGCAGGCATGCAAGTCAAAGAGTTCCGACCTGATATCGTCGTGCTCGACGTCATGCTACCCGACATCAACGGTCGAGAAGTGTGCCAAAGAGTTCGTAGCGACAGCGCACTCGATTCTGTCAAGATCATCTGCATTTCCGGCATGATCGAACAGGATAAGGTCGCCGATCTACGAGCCGCCGGGGCTGACGATTTCGTGCAAAAACCATTTACGATCGATCGCTTGATCGAACGTGTCTGCGATCTGCTCGAAATTGATAAACCCGCAATACATTGACACACTCCTATGCGGCATAATTTGTTGCCCGCAGAACGATTTCAGTTCGAAGCGCCTGTATTGATTCTCGCGATTTTTAGTGCTGAAGGCACGGTATTCGACAGCCTGGGATGCAATTCCCAGGTCAGTCTTTGTTTAACCCGCAGCCGTAGGCGAGGTTCACCGCGTTGAGCCTCGCCCAAGGCTGCGGGTTAAACGAAAAATCGTCAAACCCCATGCCGAACTGGACGTGCCAACTTAGGCTCGCACGCAGGAAGCTCACGCCACCAATAATTTGAATGCAATCGACGCAGCGGGTAGTCGGCTATGAGCCAAGCGGAAATGAACCAAGCCGCCTCGCCCATGATGGACGACACGTGCCGCGAATTGTTCTCGCTCGTGCTGCAGATCAGTGCGCTCGACCCCGCGCTTCAGCCGCCGAACAAAGTCGTCGCTAGTCTGCGCGAATTGGCAAGTCGCGATGAGGCTCTGGCCACCTGTTTCCAATCGCAACACCCCGTTGATTGGGATGCGATCGCACAGCGTCTCCCCGAGTTGCTCGTCCAGCTTGACACGCTATCGTCATCGTCACACGACTCTCCGAGTCGTGACCTAGCAGACCCGATTTCGTCGCACGACTCTCCGAGTCGTGAACAATCACAGCTACTTTCGCTGTGCCATGTCGTAATACGCCAACGAACTCTAGAAGCCAACTTTGCTACCGAGCTGCAACGTCAAAAGATGGAAGCCATCTATCAATTCGCTTATGGGCTAAGTCATGAATTGAACAACCCATTGGCCAATATCGCCACTCGCGCGGGCGTGCTGGCAAGTAACGAAGCTCATCCAGATCACCGACAGTTATTGGAGAATATCGTAACCAACGCCATGCGCGGTTGTGAGATGCTAGGTGATCTGATGTTGGTCGCTCGACCACCGAAACTGCAGTTCGAAACTACACGTATCGACCAATTGCTCGACCGCGTAGTCGCCCGCGGCCAGTTGTGGGCCACTCCGTTGAACGTTGCCTTGCGCATCGAGCAGCATACACAGCGGTCGATCGAGGCGGATGCATCGGCACTAACGGAAGCGTTGTGGGCCATCATCCGCAATGCGATCGAAGCCATGCCCGATGGTGGCGAAGTCTGTGTTGCTTTGTCTGATACCCGTCATGCACGCAACCGCGATACTAACAGCCAGCCTGCACCTACAGCCGTTTGCATCGAGGTGGCCGACCAGGGGAGTGGCCTCAGCGCTCAAGCGCTTGAGCACTGTTTTGATCCCTACTACAGTGGCCGCGAGGCGGGACGTGGTTTAGGCCTGGGCCTGTCCAAAGCCATGCGCATTGTTGTTCTACATGGCGGCGAGTTGAACTTGAGCAATCGCCCCGGCGGAGGATGCCTAGCTCGAATTGTGATACCATTGTCGGGTCGGGAAAAGGTGTCGGACACCAAAAGTGCGAAGCACCCGAAGGGCCGTTCCGGCTTTTGGTGTCCGACACCTTTTCCCAGGCAACCCAAAAATTAAACGTTGACAAAGAGCCCTAGCCGAATGGCAGCGGCTTGAAACGCAGCGGAAGTCGCCAAGACTTTCGGCATTGCACGTCGCCCAAGAAAACAGAAATTCTGACGCTATTCGGTTTCGGCCAGTGCCACTCCAACTCCTATAGGAAACCAAACGCTTGGAACAATCCTTCCCGCTGGGCTGGCTGTGTCTACTTCCGCCGTTGCTGACGATCGTGTTGGCAGTTGTTACGCAACGAGTCGTCTTGTCACTGCTGTTGGGGATCGCTACCGCCGTTTTGATTTTGCTCCCGGCACCGAACCTGCAGCAATCCGCTTTGGGTAGCGACTTTGCCTGGGGCAACTACGCCCTGCAATCGCTGCAACAATTTGGTTACTCGTTTGCCGAAGAGCATCTTTGGAAATCGCTATTCAACGAAGATCATCTCCGAGTCTTTGCCTTTACCACATTGCTGGGGATGCAAGTCGCTTTGATTCATTTGTCCGGTGGCATGCAAGGCATCGTGATTTGGGCTATGCCGCTAGCCCGCTCGCGTAGGGGCGGACAAGTGCTGACCTGGTGCTTGGGACTAGTGATCTTCATCGACGACTATGCAAACACGCTGCTACTCGGTTCCACCATGCGTCCGCTGACCGACCGCCTAAAAATCAGTCGCGAGAAATTGGCCTACTTAGTCGACAGCACTGCCGCTCCGGTCTCCGGACTGGCACTGGTGAGCACCTGGGTAGCTACCGAGATCAGTGCCATGCAGATCGGTTATACCGACGCAGGAATTGACATTGGCAGCGACACGTTTGGGATTTTTATTCAAACCATCCCCAGTCGTTTCTACATTCTGTATACGTTGTTGTTTGTGCTGCTGTGCGGACTGCTCTGTCGCGACTTTGGACCAATGTTAGCCGCCGAGCGCAAGGCGCAACTTGCCGACCCGGATGAATCGGTAACTGCAAATCAAACATCTACCGTCGCTCCGCGCGCCATCAATGCGATACTACCCATTGCCATCACCGTCGTGGTCGTGGTTTGGTTGTTAGTCGTCACTGGGCGAAGTGCCTTGCCCGAGGGTGAATTGGTTGAATCGACTTTGCAAGGTTGGGGCAAAGTAATTGGGCAGGGAAATAGCTATGTGAGTCTACAGTATGGCGCACTGGCGGGACTAGCTTCCAGCCTGCTGTTGATCGGGGTGCAACGCAACGCGCGTATCGAACAGATTAAGTCGGCCATGGTGGAAGGTTTTCTACATGTACTCCCCGCCATGGTGATTTTGTGGTTGGCCTGGACGCTGAGTCATTTGACCGGTAGCGAGCACATGCGGACTGGTGAATTCATCGCTGCCCAATTGACTCAGCTAGATTTGGCTGCAGGTCTGCTACCCACGATCGTGTTTGTACTTGCATGTGTGATCGCTTTCGCCACGGGGACAAGCTGGGGAACGATGGCCATCCTGATGCCGATTGTCATTCCACTCGCTTACGGACTCCTGCAACAGCAATTGGGAGCGCCCCCCGCCCCCGATCATTTTGTATTGCTCGCTACGATCGGCAGTGTATTGGCGGGTGCCATTTTTGGTGACCACTGTTCGCCCATCTCCGATACTACCATCCTCTCATCGCGCAGTAGCCATTGCGATCACATCGCTCACGTCCGCACACAAATGCCCTATGCTTTAACCGTTGGCCTAGTATCGATCGTGTGCGGCACCCTACCGGCCGGCTTTGGCATCAACAGCTGGCTCATCCTCGCAGTCGGTTCGGTGGCTTTGGTTGTCATCTTGCTGGCAGTTGGTCGTTCATCCACCGTAGGGCTACCGACTAGCTTGCCGGCGCAGAATAAAATAAACTAAATTGTTGGCAAGTGGTTTGAAGGTGACAACGCAAAACCCGCAACTTGCAATCTCATCGCAATTGATAGCAGGTACTTTCCAGTCAACTTGAGGTTCGGTTCGTGCCCTAATGAGATTTTCACCCGATTTGCAGTTGAATAATCTGCTTGTCAATATTTGCATGTCCAATCGACTGTAGCAGCCTTATCCCTTCGTACCTGGAAGTTCGCACACATGTCCAAACAACCCAAACGTCGTGATTTGCAATTCAACAATCTCGACGAAGTCGTCGCCGAAGCTGAACGACTTGCCAGTGGCGAAGTAAGTACGACGGGCCAGCACTCGTTTGGCCAGATTCTCGAACACTTGGCGCGATCGCAAGACATGACGACCGGTAAGCTCACAGTGCCATCGCCACCCTGGTACATGCGACTAATGATTCCCCTGATGAAACCCATGCTAATCAACGACAAGCCGCTCAAGCCCGGTTTCAAACTACCCCAGAAATCCGAAGCTGTTTTTTGGCCCAACCAGGAGTTCGATGTGGCAACAGCACTCGCGCACCTCAAGGAATCAATCGCGCATTACAAAACTCAGGGGCCCTTGCCAAAACACCCCATGTTTGGCTCGTTGACGCGTCAGCAAAACGACCAACTCAACTGCCGCCACGCCGCTTTACATTTAAGCTTCGTGCATCCCATCGGCTAAAACTAGACAAATGTAGCGGAAGTCGCCAAGACTTTCGGCGAAACGATTGATTAAGGAAACTCCCCATGCGTCAAGTTGCAGCCCTTTGGGCAGGTATTATTGTTTGCACCCCGTTTTTGTTGGTAGCTCTGGCCACAGCCCAGGAGAAAGAAGCTCCGCCCTACGCGGTCACCGTCGAGCTAATTGAAGCGGGGACGGCACCGCTCCGCGAACTGCGGCTCGCACCTAAAAAAGATGCTACACAAACTGCCGTAATGACGATGGGAATGAAGCAAGCTATGTCCATCGGCGGACAGCAGATACCAGCCCAGAATATTCCGGCGACAAAGATCACGATCAAGACCTCGATCGAAAACGTAGCTGAAAACGGCGATATCGCATTCACGTATTCCTACACCGAAGTCGACATTGTCGACGATCCCGCCAACCCATCGCCGCTGGCAGACATAATGCAATCGACGGTAAAGCCCATGGTCGGTACCACAGGACATATAGTGGTTACCAATCGAGGCTTCACGCAACGGGCGGAATTAGATATTCCCGCAGGTGTACCAGCGCAATTGCAACAAATGCTGGAAGGCATGAAAAACTCAATGAGCCAGATGAGCTCTCCACTGCCGGCGGAACCTGTTGGAGTGGGTGGCAAGTGGCGTGTGGTACAAACCATGAACGCCAACGGACTGCAACTCAAACAAACTTCGATCCACGAAATCACCCAGCTCTCTGAACATGGATTTGCGATGGACGTCAGCGTGACACAAAATGCTGACCCACAGGAAATCAAGAATGACGCGCTCCCTCCAGGGACAAATATCAAACTCAAATCGCTTAAGTCGACTGGGAGTGCAAAGTCCACTATCGAATTGGGCTCCGTCTTTCCCATACAGACTTCCATGAAAATTACTTCACAAACCGCGATGAGCGTCGAGGCGGCCGGTCAAAATCAAGACATGACCACCGAAATGAAAATGGATTTAACCTTGGAACCGCTGCAATAGCACCACTGCACCAACAGCAATTTGAGCCAAAGACAGTAAGTGCTCAATCGCATCTTGTACTTGTGATTTATTCGCTTGGTTCCTGCGGAACCCAAAGCAATCAATTCGGTTAGAATTAACACAGCCTTTCAGCGCGCCCCACCCATCACAACGGCGGATTGCGCCTCTATAACCTATTCAACAATTGACCCGAGGGAATTCCCATGTCGATGATCAACCAGCGTTTCATGTTGGTGGGTGGCGTTTCCGCTATCCTTGTTGGTGTAACGCTCTTCGCACAACAGCGCGGGCCGCGTGGTGGTGCGGGTGCCGACGAAGCTTCGCTTGCGGAGCCTTTTCGAGGTATCTTCGCCGATGGAAAAATCGAGCCCGGCTTGTTCAAGATCGAATCCTCAGGAGTCAGCACCGAACCTGTGGTAGCGGCCGCCAAGTCGTTGCTGGCGGGACTAACCGAAGCACAGAAGCAGCGCACTATTTTTCCCGTTGACGACCTTGAATGGCGGAAGTGGGACAATCGCCACTTCTACAAGCGACAAGGGGTTGGCTTTGATGAAATGGATGAAAAGCAACGCGATTTGGCATTCGGATTATTGCGCGCCAGCTTGAGTGCTAAGGGATTAAAAATGTCCCAGGACATCATGAAGCTAAACGGCACGCTAGCCGAACTGGCTAATAACTATGAAGAATATGGCGAGTGGCTGTACTGGATTACGATCTTGGGCGAGCCATCAGCCACTGAGCCTTGGGGATGGCAAATCGACGGCCACCATCTGATCATCAACTATTTTGTGCTCGGTGACCAAGTGGTCATGGCTCCGGTTTTTGTTGGTAGCGAACCGGTACATGCCACCGATGGAAAATTTAAAGGCACTATTGTCATGCAGGACGAGCAAGACAAGGGGCTGAAGTTCATGCAGTCGCTCGACGATTCGCAGCGGCAGGAGGCTACTTTGTCCGCAGTCAAAGACGGCAACAATGCATTAACCCAAGCCTATCAGGACAACGTCGATCTCAACTATGCCGGTTTGCCTGGGACAAAGCTCAATGTTTCACAGCGCAACATGCTATTGGCCGTGATTGCAGAATACGTTGGGAATATGGACGACGGTCATGCAAAAGTGAAAATGACTGAAGTTGAAAAACATCTGGACCGGACTTACTTCGCCTGGATCGGCGGCACGCAGGACGATAGCGTATTCTACTATCGCATTCACAGCCCGGTCATCCTCATTGAATTCGATCATCAGCGTCGCGTCGCCCCGTTTCGCTCCAATGAACCCACACGCGACCACATCCACGCCGTGGTTCGCACCCCCAACGGCAACGACTATGGTAAGGATCTACTCAGGCAACACTACGAACAACACCACACCGAGAAAAAGTAGATCCCGAACGCAGAACATGTGAGTGCCCTGGATCAAGATTCCAGGGACTTTTTATCACGTCACGTCCACGACCACTGGTCCAATGACATCGAACCTAGGTGAAATCCCCAAGCCCGGCGCCTCGCTAGCCTGCATGAAGCCTTGCTGACGTTGAGGGGCGCCGTCGGCGTTGCGGACCGTGTTGTAGCTATTGAAGTCGGTGCTGGTAAAACGAAGATTCTCAGGAGTACTATGGGCCAAATGGGCGATGGCCGCAGTCGTGATATCCCCACCCCAACTGTCTTCCAGGGTCATGGCGATCCCAAGTGAAACGCACAGATCGCGCAACTGCTTGGTTTTCGTCAATCCACCCAGCTTGCTAATTTTTAAATTCACCACGTCCATGGCCAGATCGCGATGGGCGCGGAGCAACATCGCCAAACTGTCGATGTTCTCATCGAGCACAAATGGATGCGTCGTATTGCGTCGCACGGCTAGGCATTCTTCGTAGCTCATACACGGTTGCTCGATATAGACATCCAAGTCTTGCACCCCGCGAACAACGCGCATGGCTTCGTGCTGTGTCCAACCTGTGTTGGCATCGGCCACCAAACGATCACTCGCCTTCAAGACGCTTCGCGCCGCGCGTATGCGTTCGATGTCGGTATCCGGATCGCCTCCCACCTTGAGCTGAAAACGGGTGTATCCTTGTTTGCTATAGCTGGCGACATTGCGCGCCATCTCATCGGGCGGAACTTGAGAAATTGCGCGATATAGGCGTACGCTCTCTCCGTATCGCCCTCCCATCAACACGCACACCGGTAACCCCGTCGCCTTGCCGAGAAGATCCCAGCAAGCCATATCAATTCCTGTTTTGACGTAGGGATGCCCCAGTAACGCGGCATCCATCTGCACATTCAGTTTTCCCAACTCTCGGGGATCCAGTCCGATAAGATGCGGACCCAATTCTCGCAAGCCACTGCGTACACCTTCTGCGTACGCCGGTAAATAGAACGGGCCCAACGGACAGACTTCACCATAGCCGATCAGCCCATCGTCGGTTTCGACTCCCACGATCGTACTATCGAACACAGAAACTGATTTACCCCCCGACCATTTGTAGGAACCCTCCACCAAAGGCAATTCCACGCGATGTGCAAATATCCGAACGATCTTCATAACGGCTTTCCTGTAGGCAATTGTTTCGCGAAAGATATTCTATTCGAAACGCATTCGTAAGTGGGTCACTCTTGCCGAAAGTGACTTGGTGGGTCACTTTTGCCGAAAGTGACTTGGTGGGTCACTCTTGCCGAAAGTGACTTAGTGGGTCACTTTTGCCGAAAGTGACCTGACATTCCTTTGTTAGCCGACCACTACTCGCTGCCAGTATCCGCTCTGCTTTCTCATGCATTATTGAACCCACCCTATAGACGTCGCTTCCGGCAGAAGCGACCCACCTATTGCAGTCGCCCAAGGCAGGAACGACCCACTTGAAACGGTCGCTTCCGGCAGAAGCGACCCACTTGAAACAGTCGCTTCCGGCAGAAGCGACCCACCGGCAATCCTTGCACACTCTGGAGACCGATGCAGGTGTATAATCAATCGAACAAATTGCCTTAATCGCTTAATGAAACACTTCACGGACCCAAATCTCCTCATGAAAGTCTTCTTCATCCTCGCGCTCATGTGGCTGGCGACCACCGCGACTGCGATCGCCGATGCAACAACTCCCAACGTACTGTTAATACTCGCCGATGACTTAGGCTATGGCGACGTCAGTTGCTATAACGACCAATCCAAGGTCGCTACCGTAAACCTGGATCGGCTCGCCTCCGAGGGTATGCGGTTCACCGACGCACACAGCCCATCGACGGTCTGCACTCCGACGCGCTACAGCATCATGACGGGACGGATGGCCTTTCGCACTGGCTATCGCGGAGTCTTCAGCGGAGCAGGGGGGCCATGCTTGATCGAGCCCGAGAGATTGACACTTCCAGGCATGTTGCGCGACAGTGGCTACACCACCGCCATGTTTGGCAAGTGGCATATCGGCTTGACCTTCTACGACTCACAGGGAGATACGATCCATAAGGGAGATCTCGATTCCGTGAAACGAATCGATTTCGCGCGGGCCATTCCCGATGCACCCATCCATCGCGGCTTTGATCAGTTCTTCGGTACGGCCTGCTGTCCAACTACAGATTGGCTCTACGCTTTTATCGATGGAGATCGCATTCCAGTTCCTCCTACCGGACAACTTGACCAATCGCCACTCCCTAAGCACGATTATTCGACCGACAATCGCCGCGGCATGATCGCCCCCGATTTTGATTTAGAAACGGTCGATTTGGTGTTTCTTGAGAAGAGCCAGAGGTTCCTTCGCGAGCACGTCCGCAACACCCCCGACAAACCGTTTTTTCTTTTCCATTCGATGCAAGCCGTCCACTTGCCATCGTTTCCAGCCAAACAATTCCAAGGCAAGACGGACTCGGGACCGCATGGAGATTTCATTTTTGAGATGGACTGGATCGTCGGCGAGTTGTTGAAGACGCTGGAGGAGCTCGAGATTGCCGACAATACGCTCGTCATTTTCGCCAGCGACAATGGACCGGAAACGATCAGTGTTCTAGCCATGCGTCGCGACTATGAGCACGATGGTGCACGACCGTGGCGCGGCGTCAAACGGGACGGCTGGGAGGGAGGTCATCGCACGCCATTCATCGTGCGTTGGCCAGAAAAGGTACCCGCCGGGTCAGTCAGCGGACAATTGCTGAGCCTAACGGATATCATGGCCACGTGCGCGGCGTTGACCAACGCTAGTCCACCAGCCACCGCCGCCGAAGACAGCTTCAACATGCTACCTGTTATGCTCGGTACGCACGGGAGTGAATCTCTGAGGCCATTCATGTTGCAGCAAACATGGACTTTGAAAATGTCGATCCGCCAAGGACACTGGAAATATCTCGACCACCAAGGTAGTGGAGGCAACAATTATGATGGAGACGGTCGTTGGTCAATGAAGCCCTATGCGTTGGTGGACCAGGAACCTGATGCTCCGGGACAGCTGTATGATCTCGAGGCTGACCCAGGCGAAACGAATAATCTGTACAGCCAACATCCTAGGGTAGTCGCCGAGCTGAAGAGTTTGCTCGAAGCAAAAATGCGAAGGCCGTAACTCACACCAATCACCTGAATAAAAAACAATGCATGGATTGAAATCGACGCTGCTGCTGGCTGCCATTTCCTGGGGATTGCATGGAATCGCCGCCAAGGCCGAGGATGCCTTGGACCGTTTTTCCACCGCGCGACTGCAGGCCGTACATGAAGCGGTCGAACACCTGCGACTCCAACGCCGCGAAATCCAAACGCCGGGACCCTTCGAAGTCTTTCGCGCCAACCTGCACGTCCACTCCGCTTTTTCACACGACAGCCGCGGCCAAATCGACGACATCGTAACTGCTGCTAAAAAGGTTGGCACGCAAGTCATCCTCTTCACCGAGCACCCTGCCGATCACTATGATTTTTTTGTCGATGGACATCAGGGCATGCGCGATGGTGTATTGCTCATACCTGGGGCCGAGATGCGCGGGTTACACGTCTACCCTCGCACGACGCTCCGAGGCGCAGAACAAGGGAGCGAACAGGAATTATGCAATCAAGTGGCGGGCCGCGACGGTCTGCTGTTCCTGTGCCATTTGGAAGAACGCATGGATTGGGAGTTAAGTGGCCTAACTGGCTCTGAGATTTATAACACCCATGCGGACTTCAAGGATGAAAAACGATTGGCCGCCAAATTTCGCAATCCACTGTGGTTGTTGAGTGTAGCTGAGCGTGTGGCCCAGTATCCACAAGAATCCTATTCTGCGCTGCACAACTACCCCGCGGACTATTTGCGACGCTGGGACGAGTTGTGTGCCAACTATCCCCATACTGGAGTTTCTGCTAACGACGCGCATCAAAACATCGGCCTGCGCGTGCGACTGGCGGAGAACGAGAAAGTGCTGGTCGAAGATGCGTTGGGCGAGAAGCTGGTCGAACTTGACAAAATCGCCTTGACCGATGTGCTGCCTATTCCCGCAACCGCTCCGCCCAACACGGTTTTGTTTGAATTGCAACTCGATCGCTACGAACACGCCTTGCGACATGTGGCCACGCATCTGCTGATGCCCGAACTAAATCAAGCGGCGGTGTGGGAGGCGCTGCAAGCCGGGCGCGCGTATGTAGCTTTCGACTGGCTCGCCGACTCCCAAGGTTTTGATATCGCGTTGAACGCAAACGGCGAGCGACATGAAATCGGTAGCCATGTCCCCTGGAGCGCGGGGGACCAGCTCAAGGGACAGGCACCGCTGAGTGGCAAATGGAAGCTCATCTGCAATGGCGAATTGCAATCGGAATCCGAGGGACATACCTTCACAGCGGAGCTGACGCAACCGGGCCGATACCGAGTAGAAGTATGGTTGGATGTGGCTGGCGAGCCGTATATTTGGATTATCACCAATCCATTTTATGTCGCGACACCATAGCACAATTCAGCTTCGCGATTGCAATAGGAGTAAAGCAAATGGCACGAGGTTTAGGTGTAGCGAGATTCGCCAAAAATTTCGGCTTAAGCAGTTTGCTGTTGTTAACGTCACAGCTTGTAGGGCAATCGGCAGACGAATTATTTGAGGTCACGGAGTTTTCTCTGGGAAACCGCACGCAAGGTGTGGAACTGGAACCATGGATTCAAATCCGTGTCAACCAAAAATTCGATGCAAAGACGGTCAACGACAAAGCGGTTGAACTTGTGCAAGTTGGCGGCGATTCAATCGCCATCAATATTGGTGGGGATCTAGGAGGTGTGATCACACTGTCGGTAGAAGAGCCGTTACAACTAGACACCGAGTATGAACTGCGCGTCACCGCCAGCTTAAAAAGTCTGACTGGTGCATTTCTTGAGGCCGATAAAATTCGCTTCCGAACGACAGACCAAGCACCTCCGCCGCCACACTGGCGATTGATTTGTCACACGAAATCTGGAAGCAGCAACTTCCTGTCAATGTGCAAGAATTCCGCCCAGAAACAAATCCGCTAGCCCTGCAAGTCTTTGCTACCGGAATTCGCGAAGCCTTCGATTTGTGTTGGCACTCCAGTGGGCAATTGTTCGCCGGTATCAACATGAACGATACCAAGGATCAGACCCCCGCCCAACGGTTGATTTCGATCCTTGGGAAGTTCCCGAGCTGCCCGTAGGCACCCAACCAGAGTCAAATTTTGATCCGAGTCTGTTAATCCGTGATTTAGAAAAAGACAAAGGCCCCAGTGCCGATGGCGTTTGCGAGTGGACCGCCGATGGTCCTTTGCAAGGGAGATTGCTATTCTGCTTTTACACAGCCACTCGGGGCATTCACACCTATCAGGTCTCCACCGACGGCACTTCAGTTTCAGACCATTGTCCCTTGGTTGACCAGCACGATCGCATATTACGTTTTGGAGCTCCGCTGGACATCGTGCATGATCCACAAGGCTGGCTTTATATTGCCGACTTTAGCGCTCCCGAGCGCGGAGACAGCGGCACTGCCGGCGGCCTCTGGCTGGTCAAGCCATTGAGTTTCGCAAATGTCATTTCTCAAGGCGATCAATAACTCCGCTCAAAAACAATCCTACAACATGCAGGATGGTCACTTTGAAGGACTCTGCTCGCGGACGCATCGCATCGATTGCACAATCGCACGAATCTTGGCATCTGTCGCTACGCATTTCGCTGGGTGACAGTTACGTTTGGCACAGCTCATTTCCCCAGCGCCTTCAACCCAGCCCTGCCCACTTCAGCGTCTTCGCTTGATTTCACTCCGGATACGCCGATGCCTCCCACTACTTTTCCATCGACGATAATTGGCAAGCCCCCCTCCATTCCCAGCGCACCGGGCAGACGAAGCAGTTTCAGATTGACACCTCCTTGCGCAATCTGATCTTCAAAGACTTTCGATTCACGACGAAACAGCGCAGCCGTCCGAGCCTTTTCAATCGCCACCTCCACACTGCCATGCTGTGTCTCTTCGAGTCGTTGGAACATAACCAACAAACCATGCGTATCGACGATCGCAATCGCCACCGGCCAACCTCTTTGCTTGGCTTCTGCTTCCGCGGCTGTCATGATTTTTTTGGCCGTTTCCAAGTCTACA
Organism: Pirellulaceae bacterium; assembly: GCA_041739785.1. Classification (GTDB taxonomy): domain Bacteria; phylum Planctomycetota; class Planctomycetia; order Pirellulales; family Pirellulaceae; genus Aureliella. The sequence continues at coordinate 30,205 of JBGSNE010000128.1, forward strand.
TCCGTTCCATATTTGGGTAGTCCTTGCGCATGTGTTGCCAGGGACATAGCCAGCGTCAAGGAGAAGGCCAGCACAGCATTGGTTAGGTTGTACATCATGGTTGTTTCCGAGTTCGAATAAAAAACGAATGTCTATTTCTAAAGAAGTCAAAACCCTAGCTTGAAGCTACTGTAGTCAAGCCGGCAGTCGATGAATTATAATATTAGCTCGCAGAACGATGTTACTCTTCGTTCGTGGAATCAATCATCTTCGGGGTGTGGCTCAGCCTGGTAGAGCGCTGCGTTCGGGACGCAGAAGTCGTGAGTTCAAATCTCGCCACCCCGACTCTGAAAAACCCTGCTTTTCCCTATGAATTGCAGGGTTTTTTCGTTTCTCGCCCGAATCGGCTAACTCGTTAGAATTGTCAGGAATTGCCCCCAAATGACACAGTTCGCCTACTCTAGGTGCAACCGTTGGTGCAACCAAACTTGGATTGCTTCGGCTCTCTAGTCTTAGCTCTGGTAGTAGCTCGACAGCGCCGGCGGAGTTCAACAGCCGTTCGTCGGTGTAGGTGTTCATCGTTAGCGATATGTCAGAGTGCCGCATAACCGCCTGTGCCGTTCGTGGTGCGACGTTTGCCGCGCTTAGGTGGGTTCCTGTCGAGTGCCGCAGTGCGTGCAAGTGAACCCGTCCCTTGCGTTCGTCAATCTTGTCGATACCGGCGGCAACAAGGTCGCGGTTCAGAATCCGAAGCAATCCCCCTGGAACACGGAAAACCAGTTCATCGCCGGCGCGACCGGCGACCCACTGTCGCAGCTCGGCGGCAAGGTCCGAACGTAGCGGAACACTAGAACCCTTGCGGTTCTTTTCGTTGTCACTTCGCAGCACAATGAACGGCACATCGCCAAACGACAAATCGTTGACGCTTAGCGTTCGCAGTTCGTTCAATCGCAGCCCCGTAAGAATCGCGGTCTTATAAATCAAAGCACGCTCGAAGCCTAAGCGTTCCAACACTTGCCGCCGCTCTGGTGTCACCTTCGCGGTCAATTCGCCTTTACGTGGCCCTCTGGTGACTCTCATAGCGTCCTCAAGCGGTCGCCTCTGTGCTTGTTTCAGCAGTCGCCGCATTTCGTCCACAGTAAGCGACCGCGCAACTCTACGGCGGTCCTGCTTGGTGTCACGCTTGCCGAAGCCGTCAAACGGATTAGAACCGATACGGCGTTTACCCGTTCGCGAAGAACGCTTGCCGTTCATCCGCTTGCCTGACAGCCAACCACCAAACGCAACCCACAATTCAGAGTGCCAATTGTAAACAGCGGCGCTCATGCTGGATTGTGAACGTAGCCACGTTCGCAATTTGTCGGCAGACAAGTCACGCAAAAAACGGAATCCGCAGCCGGCACAATCTTCCCGCAGGTACGTTTCAGAAGTCTTGATTCGGTCAGGATGAACGCCACGCCCGCGCAAGTCGTCGATATAGTCGGCGACGTGCTTAGTCATCGGCACCGCTTGCCACGTCGAAACGTCGGCATCCTCCGAAGTCAGAATGCCACCTAGTACCAGTTCGGTTATGCGTTCAAACTCTTTTAGTTTCGCCTGTGCCGCTTGCTTGTCATGGCATCCCGTTGGCAACTCTTGGACGATTCCGTCCCCATCGCGAAACTTGGCGTAGTAAGTCCCCGATTCAACCCGTACACGCTGCGAACCATCGGCACCGACAACGACAAGGCCCGTTTGCTTTTCGCCTGTTCGGTCGCGCCACGTTGCGACCAACTCGGAAACCGTCGCCTGTGTAGGGTCGCGGCGTAGTTCTTTGACTGTTGCCCGCCGGCGCTTAGTAGAAACGGTCGCGCCACTTGGCATCGCCCGCGTAACGTGTTTTTTGTAAACAGAACCCATTGCATCAACTCCCATGCAAAACAACTCGAATTGAAAATTGCCGAAGCAACTAGCGAGTTAGACCAGCTTTCGGGTGTACGGCCCTAGCTTCGGCTCTCCAAGTGTAAACCGTTTGCCCCTGGACGATAACCCAAGAATCTCCCGCACAATCGGCATTGCGACCGAATCCAGCCGCGCCGCTTGGTGTCTGGCGTGCAAATCACATCGAACGGCGGCAAGTGCGACTGACAGCGAACCATAGCCACGCCACCGCCAACAACCGCAGGTAGCGAAGCGACAGCCGGCGCTTGAGTCTTTCGCGCTGGGATAACTTCCGTTTGCCCCCAGGCCGCTTGAAGCGAGTTTAGTAAATTCGCGTTGGCCATAGTTCTCGGTTCCTATCGTCTGTTGCCGACTGTCTGTGTCTTGTTTCGGCGACCCGCAGGGCGCAGCCCGTTAGGCGGGTCAGCCGCTTATGGTCCCTTATGGGATAGGTGAAGCTGGTTGCCCCTGTCTGATACGCATTTTTGCCCCTGTACGGGGGAAGCTGGCTGCCCCAGTGATTCCACCCGATAGCGGGACGGTCCCCGATTCAATCCGCCGCAGTAAACGCGAACTAGCAGCCCCGAATCGAGTAGTCGCCGAACCGCGTACTTGACCGACCGAACCGACAGCCCCGAACGTCGCGCTATGTCTGCTTGTGAAGTGCAAGCGGTCCCGTTGCGAGTGTCGCGATACAAACAAAGCCACGTCGCCAACTCGGCTTTTGACAAATCAGCCATCGAACAATCCACGAAGCCATTTAGCAGCCCGAAGCGGTCCCGCGTCTTTTGCTTCGGCTCGGCTCCGTTGGTGCGACCCTGGCGACTGTTCCGCGTTTGCTTCGCCGGCTCTCTTGGCGAAGCGGTCGCGTTCATCGGCGGCAAACAAGCCGCGCCCGCTAGTGTCGGTCGTCCGTCAGCGGTGCGCGGCAACGCATCAACTACGCTTGCCACGGTTCACCCCCAGCCGGCTCGGCAGTTTCCCACAAATCGCGCAACGCCTCGGACCAGTTCCCCGCCGCTTCTGTTGTTCCATCCTCTGTGATGGGGTCAAAGCGTTGCGTCGAACCATCAAAGCGAAACAAAATATCTTCGGGTCGCCTGTGCCGCGCCTTCAAGTGCGATAGCTTGACCTGACCAGCGCCAACAGGTGCCAGAATAAACGCATCGTCTGCGCCAAACTCTAGTTCCCCGCTTTCCTTGAAGCTGGCAAGGTTTAGTGAGTCCGCCGCATACGTTGACGAACCTTTGCTGTTCTTTTGGCGACCTACCGAAGAAACGACGATAACAGCCGCGCCGGCGTCGGCAAACTGTCGAAGGTAGTTCATTGACGCATCAACCGCCCCGCGTTTGTCCCCTTGAATCCCTGGCGGTGCGATACGCTGCGCATAGTCGAGGACCAGTAGCAACCCGCCGCCATCCGTCAAAGGTGCGAAGCCGTCAGCCGTCGCGGCGACGTTTTCCAGAGTGAACGGCGGTCGAACAAAGGCTAGTCGGTCGCCGAAGCTGTCGATAACGGATAGGCCCACGTCGATACGCTCGGCTTGTTGCGCGTCGATAGTGCGAAACCGTATCGCGTCGAGCGCCACCCCTGACAATCGTGACAATTGCCGGTCTAACAAAACCTCAGGCGGCATTTCCACGTTACAGACAACAGCCCGTAGCGTTGGCGATAGTCGCAACGCATCAACCACGCATTGCATAACGAAAGCCGTTTTCCCGCCGCCTGGTGCCCCGCCGATAAGCGTAATCAATTGCGGTCCCAGCTCGAACCGTGCTAGCGGTCCCGACTCGGCAACAGGGTAGAACGTCGGCGGTGTCCCTTGCAAAACATTTTCCCGCCAATCGTCGAAAACATCCGCCGCCACTGCATAACGTGCTTTGTTCATTGCTTCCCCCTGCGCCGCTTTAGTCGCTTGGCTTGCCAAAGGTCATACATTTTCTGCGCGTCGTCATGCGTTGCGTAATAGAATTCCCCAAACGTTCTGGATTGAAAAACCTTAACCCGATTACCCTTTGAATCGACTGCAAATGTTAAGTAGTCATCAAGTGGATACGCTCGCCCAGTTTCCTGAAGGTCGGACAACTTCAGCCGGATTTTGCTACAGCCATTAAGTAGTAAAACGAAACCTTTTGTCTGGCGAACGACTGGCAATCGCCTAGTTAAAACGCAACCGCTTTTGTCGTGCCCATTAGTTACGAAAACCGCGTCGAAGTTTGTCATATCGTCCCTCTTTTGTGTTCTAGTCCGCATTGAATTTGCCGACGCACATCCGCCGGCGGCAAGCCACAATCTAAAGCCGCTTCGGACAACAACGCCCAAGCTAGGTCGAAGCCGCAACCAAACTCAGCCAAGTTTGCCGCCGCGCTGAATAGCGTTCGGTGCCTGTCGCCTGTCGTCGCACCATCGCGAATAAAGTCCATCGTCGAACGATTGAGCGCCGCGCCTGATTCGTCGGGATAGTTCCGCCGCTCGGTGGTCGCCGCTTGTTCAGTCGAGACAATCGCCAGCGACTCTTGCCAATCGGTAGCCGCTTGCGAGTTTTCCGCCGGTGCTTCCGGCAACTCGAAAGCCCACGGCACCGCCGCCAGTTCGACAATACGCGAAGCCGGCAAGCTGATTAGCGAATCGAGGTCTAGGAATCGCTTATAACGTTCGGTCTTTCCGTGCCGACTGTTCGGCGCTCGGAACGCTCGAACCTTGTCATAGACTCCCGAATCAATCGCTACGCCAGCTCGGCTTGCCAGTGCTTCGGCAAGCCGTCTGCAAGCCGCGTTGAATAGCTTGCTTGGTGACAGCGAACCGCATAGCGACAGCGGCAAGCCAACATGAAACCCCTTGCTCCCCGAGTAGAACAACAATAGCGCGTCGTCATCGAGTGCGTAACGCTCGATAAGCAAACTTGCCAGCGTTTGGCAATCGGATAGTGCCACGTCGATATTGTCGCGGTCGATGTCGAACCACAGCCACGGCGACCAGCAATCGCCCGAGTAGCCTTTGAGGGAACCTGTCGAGGTCAACAATTGTTCAAACTCAGTGCCGAAGCAAAACGCGGAAAGGTACGCTTCCCGATTAACTTCGGCTCTGTCGTCGCATTGCGAGTAGGCCACGAAAGCGGCGCTAGCGTCAACTAGTCGCCGCTCGTTGTGCAAACTTCCGACAATGCGAAACCCGAACGGCATCGCATTAGAACGGAACATTTACGCCCCCCGTGCCAGTGCCATCGGTCGCGGTGCTTGGAACCGCCGCCGCATCCGTTAGCGTTGGCTTCGGTCCCGTTGGTGCCGCATCGACAGCCGCCGGTGCGAACGGGTCAGCCTCCGGTGGGTCGATTCCGATAACCACAAACAGCTTGACCCGATTGCGTTCGTTGCCGTCGTCGTCGCGCCGCAATGCCAACTTGACTTTGCAACGGATGAAACGCGGTAGAGGTCTTTCCAATTGCTCAAGCGCAGTAACGCCCAGCTTGGCAAGGTCGCGTTTCGTTTGCGGCAATGCCGCCGGTGTCAACCAGCAATCATGCCAGAAGCGCCGGTCAGCAAACTCCCCTTCGATAACTTGGAACGTCAGCTTGTAGCCTGGCGTTGCGTTGGTGCGACTTGTTTCAAGTTCGCCCGCTATGATATGCGCGACGTAATCCCCCGCCGGTAGCGGCCCCATTTCCCCCGCCGCTTGTGTCGAGTCCCAAATGTCGCGGATGTCATCCCCGCCGCCATCGCGTAAAATGTCAGTTAGTTTCATGGTTCGGGTTTCCCTGTTGCGAATCGGTGGAATCAGTAACTGTGTTAGCGGCCCCGCCGGTGCCAGCCGGCGGGGTCGCGTCGTATGCGGCCAGCGCGGCCGTCATACGTCGTAGATACTCAACAGCCGCCGGTCGGTCTGCTAGCCGAAGCCTTGCAATGTAGCCCCTGTGCCGACTAGGTCGCCGACTGCGCGTTGTGCCCACTATCTCGGCGTAGCCATCGGCGACCAGCGACCGCGTAACGGTCCCTCGCCATCGTCCGCCGTCCTCATAGCCAGCCTCCAATTCTTCTGGCGTAGTCGCATCGTCGATAGTCGCGGTGCCATCGAGCGAATCAACCAGCGCCTGGACCATTGCCAGCCGGCCTAGCGTCACCCTGTCCGGTCGTCGCGCCGCCGCCAGTGCCATCCCCACATCCCGCCGCCGCTCACCCTCTGCGCGTAGGTCGTCTGTCTGTGCTGTCTGCTCTGTCATCGTCGCGGCCCCCTATGTGTCGAGGTCGCTACCGATGGACAGCCCGCCGCTATCCACTGCTCGATAGTAGTGCGGTCCCATCGCACTGCGCCCCCAAGTCGAATCGGTCGCGGCATGCGACCCGAGTCCGCCAGCCGGTAGACGTGCCGACCCGATTCGCCACACATCGCGGCGACCGCATCCACATCGAGTAGTCGCGCCGGCTCTGGTGCGACTGTCTGCGTAGTCATCGTAGATACTCCCGTTTGAGAATTAGCCGCGCCCATCGCGACTACGATTACCACAGTTCCGACGCTTTCCGACTTTGACGGCTCCCCCAAGGTCAACGAAAAAACCTGGCTTTCACCAGGTTTCAAGAAAATTCAATTTTATTCAAACAATCGGAAACAGTCGGAAACAATTACGTTTCCGACTGCTTGATTATGCTGCGCCCTTGTCGCCCGCATCTTGGCGTTTTGCGTCTTTCGTCTAGCTTGCGTCGCGCTTTAGTCATGTAATCAGCGAACGTGTCTTTCAATGGAAGTTTGTAGCTGTCAATTTCCCCAGCTCCCTCTATGCCATTATCGTTCAACCAATCCCACGCTTCGGGGTCGGTTAGCTCACGTTCGTTTTTCGTTTCCGCATATTTCGCGGCAAGATACGCTAGCCTTTGTGACTTCGGTAAGTTCAGCGCATCAATGCCGGTCCCGCCAGCGTCGCCGCGTTCGCTATTTGCTTCGGCTAGTTCTCCTGGCTTGGAAGCCAACTTGATTTTTACAGCCCGCAGCAACGCGATTATGCCAGACACCATACTTACAACCCGCCCAGCGTCGTGCGCCGCACAATGAACCAGCTCAAACAATGGCGTAGTGTTTTCGCCAGCTTGCACAACAAGTCTTGCAACTTCATCGGCCATGCTTTGCAGACTGTTACGAATACGGAAGCGTTTGCGTCGCTCACTTAAAACCATTTCGCTACCATTATCGTCAACCAAGCCTAGTCGCTTTTCCGCAAATCCAATCGCTTGCGTCGCCGAAGCCCAAGCGTTTAGTTCTTCAATAAAAGCCCCTATCGGGTCCGCCAGCACTGGCAGATCATCCGGCGGCTTCGGGTCGCCATAGCTTGCACCTCGCCCCCGATATTTATTAAAAAGCGGTTCCGCGGCGAGATTCTCCAAGCGTTCCGAATCGCGTTTTTCTTGCTCCTCCTTGGTCATCCTCAAAATAAAACCGTTTTCGGAACGAATAGCTTCAACTCCTTCGGGTTGTTTGCTTTGAAGTTCGACAAGCCTAGGGTCTACATTTGTTGGCATTCCCAATTCGATTTTCAACCATGAAACTACAACAGATAGCAACAGCTCGTTGACCATTGCCGTCGTCTGATTTTTCTCGTTACGAAGCCAGCCGTCTACTTGCTTTAGCAACTGTACATCGTCAACGATTTTGGGCCAAACTTTCCGAGCCAGATAAAGCAAATCATGCCCGAGCTCCGAACACGACAATAGCGATTCGCTACGCTTAGGTGTGCCGGTAAAGCATGCGTTGAATGGGTCGCCTGGCTTTGCGGTTAGTGCGTGTCGGTAGTGTGACTTCCAAACCGCGTATGGGCTATCCGCAGATTCCATTTCAGACCGTCCTAGTTTTTATAGATAGGTCGCCGATTTGGTCGCGGGCGCTAGGACACGTCCGGCGACCAAATCAGCGTTCAGCGGGGATCAGCCGCTTACCTTGTTTCGGTTCGCCTAAGTATAAGAAAAACCGCAATTGCCAGCTAGTTTTTGCGTTCGACTTGGTTTCGTCGGCGAAAAAAAGAAAATATTGTCCTGCCAAAAAATTTGTCGTGTACGAAAAAACCTCCCGATAGCGGGTCGAAGCCCCGCAAATGACTCCAGAAAGGACCCTGGAAACTCACATGCCAAGGCTTTCCCTGCTACGGGTGTTCAGTTCAGCCTCAACGACTTCGGGCCATCCCATTGACAATTGAAAACGAAATTCCTGGAAGTCGTTATATCCACTTACCGACAATGCCCAATTTCCATGGATCTGTTCGATTGCCGACTGTCGGTCGGAATTCAGCCATAGCTCAGCCATCGACTTTACTTGTGGTGCAAGGCTGGTGGTTATGTCACAAGTCCGATAGATGAAAGCCGTTGCCAGCGCATCAGCGGCGTCGGTTTCGTTGGGTAGTTCAATGGTCAACGTCGTCCATGCCAAGTTTGACGGAGCTATGCCCCATCTAATGGACTTGTAGGGATAGCGTTTTCTCAGTTGTTCCTCATCGGAATCGGCGTTTTTCAACGAGTCCGTCAACACGACTTGGTATTTTGAACCTCTTGCCGGCGGTGTGCTTACTTGCGAATCGTTCCAAATCGTAATGCCCACCACTGCCACCGCCACGCCAGCCGCAATAAACAGCAACAAAAAGAGAAACGCTAAGTATTTCTTGCTCATAGTTGTCTCGTCTGCCTGTTGAACAACTTTCAAATTCCGCCGGACTATGTCGTAAGTTCTATTCGATGAAGCTTCGCCGTGAACGATACGGCTAACCTGAAAAGTACCTTGATACGGGGCAGCAACGGTCACCCAAAATTGGCTTTTGTTGTCATTCCTTGTCAGCCGCCATATCTCGTTGCACTTTTCCCCCTACCCCAACCGCTAAGTACCGGACGGACGGAAAAACGCGACAGATAGCGGGACTTCCTACGCCGCGCCGAATCGACCAACGCCATAGGGACCCAATGCAATAGGGGGCCTATCAACGTTCAATATAGCCCCCACCGGGTTTAAGGTACTTCCCAGCTTCCGTTACAATCAGGCGGTGCGAATAGTCCCGCTCGTCAATACACACAGTCCGGCGTTTTCGTCGCCATGGGGGTCAGGGGGAGTCTGTATTTGAGCGTCCCAAAAAACTCCAATCTGCGGAATGTTACGTGCGCGGGTGCGATAGGTCGCCGCTCTGGCCATCGTCACAATTCGACCGCCCCCCGGTCGCGCCGCCGTGCCTGTCATTGGTCCCCGCCTGTTGTGAGAAGTGCCGCAAGCCGGCGGCATTGTTCGCCATCGAGCAAGCCTCGCAGGTGCTCGGAAAGTTGCACCAAGCAGCGGTCGCAGGTGCAACCGTTAGTGCAACGGTCGGCGACCGTCGGCGTAACTTGTTGTGATTCCGCAACTTGCGAAGCGGTGCTCATGCGTTCGGGACGCAGAGGCCGCTGGTTCAAATCCAGTCACCCCGACTAACGAAAACCCTGAAAATCCCTTGCGGGTTGCAGGGTTTTTTCGTTTCTTCGTGCTAGTCGTCGAGTGGTCCGAATGGTCAGGAATGGACTCGGTTTGCCCCATAAGGTCGACATCTGGTGCATGTGGTGGTGCATGTGGCGCTAACCAATGGACTCAGCAACGATGACAGCCAGCTCGACAGGGAAAATCGAAAGTGACGTTCCAAGATAGACGAATGTCGCAAGAGGGTGGGTCAGCAGATTGATACAGACGCAGGTCGCTAGCAACGGATTCTCTCGGAGTTTCGGCACGAATTGAAGTACCACCGCGACGATCGCCAACTCGATTCCAATGCTCAACGTGAGAGCTAAAAGGTACGTGGTCACAAAATCGATCAGGTTCTGGTGTCGAGGTGTTTGGTAACCTGTGTTTTTGCTGCAGGAGAGGACCGGTGCTAAGCAATTGCACGCGTCTTCGAGACTCGCGCTCGACGCCATATTGTACAACAACCAATCAACCCGATTCCCGAGATGACCAGCCCTGGGAGAACGGTATTCAGAAGGGTGACGGGCCGGCCATTGGAATTGCGTTCGACGTGATCAACTAGCTCGACTTGAATTGCATCGTCCTCGACCGCGACCAGCTTGCATGTCGAGCGCAGTGAAGCGATCGGATGAATGTCGGAACATAGACTGGAACCTCGCATGAAGGAAATAGCAGCTGTTCACCAGGATTCAATTTGGCCGGCGGCACAAATTCATTCGGAACCACGTACATTCGATTGCCGTACTTGGTAGACAAATGAAATGGACGATCTGGTTGGACTTCTTCATGTCCCCCGAACCCCACGCACCTCCATCGCGATAAGTCGGTGTGACCTCAGCAGCGGTGAATCGACAAACACCAACTTATGGGATACCCCCTTATTACCTGGCGGAATCAGATCGGGGCTGAGGCGAGTGGTCCACGTCAGCACAGTCACAAGCAGAAAGAGCAAAGCCCGAATCGCGTCACATCAAGGTCCCATCGTCTTCCATTCTCAATGAATAGTCAATCGAAAACAACGGACCGCAATTTTCGCACAGGCCTATCCACTCTTTCTTGAGACTGAATGACTGAACCACTTCGCACCTGCGCTTGGAAACACACTACTCGGCGACCGAAACAAATGGATATTCTGTAAGTATCGTAATCAAATTATCTTCAGACAGCTCGCCAACAGTACGCTGGTGCCGTATCGATCTTGCAGGAAGAGGCGACCAGTTCTTACTGAACCATGCGAACACAACATCTACTGCTTCCGTGTCAGTGCTCTTTGGAATCTGGGCGTCTTTGAGCAATGGAATTTGATTGTTCGTGACCGGATGAATAGTCTCGGAACGATCGTACAAAAGCCTGCCGTGAGTTGGTGGAGTAGCGATCACCGGGCGATCGCTGCTGGCCTGTCTGTTTGGACGGAAATCTTTTAATGACACGGTCAGCGTCCGTTCCTGGCGCAACGGCGAGTTGTTGCCCGTGCCGGTCGAAGCAGTTGCGGTAGCGACTTCTCCCTCGCCGCCGGGAGAACCGCCGGCATTTAGGTAATTGATGACGAGTAACGCATCGATCGGTGACACGAAATCGTCGGCATTGGTGTCGATATAGGGATCGCCTGCAACGTTCAGAGTGGGTAGATTTCCGCTCTTTTGTGAATTCAAATGGTTTATGATTAGCAAGACATCGATGGGCGATACCAGCCCATTGTTGTTCACGTCCAAAGCATTCAGAGCGTTCTGCCAAGGGTGCGTGCTAATTGAGATAGTTGTATCGGCCAAAGCGGGCACGGCCTCGACGTGGCCCACGTTGTCAGTCGCGAGCGTGTAAAAGCGATAGGTATGTCCGGCTTGTCCGGTGAAGGCCGCGGAGGTGGCTAACGTGTTCGTATGAAAGGGCGTGTAGGGGCCGCCGTTATCGGAGACAAACACATCGATTCCGGCGAGGCCGGAGCCGCCCGTGTCGTCGTCGCCGGTCCACTTGACGGTAAATGTGGCGTTTTGCAGCGCGGGTAGCGCGGTCATGCTGCTCGTCGACCAGACGGAGTCGATGGTGACGAGCGCTTCCTTGCTGGGATCGGTGCCTTGGCTGGGGTCGGTCGGATTGACCTGGTTGGTGGCGATGGGGTCGTTGGTGTCGAAGACGATCAGGGCCACGGAGCGGATTTCGGTCCCACTGGCGAGGCCTGCCTTCGGCCGAATGCTATAGCCGACAAAGCCCTCGCCGCTGTGGGCCGCGTCGTCTGGTGGCAGGAAACCGACGAATGGGCTGATTGGCAGGTCCAGCGTCAGCGGGTCGATGGCCTGGAGCCGCCAGGTGACGGTGCGCGTTGCCCGATCGAGCCCGGCGGCCACATCGACGAACAAGCCACGCGGGGAGCGGAGGTCGAGGCGCGTGCTAAAGACCTGCCGGCCGGCGGGCACGGAGACGGTGATGTCGCCGAAGCCGAAATCGTCCAATGCGAACGTGTCGAGGTCTAGATTGGCGTCCAGGACGTGGGTGACGACGACTTCCGCGGCGGGCCCCTCTGCTGCGGGCAGGTTTTGAAAGCGGATGAGATAGGGGAGCGTGGCCTGCGGAACGACAAACGCCTCGGCGCCGAACCCCGCCGGGCCGACGATGTCATTGGGATCTCTGGCCAATTTGACCCGTTCGACGGAGAGCGACTGAACGTTGGTGCCGAATAGTCCCTGAATGCGCGGATTGCAGACTTGCCACGAGTTTGGAACAACTGGAAGACATCCCAACTCATTGTCGGTCGTAGCGAAATACAGACCCGAACCCAACGAGTGGATTATCGATGCCACCCCAGCAGCAATGGCTACATAAGCGCCCCCGCGGGCCACTTTCGCCACCTTCGCCAACAGGACTGCCCTTTGGACTGCGGCCAAGCTGTATTGGCCCGCTCGTAACGCAGTTGCCGCGCCACTGCCTGCGGCCGCCTTGTTACTGTTCACCCAATTGACCCAGGCCGCCGTTTCCGCCCTGACCACCGCTGCTGCTTCGGTGGAGCGGGCTAGTTCCGCGGCATCGCGGGCCTGTATAGCTAGTGCTCTAGCGGCATCTTTCGCGAGTAGTCCCAACTCGACTTCAGCCGACATGACGCCAGTGATGATCTCGTCCGTTGGTCCAAGGCCCGATGGATCAATCAGACTTATCGGATTATTGCCCACGTAGGCATACAGATTGGTGCCGCCCGCTAAGCCGATAGGATCCGCCTGGGTGAATCGGCCTTGGGCCGGTGCGTACCAGCGGTTTCGCATGTAGTCGATGCCGCTCCCTTCGCGCATGACGCCAAATTGGCCGACAAACTCGAAGGGATTTGCGACCGTCTCACTCGCGCTCAGAGCTTCGCCAAAGGGAAGATAGCTGTAGGCGTTGAGCACCCCGCCGGCGGCCCCGGTGAGCTGCGTTGTGTTGCCAATGGCATCGAATTGGTAAAACGCAGCGCTTCCGGCGCTCCCCACGCGGCTGGTCAACCCCAGCGCGTGGACGTAGTGGGCCTGGAGATTGCCTGCCCCGTCGTACTCGCCAACGACATTGCCCAGGCCGAACGGATCGACCAGGTATTCCGTGCGAACGCCATCGTGGGTGCTGGCGAAGCGGTTGCCCAAGGCATCGTATTCATAGGTCCACGTCCCTGAAGGGGCGATCTGGCTCACCAGGCGACCCTCGGCGTCATAGCTATAGCTCACGGTGCCGGAAGGACTGGAGTTGGAAACCAAGTTGCCGGCAGCGTCGAATGCTTGGGAGGTTGAACCGAAGGCGACGTACTGGTTCAGGTTGTTGACGCTGTAGTTTCTGATCGCACCATTGTCGCTGGCCACGGTGCGATTGCCGGCCGCGTCGTAGGCATAAGTCAGCAGCCGCCCGTTGGGCAGCGCGGCCGAATTCAGCCGGCCCGCCCCGTCGTAGCCATACGACGTTATCCCCTCAAGGGTCGTGACGCTCGTCCGCCGGCCCAGATGGTCGTACGTATAAACAAACTGCGACTGTACCGTGGCGTCCGGCGCGCGATGCGTGATTTCGACGAGTTGGCCCGCATTATCGTAGGCGTAGAGCGTGACTGTGAAGTTGCCGCGCGTCTCGCGGGCGAGTCGGCCGAGCGCGTCATAGTCATAATCGACAATGACGCTTCCGATTCCGTCGCGAAGGACATCCAACCGCCCCGCCGCATCGTAGTCGTACGTGGTCGCGAAGCCGCTTTGATCGACCATCCGCGTGCGCCGGCCGTTCTCGTAGGTGTATTCCAAGAATCGGCCGGTGGGATACGTAATCTTGGTGAGGAGGTCCGGGTTTCGTAGTTCGAGATACTCCAGCCGCGTTGTCCCGGAGGCGTCAACGACCGTCTCAAGATTGGCGCGTGCGGTATAGGTATAATCGACGAGCGTGCCATCGGGCAGATCCTTGCGAGTAACCTGGCCGCGGCTGTTGTAGGTGAAACGGATGCTCTGGCCGAGGCGATTGACGGCACCCACCACGTTGCCCTGGGAATCGTAGGAAAACTGTTCCGAGGAAGAGTCGGCATACGTCGTATTCAGCAGATTGCCCTTGGTGTCGTGGTTGAATTGCGTCTCGTGGCCGAGGGCATCCTCCCAATTGACCAGGCGATTGTGGCCCGGCTCGTAATTGAATGCCTGGGCTTCGCCGATAGGGTTTTGCACCAACGCGGGATTGCCCCGAGCGTCGTAGTTGAGCCTAGTTTCGCCGCCGCCAGTTGCCCCGATGATCTTCGGATTATTGGCCGCGTCATACTCGATATAGCTGAGGCGGCCGAGTGGGTCGCGAACTTTGCGAATTCGGAAGGAATCGTCGTAGAAGAAGGTCGTGGCCTGATCGCGGGCGTCGATCACGCGGTAGCTGGTGGTATCGTAGGCGAACCGCAACGTCTCCGCGCCGCCGTCACCTTGCTGGCGCACCAGGCGGCCCTGGCTATCGTAGTCGAAGAACTGGTGCGCACCGTCCCGGAACGTGATCGAGGCCAGCGCGTGCGCACGGGGGCCGGTGGCGTCCGCCGAGTAGGTGTACCCGGTCGTTCCCGCAGTGTTCGTAACGCGGGTCAAATGCTCGCCAGAGGCATCGTATTCGTAAGTCGCCACGCTGCCGGTTGGATCGGTGACCTGGCTAATTCTGCCCTGGGGGTTGTAGGCCAAGGTCAGGGCCGCTCCGCTGGTGTGCGTGAGGCTGGTCAACTGGGCACGGGAATAACCGGCAGTGAGACGATTGCCATTGGCGTCTTGCAGAAAGTCAAGAAGGCCATCGGGACGGAACCCCATCACTTCGCCGGTCGTCTCGCGCAATTGAAAAACACCGTTCATTTTCGATAAAACGCCGAAGTCGCCCGCAACACTTTCGTACGATCCATCGGGCCGGCGGCCAAAGTAGCGCACGATGCCTCCCTGCCTGAGAGTTGCCGTGCCGCTCGTCGCATGCTCGCTGATCGAAAAATCGAAGTTATCGGTCCAGCCGCGGCCCAGCCTGCCTTGATGGTAGCGTCCGGTTAGCGTCGCTCCAAAGCTGCGACCGAAGACCAGCGGCAGGCCCGGTGCCGGGAAAGCGATATCTACCGCAGTTGCCGCCACTGGCACTGCCGGCATGTTGTTCGCCCGCTGCAGCTCGAAGCTGAACAGCCGGTCAATCGAGTTCACCAGCTCGTCTGTCGCATCTCGGAGCTTGAGCTTGGTGGTGGATAAAAACTGATAGTAGTCGGACAGTGTCTCGCCGAGCTGCGGTCGCAAGTTGCTCCAGATGGCGTCCCAAGCGTCGGGCGGAATAGTGCTCGGACGCAGTCCCGCCTGCTGGGTGTCCCAGGCCGTCGGCGTTTGCGAGGGTTCGATGAGGAACAGGTCGAAAGTGCTGGTGCCAGCATTCTTGGGATGGGTTCCATATGTTTTGAAGGGATCGAACTCACGGGAATAGTTGCCCGGCAAGAAGCCAGGAACGTCCGCGATCGTCAGCGCTCCGCTGTTTTCGTTCGGGCCCGGATACACGTCTTTCGCCCGAATCTCAACCAGCGGCGCGGGCGAGGGATTGTCGCTGGTGTTGTAATAGCCGAGTTTGAGTTTAATTGTGCAGCCGACGCGGCAAACACCGATCGCCGAGATCCAGGCCCCCGTTCCACCTCCGTCACTGCTGTTCACCGTAAAGCTGTCGAGCGCGACGGTGGTTTGTCCGGCGTCTTCCGCCACAACCGCGTACGCGCCGATGGGTAGATCGGCCAGATCGATCCTGGCCACAAGCTTGTTGGCGCTAATGTATTCCACCGCTTGGGCGGAGCGAGTTACGCCGCCCGCCTGCTGCAAGCGGACGAGCGTTTGTGCGGTGAAGCGCGCGCCTTGCAAGGTGATGATGGCCGAAGTAACAGCGGCGCGGTTGCTGCCCTTCAAGGGCGAAACGGCGGTGATCTCGAACCCCGACGCTGACGCCGCGAGCGTGAAGGCGATGCTGCCGACTGCGTCCTCTCGTCCGTGCAGGCGGACGTAATACGTGCCCCCCTGCGTGTTGGACAGCACTAAACGCGGCTGCAATTGGCCCGCGATCGCGGCGTCGTCTTGATTCGTCAAGTCGGGCACAGCAGCAAAACGAACTGAGACGTCCGCGCCAGGCAACGCAGCGAAATCCGCCGCCAACGTAACATCCGCGCCCGGCGTGACCAGCACGCGGAAATATAAATCCTGGCCGGGGGAGATCGAACCGTTCAGCGGCGTTCCGAGCGTCAGCAAAGGCACGCTGACGCTCATGGCTTGCGCGGAAACGCCGCTGTTGTTGCGACGGTCGGCGTCGGAGACGAGGCCGCGGCTGTCGGCCACGATGATCACTCGATAGTTGGCGTCGATCAGCGCCGGCAGCGGCGCTGTCGCCGTCTCGGTGTAGCTGCCGAGCCCGGCCACGCCGCCGATGTGCTCGACCCGCGTCAGCAGGACGTCGGTTGGATCGAGGATGCCGTCGCGCGACAAATAAACGGAATCGATCCAGGCGCCGTCGGCCGCCGGCTGGCTGAGGTTCCTGACGGTGTAAGTAAGACTAATGTTTTGGCCGGGCATGGCGTTGGCCGGAAAAGCGTCGCTTTTGTACGAATCGAAAGCCAGGTCCGTTCCGTTGGCCAGAGCGCTTAGTTCCACGTTGGCCGGGTTGACAGCCAGGCTGAACAGTGGGAAGCGGCCCTGACTCAGGCCGGTGACAGTGCTGAATGTGCCCGTGTGATCCGCGAACGTCATGACCTGGAAGCTCTGGCCGGTAGCCGGGCCAAAACCGTCGATCAGGCTGAGCGCGAGCGTCCCGTCCAGTGTCGCCGAGCCGGAAATGCTCAGCCGATCGTACTGGCTGCCAACTGTGGCACCCCCCAGTTCGATGTCGAGGCGGCCAGTTGCTCCCTGGGAATAGTTGCCGATGACGCTCAGGTTTCCCGGCGAAGCGCCGGGGCGAATCTGGCCGTTGTTGACAACATTCCCTTGCACCGTCCCTTGTCCAGCTAGTGTGCCGGTCGGTTCAACAGTCACGGTGCTGGCGACAAATGTGCTGCCGTCTCCGACCGTCAAGCTGCCCTGGTTGTTAAATGTGCCGCCGCCGATCGTAAGGTTCGCGCCGTTAATGAGCCGCAGCCGGCCGGCGGCGGTGTTGGCAGCGAGAAGCGCCAGGGCATTCTTGGAAACGCTATCGCTGAAAAGGCGCGCGTTCGCTCCGTCCACAAGAATGTCAGCGGCGTTGGTGCTGATATCGGCCCCAATGAGGCGCAGCGTGCTGCTTCCGGAGACGAGCCAGGCGCCGCCCGTGAGCGTGCCGGACGCGAAATTGCTGATGCCCTGGACCGTGAACGTGCCGCCGCCGTCTGCGGCGATGGTGCCTTGATTGAGAATCCGGGCGCTGGCATTAGTGCTCCCGATAAAGCCAGTCACCCCTCGAATAGTGACGCTTGGGCCAATGGTCAGCGTCGCGTTGTTGGAGACGCGCACATCGTTGAACGGGTTATTGGTACTGAAAATGACCGTGCCGGCGCCGCCCAGCGTCTGGGTGCCGTTGATGCTCACTTGGCCGACATCGATCAGCCCTTGTTCGAGCGTCAGGCCGCCAGTCACCGAGATGCCCAAACCAGTGAGTTGACCAGCGAGTGTCACGCCATTCAGCGTGCTGCCCGAGGGCGTCCCCGCGACCAATTGGACGTTGCCGGCCGTGCTCACGCGGCCACCGCTGATGGTGCCGCCTCGCAAGATCAATGAGCCGGTGGTGTCGTCCAGCGCCAGCGTGCGGCCGGTATTATCGAGCGTACCCGTCAGATTAATGACTCCACTTCTGGCGCTTGAGAAAACGCCCAGGTCCGGGGTCGTAACGTTGCCGCTCAGATTGAGCGTGCCACCAGTGACTTCGAACGCGCCGGTATTAGTCCAGGTTCCGCCAAGGTTGAGCGTGCCCCCGGTGATTTGGAAAATGCCGGCATTCGAGGAGACCCCGCGGAAGTTGAGCGTGCCACCGGTGACGCTGAGCGTACCATTGTTAGTTGTGTTCGCGTCGATCACAAACGTGCCACCGGCGGCGGCCAACACGCCCTCCACCTCGCTTGTGAACAACGTGCCAGAGTTGCCGACCACGCTCATCTGACCAGCATCCACGCGGATCGCTCCGTGATTCGTGATGCTACCACCGACCATGAAGATGGAGCCATTGCCCATTTCGGAGCGAATCGTCAGTCCGGGACCTAGCGTGTTGTGGCCGAAGTTGCGAATGCCGCCCGACCGCGCTCGGAACCGAATTTCGCCGTCGCCACCCAGGGTCTGGTCACCCACCCAGGTCATTCCGGTGTCGAAGTCCAGCAGCGACCCGTTAGTAAACGTTAGGCCCCCGGTCACGAAGATTCCTGGGCTGTCGCTATCGGCAAATACGGTCGCTGACACGGGAATTCCGTCGACCGTATTGCCGAGCGTCACGCCATTGAGCGTCGCGCTGCCGTTCGTGGTCGTGGCCACGAGTGCCGCGCCGCCTGCCGTCACAAGATTGCCGCCGCGAAATTCAGCGCCGCCGCTGGCTAGGTTCCACGATCCCGTGGTGTCGTTGAGCACCAGCGTGTTGCCGGTGTTGTCCAGCAGGCCCACCAGGTTGATTGTGCCGCCCGTTCGCGTGTAGGCGCCGAGTCCGGCCGTGGTGAAGCTCCCGCCGAGGTTCAGTTTCGCGTTATTGACCACGATCTGGCCCGTATTGCTCCACGAGGGCGCAAGCAGCGACAGCGTCCCGCCTTCGACAGCCGAAAGCACACCGCCCGCGGCGTTGACTAGCGAAGTGTTGCCCAGGATGCGTATTTGGCCACCCACGTCCGCGCGGATCGTTCCCCGGTTCGTGATCGATCCACCGACAATCGAGATATCGCTGGAGCTCGCATCGGCGCGATGGATGGTCAGCCCCGGACCGAAGGTTGTCTCATGGTAGTTGGTGATGATGCTATTCCCACGGAAGCGAATCTCCCCGTCGCCGCCCAAGGTCTGCTTGCCATCCAAGTACATCCCCGTCCCCAAATCCAGCAGCGAGCCATTGGCAAAGTTCAGCCCGCCGGACACGAAAAACCCGCCGCCGCCTCCACTGATACCCTGCACCGTGGCTGGCACGGGAACCCCAGCGATGGTGGCGCCGAGCGTCAGACCGTTAAGACTGCCCCCATTGACCGTCAGCACCGCGCCGCCCGATGTAACGAGTGAACCACCGCGCAGCTGGCCATTGACGCCTAAGTTCCAAGATCCCGATGCGGCGCCTAGCGAGAGGATGCGCCCGGTGTTGTCCAAAAGGCCGACCAAGTTGATGGTCCCGCCGCTGCGCGTGATCGAGCCGATGCGGTCGGTCGTGAAATTGCCGCCCAGGTTGAGCGTCGAGTTCGGGTTGAGCGCCGAGTTGTTGGCCGTGATCTGGCCATTATTCCACCAATCGGTGGCGAGGCTCAGCTCCCCGCCTTCAGCCGCCAACACTCCGCCGACTGCGTTGGTGAACGACGCAGAGCCGAGGTTGCTAAACACGCGAATTCGACCACCCTTGTCCGCGCGGATCGTTCCCCGATTCGTGACGCTGCTGCCATTGCTGATGGCTATGTCGCTAAAGCCTGCGTCGGAGCGATGGATCGTCAGACCGCTACCGAACGTGATCTGACCGCTGGGATACATCGCGCTAAAAGCTCCCTGGTATCGAATCTCGCCAGTGCCGCCCAAAGTCTGGTCGCCGGTAACGAACATTTGATGGCCAAGGTCCAGCAGTGAGCCATTGGCAAACGTCAAACCGCCGATCACGGCAAAATTGCTGCTGCTCTGAACGGTGGCAGTCGTAGGAACCCCGCCCACGGCGGCGCCGAGCGTCACGCCGTCGAGTGTGCCGCCCGCGGCCACCAGCACCGAGCCTCCGCCGCCCACCACCGTTGCACTCCGCAGTGTTCCGCCCGTCATCCTGAAGGTGTTGGCGTTCTGTTGCACCAGATTTCCGGTCACAATCAGCGTTCCGCCGGAAAGCGTGAAAGAATTGTTGATCGTCAGGCTTTGCACGGTGTGCGTTCCGGTCGAATGCGTCACCGTGACAGCCGGCACATCGATCACGGCATCGTCACTCGCTCCCGGCCCTGTGCCGTTGCTCCAGTTGGTTGCCAGTTCCCACGCCCCGCCGGCCGGATTGATCCACGACACGGCGGCCAACAGCATGCGCTTCTCAAGCTGCTCCAGGCATAGTTTCCGACGCAAGCCGGTGTGGGCTCGATACCAGTTCTTTCTACGTTTGCTAGTTCGGCGCGGCTTGGTACATCGGCTCAAATATCCTTGCCAATTCATTGCTGTTTCTTTCGCATCTCATGAGTTTTCGGGCAACTGGATTATGGGTGAACCGCGTTTTTTCCCAATGAAATGCAGACTCCGCACACGGCGGGAAAACGAAAAAAGCCGACGTGGCAGAACACCTCAGGCATTCGACCACGTCGGCTCACTCGTCAACGAGCCACCCGTAAGGTCCGGGCTGCTCTTTATCTACTAATAGTTATCCGACAACTAAGATTTTAACCTATGCGCGACGCCCCATCTAGGTTTGCGGGTGCCGGAGCAGCTTCCGCAAATTATAGGGCAACCATTTGCGCAAACAAGCGGGATAGTGCGTCAATCTTGCGAATCCCGTTCGCTTATCAGAGTTCGCTTATCAGAGTTCGCTAAGCAGCGATCGCTAAGCAGCGATCGTCCATGCTTCGTTCCAAGGCGACGACATTCACATCGATGCACAGGATATTCAGCAGGGAACGGCGGGACGCGGATCCGGCAGCACATTTCTTCGTAGTACGCCCGCAACAATTGTTCGATTAGCCAATCTGCATGATTCGTTAGTCCAGCTAAGCCGCAATTTCAATGGTTGCCGCGAATTTGGTCAACTGCATAAGGAGGGCGTGACATTAGTCACTTAGCAGCTGGAATTGCGGTCGGTGAAATCGACCTCACGCAGTTCGATGGTTGTCTTCGTGCAGGAGGTTGGACCAACCTCTGCAGCGGGGTGAGCGGCGTTTCGAGACAGAGGTCGGTGACACCGACGCGAGTTACAGGCAACGACGCGACTACGCCAACTCGCTTCGGTCGATGCAGACCGCCAGCTCGAAGCAAATCTCCAAAACCGCAGCGGTCGCCGTTACCTCGGTCCTCTCAGCAACCTAGTTCATGCCCCAGGACGGTTCGACATTGGTCACGAACAGAAACATTCCTAAGCCGTTGAATGTAGTCAGATTGACTTCGATTCTGGGAAACTGAGAGGTGCGGTCGGTGAATTACACCGATGCGGCGAAAGACATTTCGTTCCAGCATTCGGTAGATGCAACCGCCAGCTCGAAGCAGCAATTGCAACTCACTTCGGCTAAACGCGATCCCTCGTTTCGCTAGTCATCAAACGAGTGTCTTAATGGCGAAGAAGCCGCCACAACGGACTGTTCTCAGTCGCTTCAAACGCTGATTCACAGCATGCGCCAGCCATCAGCTTTCTCCAGTTGGAAGGACCATCCGACGCGCCGGAGCGTGCCTACAAAGGACACCGAATCCACCCGTTAGAGAACACACTCTCCCGGACCTCGAAAGTTTGACGAATGACAAATCGTTATTGGCCCGATCCTTTTTTCGGGACTCTTGGTTGTGACGATGAAACGTCGTCGGTGGACTGAATGTCCGACATCTAGTGCTTAATAAGAGTGATATGCAGATTTCGCTCCGCCAATTTGCTGAAAAATTTCAAACTGTTTTTTGAGACGATTCGCTTTGCTTTGTCGCATGTCTATTTGAACGGCAGACGTGAAATCAAACACTAGGGGAAACGAAATGAGTCTTACAACCGCACAAATTGGCTCCATATCGCACGGATTCAAGCTGGTTCACTACCCACCGGGAGCTAATCCGCCTGCTAAGGCTGGCAGAAGGAGGGCCAAAACGTTCGACGTAAACTGCAATCCAGCGCCTGAAGTTCAGTCCATTGCGAGCCCTGATCGGGTTCGGGCTCCTAGCTCTGAAGTTGGTGCAATTGTCGCATTGATCGCGGCGTCTACCATGTCCTGCATCGCTCTTTATCTTCTGTACACGGCAGCCGTCGAGATCAGTTTGAGATGGTCTCTTCGATTTGATGAATTTGAAGTCCTGAGACAGTTCAACGCCCGCTAGGGGACGCCTAAAGCGACCTCGGGCAGGTTCCACTAGAATGTCGAAATGCCAGATTGGCCAACCGCTTTTGGGATGCAACATTTTGAGTGAAATCACGCGCCTGCTTTCCGCAGCCAATAACGGTGACGCTGCTGCGGCAAACGAGATCCTTCCACTCGTTTACGAAGAGCTGAAGCGGATGGCATCCCACAAGATGTCGCACGAAAAAGTGGGGCATTCGCTGAATGCAACGGCTTTGGTTCATGAGGCCTATTTGCGAATGGTTGGGCCAGATGGTGAACAGAATTGGAAGAGCCGTAGCCATTTCTTCGGCGCAGCGGCGGAAGCCATGAGACGAATCCTGGTCGAAAGTGCGCGACGCAAATCCCGGCTGAAACATGGTGGCGAACAAAATCGTGTGGAGTTGTCTGATTTTGATATCCCGTTGGCGGGCAAACCGGAAGACGTACTGGCCATAAGTGAGGCACTTGAGCGTCTTGCGGCCGAAGACGAAACGGGTGCTGCCATCGTGAAACTCAGGTACTTTGCCGGCCTCTCCGTGGAGGAGGCGGGTAACGCGCTTGGTCTGTCCCGTGCAAACGCCTACCGCCATTGGAAATATGCGCGTGCCTGGCTGCAATGTGAGCTGGGCGACGGCGGTTGATCTGCTTGCTATTTTGTTGATGTCCGCATCTCGGCGAAGAGTTCTCAAACCAATGTCAGTCCCACAAGTAAAAGACGTTTTCCTCAACGCACTAGCACAAGAGAATGCTGCAGCTAGGCGCATTTACTTGGAACAAGTTTGTGCGGATGACGCGGAGTTAAGACGCCGCGTCGAGCTGCTGCTCAAGGCCCACGATGAACCGGCAAGTTACCTTGATCGTCCGGCGCTGGATTTGAAGCAGACGACAGCCAACTTCGATTCCGACAGAGAAAAATCGGAACGGCGGCGAGATTCGGAGGCTGTTCGAGCCACTGAAGGGCCCGGCGGTACGATTGCCCACTACCGGATCTTGCAGGAAATTGGCCAGGGAGGATTCGGCGTGGTCTACATGGCCGAGCAGCAAGCCCCTGTTCGGCGGACCGTGGCTCTCAAAATCATCAAACCCGGAATGGACACGCGGGAGGTGATCGCCCGCTTTGAGGCAGAACGACAAGCACTGGCCTTGATGGATCATCCCAACATCGCGCGAGTTCTCGACGCCGGTGCCACAGCCAGTGGCCGTCCCTACTTTGTCATGGAGCTGGTCAGGGGCGTTCCGCTCACGGAGTTTTGCGACAAGAACCAATTCTCGACCAAGAGACGTCTGGAAATGTTCATCACGATCTGCCAGGCGGTGCAACATGCGCATCAAAAAGGGGTTATCCATCGCGACCTAAAGCCATCCAACATCATGGTCACGCTACACGACGGCAAACCGGTACCGAAGGTGATCGACTTTGGAATCTCCAAAGCCATCGCGCAAAAATTGACCGACAAGACGCTGTTCACCCGCTACGGTCAGATGATTGGTACTCCCCAGTACATGAGTCCCGAACAAGCGGAAATGAGCGGCCTAGACGTTGACACGCGGAGCGACGTTTATTCGTTGGGGGTCATTCTCTATGAATTGCTGACCGGCACGACACCGCTGAAAATCGAGACGCTGCGCGAAGCCGGGCATGGGGAAATGTTACGCTTGATACAGGAGCAAGAGGCCCCAAAACCCAGCACGCGATTGAGTACCTTGACCGATCGATTGACGGTTATCTGCAAACAGCGCAGTACCAATGAGCGGATGTTGAGCAATCTCATTCGAGGCGATCTTGATTGGATTGTCATGAAGTCGCTCGACAAGGATCGCTCTCGCCGCTATGAGACCGCTATTGCATTAGCCCACGACATTCAGCGTCACTTGGACGATGAACCGGTCATGGCGGGCGCACCGTCGAGCCTGTATCTAGTGCAGAAGCTGATTCGCCGCAATCGTGGACTATTCGTCGCAGCTACGGCCATTGCCAGTTCATTGTTGATCGGACTGGTGTTTTCGCTAGCTGGTTACGCCAGAGCAAGTGTTGCTCGACATAAGGCGCTCGAATCGGAACAGGCAGCGCTAAAGTCTAGCGAACTAATGGTGACCGAACGAGATCGCGCGAATGCAAAATCGGACGAAGCACGACAGAATCTATACGCGGCGGATATGCTGGCTGTCGGAGCCTATCTGAAGGAGGGCAACTTTGCTGCGGCGCGACTGCTGCTCGATGACCATCTTCCCCAAGAGGGGCAAGTGGATATTCGAGGATGGGAGTGGAGATACTACCAACAAAAAGCGCAAGGTGAACACTTCCTGCGTCTCGACGGCCATACCGACACAATTAGGCAAATCGCGTTTTCGCCCGACGGACAATTGTTGCTATCACTTAGCAACAAAGAAACCATCCTATGGGATCGAGCTGCGGAGCGGGAGATCCATCGCTGGGATGCCAAACATTCAGGTCAAGTCGGATTCTCCAACGATGGCTCGCAGATAGCCATTCGGCACAAAGATGGAGTCCTCGAACTTATCAACAAGCAGCATCACTTACAGGCTGCTTTCTTATGTCCATTGAAGAGCGTTGCGGCGTTTCAATTCTCCCAACACGGGGAGGAAATATTTGTTTTGTCTGAAAAGTCAATTCACCGCTGGAATCCAGAGTCCGGCGAGACAACGACTTTAAAACTCAATGATGAAGTACATAGAATTCTCGCGGCAGGTAACACTCAGAATTGGCTGTGCCTCCAGACCGGCAAAGATTTGCTCGTTTTCGACGCTAACGAACAGAAGGTTATTTGCCAAGCGTCGCTACCTTTTCGCAATATAACTGCATTAAGGGTGACGTTTATGCCTGACGACTCCGGGCTCATCATCGCACCAGGCACTTCAGGTGAAGCTCATCACTACAGTTTCGAATCGCAGGATTGGTCACTAGCATTGGAGGGCGCAAGCCATTTGAGCAGCGTGACTTCCACCGTCATCGGCAATAAGATTGTATCCTGCGGATATTACCATGAGGTCTCGATCTGGGACGCTGCGGAACGCAAATTAGTCCGTCACATGTTCGGTCACGACGATGAGGTATTTTCAGTGGCAATTGATTCGGCGGGCAGAACGATCGCATCAGGCGGCCGAGATGATCGTGTTTTACTATGGAATGTCGAACTAGATTCATCTCTCGACACGATCACAGGCTTGATTGGCCCCATGCCGGTCGTCTTCGCAGCTAATTCTTCGCTATCCGCGCTAATGCTGCGTCCAACGATGGAGACGCAAGTTTATGACAATCGAACGTTGAGCCTCGTAGCGACAGTCACCGGAGTGCCAACGTGCGCGATTAACGACAGCTTGGTCACTATTACCAACGGCCCAGCAATGCCTGGCGCATATGGTGTGGACTTCACGTATTGGAATACAAAAACTTGGAAGAAGACGTTAGAAATGTCGACAGCCGAGCGCGCGCTATGCATCGGTGGAAGCGCTGATCTCAATATAGCAGCAATTGCCTATGACAACGGTTTTCTAGAAATATTTGACATGTTGAAGCCCCAACCAACTGGTCATCGCATTCGCCATGATCTTCAGCTTCCAGAATTGGCGGATATACGAGTCTTGACCTTGGCGGTTTGCGCTGCCAAGAGTCTCGTAGCGATCGCAGGCAATACAAATGGTCTGCGGAAAATCTTGATCCTTAATTATGCCAATGGAACCACTGTTGAAATTGAAACTCCGCACGAACATGAAGTTTCCTATCTTGGCTTTGCACGCGGTACAAAGCTAATCGTTTCGAGTAGCTACGACGGTCGGATCAAGTTGTGGGACTCACTTACGGGTCAGCCGATACGCACCATTCGAGGGCATCGTCGGGGAGTTTCTGACTGCGATATCTCACCGGATGGTCGCACCATCGCCAGCGCATCTCATGATGGCTCGATGAAGCTTTGGCAACTTGCCACGGGGCGCGAACTAATGACCATGGACACCGATTTCCTTCCCACCTATGTCGCCTTCTCTCCGGACGGATCGATGCTGACAGCGCTTTCCGCAGATCAGCTGGGCGGAAGAGATAGTTGGTTGACGGGCCCTGCGACATTTCGCATTTGGCGCGTGCCCATTGAATAAAGGGCGAGATTCAGACCTCAGAGACTTGAACTGACAGATCCTGTAAATCAAGTGAAAGTTGCGAATGTGGGAATCATGAAATGAATGCCAAGGAAATCTTTATGCTGGCTAGCGAGATTGAGTCCGCAATCGAGCGATCCGAGTATGTCGCCGCTCGATGCGGCGATGACTCACCGTTGCTCTCGCGGGTCAAAGCATTGTTGGCAGCTGACGAGAGTCCACACAGCTATTTAGATCAGCCTGCAGCCAAATTTCCTTTGGCGGCGACGGAAGCTGGCGACGGAGAGGTGAATGCGTTCACATTGAAGGAAGGACCTGGATCTAAGATCGGTCGCTATAAATTGCTCCAAGAAATTGGTACTGGCGGCTTTGGTATTGTGTACATGGCGGAGCAGCAGGAACCCGTGCGTCGCACTGTGGCCCTTAAGATCATTAAACCGGGCATGGACACCCGCGAGGTCATCGCTCGCTTCGAAGCGGAACGCCAGGCTCTCGCCCTCATGGACCACCCCAATATTGCTCGAGTGCTCGATGCTGGTGCTACCGACAGCGGTCGACCGTACTTCGTTATGGAACTGGTGAAAGGTGTGCCCGTAACCGAATTCTGTGACAAGAACAATTTCTCGACTGCACAAAGGCTAAAACTGTTAATCACTATCTGCCAAGCTGTTCAGCATGCGCACCAAAAGGGAGTTATCCACCGTGACTTGAAGCCTTCCAATGTGATGGTAACTCTACACGATGGTAAGCCGGTACCGAAAGTGATTGACTTTGGCATTTCAAAGGCGATTTCATCCAAGTTGACTGAGAAGACGTTGTTCACCCGCTACGGCCAGATGATTGGTACGCCGCAATACATGAGTCCCGAACAGGCTGAAATGAGTGGCTTAGATGTCGACACGCGCAGCGATGTCTACTCGTTGGGTGTCATGCTCTACGAATTGCTGACGGGGTCGACACCCTTGGCAATTGAGCAATTGCGCGACGCAGGCTACGGCGAAGTGCTGAGACTGATTCAGGAATCGGAAGCTCCCAAGCCCAGCACCAGGCTAAGTACGTTAAGTGATCGCCTAACCGTCATATGCAAACAAAGGAGCACCAACGAGCGAGCGCTTAGCATGTTGTTGCGGGGTGATTTGGATTGGATCGTCATGAAAGCGTTAGAAAAAGATCGCTCGCGACGGTACGACACGGCCAACGCGCTCGCTGAAGATATCACACGTCATCTGAACGACGAGCCGGTATTGGCGGGCGCGCCATCCAGCCTCTACCTCGCGAAGAAACTGATTCGCCGCAATCGCGGCCTGTTCGCGGCCAGTCTGGCGATTGCGGCCTCCCTGCTGATCGGCTGCGGGTTGATGTTGGTCGGTTTGTTGAAAGCCAATCGAGAAGCACGTGACGCTGCGCTTGCTTCTGAAAAAGCCGTCGAAGCTAGAAACCAAGCCGCTGCATCTGCCAACGATGCGCGTCGCGAGGCAGACAATGCTCGACAAGTGTTGACTCTGATTAGCGACATGTTAGAAAAGGCTAGTCCGGAAGAGAACGCCAACAAAGAAATGACGGTTCGGCAGATGCTGGGCGCTTTTACGAAAGATCTAGACCAGACGAAATTGGGTCCTGACGTTGAGGCGGAGATCCGCCTCACCATTGGTAAGACGTACCTAGCGTTGTCAAGCACTGGCCCTGCCCAGAAGAATTTACATCGGGCCTATGAATTGAGATCGGAACGAACCAGTGGACATGACCTATCTGAGATCCTACGACCACTGTCGCTTGCAGCCTCTGCGCACGCTCGTTGGGCCGGAGGTTGGTCGATCTCTCGCTATGATCCGGCCGTTGCTTATGCCCAACAATCACTCGAATTGGAGGAGCGGTTCAGTCCAGAATCGGTCGGCCATATTGAGTCCTTGGAGGCTCTGGCCAGCATCCTGATGCTGCAGAATGAGTATGCGCTGGCAGAGAAGAAACTTACTCAGGCGACGCGCATTGCCCAGTTGGCTGCGAACCGAGCGGCAGATCCACTACTCTTACCCACAATCCGACTGAGACGTATTGAATGCCTAATGCAGCAAAGACCTGCGAACTTCGATGGAGCTAGAGTTGAGGCGTTAGATGTAGTTGGAGAATTCCGACGCCTGCTTCCGGAGCCTCATCCAAAACTCGCACAATCTTTGGTGGCACTTGGGAATTGTCAACTGCGGTGCGGACTCTACGCCGAAGCCGAGACAAGTTTCCTCCAAGCAACTGACCTACTGATGGTCATCGGTTCTGGGGACATAGCTACCTGCCGAGTAATGCTGTCGGAAGCCCTGCAAGCTCAAGATCGTTACGACGAAGCAAAACAAGTGCTAATTACATCAATAGGGGAGTTCGATGCGACCTCGCAAAATAACATAGTGTCTGTTCAACTGGTACTTTTCGAAATGAGGGTTCGGAACTGTGAGTCAGCGGAATACGCAGCGCGGAGAATCCTAGCAATTGAGAAAGCGAGAAACCCAAACAACATCGTTCCCGAATACCTATTGGCTACCGCGCTTTTCGCCTCTGGCGAACAACGCAGAATGGCGGAAAGTAGAATCATTTACGAAAAGAATTTTGACCTGATACGGCAATATACAGACCTGCGCGAACCCGACGCCAATCCGCTTATCGGATTCGCATGTTCCGTTGCCGCACTTGCCGACGTGAGCAACGACGACCTCGAAAACGCCATAACCGCGGTGGCTCATGCCAAACAGATCGTGCTTGGAACCAAAACTGAGGAATTGTGCGAGATGCTTCATGCCCAAGTCCTCTATAACCATGGAAGAAAGCCAGCCGCGATGGATGTTCTTAACGCAGCAAAACCATCCGAATTGACTAGCCAACTGCAGTTTGAATATCTCATCAAAGACGCGGGGCTCGAAGCAGCTATGGAATCTCATCGGGTTGCATACCAACAATTGTGTAATCGCTACGGCGAGAAGACCTTTCCGATAGCCAATTATCAATGGTTCGTGGCCAAGAACCTCCTCGAACAAGGGCACCACGGTCTGGCCATAGAGCCGCTGTTAGCGGCGCTGGACTATTTCAAGACACATGGCCAAGTTCACCATTTTCGCGTTCCGATCTGCTTGAGGATGCTGTCCGAAATCTACATTGAGATTGGCGATCGAGAAAAGGCCGCAGACTCGCTGACAGAGCTCGAGCAGCTCCCTGCTGACTACGGCAATCCAATACTAGATGTCATCAGCCTGTTTGAGCCCGCCGCATCACCCGACCGTCCTTGATCACCTGCACGTCGTTCGAGGAAAGGTTTCGACGACATACCACTGCATGCCGCGAGTCTTGCATCGCGGAGTGCGCGAGGTGGCGTCCAGCAAGAGGTTTCCGAAATACTTTCATATCATGAGACAAAACTTGTTGTTACGTCGCATGTAGTCGTATGGGACAGCGACATCGAAAGGCCAAGAACCCACTCGCTGTCGCTTCGAGCTGGTATTGCATTGCACACCCCCGAATCAAAATCCGCCAGAAAATACAGAAAGCTTAGCCATGATATCTAACTTGAACCGACGAAACGCTTTAAAACAGGCTGCCGCAGTAGCATCGCTCGTGTGGAGTAGCTCTACTTCGGCTCACGCAGACACTTTTGATCCAGGCATTGGCGATGCGACCGATGCGTTGTTGGCCTTGTCTGACAGAAAGATCTCCGCAACAGAACTTGTCGAGCACGCTTTTGCCAGGATCGGTAAGTTCAACGAAAAGATCAATGCTTTCGTCACGCTGCTGGAGGAAGCGGCGATGGCGCGCGCAAAGCAGGCTGATGCGGCTTCCTCCAAGGGGGAGAAATGGGGACCGCTGCACGGGCTTCCCATTCTGGTAAAGGATCTTTACGAGACGGCTGGAATTAAAACCACATGTGGTGCGACAGAAATGTCTGCCTACATTCCGACGACAAATGCGACCGCTGTCGAACGATTGCTGAAAGCTGGAGCCATCATAATCGGCAAAACGAATGTACCAAAATTTGGAGCGGACTTTCAGTCGTTCAATAGCGTAGCGGGTACAACCAACAATCCATGGAACCTGGAGCGAACGTCGGGCGGTTCAACAGGTGGTGGAGCCGCCGCGCTGGCAGCGGGCATTGGCTTCCTCGAACTAGGAAGCGACATGGGTGGATCGATTCGGACACCTTCTCATTTTTGCGGAGTCTATGGCCTCAAGCCGACAGTGGGGATCGTTCCTTCGAATGGCCACATTCCACCGCTCCCAGGCCAAGTTGATTTCTTGCCAGACTTGGCAGTCTGTGGCCCCTTGGCTAGAAGTGCCAGGGATTTAAAGTTGGAATTAGAGATTGTCGCTGAGCCGACCAACACGGACTCAAAGGCATACTCCTATCAACTTCCAAAGCCTCGTCACGATCGGCTGGGAGATTATAAGATTGGATTCGTCTTAGACGATCCGTTCTGCAGCGTTAGTACTGAATCTAAAACGGTGCTGGCAGATGCCATTGCGAAACTTCAAGATGCCGGATGCCAGTTGACAGAAGGCTGGCCCAAGGGAGTTGATCCGTCTGAGTCCTTTGGGATTTATTCGCAACTGTTGGCGGCAAAGATGTCATCCTCGTCCACCGATGCCGAACGCAAAGCGCTCGCGAATCTTCCGCAAGACCACATCGATTTCTCATTTGCAAAGAATTGGGAAAGCGGTCTGTCGTTTAGTCACAGGGATTGGCTAGCTCATGATTCGAAACGCATTGCCCAACGAAATCTTTGGAAAAAGTACTTCCAGGAATTTGATTTGTTTTTGATGCCAACGGCCTGCGTGACAGCCTTTCCGCACGATCACAATCCCAATCAACTGGACCGCGTTCTCAAAACTTCGGTGGGTGATAAGCCCTACTCTGACATGTTGGCGTGGGTACATTTTTCCAGTCTAAGCGGCAATCCGGCCGTTGTTGCACCCGTAGGACAAGCCAGCGATGACTTACCAGTCGGCCTGCAGATTATGGGACCGTACTTGGAAGACGCCACACCTATTCATTTTGCCGAATTGATGGGGCCGGTCACCGGGATGTTTAAGGCACCACCCGGATTCGACTTATAGAATTGGTCCAATCATCAGTGCCACGAGGTTAAGCATAGATTTTGCCAAACCGCATCCCAACTCAATCATAATTTCGGAGACAGTAAGATGAGAAGCTCGTGGTTCACAACACTTTTTTTGTGGGCGCTAATGTTGCCAGCGGCTCAAGCGGGGACGTTTCGTACGATCTACGTTTTTGGCGATTCCATGGTGGATAGGGGGAATGCCTTGATCAGCAAAGGCGTGCCGGTCTCTCCTCCGTACGCTGACGGACGTTGGACCAATGGCGGAAACATGGTGACGTATATTGCGCAAGAACTGGGAGTCGGAGAACCAGGTGCCAGCCTTAAAGGAGGCAGAAACTTCGCTTATGGCGCTGCGTTTACTGGCACCGCGAAAAGGCACCAAGAATTTGTAGAGAAGGGAGAGGGAATCGATGTACCTGATATCGGTGAACAAATTGCGGCCTTTAGAACAACGAAGTTGGAAATCCTCCCTTGTGATCTTGTAATCGTGATCGGGGGGTTCAACGACTTGATGAACGGAGACAATCCAACAATCAGTGGAGAAGAATTAGCGTCCCATATACAAGAGCTCTATCATTGCGGGGCGCGGAAAGTTTTTACCATGACCCTTGCCGGCAAGCCCATGTCTGGGCAGTTCAACAAGGCTCTTCTTTCGAAAGTCGAAGCGTTTGAGAAGCTACCTGGAATCAACATTAAGGTGTTGAGGTTTGATCAAAAAGCCAAATCCTTCAGCGGCCCTGCGCTAGGTTTCACCAACGTTACCGAGCCCGCCTGTCCGGGATGTGGAGATTCGATACAGGAGGTCATTAGCGATCCCAATGTGGTCCCCAATCCTGGTGAGTATCTCTTTTGGGATGAGGTTCACCTGACTACCGCGGCCCACAAGGTAATGGCTCAATGGTCCATGCCGTTGATTGATGAGCTTGCTCTTCCGCCGGGTGACTTCGACGGCGATGGCGATTTGACCGACAAAGATCGTGCAATGTTAACTTCGGCAGTAGCGAAAACCACAGAGTTTTTTGATTACTACGATCTCAATAGCGACGGTATCGTCGACAGCGACGATCTTGTGCAATGGAATGAAGCGAAAACTATGACGCTCCCCGCATCTGCGGGAAAATAGACCATGCGCATGTAATCTACTGGCATTGAAACCACAACTTCCACGCAACAGAAGTCGACTGGTGCCATCGTGCGTTCTTCACTTTGCAACTCACACTCAAGGATAGCCAAATGAAGCCATTACTCGCGATCGTCGTTTGCCTGCTGATGACTCCCAGGTTGCCTGCGCAAGGGCATTCGCTGAACAGGACGTTGACCCACGAAGGTGCCAAGCGGGATTTCGTGATATATGTCCCGACAAGCTATTCCGCGGACAAGGCCATGCCGCTTGTGTTGGCTTTCCATGGTATGTTTGGAAGTGCAAATCAAATGATGAACACGAGCGGGTTCAATGCGGTTGCCGAGCAAGAAGGATTTCTAGTGGCTTATCCCAACGCGAACGAGTTGCAAGGTTGGGCTGCTGGCAAGGACCACAACGTGGGATATGTCGACGCGGTTTTACTCGCCATTGAGAAAGAGTACAACGTTGATTCATCGCGCATTTACGCGGCCGGAATGTCACAAGGAGGCATCATGTGCTATATCCTTGCCGTGAGCCGCGACAACAAGTTTGCGGCGATCGCGTCTGTCGGCGGTATACGTGTCGGTATCGACTCAAAAAATCTGTTTCCACTCTCTGTAAAGAATATTCCAGTCCGGCAGGTACCGCTGCTGCACATGCATGGAACCGCAGACATGATTTGCCCTTACAAGGGCGGCGAAGTTGAATTGCCGGGGGTAGGTAAAGTCCCGTTTCCATCAACGCTCGCTGTTATTGCAGACTGGGCCGCCAACAATGGCGGAATGAATCTCGGACCAGAGACTAGGATAAACGATATTTTTGCCGCTGATGGCGAGGATGGCTCGTCCAGCACAGTTTCGGTCTTCGAGTATCGGGGGTGCGCTCCTTATATCGGTGTCTCGGGCAAGCGCCATGTCGCTGAAGTCGTCCACTATCGGATTAATGGTGGTGGACACTCTTGGTCCGTTTTGGAACACGAGCGTGCGACGTCAATAGACGCTTTGACAAAGGGCCTAAGTGACGAGCTTGTTGCAATGGGTGGCCCAGTAAACTCTGACATTAGCGCCAGCGCCGAGATTTGGAAATTTTTCAGACGGCACGAGCTAGCCGCAGGAACTGAAAAGTAGCAACGGCGACGCCGAAGTATCCCGCATGGAGTACGGTCGCAAAATCGTGAGGTAAAGGGGTCAGGAGTCAATTGTGCAAAGCACCCCAAGGGCCGTTTCGGCAATTGACTCCTGACCCCTTTACCCAATCCTCGCAGCCCTAGCGTTATAATTGACGCCTTTGCAAATCGGAAAGATCAGTGGCATGAGGGCTTTCGGAGTGCTGGGGCGATTCTTGGCTGTATTTTTCGTGATACTTTGCACGGGCGTCATCTTTCAGTTGCTCGTTTCGTTCGTTTTTCCGTCAGTGCAGATTGCCTGTCTGGATGGCGGAGCATTTCGCAGTTGGGCGGGATTCGGTCTCAGCGAAACGATCGCGCTATCAGGCTTGTTGGCGATTTTCGCCCTCTTCAGCAGACGGCAGGGGCAAAATCGAATCGACAAAGAAATGGGTCACTTCGTGCTGCTTCTAGCCGGATGCTCTATCGGCTCACTTATTACGCTGGTCATTGTCTTTCTCACATTGCGGTTGCCGATGCCAGTTGCCGGGGTATGGGGTTTGCAAACGCTTCTGCAAATCGTCGCGGCCGGAGTCGCAATCTCATGGCTGGCCAACTGTTCTGCACGCGTAACTGCACTCGCAAGCCTGATGGCAATCCTAGTAACGACAGCGTGCCTCGCCATCGCCTTTGCCTTTCCTACACCATTGCCCGACGAGACATTCCTCGTGCAAGTTCCTGGAGTTGGCGAGATTTCCGTCGATTGCTTCCTGCCGGAGGGCAAAGGTCCACATCCCACAGTTGTGATATTCCATGGAGTAGAAGGTGCGACTAATCTGACTCGGCGGGCCGTCCATTACCCTAATGCCAAAGCGGTCAGCCAGAAAGGCTATGCGACTTTCCTTGTGAGATATTTTGACACATGCCCCTACGA
This sequence comes from Pirellulaceae bacterium, assembly GCA_041739785.1. Taxonomy (GTDB): domain Bacteria; phylum Planctomycetota; class Planctomycetia; order Pirellulales; family Pirellulaceae; genus Aureliella. The sequence continues at coordinate 64,555 of JBGSNE010000128.1, forward strand.
GCATCTTATGTTGTACGAAGAGGGTTCTTTGGACGTTGAAGAGATCGAGAAGATCCGCATCAGAGACTATCAAGGCTGGATCGATGCCGCGGGCGAAGCGCTGAAAGCTGTTCATGATCGCGACGACGTTGGTGAGATGGCTGTCATTGGTTACTCATTGGGGTGTTACGTCGGGTCCGCAGCCACATCGCGGACCTGCGTGCAGGGCTATCCGCAAGCCTTCGTCGGAAACTTTGGCGGGATTTGGCCGGAAATTGACATTGCGCCTACTTATCCACCGACCCGCTTCTACCACGGAAGTCTCGATACAGTCGTCCCGATTGTTAACGCCGAGCAAGCGCTACACAAACTCAAGACTGCTGGCATCGAGAACGCAGAACTGTTCGCCTACCCAGATCAAGCACATATACCCGAAGGCCCGACTTCATCCGTCATTCGCACCAGTACGGAGGACTTTCTTCGCCAGCACCTGAGGGCTCCATGAGTGACGCAAAAAGTGCTTTAGAATGGTTATCCTACGCGGCGTGTCGCCTAGGCGGCCCAATCAAAACCAGGTGAGTGCACGACAAATGAGCTCTATTCGGACCCGTTTCCACATTAGACGCTTTGAGGAAGGGCCTAAGTGACGAGCTTGTTGCAATGGGATCCCAGTAAACTCAGACATCAGCGTCAGCGCCGAGATTTGGAAATTCTTCAAACGGCACGAGCTAGCAGCCGTTCCAAAAAAAATAGCGACCTGCCCGCTGTCGAGTTGCCGCATTACGAGCAGCTCAATAAGTTTCTGGAAAGATCGTGACATGAAGGCTTTCAGTGTGCTCGTGCGATAGCGAGCCGCGTTTCTGTTGACGCTTTGCGTGGGCATCGCTGTTCAATTGGTCGTTTCGATTGCTATTGGGGTAGGACACCGATCGCATTTGTTCGCGTTAACGTTGAACCTATTGTGACCTTTTCTCGATACCTCGCGACCTTTCGGTAGAGGATCAAGGGTAAATCAGTAAAGGCATGTTCGGCGCCGTAAAGTGCTTTGAAGTCAGCTCACCGAATTGTCCATATAGGAGACACCGAATGCAGTTAGCAGATCCATGAGCTCGCTTCGGCTGGAAAAACCTCCCGGGCGAAAGCATGTGCTCAAATGCAAAGTGGTAACGTAGCCCACTGCAGGAGGCGCAATCAATTTGACAACGATCCGCAATCAACAATGGCAAGCCACCCCTCTTGTATTAAGTGCGTAATGTGGGCGTGTCCGGAGCCCGCTCGAATCTGCTGAGGTCGAAAGGACCGAGGCGAGTTTGGTAGTGTCCTTCGGCGCGTCGGTTGGACCAACCGACGCGAGTTGGAGAATTGTCGTAACTCGCGGAGGTGTATTCGACCTCGGTCGCAAACTGATTTTAACGAACTAGCGGTGGAGTGGGACTCGCCCACTTGTCAAACGCAATTAAGAATCAGCCAATTTAGCAGGGTGGCTGGAAGAGTGTTGCGGGTTCGCTGGCTGGTTTGAGAAAGCAGTGTGGTTGCTAGTTGGGAAGAACAGTTGAAGCTCGACGGCTGCGGCGTGCAGTGT
>JBGSNE010000181.1:0-4121 GCA_041739785.1 Pirellulaceae bacterium
CTCACAACGAGCGCCGGATCAACACCGTTCTAAGCGACATCAAGAAGATCAGTAACAACTTGCTTACCCAGCAGGATGTCGAGACCGCGATGACCACCTTCGATCCAATCTGGGAATCGATGACGCTTCGCGATCAGATTCGCTTGGTACAAGTTGTCATCAAACAAGTTGACTACGACGGCGAATCTGGACGGGTCACCATCACCTTCAACCCGATCGGCATAAAGAAACGTGCCGAGCATGCAACCAAAGACCTTGAGGAGGCCAGAACATGAACGACGAAATCCAAGTAGGAGCTACTTTTCACAAGAAGCGCGTTGGTAAGCACATCGCCATGGTAGAAGGTCCACCACCGACTGCTCCCGAACGCGCCAAAGGCCGATTGCCTCGCATCACTCGTTACATGGCCCTCGCGATCTACTACGAAGATCTTATCCGCCAGGGCCATGTCTACGACTATGCAGAGATCGCCACACTTGGCCATGTCACGCGAGCAAGAGTAACGCAGATTATGAATCTTCGGTTATTGGCACCTTCCATTCAGGAACAACTCCTCAGTTTATCACGAATCATAAGCGGCCGCGTTGAATGGTCACTTCGTGACTTTCAAACGATTGCGTTAGAGCAAGACTGGCGAAAGCAGCAGGAGCGATGGAGTTCAATATCACGACTTTAACGCCAGAGCATCACTATTGTTGCTTTAGTGCGGAGCTAGGAACTTGAACGGCTCAGACTTTTCGAAGTTTGTAGTCTGGTCGCCGGTAGTGTCTGGCTTACCGACGAGTGTCAACTTGCGCACGCCGCTTCCTTCTTTAAAGTCAATCTTGTCTAACTTCACCCACAACGCTCCAGGGCTGTTTGTGTCCTGGTAATAGTAGACAAGGTTCTTTTGGTCCGAGACAGTCAACCAAATTGTCGAAGACAGATTGGGTTGGTCTTTCTTTCGTATGCCACGGGGTACGCTTACATTTCGCATGACGCTGAATACCGCTGCGACAGCTTCACGCGGTTTGTCTGATTGTTGGCACGCATTAATGTAATAGTTAGCTCGAGCGAAACGGTCGGCTGCTCGAACGGTGCCAGGTAGCATCACTGCCCCATCAAACTCCTTCCAATACTCGTTGATAGCAATCTGCTTATCGTAAATCGGCGAGTTGGTCATGACTTGGTATTCCTTGCCATGATGAATGACTAGCTTTCCGCGAACGAACTCGAAAATCGCCGAGTCACCAGAGGCATCGGAAAGCGAGAGGTGCACGCTACCCTTCATTCCATTGGGAGCTACAACAGGTACGACTCGAAACGATTCCTTCTTTGCGTCTGTCACAGCATCTTCGACAGAAGAAAAGTTGTCCAAGAAATACTGTGCCCATGCACTGATGCAAACACCTGGACGTTTGTCGTCATCGGATGGATACTCTGACTCCGCCAGGTACAGCATGTTAGCAACAAGACCCTTCTCGTTCATGCCGTCGGCGCTTCCTCCTTCATAGATGGAAGCAACGACACTGCCATACTTGCTGGTCCATTCGAGCGATCCTTTGCCGAGCCCTCCATCGCGTTTCATGCCTCTCGGGAATGCCCACAGGTTGGTTTGCATATCTTCAACCCAGTCCATGGACCGACCTGTAACCGTCTGCTTCTCCTTGCCGAAATACACGGCTCGCGTACAAGCATCCGCAACGGGGAGTTCAACCACACCGCATGTTGATAAAGCGGCGATCGCGATAATAGGGGCGGAAAACAAGAAACTTCGACGCATTACATAGGTCCTACTGGGTGAATGGAAAAGCTGACAACGGATTGGATCAATCGCAATGAATGAACCGAATTGTACCCGATCCGCATCTCGCTAGTCATACATAGAACATGATTGAATCGAAGCTGCTCAAGTCTCTCTTTCGAGTGAATCGTCAGCAGTACTTGGTTGGTTCGTTTCCTCTGGGTAATCCTCGTCGTACATTTCTCGGTAGATGCGAACGTAGTCTGCCGTTGTGTTTGGGTCGATGAACCAATAGTGTCGGCAAAGCTTCTTAAACAATGCCAAGCATTTCTCAGACCCGGCAAAACCCAGCAAGTAATCCAGAACGTATTCGATTTGCCTGACGTCTTTCGAGCGACTTTCAACGATGGCATTCACCATCGGTTCATAGATAGCGGCAGCCTGACTAGACAAAAATACTATCCGTTGCGCCAGGTCACGGATGATATCGTTGGAGTTGGGTTGCTGTGAGTGAGTATCTGTCATCAGCCACTTCCTGGGGCATACTCGAAACTAGGGAATTTGAGGAGCTATGGTATTGTAGCGAACAAGCTTGGTGTTCCTCGATACCATTCGGTGGGAAAATGAATCACGGATGGGCGTTGATTATAGTAATTCGAGGTGCCCGGTTACTTGGTCAATCTTCGAGGCTTCGTCTGGCCCAATAGCCAGGCACGTTCGCGTCGGCTGTCCGTGACACGCGGTGCGGCCGCTGTCCGTGATCAAATGAACCTCAAGTCCAACTTCGATGGCTTTGTCGTGAATCGCCATCGAGCTTGAAGCTCTCTGTCTTTCGGACTTTGGTCCCGTTTTGGTACGCGCTCAAGTGGTGAGCTTCGTCAAAGACAACAAGGTCCCATGGCGGTGCCTCCTGCAGTCTCTTGAGTCGGGGCTTCATCTTCAGCGTATCTACACTCGCAATCAAGAAATCATGCTTGGCGAACGCATTTGATTTACGATCGGTAACGTCGCCCTGTGAGCCAAAGATTTCGAACTTGAGATTGAAGACCTCGTTCAATTCTCGATGCCAATTGTTGACCAACCCAGCGGGAACAATCATTAAAGCACGTTTCAACTCACCTCGGCTAGCCAACTCGCGTAGCACTAGGGCCGTTTCAATTGTCTTGCCGAGTCCCACTTCATCGGCAATCAAATATCTTCGTGGAGAAGCGGTAGCGATGCGATGAGTCAGCACGACTTGGTGAGGCAATAGATCGATTCGTGCAGAGGTCAACGATGCAGCGTTCTCAAGCAGAGGCAACGCATGTGCTTGCAGTGCGAGCCAGGCCCGGCGCTGACGAACCATCCCATGGCCAATATTGGCGACTACAAGCTCCGAGCGACTCATCGCAGCAGTGAGCGATGCTAACGGAACCTGACGCTCACCTACTCCAGAAAAAAGGACTCGCACAAAACCATTTGAGGCAGCGGACAATACCGCTCCATCGCCAAACTCGGCGTGCGTTACTCTTTGGCCAGGGACGACTATCTGCACACTGCTCATGGGATCTTTGGTTCGTCTGGTAACTAAGAGATTCTTGGATGAAAAAGCCCAAGAGGCTTGCCGCTTGAATCCTGAATCTCTTTGAGATCGGATGCTGCGCCATTAAACAAGCAGCGACCTATCGGAATCTGCTGTCCCTTGAACTCGCCACCGCAATGCCAGTACCACTGGTCTTCACTTGTGTGGTAGTCGAGTCGCTGTGGATCGACTATCCAGAAGATTAGCGCCGCTTCGGAACCTCCCGATGCTACTTCACGTTGGTAAGAGACCATTGCGTTGTATATCGTATGTCTCAACCACTCACTTGCCTCCTCTGGAGGCAAAGCATCGATACAGCCTTCAATGCCGGCGACGACCATAGCTTCGTCGTCAACGAGAGCCAGAGCTTTCCGTGAATAGTGCTTCAGCAGGCCTCCCAGCCGTTCTTTACAGCTGATGCTCGACAGTGGAATCGTCTCGGGTTCCGTTGATTGTTTTTTCGACTTCTTAGTGCGTTTAGCTTTTGCGGTCGGAAGTACAAGGTTCTCGAGTGACTGATGAGGCCTCTCCATGTGGTAATACTCGCGATACTCCGAACAGAGGTGATCGAAGTGCACCTTGCCAAACACCACGAAATGATCAAGGCATTCTTGCTGTAGCGTCTGGATGAATCGCTCAACGTACGCGTTGGTGTTTGGCGACCGAAAGGCGGAGACTTTGACGTCACGTTTGCCACCCGAGAATGCCTCGTCAAACAATTTGGTGAACTTCGTATCGCGATCGTGCATCAAGAGTTTGCACGATAACTTCTCTTCTTTCAAATGTTGCTTGAACGCTTCGGCTTGTTCCAAAACCCAGGCTTCATCGGGATGGTAA
>JBGSNE010000130.1:0-4472 GCA_041739785.1 Pirellulaceae bacterium
TCGCGATATTAAGCCAGAAAATATCATGTTGGATACCAATGACCAACCTTATATTATGGATTTCGGATTGGCTAAACGGTTGGAAGACGATTCCAACATGACCCGCGATGGAGCCTTGTTAGGTACTCCCGCCTACATGTCCCCCGAACAAGCTCGGGGCGAATTGGATCGTGTGGGGCCAGCCAGTGACCAGTATAGCTTAGGGGTAGTGCTTTACCGAATGCTCTCTGGTAGCACACCCTTCGTGGGGCCAGCACATGTCGTAATCGCTAACGTTGCTAATTCGCGAGTACCGTCGCTAGCCGAATGTGCGAGCAATCTGCCCCAGGAACTGATTGCCATTTGTGACAGGTTGCTACGATCAGATCCGACAAACCGCTACGCTGACTGCGCACATTTAGCGGTGGATCTCAAGCAATGGCTAGCTGGTAGGCCTGTGTCCGTGCAAGCTATCTCTCGCTGGCAGAACGGTAGTAGCCTCGCACATGCATTCATTCAACCCCGAATCCGGTTGGCTCTCAGTGGTTTGGGCTTGGTGATGGTCTTGGTCTTAGGTGCCTTAGCCATCCGTCCGGGGACGACTGGTACTATCGCCGATGGCAGCTTGGCACAGTCGACGAACGGAACTAACTCGCGAATTGAGCCAACTGCTGGTTTTCCTGCGGCGCTACCTGGAGTAGTGCTAGATCCGACTGAGGCTCCCACGGAGCCAATAGGTTCCAGAGATACACCGACGGACCTGAGGCGAGCAATAACCGGAGCTATCACCAACGACAGCACGGCGCAGTCCGAAACAGACGACAATAGTAACTCACGAATTGAGCCAACTGCTAGTCTGCCTGTGGAGCAAACTGGAGTAGCGCTAACCGACCCTGCAATCCATATTACAGACGTTGCAACTTCAAGCAAAACTCCAGGTTTGGTGCAAATTGATCCTGGGCGCACGCACGCTCGAAATGAAGAAATTGATCCGATTGCACCCCTTGCGGATATACTCGAAGCCAGTGTCGGGATCAGAATAAAATTGATTCCGCCGGGCACATTTGTAATGGGTTCGCCTGAAACGGAAAAGGGACACCGAGAAGACGAATTGCAGCGCCAAGTAACGCTGACATCCCCATTCTATATAGGAATTCATGAGGTAACAGTCAGTCAGTTTCGCAAGTTTGCCTCGTTGACAGGTTATCGGACCGACGCAGAGCGTGACGGTTTGGGCGGCCATGGAGTAGCTGACGGAAAGGAAGTTCAAAATCCAGCTTATAATTGGAACTATTTGGAGATTGCCCAATCGGACGATCACCCCGTAGTAAACGTTAGTTGGAATGACGCCGTGGCTTTCTGCGAGTGGTTAAGCAGGACGGAGGGCAGGTCATACCGATTGCCGACCGAAGCAGAGTGGGAATATTGCTGTCGAGCTGGCACGACAACTGCCTATTACACGGGCGACGACCTTGAGAGCCTGAGGGACGCCGCCAAAGTCGGCGACGGGACGGATTGGCACGAATCGCCAGATCCAGTCGGGCGTTTAACACCAAACCAATTCGGACTGTACGATATGCATGGAAATGTTTGGGAGTGGTGCGCAGACTCAATGAACACAAAGTCTTCTGGAGAGCCGGTTACCGATCCGTTTGTATCAACGAGTGGTACGAGACATATTTATCGCGGTGGTAGCGCTTCTACAAATTCATTAAATTGCCGATCAGCAAGTCGCTTCGGATACGAAGCTAATGCACGTATGCGCAGGTTGGGATTCAGGGTTGTTTCAGTACTCCATGAGTAGTCTGCGAATCCCACAAATTGCGACTGCCTTGGCGCCTATATCCACAACCCGCGTGCCGATGGCATGAAGGTTGGAGTTAGGGCATTCCGCAATTCTCGACGCTTTTCAATCCTAAGCGTATATTGGGGCTCGGGATTTATCGGCAGCTTGGTCGTTAATCGAGATATTGGTTTGTTGCGTAGTTGTCAGTCACATGTGCGAATCGCAAGGAGAACCTTCACATGCCCGAGCTAATACTGCTATCCAGTTCTAGCTATGAAGCGAGCATTTGAGGAAATACAGCCAGAGCGGTCAGTCCGTCCAGAAGTGTGGTGAAGCTGCCGGCTGCACAGCGGCCAGCTTCAACTGGTGAAGGCGCAAGGTTGGGACACCTAGTCTGCCTGGTGTCACCTTATCCGCCAGTCAGCACTCGGCGTTCGTCTCAATTGTTGTTCGTGAAAACCGCTCATCGCGCGTCCTGGTATGCGTTAAGGATGGTACTCGGATCCGGACGCCTTAAGCGATCTCTCCAGCGGTTGCAATACTACCAGCCGTGTCAATACTAATTGCTCAATGGCTCCGGTGTACGGTCCCGTTAATCGTCGCTGGAAGACAGGCAAATGGGAGTTGTCACCGTTGTGCGATTTGCCTAAGGTACATAGCTAGGTTCTTGATTTCCTCAGAATTCATCGGTGTGGGCGTAATCCTATTGAAGCACTCTGCAGCCAGCGAAAGGTCCCCTAAATCTGCACTCGTTCGACTGGCAGTGGCCCAGGAGCGCCAATCGCTGGCGTTGGACCACCGCACAAGCTCTGCTACATACTTCTGCAAGTCACCCACTGGTTTGACTTTAGTAACGGACAATCCCTCTATGGCAATGCGATAGATGCGAGGATCCTCTGACTGCAGCCGTATTGCTTTCTTAAAGTCTTGATTGGCTTTGACCGCATCTCCGCCCGTAGCGATTAAGCATCCTCGCACCAGCCAACCTTCCGCGAATGTGGGATCGCGATCTGTCGCTAAAGTCGCCGTACGGACTGCTGTACGCGGGTCTGAGTTGGCTTGCGACTGAGCAAACATCGTCATGTTCATCGCAGCATAGCGGTTCAACAGTCGGCTGCGGAGCTTGTAAATATCGGGAGCGAGAGCACTCAGTTGTCGCTGGAAGGCTTGGTGATCTTGCTCCACTTCTGCATGGTTGCCCATATGCGTGTCTGAGAATCCGCGGACGAGATAGCCTAACAAAAAAGCCGGCTGCGTAGTTAAGAGGTCCCCGGTGTATGCGACAATTCGCTGATGATAAGCTTGTGGGAACTCACCAAAAAAATCGATGGCTTGCATGAGGTTTCGCATAGATTCGAATTCCTGTTTAGCCAGATTCCTAAGTTCTGCATCGAGTGTCTGATGGCGCTGTGTACTCTTGGCCAGCTCTTGAGTCCTTGCAGGCAGAACGGTTTGTAAGCCATTCAGTATCCCACTTACAGAGTTGCTTTCTTGGACGGCCCTGTTCAGCTCAACAATTAGCTGCTCGCGGATCGCCCGATTACTAAGTGCAGTTTCACCATAATTGATCTGCCTGGTATATTCGCTTATCGCCGCCTGCAGCACTATTTGCTTCTCCGCTAGCGTCTTCATCTGGAGAGGTGCTGCACTCACAAACGTTTGAAGATTCGAAATCCGTTGCGTCAGTCCCAGCCATTCAGCTTGCTTCGCTCCAAATGCTTCCGTGATGCGAAAGTGATCACCGATAGTTGTGGTCGTACGTTGGACCAAACTGTCCAGGCCTGGCGTCGACTCGGACAGCGTTGCTTGAGATTCTTCAGCGGTCGTCGTTGATGTGGGTTGAGCCGACTTAACAATTGAAGTGGCTGTCGATTCCGGCTGGCCGGGGGCAACGTTTGCTATTGAGACGCCGCTCGCGGTATTGCTTGGTTTTGCAGTATCGACGGGAGGGAAAGTAGCTGCGGATGGTGCGACGCCTACCGTATTACCAGAAACACTCGAAGCAAGCGATTGCACTGGGTCTGGAGCTTGCACGCTCGCCTGCGTTGGATCGGAGGAATCAAGTTCCTGTCGGCCATTTTCGACGACGGACGATTGCTCGATGGTATGATCGGCTTCGATACTTGAGCCTGGGGCCAGATCTTGCTGCTCGATGTTTTGATCACGAGTAGCGTCGAGGGATGCTCGCGAACTTACGCTATCTGCCAGATCATTAGCACCTACAGGATCAATCCCTGTCGTCAGACGACCTATATCGACGGTGAACAACAGTGAACCGAGAACTACCGTGATTGTTGCGACCACAAGCATGTGAGCCCGCAACTTGTTATTCGATCGTCGAAGAGACTTGATCCTTTTCCTACGGGCTTTTGACGGAATCGATATCGGGCTTCCAGCCAGCCAACTGGTCAAGTCGGTCCTAAGCATACCACAATCAGGATAACGATCAGACACGTCTCGACTGAGAATCTTGTCGCAAACGGCGATCAGATCTCTCGGTATGTTAAGATCGAGCTCCAAAAGAGAAGGTGCCTGGCGAACAGCGACTTGTGAGACCACCGAGTGGACTGGCCCCGAAAAAGGTGTTGTCCCCGAGAGTAGCCGGTAGAGCACGACGCCCAAGCTATACTGGTCGCTAGCTGGCCCAAGTTGGCTAGTTTCACCGCGAGCCTGCTCCGGAGACATGTATGCCGGAGTGCCAAGCAAG
>JBGSNE010000172.1:0-7348 GCA_041739785.1 Pirellulaceae bacterium
GCCACCGCCGATGCGTTGTCATCGGCGCCTGGTGTGCAGAAGACCGTGTCGTAGTGCGCTCCAAGCAACACTATTTCATCTGCTCGCTTGTCCCCAGTACGCTCGACGACCAGGTTCACAGCTTGATCGCCGAGTGCATCATAAGTCTCGCGCGCCACCGAGCATCCCATCTCTGCCCATTGGCCTTCGATGTACCCGATCGTCGCTTGAATCGTCTTGGGCTTGCTGAGCGTACGAGGACCGATCAACCCCGCAAGTCGATCGACATGCAAACGCAGATTCGCTTCGATGTCCTTGCTTTCCTCGCCCATTTGAACCCTTGGTCGGTGTGTCGGCAACTTCCTCGATGTAATGATAAGTATGCGTGAACGGGACAACAAATTGTTGGCAGGCTCGCAATTCCGGCTTAAATTGTGTTTAGATCAGGGATGATCCACTCGATGGTACGCCAAGCCACTCAAGACGCAAAGCTCCTCGATGCAGTTGTCAGGTCCTTGGAATTCGCTTTCCCAGCCTTCAATGCGAGTTCAGGTTTATGTATCGCGTTAAGTTGGTTAGTTGAAGGAGGAATTGAGCATTGTCTTTACTTTCCAATGCAACCTGCGTGTTACCTGGCCACAGCGCACTTAGTTTCCCGAAGCTGGTAGCCGCCAATTTGAAGATTTTGTGCAAAATTATGTTTTACAGAAAAACCTAGTTGTTTATAGCAAAGAGATCTTTAACAATGTGACTGAGGTCTCGATTAGTGAAAGACAATCACATGCTAATCATTCACATTTTTGTTGTTCAGCGTTGATCTATTTCAGGGCCTAGAACTGCGACACGCTTATTCAGTATCAAATCTTCGGAAGGAGATCAAATACCGTGTGCCGATTTCATTCTTTTTTATTCGTTGTCGCCTTTATTCACTTGCTTGCTTCCGGATCGGCAACATCGGCAGTAGGTCAGACGCTGAAAGCAGTCCAACTTTCCAATGGAAGTAGTGTTGAACTTCGGGTCCTGATGGAGGGTGCCTACGAATGGTTCGAGTCGTCAGATGGTTTTGCAGTTGTACGAACTCCTGATCGCTATGAGTACGCGTTCCCGCTTGATGATGGAAGCATCGTAGCAAGTGGTGTTTTAGCTGTTAGAGAACCCCAAAAATTGCCGTTTCCGCCCGGGCTGCGTCCTACGCTTGACTTCCTTCGCAAAAAGCGTGCTGAGGTTAGCTCGCCGAGTTCATCGCCTAGCCCAAATCCGATTCTTGTCGAGCAGCCAGACGGCACTAAGTTAGAAATCTATCTGAAGGGAAGCGCTAATTATTCCTGGTACGAAGATAAAATTGGCTACACAATCATCGCGATTCGCGGGCGAATGGAGTATGCCATTCGCAACCCTGCCGGTGCGCTCATTGGCACCGGTATCGAGGTAGATTCCATGAAACCGACGGAAGCAGGCTTAACACCGGGTATTCGTCCGAGCGACGAATTCCTCCGCAAACGGAATTCAAGTCGATAATTAATACATCAGAGATACAAGCCTTGTTACTTTCTGGTTCCTCCAATTTTGCCCTAGGAGTCCATCATGAGTTGCTTGCGAATTCGATCAAAACTACTGATTTGGTTGTTAATCCTCCAGGCGATGTTTGCGTCAACGAATGCGATGGCGAATATTGCAAGTCCCTTTCCGGTTGATGTGAAACAGCCAGATGGAACTATGATCACGCTTTACTTGCGCGGTACTGAACGACTGAATTGGTATGAATACGTTCCTGAAATACGAGGCATGAATCGCGCAGTGCTTGACACTCCTCAGGGGTTGTCTGTTGGAAAAAACCCAGGCTATACCGTGATCAAGAACCAAGAAGGCCAATACGTCTTTGCAGGACGCGACGCGAATGGCAATTGGACCTCCACAAACTCAGTTGTGGGCAAAGACCAGCCTCCCGCCGATGTTCCTCGACGCTTGTTGCCCGATAGAGCGAGGATTGAGGCCATAATTCAAGCTCGCATGCCGGAAATGGCAGAATCTCCCCAGAAAGTTTCGCCCGCCGGCGACGTCTCAAACCTAGTCATTTTAATGAGATTCAAGAACCATAGGCAAAGAATCCTGCCAAGTGCAAGAGACTTTGATGTCATCTTTAATAAGGTTGGAGGGGATGCTGTGCTCGCTCCCACTGGTAGCGTGGCGGACGTTTACGGTGAGAACTCTTATGGAACGATGCGTCTACGTTCCACCGTTGTTGGCTGGGTTGACCTACCAAATACCGAACAGGAGTACGCGGCTGGTAATAGCGGTCTTGGTGTGAACATTCATGCCGCAATTGTCGACGCACTCAAAGCGGTTGTCGCTGGCAATCTCGCCAACTTTGCGGACTTCGATAATGAAAATGGAGGTACAGGTGATGGACAGATCGACGCGATTACCTTTGTGCATTCTGGCTATGCGGCAGAGTTCGGTGGGGTCGATGCTGCCGGTACGGACTTGAACGACCGAATCTGGTCGCACCGCTGGGCTATTCCAGAATGGTCTGGAAATCCTGCAGGCGTAAAAGTAAGTGATTACAACATCAATCCCGGACTGTGGTCCACCAGTGGCAATGAGCCTGGCAGAATCGGTGTCATCTGTCACGAACTTGGCCACTTTTTCGGCTTGCCTGACCTCTATGACTACAGCGGAGCGGGCGAGGGTGCGGGGTCTTGGTGCTTGATGGCTAACAGTTGGGGATTCGATGGCAGTCAACGTCATCCACCGCATTTCAGCGCGTGGAGCAAGATTTTCTTAGGATGGAATACAGCTACAGTCCTCGGCACCTCTGGAAAGTACGACGTTAAGGCGACCGCATTGCCCGGCGCAGAGATCTACCGAGTCAATTACCCGGGAGTGTCGGCCGGTGAGTACCTATTGATTGAAAATCGCCAACCCATCGGGAATTTCGAGGGTGGAATTGTTGCTGGCAGCGATGGAGTTCGCGGAGGGCTTGCAATCTGGCATATCGATGACAATAAATCCGCCAACGATGAACCTGGTTTTCCGGGACAGCCTGGGTGGCCCGGAAACGGTAAGCACTACTGGGTCGGATTATTGCAAGCCGACGGCGCATACGAGCTTGAGAAAGGTGTCAATCGAGGCGATGGTGATGATATTTTTCGAGCCGGCTTCAAAGACTCTCTGACATCAAGCACCCTACCGAACTCGAGTTCCTATGGTGGAGTCGTCGTACCCAATATTTCTGCGATTTCGTCCTCTGCCAGTACGATGTCATTCACATTTGGCGATGTCAACTCGGGGGGCGGAGATACAGCAGACTCAGGCGGCTGTTGCCCAGTGGTTGCAAACGCTGTTGTGAGTTACGGCACAACCATTAATGCTTACTCCAAGATCTCTTCGGTGACTATCGATCTTGCCCAAGACAGTGTCGTGCATTTAACAGCCAACGGCAGCGTACAAGCAGATCAAGACTTTCCATTGACTATCTCCACGGGGTTTTTCAACGAAGACGTTCCGGCAAACCCCAATGACGATAGCATGTGGTTTTCGTCGCTTCGTTTCGTAAGCTTGCCCGCAAAAACTTGGACGAACTTTGGATCAACGGCTTCGGTTACATTGCCGAAGGGGACGCACACGATCTATTGGAAAGTATGGGTCAACGCCGCAACTCTGACGTTTGATTCAGGTGAGTTGCTTGTTCAAGCTTATCCAGAAAAGGCAAAGCCTTCTCCAAGCTCACCAGCCGGTCTCGCTGGAAGCACCAAATTCATTAGGGCTTCGGATCGCCCCGCCGTTGGAAAGTCAAGCGGTGAAAACCAGGGCTCCAAGCTTTGCTGTGACGACCCTTTCGAGTCGTTACTCCAATTGATTGCAAGTTCGAAGGATATTCCCGAACTTCGACGCGAAGCCATAAAGAGCGCGCTCGTATTGTCTAAACTAGATCGGGACGGTTGCGTAGAGCTTGGGAAAACTCTTGGGCAGCTCATCGTGGACGTTGAAGACGACAAGGACGTCCGGATGTCCGCAATCCATGCCGCTCAAGAGATAGTTGAACTTGCTCCAAAGTAGTTGATGTAACCTTATCAAAATCGGGACCAGAGTCGCTGGTCCCGATGCTCCCTTCCAGAGCTCCGCGGAAACTTTCCGCCTGGGACTTGGAAGGAACAACGCTTCCGCAGTCGCTTTCCAAGTGCGAATCGTCGTTTGCAACGTACGCATAAGCGTGCACCGGAGATCAAAGCTAAAGGTAGCGCATTTCTAGCTTGCTTCGCCACGAAAGCGTGGTCGTGTCTTCGCTAAGTTGGCAAAGTTGTTCGATGTGTCTTTCATGCGTGGCAGCGGAATACCCGCGCCAGGTGGATGGCTAGATTTTACTTCCATCTCTTCTTTCTCAGTGATATGCAACTGCATTTGTGGGAACGGGATTTGAATTCCATTCGCGTCGAGGCGTTGCTTGATACGAACCAGCAACTGCTCGCGCACGTCCCAGTAGGTTGCTTTATTGGTCCAAAATCGAACTGTCCAATCCACCGAACTTGCGCCGAGATTCGAAAGCATAATCTTGTAGCCTCGATTTTCGCCAGGCTCCATGAATTCGTTTAGGGACTCGACGGCCTCTCGGAGCACTGTGCGAGTTGCTTCGATATCGGATTTATAAGCGACGCCCACTACCACATCGACACGTCGATGGTCGTGGTACGTAATGTTCTCGATCGTTGTTCCCGCAATGGAGCTGTTGGGCAGAATCAGCCTGCGGTTATCAAGCGTATCAATCGTTGTTGTGAACAGGTCCAGTTCATTTACTTTGCCCGTTACGCCGCTCAAGACAACGAGATCGCCGACTTTGAAGGGACGAAACACTAGCAGCAAAATGCCAGATGAAAAGTTACTGAGCGTCCCTTGAAAGGCGAGTCCGATCGCAAAACCGGCGGCTGCCAGAATTGCTGCTGCCCCAGCGACACTGATGCCAGCTTGCGACAATACGGCTAAACTGCCGAGAGTCATGATGGCGTAGTAGACTAACCGTCCAGCGAATTTACCAAGTGTTTCATCAACGCGTTTGCAGACTGCCGCCGATGTCCATCGCGAAACCAGCTTCGCGATGAAGTACATCACAATGATCGCGACGATCGCAACTGCAGCCGGTACCAACACATTGAAAAGCAGCTTCGAGGAGGCTTCGTTGAGTTCACCGCGGGCTAAGCCACCGAACGCATCATTGGCCCATTGGATCGTCGACTGAGCCAGCGACTCTTGCGTAATTGCTCCACTCTCGACTACTTGGGTCGCATCCGCTTCGACTTGCACAATAAATCCCTTTCCTCAATCCGGCTCATCCCTGCGCAGCACACGCCGCTATGGCAGCGATCATATAGCCAATTGACGCCTCGAAGTCCATGCGAGTTGCTTGCTAGCGTTGGGTGATCATTTGCTAGCTGGGCGGCACTTGCCTACTAGAATTCGCCTTCGATTCCCAGTTGCTTCATTTTGCGGTAGAGGTTCGAGCGATGCAGGCCCATGCGATCGGCGGCTTTCGCTAAATTGCCAGCTGCGGCTTCGATGTGCTGGCGCACGTAGCGAGTTTGGAAAATGGCGGTCGCATCGTTCAGTGACAAGTTGGGTGGGACTTGCGAGACATCACCCGATGAGGAAGGCGATAGAACGAATGCCAAGTCGCTTTCCTCAATGACTGCACCGCTTGTAAGATAAGCCACGCGTTCCATCAAATTTCGCAGTTCACGCACGTTGCCCGGCCAAGCGTGACTGAGCAATCTCTTGCGCGCGTCTTCGGACAACGTCGGCGGAGGTCTTCCGATTTGGTGTCCAAACTGGTCGAGGAAAAACTGGGCAAGCACAATGACGTCTTCACCCCGCTCGCGCAGCGGAGGAAGATTGAGCGTCACCACACTCAATCGAAAGTAGAGATCTTCGCGAAAGCGTTTTTCGCGGACCAACTTGGCGAGTTCTTGGTTGGTCGCTGCGATGACACGCACGTCTGTTTGGATGGGAGTGGAACCGCCGACTCGCACGACGACTTTGTCCTCTAGCACGCGCAGCAGTTTGGCTTGTCCCGCAAGACTCATTTCGCCTATTTCATCTAACAGCAACGTACCGCCCGTCGCTAGTTCGAACTTGCCGGCGCGATCAGCGATCGCATCCGTGAAAGCGCCTTTCTCGTGCCCGAACAACTCGCTTTCCAGCAAGGACTCGGCGATGGCGGCGCAGTTGACGGCGACGAACGGCTGGTCGCACCTACGACTTTGCAGGTGCAAGCTGCGGGCGACAACTTCCTTTCCGGTTCCGTTTTCTCCGAGCAATAGCACAGCCAGTTCAGTGGGCGCCACGCGGCTGACCGTATCGCGCAGCGCGACGATCTGAGCGCATTGACCGATCATCTGCAGCGTCGATGAAGCGGTTTGAATCAAGCGATTGCGGGTCTGGATTAACGAGTCGATGCGCTGTGTGTTCTCAAGTGCTGCCGATGCGTGCCGCGCTAGCTCGACCAAAAACTGCTCGTCCGTTTCCGAGAAGCGACCGTCGCGATGATTCAGCACTTCGAAAACGCCCATCGATTTGCCGCGAGCGTCGATCAGCGGAGCAGCCACCAGACTGCGAGTGATGTAGCCCAATTTTTCGCCGACGCGCACGTTGATGGCTTGTGGATCTTCGGAGTTATCCCAGCGTCGCGAGCGGGCTGTACTAAGCACTTCGCCTGCGATGCCTTGATCATCGCGAATACGAAGCGGTTCACCTTCAACGCCGAGCGCGGGATGACCAACCAGTTGATTCTTCGCGCGATCCCATAAAAAAATGCTCGCGCGATCACCTTGCAGAATTCTCGCTGCTGCCTCGGCCATACTCTTCAGCAAATCGCTGAGACTCGCCGAGCGCTGCCAACTGACGGCGATTTCCATCAGCATCTGCAACTGCGCGAGCCGCGTGCCATTTCGCGTTTGTTCGGATGCGATCTTCAATCCGTCGTGAAGCATCTGCGCGATCGCGCGAGCCTCTTCGTCACTGACTGCATTACCGGGGCTTAACAAGATCACTTCAGCCGGCTCACCACCACGTGATATTGGAACCGCTAGCCACTGATTGGCGAGCAGTATCGAAGCTTGATCGGCGGCGCTGGCTGCCAACTCAAACGGCAAACCCGTAAGCGATCCGGCTGAACCAGCCGCCTCCCAGCGCTGCTCAGACTGATGCACCCAAGCGATTCTCGCGTCCAGCAAAGAGCCGCCGAGCGCATCGAGAGCTCGGTTGCGAAAATCCTTGCACGACTTAGCGTAGCTGGCCGCCGTCAACAGCTCAGCAGCGAGACTACACGAGTTCTTCTCGATCGACGCGCGACCACGATTCATGCGATAACCAGTTTAAA
>JBGSNE010000190.1:0-3541 GCA_041739785.1 Pirellulaceae bacterium
CTCCAAGGCCGGTCATGCCCTGCCGTACAGGCCAAGCCGCGTACAGCGGCGTCGAATTTATAGGGCTACCGCTTGAAGCACTTTTTCCGTAGCAACACTTGCCATTCCACTGCATCACGCGATAGAAACAGGGGGTCATTAAAGCGCAGGGATTCAACCCGCGTTTCACCTATTGTGTTTACCCGAGCGAGAGGCGCCTCCAACGGAGACGCCTCTCGTTTTTTTGGATCTCACCGAAAACTGACGGAAACCTCGCAAGGGACCTTGCGAGCGCACGGCTCGCAAGATCTTCAACTGGCTGTTGGTGGTCCAGGGCCAGGCATTCGCCCGGCTTGGCTTGCTCCACTCATCCCTAGTACTCTGACGGAAGCAAGAAGGTGGTCA
This sequence comes from Pirellulaceae bacterium, assembly GCA_041739785.1. GTDB lineage: Bacteria > Planctomycetota > Planctomycetia > Pirellulales > Pirellulaceae > Aureliella. The sequence continues at coordinate 385 of JBGSNE010000190.1, forward strand.
CGCTACGATCTGCCTCCGTGATCAACCAGATTTTTTCCTTTTTCGAATTGTGATAGACGGAAAATAGTCTGGTCCCATGTACAAGTGCCTCGTCATTGCTTTGCCAATCCTGAGGGCAGCAATCGCCCCAGTCCCCTTTTACGTGACGCCGAAGCATGGTGAGCATCTCCGGCCGGCTGAGTGCTTCCAGTGCGCCGGGGGTAGTAAAAAGTTGTCCCAGGTTGAAACGTGCTCCTTGAATCACAATGGTTGGCGTGTAATCGGGATAGAAGTTTGTTTTTTTGTTCATGTGTCACCTATTGTTTGGCACTGAGTGCCGATGTTTTCTCAGTGACCGCCTGCGACATGTTTTTGTTTCGAGCGGTCTTTCACAAACAGTGAAGACTGCTTGAGACAAAAACATGACAATCCAAACAAGGTGAAAAGTGCCAGTCGCTGGAAGCGGTAGCGGATTAGCAGGCGAATGACTGGCGCAGCCTGGCGTGAGCTTGCCCGCGATAGCTTCCAGCGACTGGCGCCTTGAACCTCGATGTTGGCACGATTGAGCGGAAGTAGACGGGGCAGCAAACCAATGGCAGAGATATCTGTCGGGCGTACTGTTAGGAAACCCAGCGTTCAGCCGAAGGTTGGATCGATCGGCGGAAGCGGTTGCGAGTTTGCATGGCGAATGACAGCTGCAAGCTGGCGTGAGCCTTGCTCGAGCGCGAGCGCCCAGAGAGCGAGCCAACCGGCGTCGACCTATGTGCGCGGCCGGAAAGCTTAACGATTACTGCCCGATTCTCGCGTCTCTCGTATTCCTGCCAATTCTTTGTCGTCGCCGTACGCATCCCCCGTGGAACCAGAGCACAGATCATCGCCAAGGTTCTTGTGCTCGCTAGCCGCGATCTCGCACTCGAGCACCCAGGACGGTTCCTCCTTGGTCATCAACGCCGACCGCAGGCGGGCCTAGATTCGACCGTTCCGCGCAGTCAAAATGATATCCGCGAAGGACCATCCTCTGCTTGTAAACTGCGTTCGGTCGATGCATCTGCCAGCACGAAGAAATTGCCGTTCGTGCGTTAGGTGTTTTCACCTCTGCAAGTCATGCCAGCGATCGCGGACTGGAGTTCCGATCAGATTCAGTAACGTATCTGCACCCGGCACTGGCTCTTGAACGATAGGCTACACGGCCGTCGGTCGCTTCCGACATCACGACCGGCCAGAAATCAATCCGGATCCCTGGGGGTATCGTTAACGGGACTCCGAATGTGCGCGTTCGGTCCATTCCGCCCTCGCTGAAGCCTCAGGCGCGGGCGCGCGCGAGGGCTGAACGGTTTCTCGAGCACTCCGTCGCCTGAACCCAACGCTGGGGTTATACTGGCAACTGCCGGGTGCTCGCCGAGGTCGCTCCTCGGCGGGCCAAAACGAAAGGTGAAGGGACTATGGAACAAAGCGAAGCGACTATGGAAACGCGACGATGGTTTCAGTTGGCTGCAGCCTTGGTGCTTGGCGTGCTGATAGGGTATGGGGTCGCCCTCGCTACGTCTCCGGAAAGACGCTACATGATTGGGGGGTGGAAAACTGATCAATCCAATCAGTTTTATCGCTGTGACACCTTTACAGGAAGGACGTGGCTTATGGTGGGAGCCCGCGAATGGAAAGAAATCCCCCAGCCGGATCAAGTCGTTTCGCCACGCAACGAGGAATGATGAAAGGCGCAGTAATGGCCGCGCGTTCCGAAACGCCCCGCTGCTGAAGGTCCAGCACAGACAGGCGAAATAGCACCTCCATTCCCGTGAGGCGTCGAGATGAACAAAGAACGCATTGGTTGTGTTATCCCCATCGTCGTGCTGATCGGGTTCTTCGTTTGGACATACTCAATAAATCTTGAGAAGCGAGAAGCGAAAGAGACGGCAGCCGAGACACGAAATGCGGAGAATCGTCGCCGCGATGCCGAAGAGGAACGACTTAAGGATGAGTTCAAGAAAACATTCAATGAGTTGGCTGGGCGTCACAACGCAAAACTCGATTGGGCTGCTGTCCATCGAAACGAGAATCGGAAGCATGTCTTCACGTTTGAGTTACAGGATGCTCTAAATTCGCTCGGCGATCGCCCGCTCGTCATTGTGGCTATGGTCGGCGATGTTATAAAAACTGACGGTGGTTTTCGTATCTCTTGTGGCTACGATCCGCTAATTGAGCACCAAGTCTACGGATCTGACTTGTGGGATGACTTGGTGATTTACCCAAACGTGGCGTTTCTGTTGGATGTCGACGAGGCTACGGCGCGCCGCCTAGTTGAAAATCATCGCGATCCCAAGAACGAAGAGCAGTGGCAGTGCTTCGCTATCGCACTGACTGTAGAGCGTGTGACAGTGACGTTGCGTCGTGAATACGATGCCATTGGAGGAATTGCTCCAGCGGGAACTTATGACGAGGACCAAGAGACGGAAGCGGACGTTGTGGAAGGTGACATGGGTCCAAGAGTGGTGGTACTGGGAAGCTGCCTCGAAATTGTTCATCTGAAAGACTACGACCCTTTTGCGTTGTGAACTGGAAGCCAAATCATCGCTATCGCTACTCCCTGTCGATCGGAGTGGACTTCTCCCATTCGTACAACTCGCCATCGACGAACGTCATGCTGAGGCGGTGCTTGGTGATGTGGCCTATCTTCTGATCGTATGCGCCGAACGCCCCGTAGTTGAGCTCTTCGAGGTGGTACGGGTGCTCCGCGCTCTGCTTACTGGACGAATAGTACCGTATCTCGTCGGGGGCTTTGTTCCACCATTCATCAAAGCTGTCAGGCTCGCCGAACTGCTGCTGGATGTCGGCAATCTTCATCCCCCGTTTCAACTGTACATCACGGTATTTCGCGTAAGGGTCACTCTTGCTGCAACCAGCAATCATGACAGCCAGCAACACGGCGAGTGGGAGCAGTGGTTTCATGTTTCGGAACTCCTTCTTTCGATGCCAAGGGATGCGTTTGGGCTTGCCCCGTCATTGCCACGCGCGGAAGAGCGGCTGTGCTATGTTCCCCGTCATCCGGTTCGAGCCTCTCTGGATTCTGCGTCGGGCATGGCGATGACGGTCTCTAAGGTTTGTACCCGAGGCGCTTGGCCTCGGCGAAGTCCGACTCCGCCTCGGTGCGGTCGCCCGTTTTTACGTAGGTGTTGGCCCG
>JBGSNE010000192.1:0-38467 GCA_041739785.1 Pirellulaceae bacterium
ACGACATCACCAGCGTCGAAACCGGAGTTTTACCCAGTATCACTTGAGCTTTACTTTAACATGAGCCGTATACGGTCCCGTACGTACGGTTCTGTGAGAGGGCTGGATCGGGCATAATTACCCCGATCCACCCTACTCGCCGGTGTCAGCTACAAAGATGTTCCCTTGACCGTCCACTTGAATTTCATGGGGTTCATTCATGGCCACGTCGGTGGGATGTTCACCACCCGTTCCCGATAATCCAGCTTTCCCGGTCCCTGCTATCCGCTCCAGTCGTCCGTAGCTGGCGTCGAGCCGATACAGTACGTGCTGATCGAACGAAGCAATAATCAAGCTCCCATCCGCTTCGGGTTGAACGCCAAACGGATTAGATAATGGCATGTCGAGAGCTCGGCCTTTGTCTCGCGCAGCGCCGGTTTGGCCGTTCCCAGCAATAGTACGAATGGTTCTATTGCGATTTTGTGCTTCCCCACGCAGCGGGAAGATGAACGCAAACAACAAACAATAGATGAGTCGAACCGGCATTTTCAATTCCTTGCAAAGATGAGTGTCGAAAGCAAACGACCGTCAGGCATACCCGTACGTCAGGCTTTCCAGCCTGACCAAATTCGTTCGTCAGGCTTTCCAGCCTGACTTTGAACGGTGCCAGCCAGGCAAGAAAGCCTGACGCACGTTGTAGTTTATCAACTCTGGCGGCCATCGGACTCAACCCATCGGTTAGAATCTGCGTACTACATAGAATGGGCTAAGGTAAACCAAACGTAGCGAAAGTCGCCAAGACTTTCTGCCCCATAGCCGCACGACTCTCCGAGTCGTGAATCGCACAGAAAAGAGACCCTAATCGTGAATCTGTTTCATATCGCCTGGCGCAACCTGCAGCAGCGGGGACTTGCTTCAGTTTTGACGATGCTCAGCATGGCTCTGGGGGTCGCGCTAGTAGTTTTGGTACTGGGAATCGGTTGGGTAATCTCCGAATCATTCGCTCGCAATAGCAACGTCGGTTACAACTTGATTGTCGGTGCCAAGGGGGGCTCGCTGCAATTGACACTCAACACCGTGTTCTACTTGAGCAAGCCGATCGAAGTGCTGCCGTACGAGGAATACCTCGAATTTTTGCCTGGGAATGGTCGCGCCGAGGAGATCGAGCGGATTGGCGGTCGCATCTCGGAACCTGACCGCAAGGGGGTTTACAGCTCGTACATGTCAGGCGGTTTTGCGATTCCGGTCTGTTTGGGTGACTATTTTGGTCCATTCCGCGTGGTCGGTACCAAGCCTGAGTTCTTTGAAAAACTGCACTATGGTGAAGAGGGAGACCTCGACTATACCTTCGCCGCTGGCCGCAACTTCGAAGACTACAACGACGAACACGGCTATTACGAAGCGGTCTTGGGTTGGCAAGCCTCACGACAAATGAACAAAGGGGTGGGAGACACTTTTAAAACGACCCACGGCGATCCCGAAGGGGAAGGCCATGGTCAAGCTTTCACCATTGTCGGTGTACTTGCTCCCACAGGTACCCCCAATGATCGAGCGGCCTTCATCAACCTGGAAGGTTTTTATCTGATGGAGGGCCACGCACGTGCCTTTGAGGATAAAGCCAATCCAGACGCGGACAAGCAAGACGTCGACACGACGCGTCCCGCCGAACAACCACAGCGTCTACCACTCGAAAAACGCGACATTACGGCCGTGCTTGTCAAACCGGGCAATGGCATGTTCGCGGTCAATATGCAACAGGCGATCAAGAAGAGCCTTCGCGCCCAAGCTGCCTCTCCCATCGAAGAGATCGGCAACCTGTTTGGGAATTTTGTTGACCCTGTCAAATACGCGCTGTTGACCCTGACGATCGTCGTCTGTTTTGTCAGCGCCATTAGCATCTTGGTCAGTATCTACAATTCGATGAATGAGCGAAAGCGTGACATTGCGGTCATGCGCGCGCTGGGCGCCCGGAGAGATTTGGTACTCATGGTCGTGTTGCTCGAATCGCTCATGATTGCCATCGGTGGTGGCCTACTGGGGTGGTTGGCCGGACACCTAATTGGACTTTTCAGTAGCTCGCTGGTCGAAGATCGCACTGGAGTGCAAATCGGTTTTTTGAATACGCTCACTGTCTACGAGTGGGCGCTGGTCCCAGGTCTTATCGTATTGGCCACCCTGGCTGGCATCATCCCCGCCCTGGTCGCGTATCGCACCAACGTCTCTCAGAATCTGGGGACGTAGGCAATTCTCACCAGTTCACCTCTGGCCGTGCTCCAGAAAGTGTATATTGCTTGCTAGCCGTGCCTCCGCTTCGCAATCCGTGCTATGGTTAAAAATCAGGATGAGCACGGATGGCACTGCCTAGAGATGGCACTGCCTCGAGATGGCACTGCCTAGAGATGGCACTGCCGAGGCACGTTGAGCAGCCTTCATTGACGGGGCATCGTCGCAAATATGGCTACGTCAGCTGAAACAGAATCACAGCTGTCATCCATGGATCCTGGGGACTTACCAGCTGACGCTCAACCAAGAGCGACTGAAGCCAGCTCAACGGGACAACTTGGCCACTGGCTGTCGCACGCATGGCTGGTCAGCTTCATTTACTACCGCCCCTTGGTTTGGCTGGCGCTGGCGGTTATCGCTGGAGTAAAATTCGCAGTCACCGACGCGATCGCGCAGCCTGTCCTACTCGTCTGCTTGTCAGTTGCTTTGGTGATCGCTTTCGTTTTGCATCGTCGGCACAAGCCGCTATTGGCAGGCGGCTGTGCCCTATTCGCAGCGGTGTTATTTGGGGCCTATCATGCCCAAACCACTCGGCCTCCCAATCACGATTCGCTCTCCTCGTTGGCCGCACGTAAAAGCGAGCCGATAGCGGTCCGAGGGTCAATCGCCTCGGCGGCCGTGTGGAAACCGAATCCCAATCATCGTCCCACCGATCCAAAGAGCCATGCCTGGCAAACCGTCTGGGAGGTTCACTGCGAACAGCTCCGCGATGGCAGGCAATGGAAATCGATCTTTTCGCGGTGTAGGTTGACCGTCGAAGGTCGTATCGACGATCTATTTCCCGGCGACGTCGTGGAAGTCATGGGTAGTTTTAGGCGTATCTCGCCAGCCACCAATCCCGGTGCTTTTGATTTTGCGGATCACTTTCAACACGACGCACAATTCGTTTCTCTGATGGCCAAGAGCCGAGAACAGATCGTTTTGCTCGAGAGCACGTGGCGCATGCCGCTCAATCGTCTGCGTGCGTGGTTGGTGAAACAAGTTGATCGATCGTTGACACGCTGGGTCCGCTGGTCGCACCATTCGCTAGCCGCTGCGCTAGTTTTCGGGCAACGCGAACAGGTTGATTGGGAGGATCAACAAGAATTGATGGCTACTGGCACTCTGCACATGTTGGCCATTAGTGGCATGCACGTAGAGATTGTGGCAGCCACCATTTTGCTGTTGTCGACCCCGTTTGCCTGGCGCAATTCGACGTTGTTGATTGTCATTGTTTGCGTTTGCGGTGCCTACGCGATGCTCGCCGGCGGGAATCCTCCCGTGCTCCGAGCCGTCATCGTAGTGGCTGCTTTTGCATTGGCCCGTACGCTCGGAAGACCAGCTCGATTGACCAACGTCTTGGGACTAGCTGCGCTGGTGTTGCTGCTCATTCGCGCGGCCAACATCGATAACGTGGGTGTGCAACTCTCTTTCTTAGCGGTCGGGACGATCGGAGTGTTTGTGCTCGATAATCGTCGCGAGTCCGAACGTCGCAACGCCTTACAAGGTGTGGTCGAGGAAAGTTTAAATGGTTTCGATCGTTGGACACTTAGGCTGTTTAGATCGCTCAAACAGACTTGGCGATTAAGCTTGTGGGTGTGGCTAATCACGATGCCACTGGTGTGGATGAATTTCCACATTATCGCTCCAATCGCTATTCCGCTCAACGTGCTCATCGCCTTGCCTCTCACCACGAGCCTGATCAGTGGCCTGATCTGCGGAGTATTCGGTTGGCTCGCGCCGTTGGGGTGGTTGTCCGGAACCGTGTGTGCCGCGAGCCTGGGGTTGATTGCTTGGCTAGTGGGATTGTCCGCGCAACTTCCACTTGGGCATCTATGGCTCCCAGCACCGCCAATGTGGTGGCTAATTAGCTTCTACGCCTTGTTGGTGGTGTGGTTGATAGCCTATGGACAAGCTCGCAATCGTGGATTGCTGTTGGTCCTTTGCCTGTGGATGTCCGTTGGGATTGCCCCTCATGCCTTCGGCCCGCGCGGGCGCTGGGGAGATCCTTTGTCAATGAATACTACTGCAGCATCCAGCTCGCGTTTGGCTGGCGACTTGCGGTGTACTTTCTTGGATGTCGGACATGGGACCAGCGTGATAATCGAGCTCCCGACGGGCGACGTTTGGTTGTACGACGCAGGCCATTTAGGTTCAGCTGAACGCAGCCATCAAGACATCGCTACCGCGCTGTGGCAAGTGCCGACGGCCCGCATCGCCAAGCTCCTGATCTCGCATGCTGACGCCGATCACTACAATGCAACGCGCGGTTTGGCCGAACGTTTTCGGATTGACAGTTTGGCCAGTACCACGCAGTTTTGGAATAGCGCTGATCGCGAAGTGCAAAAGGTACTAGACGCATTGGGTGATTCAATCTCCAGGCAGCAGTTCAATGCGGGGATTTCCGGTAGCTGCGGAGAGGTTGACTATTGCGTGTTGCATCCGCGCGCAGAAATGACTGCCGAGAGTGACAATGCGGCCAGCCTGTGTTTGCTACTCGAATATGCGGGCAAACGAATACTGTTGCCCGGCGATTTGGAAGGGAGCGGGTTACATACACTGACTCAGCTTCCACCGCGTCCCTGCCATGTACTCATGGCACCTCATCACGGCAGTCTCACGCTCGACCCAAGTGAACTGTTAGTCTGGTGTCGACCGGAGTGGACGATCATCAGCGGCAATCACCGTGCTACTCGAGACGAAGTACTGCAGAAATACTCCTCCATCGACTCGCAGTTGGCCATCACCTTTCGCGACGGTGCCGTTCAGATCCGCATTGATACCGACGGGAATCTGTCAGCTTGGCATTGGCACGTAGGGGGTTGGCAAGCGCTTTAAACGTAGTAGGCGATGGCTTAGTTTTTATCGATGGACTCGTTTTGGAACAGGAGTTGACTGAGGTAGCAGAGAGCTCTCTGTTGCCTCCGTTAACTCCTGTTAAACCTAATTCACGACAAAGGTAGGTAGCAAGCATCCCGCCAAAGAGTTTCACCATTGCCTACTCCCGTTTCCAAGCATTGCTCTCGCTCTACTTTGCAATCAGTTTCGCAAAGCCGTGAACGCTTATCGTTGTTGAAACAGCACAAGGGCGCGAAGTAGGCCAAGTCGCTCTCGGCAAGAGTGACCCACGGAGACAGGAATGCAAGTCGCTCTCGGCAAGAGCGACCCACTAGGAAAGCGACCACAGGGGGAAAACGTCCTGCGCTTTCTACGCTGGAATGTTTTGGCGGCGGATCGTGGTGTACAAATCTAAATCGACCCGGCCACCAATCAGTGCAAAGACTCGGGCGATCTGAGCCAGTCCATCAGCAATACTGCATGGCCGCCCGAGCAACTTATCTCCGAGCACGTAGTAATGTGGTTCAGGGCTGGCGGAGTCTTCTGCTTCTCCTCCAGTACCCAGACGGAGACCATCAGCGAAACTCCAGTCACGCGCTGGTGTGTGGCAGTTAATCAACGCATCGCCGCTGATGTCGAGCGATTCTTCTTCACTGGTTTGCAACCGTACTTTCCACTCCGCTTCGCACTGTAAGGCTTCGATACCCCAAGCCGGCAGACAGATCACAGCGGGATTCTTATTCGCAAGTAACGCTTGAGCAGCGGTTTCGAATTCCGACTTGCCGTTAGTCGGAAGATCGAGCGAATCTTTCACTCCGATAATTTTCGGTATGACCCAAGTAGCGCGCGTCCCCTCCGCTTCCGTTGCCAATCGAGCTAGATCAATGGCATTTGCACAGGCGGTCAGGTCACGGCCAAACAGCAGCGTATGCACACCCGCAAAGTTAGCACGCTCTTTCCCGAGAACATCCACCTTCCCCGATCGCATCTTCGGCTTGAGCGTTGTTTCGCCGATCGCCAAACCGGATCCGCTGGCCAGTCCGCGGCGCGGCGCGAGGCCGCTGCAATCGAGCACGATATCGACCAGCTGTGAATACTCGCCGCGCTGCCGTGAATCGATCAGCAAGCGAAACTCTTGTTCGGCCCGCCTGGGCATCGATTCTGCCGATGTGCTACCACATCCGGTGCGGCTGATCGATACGACAGGCGAATTGATTTGTACGCCGTCATACAGCAAGTCCGTTCTAGCGACGGGCAACAAGTACTTTTCGACATACTCACGATAGGAGCAACAGACATCATCAGCCGGGAAATCGCTGGCTGTCCCTTGGGCTTCGAGCGCGGCCAGCCCCAGTGAGGTTGTAGCCATTCCCCAAGGCTCATCCATGCAATGGTCACCCCAGACGAGCTGACGATGGCCGACTTTTTGCGCATCGAAGAGCAAGACCGTATACCCCAGAAACCGCGCATACAAGGCCGCCTCTACGCCAACGGTTCCGCCACCGATTACAGCGATCGTGGCGGGCGTGTCAATTTCCGGGTCCCAAGCCAAATCCATCTGAGTTCACTCCTGAATGGGCAATTGGATGGTGCGTTGTTTGCCGTCGCGTAAGACTTCAATGTCGATCATGTCGCCGGGTTTCTTGGTGCGCATCAGATGTACCAAGACTTGGCCCTCCGTCATGGGTTCGCTCTGTCCATCGATGGAGAGCACCATGTCGTCCGCCTTAAATCCAGCGCGTTTGGCTGCGGCGTGTTTGCCAAATTGCCCTACGCCTTGCACATACAGCCCAATGCCCGTGGATCGACCCGACTCCGCCGCTTCCTCGGGTGTCAATTCGCGAAGTCGCAAACCACCCAAGACCATCCCACGCATGGGCCAGCTCGAAACGCGCCAACCAATATCACCCGTTTCACGCCAGTCTGCGGGCAGGTTCAATTTCAAATTCAATCGCTCACCTTGACGTTCAACGACAACTGGGATTTCTGCCGTGTCGTCCGCCTTATGCAAGACCCACTGCATATCCGCCATCGACACTAGCGGTTGACCGGCCATTTCACGAATCGAATCACCGGCTTGAATGCCGGCCGCAGCGGCCCAACTATCAGGGGTTACTTGCGCGACACGCACTGCCGACCGAGGGTCCATGATCAGCCCGAGTATTTTCGGGTGAGGGTAGGGATAAAGTACGTCGGTTGGTATCGGCTTGCCGGCCGAGCGATACCAATCGTGCCAGGCATCACCGATCTGATGACAGTGAATACAACTCTTAGCAACTTCGCCGTCGAAATTCAGATTTTCCGAATAGCGTTCCTTGAGAGAGGGGAATTCCTCGGGAACAGAAACAGCAACTTTTTCGCCTGTCTTGGCAGCCAGCGAATCCTTGACCACAGAAAATTTCGAGTGCAGATCGAGCACTTCCGTCATTGTGGCTAGGAAACCGTCGAGCGAAACATCTTCGTCGGATTCCGTTTGATGCGAGCGCGTACCGTACCGACCGTAGATGGTGCCATCGCCATTCATGAAGAAAGCCGCCCACGATTGATCGTAGTCGAATTGGAAACGGGATAGGTCGATGCCATTGGTGTAAACCTGCCGCACACAGACAAATCGGCTCAGCGCCTTGCGGACGGCAGGATTGTTTTCCACCACCTGTTCGTCCAGTTGGGCGCAAGCTTCGCAGGGGATACAGCGAAAGATGACCAGTAGTGGCTTGCCCGTCGATTGGGCTTGTGTCAATCCTTTTTCCACATCGTTGTAAATCCAAAAACCGTCGCCGAGGATTCTGGCGCGATCGTCGCGAACCATCGTATTGCGGTCTTTTTGCTGCGCCTGAATGGCTGTCAGGCAAGTCAGGGAAAAAAGTGCAACTCCGAGCGAAATTAGTTTCTTCATGATCGAGTCCTAGTTATCTGTGGGGCAGAGCCCTTTTCAAACAGAGCCCTTTTCAAACAGAGCCTGCTGAGTCAATGCAATGGGCCTGCCTCCAAATTATAGATAGTTTCCCGTTGTCGCGTAACACTTGAGCGTTTTACCCGACAAGCTGCCGGGTTCCTAATCCAAACGGAACAGTTGGAACTTCAAATATCGTAGCTCAGGCATGGCCAGTGGCGTCGGATGATCAAGTGGCAGACTGTTGTCGGCCAGCAACATGGCGCTTCGGCGACTGCGTCCCAGGGCCTCGGTGTTCACCTCCCTGAAGCTGAGCGAGTCGACATGACTGGAGCACGAAGCGAGCGCTAAAAAGCCGTGGGGTGCAGTGACTTTGGCGGCCAATTGAGCGAGTCGACCATAGGCAGCTAGGGCCCGCTCGCGAGATTTCTCGTTGGGGGCAAACGACGGTGGATCGCAGATAACTAGCTCCCAACGCTCTCTGTCGCCGGCAGACGCTTCAAGAAACTCAAAACAGTCGGCCGTAACGCCTCGGTGGCGATCAACGGGTAATTCATTCATCAACCAATGCTGCTCGGCGGCTGCAATGGCTGGGGCGGCGATGTCGACCGAAGTCACGTGTTGTGCTCCGCCACGCCCGGCCGCTACAGAAAAACCGCCGTTAAAACTGTATAGATTCAATACACGACGTCCGCGGCTGATACGTTCAATCAGTGCACGATTGTCGCGCTGGTCGAGAAAGAAACCTGTCTTTTGGCCCTGCAACACATCAGCCGAAAAACGCAGCCCATTTTCCAGGAAGGAGACCGGTTCCATGGGTGGCTCGCCCAACAGGGCCTCCCCTCCCCTGCCCCTTTCTCGCCAGCGCAAGACAACGCGTTCCATTCCATGTTCGGCGCTTAACCACTGCGCAATCCCACGCGGTTGATAGAACGACTCCGGTGCGCCGCCATCGAGCTTGATGACGGCAGTCTTGTCGTAAACATCAATGATCAATCCCGGCATTCCATCTCCCTCGCCTGCCACCAGGCGATAGCCATTGGTGGAGCGATCAAAAGCCGCCTTGCGCAATTCAGCGGCCACTCGCAATTGGCCAGCTAGCCAAGCGTCATCAAGTGCCAGCGGCGGTTGCGTGCGGCAGACGCGCAACGGGATGGCATGCTGCGGATCGTAAATTCCACTGGCCAGTCGCTTGTCTCCACGTCGATCGCTCAGCACGGCCACGGATCCGGAATCGGCATCGACCAATTCGATGGCATCGGAGTATAGCCATGCATGTCCGCGTTTGATCGACCGCGTCAGATCTTTTCGCAATCGCAGTTGTACCGTTTTCCCCTCGCGAACCATTTTCATCAATTGCTGCATCCCACTAATCGTATCGTCGCACCGCACTTTGTCGCACCGCACTTTGTCGCACGGCTCTCCGAGCCGTGAAGGTTTGTCGATCGTCGCACGGCTCTCCGAGCCGTGATGTTACCAAGCGGTAGGCAAACATGAAGCGACGCTGGGCATCAACCGTAGCGGAAATCGCCAAGATTTTCGGCTGGCCGAGTCATGCCAACGGTCGGCGCTCGCGGAGTCTTCAACAGATACTCTTGTGTCCGATCTACGGCTTCAATTGTTTGTTGCAAGACCACATCAGCGAGTCGATTTTTCGCAACATTCAGCTGACTTGATGATTGGGTTCGGAATCGAGTTAGGCCATGGATTCCTAAGGGAAACAGCGACCTGCTCGCCCGGCTGACGGCCTTGGCACGGTATGTGCGTAACTAGTAACTGCATGATGAGCAGTGCGTTCCGTCCGCCGATAATCCCCCATCCTGGAGAGACTGATGAACAAGATCGTGGCTCGATTGAAATCAGAATCCGGTGCGACCAGCATCGAGTACGCATTTATGCTGGGCTTGGTAATACTCGTATGCATTGTGGGGATTGGCGTATTTGGATTGGCCACCAATTCTACGATGCAAGACAACGCGACGCGAATAGAGACCTCGTTCAATTCGTGAGTCACCGTCGCCGCCGCCCCCATCACGCAGGAAGGTGGCATTCTATGAGTCGGCGTTTTCGGTTCCGGTGACCAACCAAGCTTGGCCGGCACAGCAGCGACGACTTAGCTCGCCGGTCGCTTCGGCCAGATCGATTTCGGCGAGTCTGGCATCCAATCGACGGCTGATCTCCTCGACGCGCGATTGTATCCAACCAACGCGGGCGGCTGCGCTCTGTTCCGGTTGAGGTTTGCCAAAGTCCTCCAACTGCTCGAGCTGCTCACGACGCTCTTCCCAACTCGCTGTCGTCTGCTGGGCCAGAGCCAATCGACGGTAGGCCAATTCCAATTTGATACATTTTTCTTGAACCGTCTGCTCAATCCACCGACGATTGGTTTCGATCGTTAAATTCAACTCGCGTTTAAGATTGTTGGCTAATTGTTCATGGTCAGGGGGACAGAGTAAGCTCTTCAAGCCAGCGATCGTTGGCAGCGGCAATCCGAAGCCACCCACTGCCGTCGTTAATAGACTCGCAAATATCGATGCTGATGACTGGTTGACGTGTGTGGCCAGACAATTCCAACTCCGCATGTCGTAGCGTCGGCGCAACGCAATCGCAACCAACTGCTGGCAATCGAGCGTGCTGGCCCGCACATCGAGCTGTTCCTGTTGGACGGATTCCATGGCATAGTCCAAGTCAGCCAACTGCGTAAGCAAACTTCGCAGTTGCTGATCTTGAGCACGAAGCTGCAATTGCTGGTCCTCAATCTCAATTCGCCGACGCGCAAAACTAGACAGATCCGTTCCGGTGGGCAAACCACTTTTTTGAGCAGCTCGCTGCTTGGCTTCCTCCTCTTCCAGCACTTGTCTCGCGTCGTCGCTTAGGCCCATTTGTTCCGTCAATGCGATGCGCGTGTAGTAGGCACGAAGAGCGTTTGCCGCAGCAGTGTCTTCTTGCTGGCAAGCCTGCAAACTGAAAAACTCAGCGATCGACTGAGCTGCTTGTCGTGCGCAATCGTCTTCCTCGCAGTAGGCTTGGATGACCGTTCGACCGCGAGCTCTCAAGGCTTGGGCAGGTGTCCAATTCCGTGCGGCGCGACAAGCTACCATTCGTCCGTCGAGCACCTGTAACCCACTGGGCTGTGACCCACTCGGAAACCCCCTCAGAAACGCTGTGCTGGCGGGTTCCTCTGGCGTTGAGCCAAATGTCTGGGAGGCCGAAGCCCTCGAAATACGAGCGGCTACCGTTACCGAAGGGACAACGTCGGCTGCGAAAAGCAAATCAGGGATAACGGCTGGGAGGAATGCGAGGTATAGGCGGATTGCCCAGCTCAGGGAGCTTGCTCCTGTCCTTGCTCCGCAATTCATTGCGTTCCCCTAAAACAAAGCAGACCACGTCGCGTGCATGTATCGCGAGTTTGCTACGGCGCCCCTGAGCAGCGGCGAAGTAACGGCTCGGAGAGTCGTGCGACGTTCGCGGTTCTTACCGAAAGAACCTTTCCCGACGATTAGATCGAAACAAACGGTCGTAGCTCTGAAGGCGGCTTAACCGGGTTCGCTTTGGCACTAACAGGCCAACCCTAGCGAATGAGTAGAATGGGAGGTTTGGGGTGAGCTGGTTGAGCGAAAAAAAAGCTCCCGGATTGTGAACGAGTCCCAGGGGGGCGGAGGACTGCGAGCTACGGATCCGGGAGCGTTTTTTAAAGTTTGCTATTATTCAGTGGCAGGAAGTACTGAGTTTTGTTTCATTCCTTCACTGCGTCAGATTTACAAAGTTCTCAAGAGTGTTGCAAGAGCGTTTTTCGTTTTCGTTCTTTTCTTCTCTTGCCAAGTCTTCTCTTGCAGGCGCGTCTTGATGCCCTGTTCAACCTCGACAGGCGAACAATACTTTCCAGCGGTTCGAGCGGTCAAGGGCAGTTCGGGACAATTTAAAAAGCCATGGCTCTCGGTGCAAAACTTGCGCGTCAAGCTGATAGGTGGGAACGAAAGTGACGCTGTCCAAAGGGTAAGTCTAAGCCTCTTGGAAGTGACAGGTAGTACCATCGTGAACCACCAATTCACGATCGGTCGTATCCAAGGCTTCTTCCAAAGCGACTTCCAAGCGATTGAGGAATTGGGCGTTATCCTCAGTCCCCTCGACGGCCGCGGCTGAGATAGCAAATTTCTCAGGCAGGGCGGTTGTAACCCATGTCAATGCGGCCTCGCGCAGGGCAACTTTGATCCTCGCCGCTCGCGCTACACCGGCATCGATGGAACAGCCGGGCATAAAAACGCACAACGTGAAGGGGCGGTACAGGCAGACGACATCGATG
Organism: Pirellulaceae bacterium; assembly: GCA_041739785.1. GTDB lineage: Bacteria > Planctomycetota > Planctomycetia > Pirellulales > Pirellulaceae > Aureliella. The sequence goes on from JBGSNE010000192.1 coordinate 12,273, forward strand.
CCACGCAGATTGCGCTGTACCGTCTCCACGACTTGGCTCCAGCATTGGTTCGCGGCATTGGTTTCAAATTCCCGTAGTCCAATAGCTTCGACCATAAACGCAGCAGCTGGCAGCTCTGCTTTTCGCAACTGTTCTAGGAATGCCTCTAAGCGACCCACAAATGCGTTCAAATCTAAGATTTCGGTCGCCTCAAAATCGTCGGGCGCGGGCTCAACTTCAAGCGACTCCGGCTCGGGCTGGCTAGCACCCTCAGGCGGGACTCCAAGTGAAACTTTTAAAGCGACCGCCGTTTTCAATGTGGCTTGAGCTTCGGTCCGCGATATCGGTTTGATATCGGCGACAATCTCTTCTATAGGGAGTGGGGGCTCGTCGGCGGTTTCCTCAATGGCATCCAGATCAGCCAGGATTTGGGGAGTCCCCGATCGATCGGGGAAAGGCAACCATCCGTTGGCGGAAAGCCAAAAACCTCGATTGCGGCCGGCCTTCTTGGATTGATAAAGCCCTTCGTCAGCGCGTTCGTAAACGGCGCTGCAACTGTCACCTGGTAACAAAATGCACAATCCGCCGCTAGCTGTGATCTTCAATTGTAAGTCTTCATAGCTGATGACTTGTTCGCTGACGTAGTAACGAACTTCGCACGCGTTGCGCACCAGTTGATCGACATTTTCGGCCGAAAGTACGACGGCAAACTCCTCACCCCCATACCGGGCGGCGTAGGAGCTCTCGCCACAACAAGTAGCGATCGACCTGGCAAAACTCGCCAGTACCGCGTCGCCGGTCGCGTGCCCAAAGTTGTCATTGAAACTCTTGAAGTGATCGATGTCCATCAGCAGCAAACCTGTGACGGTGCCACCTGCGACCGCTTCGATCGAATTGGTCAAAAACTCATTGAGTGCCCGTCGATTCGCCAGTCCTGTGAGTGCATCGGTACGCGCTTGCATTGAAGCTTGCTCGATCATCCGCGACTGCTGGGCAATGCGCTTTTGCGCATCGGCCAATTGGCCCTGCATGGCTTGGTTGGCGGTAATGATCTCATTAATCGTCGACATCACGTGGTCCGGCTCCGTCGTAGGGGTGGCCAGCCGATCACTAATATGGACTACTTTTTCGCTATGGGCGCTGACATCCGCAGCCACTCGGTGAGAAATCACTTGCAATTGATCAGCGATTCCAAAGATACGGTCAGATTCACTGCCGTCCGTATCCGCAGCGAATTTCTGGCGCTCTCCATGTTGGTGAAACAAGGAAGCAACGATCGCCACACCAGCGATGATTCCCGTTATCGTGCAAAGTAATTCGACCATATTGACCTATTTATTCCCCAATCCACCTGTTGATCCCGCCCGTTAGAGATCACGGTATTTCACCGTAGGTCAAAACTCGGGCTCAACGCTCGCGAGCGTCGCGACGTCGCCACAATTGCTAGCTAACGACAATTCGCGGATAACGGTGGTAACGATCGTGAGGATTGCAATTGACTATGACGACTAGATCGCGATACTGATGGTTAGTTCTCGCCCCGTGGGCTGATTACTCATCATGACTCGCACAGCTCTGCTCACGATCGCTACCAAGGCTCCTAACGGATGGGCCCAACAATGATCGATTCTGGATTTCGCGACATCACTGGTCGCATCAAACTGTTGCTGTCGGAAAGTCCCATCGCTGAGGTTCGACGTATTCGCGTCGAACAAGATGGTGAACGTGTCCTCCTCCAGGGGCGCGTGCGGACCTTCTACGCCAAGCAAATGGCACAAGAGACAGCTCGACGCGCCAACAGCGGTCTACACATTGTCAATTCGGTGAATGTAGATTGAATGTCGGAAATTCAATTACGAGTGTCGCGGAATTCGCCAAGAATTTCGGCGGTGCTGACCGTCAAGACAGTTTCGTCAAGACAGTTTCGGCGGCCGAATCCTTGGCGACTTACGCTTCGAAGGAAGTTCGTTATGGTTTGTCAATTTGTTGCAGCAACAGCTCCAGCCGGTTTTCTAGCTCGGCTCTACCGCTGATCAATTCCATCTCGATTTGAAGTGCAGCCAACTCGACCCCTCCCAATCGCGACTCCTGAATCTTGACCCAGTCCTTCATGGTGCAGACGACCATTCGAGCTGTCGGATAGGCCTGGCACCACGCTTCACAGTGGCTCAGCTCTTCGGCTGTAAATGCGTGGTGATCGGGCCATGTGCGACGATCGAGAACGTTGGCCCCTAACTCAGTCAGACTGCGAAAAAACGATTCAGGATTGCCGATCGCGCAGAATGCCAAAACGTCCATTCCATGCAACATCTGAATGTCGCGTTGCTGTTCCGGATGCACGAATAGACTGGCCGGTCGGTGTCGGGCAGTGACCCGTGTGGCTTGCGGAGCGTAGCGCACGAGTTGTCCTTCGAGTTTTGACAATTGCTCTCCGCTCACTTGATCGGCGCGAGTCAACACAACCACTGCCGCCCGTGACAAACTTGATAGTGGCTCGCGCATCAACCCTGCTGGCAATAGTCTCAGAGCAGTCGTTGGGTGCGTTGCATCGAGCAACACGATATCCAATTCCCGCGCTAGTCGTCGGTGCTGAAAACCGTCATCTAGCAGCAGTACTTGCATTTCCAGTTCTTCTTCAGCCAGTTTGGCCGAGGCCACGCGGTCGGCGTGCTGCAAATGCGGTACATCGGGAAACCGCAATTCAAACTCGAGAGCTTCGTCATTGAGGCCACTGTCGAGTTGCCCGTAGCCGCGACTGAGTACGGCCACTCGAATGTGGCGATCCCTGAGCCACCGCGCTAACCACGCCACCATGGGACTTTTTCCAGTTCCCCCCACTGACAGATTGCCGATTGAGATCGTCACCAACGGCGAGTGTGTCGCTTTGAGCCATTTCCAATCATAGGCCGCATTGCGGCCAAGCATTACTAAGCCGTACGGTAGACTGGCTAGTCGCAAGGCCCAACGCAACACGCGGGTCCGCAGCTTAGGCTGGGGGTCGGTAAGCACATGCCGCCAATCACTCAAGTTCGCTCTTTCCATTTGCTGTCAGGTTCGGGACCTACAACACCGGGCCAACTTGCCACGGGACGAATTCTTCGTCTCCCAATCCCAGGCGCTCACTGCAGGTCGGTTCACCGCTAGCCGTGTCGAGCAGTCGCTGAAACAGATCTCGCCCAACTTCTTGTACCGACCTGCCTTCGATGACTTCTCCGGCGTTAAAGTCCATGTCCTCTGGCAGTCGCGCGAACAGACGCGAGTTGGAGGCAATTTTGAAACTGGGAGTGGGCTTGAATCCAAAGCAGCTGCCACGACCGGTGGTGAAGGCCACTAGGTTGGCGCCCCCTGCGACCATGCCTGTTACGCTGGCTGGATCAAAACCGGGGCTATCCATTACCACAAACCCGCGTTCTTCAACCGGTTCCGCGTATTCGTAAACTGCCTCAAGTGTCGTCGTACCACCTTTACTCACCGCTCCCAGCGATTTCTCAGTAATGGTGGTCAGTCCACCTGCCTTATTGCCCACCGAAGGATTGCTATCGAGTTCCTCACCATAGTTTCTGCAGTACCATTTCCACCATTCGATTCGTTCCAACAATTTTTCCGCGACCTTGCGCGAGCGAGCGCGACGAGTCAATAAATGTTCGGCTCCATATATCTCGGCCGTCTCCGACAGGATGGTTGTCCCACCGCAGGCGACTAACAAATCGCTGGCTGCCCCCAAAGCCGGATTGGCGGTGATGCCCGAGTAGCCATCCGAGCCACCACATTCGGTGGCCAACATTAGATTCGAAGCTGCCACTGTGCAGCGTCGTACCGCATTGACGCGCGGCAACATTTCAGCCACGATCTGCACCCCCTGCTCCACCGTTGATCGTGTACCGCCTGAGTTTTGAATCGACAGCACCGGCACAGAATCCACGTCGTCATCCGCATCTAGCTGACCAGGTGCAGTGATTTGATGCAGTTTTTGCGAGCGGACCAAATGATCAAGTGTCCCCTGTTCGCAGCCGAGCCCAACCAGTAGAAATCCGCCAATGTTTGCGTGTCGAGCCATGCCGCCGAGCACGCGGGTTAACATGCGGTGCCGCGAGCCTTCGAACGCCATTGCACAGCCACTTCCGTGGCGGAAAGATACTACGCCGTCAATGTTCTCAAAGGGGGCGAGTGCCGCTGAATCAAACCTGTTAGCAATCAGCTTGGCCACCGAGGCGGAGCAGTTGACGTTGCTGATGATTGCCAAGTAGTTACGCGTACCAACTTTTCCCCCTGCGCGTTGGTATCCGTCAAACGTGAACTCGTTGATGGGCTGCACATCAGCTGGGATTTCAGTCGCAATCGCATCGAGGTCGATCGTGTGATCACAGCGCAGATTGTGCGAGTGAACATGCTGCCCTTCGCTGATCGCTTGAGTCGCCAAGCCGATCGCCCACCCGAATTTAAAGACCGGCAGCTCTGCGGCAATTGTGCGAATCGCCATTTTGTGCCCGGCGGGGATGAATTCGCGAACTGCAAACGACTGATCGGCCAGCACTAAGTCAGTCCCAGGTTCGAGGTCTTGTAAGGCCACAATCACCGAATCACGTGGGTTGAGCAAGACAAACTTGGCATGTGGGATAGGGGGATTCAAGGCCAGAACGCTTTCGAATCGAGAATTGGCTGAGTGAAGTAGTATCGTAGATTGAAGCCCCAGCAACGCAAGTGGCGTCGGAACCATCAGAAACAAGACAGAGGGAATTGACAAGAAAAGGTTGACAAGAAGATTGTGGGAAATTACTGCTCTAACATTTCCAAGTGCTGCTTGAGTTGCAGCCGTGCGCGGGAAAGTCGACTGCGGACAGTGCCGATGTTGATGTCCAAGATTTCAGCAATGTCTTCGTAGGAAGTGCCTTGCATTTCCCGCAGGACGATAATCGTACGATGTTCGTCGCTCAATAAATCCAGCGCGGCATGCACGTGAGCGATCCGCTCCGAGCGGAGCAGCGGTGCATCAGGCGGTTCGACTCGATCTTCGGGTTCGGTCCGAGTCAGCTCACGGTATTGCTCAAGAGAAATCTGATGCCGTTTTCGACGGCCGCGACTGAGCGCGTTGTTGAAGGCAATCCGATAGAGCCATGTGAAGAATTGGCTGTTCCCCTGAAACGTGTCGAGCTTGATGTAGGCCTGCACGAAAGTATCTTGCACTACGTCATCGGCTTCGTCGTGCGAGCCGACGATCTGAAGCATCGCACTATGAAGTCGATCCTGAAAACGCTCGACTAACTCTCCATAGCTACTGGAATGTCCAGCCAACGCCTCGCGAATCAGTTCTTCTTCCGCTTTCAATGGAGCTGACTCAGGGCAATCTAGTGAGAAAGGATGAAAAACTCAGACGGCGTCGCCAAAGTAAGCTATCAGGGCTCAATAATCTAGTATGCGCTTGAAGTGGTGATTCACCTAATTAAAAAAACCAGTCCAATTGTGAACCTCAGGCGCTAGCCGTGGGCTCCAGCGTTAGTTAACGCCCACGGCTAGCGCCTGAGGTTCACAAGGTCATGAATAATCCGGGTTGAACCCGGATCATTCACGCACCTCGGCTCAGGAAAAATCCCAATTAAAAGCCGATTCGCAATTGTACTCGGGGCAAGGTATTAGCCCTCACGCCGTAACCACCCACGCCGTACGGAATGGCAGGTCCGAATCCACCGGAATAAACGCTGGTACGACTGATACTTAACCCAGGCGAACCGTAGTAGCTGCCATAGCCCAAGCTTCTGCCGTAGCCAGAAGACAACCCGTAGGGTGAGCTGCTTAAGCCGTATCCACCGTAACCAACTCCATAGCCACCGTAACCGACACCGTAGCCCGCGCCGTATCCGCCATGATGACCATGGTGGCTATGACAGTGACCGCCGTAACCATACTGCGCTTGCGCCGATCGCAAGCCCGCACCAGCGAGTGCCAATCCTACCGAGAGGCAAGAAATCATTAACCACTTGTACATTTTTCGAAACCCTTCGAAAGAGACCTACGCCAGAAAGGCCTTCCACCACGGTTGGGTCTGACGCCGTGATTAAAGCAGTAACAAACGGCGTGCCAAAGTCTTGCAAGAGGGGCGGTGAAAGAGAGCAAGTCGCTGGCGGGAATGGCGGATTTCCAAGGAATTGCTGGGGAATTCACCGCACCTGCATGGTGGCTAGCCCCGTAAGCGTAAGTCGCAGCATTCGATATAAAAACGCGGAAAGAAGTCAGATTGACCCGGCTGGAGTCGATTTGATGTGCGGCCGGGGTGTACGTGAGGTGTTGCTTGGAGGGTGTCGCGGCATTCGCCAAGAATTTCGGAGCAACGCTTCTTTGAAGAAAAATCGAAACGCTTGGCGAGATCCTGGAGGGAAAAACGCTCAACCTCGTGACTTGCCGGTCCGACGGTTTCTTTCCATGACTGAGTCGCTCCCAAGAGGAGCGACTCACTGAATTCTAGCGTTGGGCTTTGGTTTCGCTTTTTGCGCGGGCGGTCCCCTGTCCGGCTTGGGCGTTGAGATCGGTACTTTCCAGTTTGGCTGCGGGAGGCTGGCCGCCAGCGAGCATTAAACTGCCGAATTCCCAACCTGAATCGGTCGTCAACACCTTCAGACCAGTAGGCTGCAAGAAGTGCGAAATCTGCTCAAAAGGCGGAAGCTTGCTGCCGCTGAGCTTCTGCTCTTTGATTTTCAACTCGTCTTCGTTTTGCAGTAGGCGGTCCAAAATACTGGCCAGCATGCTCTGCGACTGCATCAGCTTCCCCTCGCGGAACAATTCATATTGCACGCGATAGGCGAGGCTGGTGCGAATGATTTGCCATGCACTGCCGTTTTCTTTGCCGAACTGCTCGGCAATAGCCGCGGTGACGCGCTGATAATCTGGTTCGTCTACCAATGGAGATGTGTCTGTTGATTGAGCTTGCACGATCGCTTCTTGGATCATTTCGACGTGCGAGGCGAACATTAAGTAATCGTCGTGTACCGCAATAGCCCAATTGCTCAGCCAGGGCTCCGGTTCGCTACCTGCTTGGGCCGGTGGTGCTCCGAAATCGCCACCAAAATCGGTTGCCAGATCGGTGACCTCTTCATCGTCGCTATGAACCACTTTCCAGATCGAGTTTCCCTTGAATTCGACCAACTCGGCGTCTGGCTCGTTTTCCATGGCTCGATCGAGAACCTTGGCCATGCCAGAAGCATTGTGTAAACGCAAGGCGATCAAATTGCGCCGCGAGTCAATATCGGCGTTGCCTGCCTTGTTGTCTGACAGCGAGTAGATATCGTTGGTGATGTGCGGGAGGACTTCCTTTTCAATATCGATCCGCGGACCGTTTGGATCGACTTTGATACCTTCGATGACTTCTTTAAACACGCCATCTTGCCCGGCCATCGCATCGACTAAGCCTTCGATTTTCCAAAACGCTTCTTTGGCATTCCAGTTGGTGGTCAGGAGGGCTGAGGTGTTGACACCAACGAAGCTGGGAATCGTTTGGCTGGCTTGATTGGGGAAATCTAGCACGGCGGCCGATTTGGGGAGTGGCATTTCCGCCAAGACATATCCGTGATGCGAGATGTCAAGAGTTTCCAGCCCCAATGAGACTTCGCCGCACACGCAGCGGATCGAATCGAAGCCCTGGTTTTGCAGGACGGCCAACATGTCGGCATTGCTCTTGGAACGCTTGCCACCAATTGAGCGCAGCACACGTGCAATTCCCAGTGGACGCACAAAGTACTCAACATGTCCTTCGCCCTGCATCTGCGCCTTGTCTCTTCCGGCTACAAACACTGGATCGCCGGCGATCACGCCACCGGGAACTGCTTGTTCTTTGAGGCGTGAGATGATGTCCTTAATAATTTCTTCATCATCCGTTGCGACAAAATGACCACTGACAATTGCGTAGAAACTGTTTTCAGAGAGCAATGAGTTAGGCTGTTTGGGAAGCACGTATTTAACGACTACCGTTCCTTGGTGCGTCAGTTGTGACTTGTTTGCTTTGCGAAGAAGCAATTCTTGATCGACTTTCTCCAAGAGTTTATCGTTGGGAATCTTGGCGTCGTCGACATCGGCCAATAGTACCGTGGCGTAAGGCTTACGTGGCACGGCGGGAAGTTCCAGCCACGCCAGTGCGATTTGCCCCGTCGCGTAATCGGCCAAATCCTCTGGTTTGATGTTCAATCGCCAACCAGCATCGACTAACTTCTTCTCAATCTCTTGACGTTGCTCTTCAAAGAAGGGAGCCACCGCCGCGTCGTGGGCCAAATCGTACAGCTGAGTACGCTCCCACTGTTGAGCTAGCACTTCGCCGTCACGAATCCATACGACCGCTTGCGAGCTGTCAGGCAGCAAGTCGTATGCCGACTTGCGCGGCGGCTGCTGCGCGACGACCGGAGCGGCCAGCCATAACACTGATGCTAGCGTAAAGAAACTACGCAACGATGAGTGGATCATATCGAATCGATCTCCTTGTTTCGGTTCCATCCCTGTTTTCTTGCCACCCCATAGATCGAACCAAGAGCTTAGGCTCTGAGTTGAACTAACGATGCGAAGATTGGGCTGTATCTTACCTCAAGCTGCAATCCGGAGAAAAGGTGTTTTTGCCACCATTTTCCCTAAACCACGCTTTTTAATCGGCCCTAAACCGCGCCAAATCAAGCCGTAGCGGAATTCGCCAAGAATTTCGATTGAAGCACTAACCCCTCGAAATACCGGAATTCTGGGCGAATTCCGCTACTGGGAAAACCGTAACCTCGTGCAATTCATGACAACACCCTTATTGGATAGTTTGATTCATCGTCGTTAGCAATCAGCCGATCGAGGATCGCATTCATCCCGGAAGTCTGGACCTAACTAACGCTAACCGCCAATTTGCGTAAAATGCGTGGTCATGGACGCTTATCTGACTGAAAACCTCACGCATGACCCCATTCACGGCTACATCGGCTTCGTAGCCCCTCGCGGGACAGCGGCAGGCGAAATCTGCGAAAGGCAGCTAATTGATCACCCTTGGGTCCAGCGCATGCGGCAGATTCGTCAGCTGCAAACGGCTTGGTGGGTATTTCCCACCGCTGAACATAGTCGTTTCCAACACATTCTGGGGGTCATGCATTTAGCCAGCCGAGCGGTAGAGTACCTGTATGACTCACTGCAAAGCGTAGACCCAAGCGTTCCCCCCTTGCCCGTTGTGGATGGAATAATGCGTCTGGCTGGGCTACTTCACGACGTCGGGCACGGTCCGTTTGGACACTTTTTCGACGCCCACTTTCTCAACCATTACCAACTAACTCACGAAACCTTGGGGGCTCTGATCATTGGCCAGGAACTCGGTGGACTGATTGAACAGATTCGCCGCTCGCCAGCCGGAGCGTTCCCTGAGCAGCAGCGCTTACGGCCGAGCGATATCGCCTGGTTGATCCAACGTCCCAAGTCACGGACAGCGTCCGATTCCCGCGTAACCAATTTACCAGTTGATGCAGAGCAACCGCGTTGGATGCATTTTCTTCGGAGTCTGTTTTGTGGCATCTACACCGTGGACAACATGGACTTTGTACTCCGCGATGCATTCATGACAGGCCTCAATCCGAAGGCCTTTGATCTGCAACGCATCTTGCATTACAGCTCGTTTACCGACAGCGGATTAACCATTCATGATCGCGGCATGCCCGCCTTGGTCCATTTCCTGACGATGAAAGCGGAATTGTTCCGCAGCGTTTATTTTCATCGTACGGTCCGAGCCATCGATTTGGAATTGGCAGAGTTGTTTCACGAAAGTCGACAGCATTTATTTCCCGGCGACCCCCGAGAGCATCTGGCGGAGTATTTGCAATTAACCGAATTCTCATTGCTGACCGATGTGCGGCGTTGGCAGCACAGCAGCGATCCACGACTACAGCATCTCGGCCAACGCTGGCAAGCTTGGCTGGGACGCAGCATACCGTGGAAGATGATCTGCCAACGAAATTTGAGTTTCGGCGAAGGGCAGTCGGAAAACAGTTCAGTTTTCTCCAATCCTAAGATACTCACTGAGTGCATCCGTGATCGGCTGCCATTCGAATTGAAGGAGCTCCCCTTCCGCGTCGACTTGGCGCGGCACATCCATCGTCCACATACCGTGGGTGCTACTGCAGGAATGAATTTTTACTATGATTCATCCACCCATTGCCTGCGACCGTTGACCATGCACGGCCTCTATCGCAAGCTACCCATCAGCCACACCATCGCTCGCATCTATGCCCACGACTTTGAACATGCGGCTCTGTTTGCCTCCATCCTCGATCAGATCACCGGCTCTCACGCCGAAGATGATTTGACCAATATGTAACTACCTTCGAGTCGAAGTTCAGTTCTCCAACTCCAACTCCAACTCCAACTCCAACTCCAACTCCAACTCCAACTCCAACTTAAACTTAAACTTAAACTTAAACTTAAACTCCAACTCCAACTTAAACTCCAACTTAAACTTACACCTTACACCTTACACCTTACACCTTACACCTTACACCTTACACCTTACACCTTACTCCAGAACTTCCGATGTCTGATTCATCTGTCTACGAAAACCCATTGATCACACGTTATGCATCGCGAGAAATGTCACAACTGTGGAGCACTACGCACCGCTCTCAATTGTGGCGCAAACTGTGGATTGTACTGGCTGAGTGCGAGCAGGAATTGGGATTGCCGATCAGCGATGCGCAGCTAGCACAACTGCGAAAGTTTGAAAACCAAATCGACTTGGATGCAGTCCGCGAGTATGAAAATCGATTGCGCCACGACGTGATGGCCCACGTTCATGCCTACGGAGATCAATGCCCAGAAGCCCGCGGCATTATTCACTGGGGAGCGACCAGCTGTTATGTGACCGACAACGGGGATCTACTGTTGGTCCGCGATGCGCTCGAAATGGTTCGTCGCCGGCTGGTGGGAATTATCGCTACGTTGGGGGACTTCGCGCGACGGTATCGAGACCTCCCATGCTTGGCCTTCACGCACTTGCAACCCGCGCAGCCAATTACGGTCGGGAAACGCGCCTGTTTGTGGGCCTATGATTTCGTACTCGATCTAGTGGAGATCGAACACCGCCTGGATGAATTGCGAGCGCGGAGCGCCAAGGGGACCACAGGTACGCAAGCGAGTTTTCTGCAACTATTCGATGGAGATCACACCAAAGTTCGTCAGCTTGAGCAGCGCATTGCACAGCGATTGGGGTTTGCGGAAAGTTATGCGGTCACCGGTCAAACGTATCCGCGCAAGGTCGACGCACAGATTATGGATGCGCTATCGGGTATCGCCCAGAGTATTCACAAGACGGCTACCGATTTGCGATTGCTGTCCAGTCGCAAAGAGGTCGAAGAACCGTTTGAAAAGGATCAAATTGGCTCCTCGGCCATGGCCTACAAACGCAATCCGATGCGGAGTGAGAGGATGTGTTCGTTGGCTAGATTTGTCATCAGTTTACAATCGTCGGCTGCGCAGACCGCTGCCGTGCAGTGGATGGAACGTACGCTGGATGATAGCGCCAATCGTCGACTGGTGATGCCGCAATCTTTCCTGGCCATCGATGCGTGCCTAATACTCATGCAGAACGTAGCCAGTGGTATGGTGGTGCATGAAAAACAGATTGAAAAGCACTTGGCCGAAGAGCTGCCGTTTATGGCGACGGAAGCGATCATGATGGCCGCCGTTTCCGCCGGGGCCGATCGCCAAGAGATTCACGAGAACATTCGGCAACACAGTGTGGCGGCTGGCTTGGTGGTCAAACGCGAAGGGAAGGATAACGATTTGCTGGACAGGCTCCGCGCGGATGTGGCCTATGCCGACATCGACATCGACAACCTCGTTGACCCGCTCGCTTTTGTCGGCCGCGCGCCACAACAGGTCGACGAGTTCCTGGACGAGGTCGTGGCACCTATCCTCGATCGTCTTGGCCGACCCGGCGATATTCAAGCCGAAGTGACAGTCTAAGCATCTGGCTTTCCGTACGCCAGGCTTTCCGTACGTCAGGCATTCTTGCCTGACAATGACGTACTATCCAGGTCAGTGAATTCCCCCCATTTTTCGTAGGGGCTCGACGCTCCCCGTACGTCGGTCAGGCTGGAAAGCCTGACGAACGTTAATACCGATTGTTGGGTGTGGTGGGTTGATTCTGAACGGTCCAGCCGCCCGCCGGGGGCACGCCGCTCATGGTGTTCTGCGCAATCTTCACATTGAGCGAAGCCACACGCTGATAGAGTTCCGGTTGCAAGCTGTTGATCGCCAAACTCTGTTGGTAGTTCTGCAGCGCTTGTCCCAGATCACCTGACGACTCACGCATTTGCCCCCTTGCCGTCCAGGCGCGATGATCGTTTGGATTCAGTGCCAGCGCTTCGTCGAGATACTGCTCGGCAGTTTTTGTTTGACCATATTCCTGATAGAGCCGAGCCAGTTCGATCCGCGCGTCGGACATGCCCGGATTGGCGGTGGCCCAGTTCTTGAGCAGCGCCATTGCGCTGTCGGGCCTGCCTGATTCTGCCAGTAGTACTGCCAAGCCGCGATGACAATCGACATGATTGGGTTGCAAGTCGAGGCACTGATTGTACAGCGATTCGGCTTGTTCGATCATCTTCGCATCTTTTTGGCCGACCCCGAGCTTATGATAAGTGGAGGCGAGGTTGTAATACGTGTCTGAGTTGGATGGATCGGAGGATTGCGCCGTCTGGAATTGTTGCAGCGCTTCTGAATAGCGACCTTGTTGGAACAGCCGCACTCCCAGCGTATTTTGCCCCATACTGGTAACACGACAGCCAGAAACACCACAGATCGTCACACACGCCAATAACACGCGCAGGCAGCCTCGCTGGATCGACGGCCGTCGGTTGGCGTTCGTAAGCGTTAGATAAGTGGGCATAGTACGATTCCCGTCCAAGGTGTGCAGCGGGCGCAGGTGCGCACTTTCTGCCGGGTGACGATGGGACTTTAGTCAAAAACCGAATTTCAGCTCAATAGATGTTTTTTGAAGCTAGCAAATGTCTGCAATCCTAGGCGGATGAACTGTTTGCTTCAGTCATTTTTTCGTTTAACGCCGAGCCGTTGGATTTTTCAGGTGCAGAATTTGTTTAACGCCGAGCCGGAGCAGGCTGTCGATCCGAGTTCGATCAGCCAATCGCGAAAAATACAACTTAGAAACGAGTTTCCCGAAGTTTAAGTCACAGCCTGCGCAGGCGACTGCTGGAGTGGTGCCCAACTCGTAAGGGATACTTATTACCTCGCACCTGCCGGCGCCTACGCAGCCTGCGATCATTGCTTCGATGACCGGCGGGTGTGTTCAATGTGTTCAAATAGAAGGTGACTCAATAAAGCCCTTGGAGATTCAGCAGCCTGCTCCGACTAGGCGTTAACCTATTGCCGCTGACAGTCAGTTACGACTCGCAGCCAGTCACTTTCAAAAAAAATTTTCTCAAACTCCCTAATAACCCGTCGACTTGTTCGTTACTAACACTGAGTGGCACGCTGCGGTTGCCACTGGCGCCTCACTGGAACCAGCACCTGATGAATGCATCCTCGGCAGGTGGGTCAAATCACAACGATTGGTCCACTGACAACGCGAGCCAGCCGGTCCCGCCATCGAAGTGGGTAGCGGATCGGTTTGCCGCCTTGGAGGGACCGCTAGTGGCCTACACCCGTCGCCGCTTGGGTGGGGACATTGAAGTTGCCCGCGAAGTAGTGCAAGAGGCCTTTGCCAAATTATGCGTACAAGCTTGGCCTGATATTGAATCTCAGGTTACCGCTTGGCTGTACAAAACTTGTCGCCATCACGCCATCGATATCACTCGTCGAAACGGACGCATTGCCATGATTCAAATGGGTACCAACGTGACGACGCTGCATGACCGTTCACTGCAAGTGGCCGAGCACAGCGCAGAACAGACCGATGATCTAGCCGCCGTGCGCGAGCAGATCGAGAAATTGAGCGAGCAACAACAAGAGGTTTTGCGTTTGCGCTTGAAAGACGGACTGAGCTATCAACAGATTGCAGAAGTCACTGGCCTGACGGCCAGCAATGTGGGGTATCACCTGCACCAGGCGGTCACCACGCTCCGCGGCAAACTGCAAGTGAGCCGTGGGCCGTAAGGCACCGGGCAAAATGCGTCGCCCGGCCGCTTACGCGTCGCGGCTCACAAATCGCCCGGCCGCTCACGTACAGCGGCGAGTTGATTCCGAAAGTCTTGGCGACTTCCGCTATGCTTACCAAATTACTTTCATTTTACCAAATCCTGGGAGCCTTCCCGTGAACGAACCACGTCCAAACACTTGGGAAGATTGGCAACTGACCGCGTTTGTGTTGGGAGAGCTCGATGCCGAGACAGCCGCGCGAATCCAAACGGCTGCCGGCAGCGATGCGCGCTTACAGCGACAGCTCAAAGGATTGAAGCAGACGCTCGACCAAGTGACGCTGGCCCTGCAACTTGAATCGCGGGCCGAAGCGGTAGAGCTGGGACAAGCGACGGCAACGGCACTGATTCCACCTCCAGTGATCTCACGCATTGCAGCTCCCAGTCCGCGTCGTCATCGATTGCAGGCGGTCGGACTGCTCGGCATGGCCGCTTCGTTGTTGATCGCTGTGTGGTACGCCGGTTCGCACTTGTTTACTCAGCCCCACGTGGCCATGAACGAACGGTCGGAGCTTCCAGCAGCGTTGACGGAGGTTGCGCAAGCCAGTTCGACGAAATCGAGTGAGCCTCGCGCCAACGAGGAATTGATGCAGGAGTTGATTGACGCGGCGCAGTCTTCTTTGAGAGCAAGAAACAATAGCGAGGCTAAGGGAAGTCCCCGCGCCCGACTCAGCAAGGATCCGACGCTCACTGCACCTCCATACTCTTACTCCAGCAGTCTATTGCCCGGTTCAAATCCAGTCCCTGGCCCAGATGACGTTGCGCTCGGCGTGGGCGGATACGGGGGCGAAGGAGGTTACGGTGGTGGCGCTGGATATGGTGGCGGTGGGTACGGTGGGGCTCCGCCTGCGAGTGGAGGTGGATATGGCGGCATGGGCATGGGCATGGGTGGAATGAGGAGTGGTGAAGGTGGAGCTGGCTATGCTGGTGGTGGCATGGGAGGCTATGGCGGCGAAGGTTACAGTGGCGGAGGTTACGGCGGCGCGATGCCTGCGTCGGGCGGTATGGGTGGTGGCTATGGTGGGGGCGGATATGGCGGCGCACCAAGTGGCGGCGCTCCTCGGACTCACAATCAGGTAGCGGGTGGAGTTGGAGGAGGTGGATACGGTGGAGAACTGACTGTATTAAGGACCGACCCGCGAATGAAATATCGAACGCCTCGAATTATCATTCAGGAAGAAGAGGAGGCGAGTTACGGCTCGCGCGAGCGTTACGAATCGCTGGTCGAAAACCAATTCCAAGTAGTCGACAAAAATCCTCTCAGCACTTTCTCTATCGACGTAGATAGCGCTTCCTACACTAAATGTCGACAACTGCTGCTTAACAATTCGCGCCGGCCACCTCCGGATGCGGTCCGCATCGAAGAGTTCATCAACTACTTCGACTACGAATACGCAGGTCCACTCGATGACAAACCGTTTGCCTCACATCTGGCCGTGGCAACTTGTCCCTGGCAGCCGCAACACAAACTAGTGCGAATTGCGCTGCAAGCCAAGAAGGTCGATTTATCCGAGCGGCCAGCTGCCAATGTTGTGTTCCTGCTAGATGTCTCGGGCTCGATGAACGAACCTAACAAGCTGCCGTTGGTTAAAGAAGCGATGCGGATGTTGGCGCGACAGCTCGGAGAGAATGATAAAGTTGCTATGGCCGTCTACGCCGGTGCTGCCGGCTGCGTGCTGGAAGGAACGCGTGGCGATCAACAGCAGCAGATTCTAGCCGCCATTGATCATCTCGAGGCAGGTGGATCCACCAACGGTGGACAAGGGATTCAGCTCGCCTATCAATTGGCGCGTGATAATTTCGCGCCAGGCGGAATCAATCGTGTGGTGTTGTGCACCGATGGCGATTTCAACGTGGGTGTCACCAATACGGAAGCGCTGGTGGACTTGGTGGCAGAAAACGCCAAGAGCAACATCTTCCTGACGGTCCTGGGATTCGGCGCGGGCAAAACGAACGACGCGATGATGGAACAGATCTCCAATCGCGGGAACGGTGTGTACGGCTTCGTCGATTCTCGCCGCGAAGCGCATCGCCAAATGGTGCAGCAATTGGCTGGCAACTTAATGACCGTCGCCAAGGATGTGAAAATCCAAGTTGAGTTTAATCCGACGAAGGTTGAGTCGTATCGTTTGATTGGTTACGAAAATCGGATGCTGGCCACGGAGGATTTCAACGACGACCGGAAGGACGCCGGCGAGATCGGCGCTGGCCATCGCGTCACGGCTTTGTATGAGATCGTCCCGGTTGGGGCCACAAGTCTACGAGATGGCGAGCCTATTGATGAGCTTCGCTATCAACCCAAGCCATCCATTGCGATCGAGCCCAAGCTAGATTCGAATCCAGCCCAAGTATCTGACGGCGTGGCCGATGAGTTGTTAGCCGTCAAGTTGCGGTACAAAGAGCCCGAGGGTGCGACCAGCCAGTTGCTAACTTTTCCACTGGCCGACAGCAAGCAAACCTTTGGGCAAGCTGACCGCGATTTCCAATGGGCGGCTACGGTGGCACAGTTTGGCATGTTGTTGCGTGGCAGTCAGTACGCCGGACAAAGCAACTGGAAAAACTTGCTCGAGCAAGCTACGGATGTGGCTGGCGTTAGTCCCGATGCAACTCGACAGGAGTGCCTAGAGATGATCCGCAAGTGTCAGCGGTAACTCTTGTTGTTTAACGCCAAGCCGTAGCAGCCGATTCGCAGCGATCGCGGATTGCGGGAATTGGCGAGCTGGGGTAACGATGGACGGGTTGCATCGATTGATTGAGGCTGCGAAGGCGCCGGCAGACGCTGCCGCTTGTGTGTCGGGGGGCTGGGATTGTGCAAGAAAAATGGGTTGGAAGCTGATTTGCTAGATTCCCGGCTTGATACTACCTGCTCCAACGCTGCCATCGCCTGCGCAGGCTGTGAACTAACCTCCGAGCAACGCTCTGCTTCGTTGTTATTTTCGCGATTGGCCGATCGAACTCGGATCGACAGCCTGCTCCGGCTCGGCGTTAAACAAATTCCCCATCTGGAAACTTGACCAGTATCGGGGTTATATGTCGGATCGACAGCCCGCCTAATCCCTGCGACTAAACATTGGTGGCCAGGAATTGCGGCCAAGGCTGCCAATAAAAAACGCCCAGGAAAAACATCCTGGGCGTTGAACTTGATTGTCGGTTCGTCAATCGTGACGTAGGCCACGATGGCCCGCTATCTCACCGGCGCTTCAATACCGCCAGAGGCTTTTTCACCAGAGATGCTCAGAGCCGAGTAGCCTCCGATCGACTTGAAGTAACCAATGAGAATTAAGTAACACACGGCCATGATGGCCGGCACAATGGCCGTCAATTTGAGAGCCATGCGACTTCCGTGTAAGGTGGCTTCCTTCACAGGGGGAGCGTCGGCTTGAGCATGCGTTTTCGCGTCGTTCCACCAAGTATTGAGTCCTTCCAGATTCTCGTCCTTTTCTCCGGCGTTATTGAGAATCTCCATTTCACCCGCCAGCTTCGCACCGTTGTCGTCCAAGGTGGAGACTTTCGTGCCATTCAAACCGTTGGTGGTGAACACGAGGAATTTGTTTTCCTTTTCGGCCTTGAAGCGTGTGTAGGTATCAGGCGAGATTTCCTGGAGTTTTTCCGAAGCGAACTTGTCCTGTTTAAAGCCAATACCGGGACCGCCCAATAGACCGGCCGAGAGCATGCCGACTCCGCCCACCATTCCTAGTGTGACCGCGCCACCCTTAGGAAAGCGTTCCGATACCACGGCCAACATGGTTGGCCAAAAGAAAGTTTTTCCAAGACCGTAGATGGTCAACGCGAACAAAGCCGCTGCCGTAGTTCCGACTCCACCCAAGGTATACAGTCCGACCGTGGCCAACACAGCGCTGACAAACAGCAAGCCCAATGGCGATATGCGATGCACAATTGGCCCGGCTACAAAACGTAACAAGAACATCAGTGCCGAGGTGTATACGAACAACCAGCGTCCAGTCGTCTCGTCAAGAATCGACCCAGTGATGCGCGCAATCCACGAATCCGTACCCAATTCGACATATCCAACCATGGCGTGAATGAACAGAAGGAACAGTAGCAGAGGCGATACAAACTGCACCAGGATCTGGCCAATCGACAAACCACTTGCACTGGCTTCCGTGGCTGGCATCTTTTGACCAAAAATCATGAACCCGTACAAAATTACAGGGACAAGAAACAGACTGATTTGAATCTGCCACGAAACGTTCCCAGCCATATAGATCGCAGCTACACCTCCCACGATCAAGCCTGCGGGCCAGCCAGCGTGAAGTATATTAAGGTAGTGCGTTTTATTATTGGGATAGAGAGTGGCGACCAGAGGATTGACGACCGCTTCGCAAACTCCATTGCCAATGGCGAACATGAACATGCCGATGAACAAACACCAAAACGTCATATCTTTGCCAGCCGCTGCAAAAACCGCGGGGGCCGCCAGAGTGATTACCGCCGACAGAAAGTGCGTTAGAAAAGCGAAGATCATGAGCTTTCCATAGCCAATTTTCTCGGCTAGGAAGCTAGAGATAATGATGATCACGCCGAAGCCTACGAGGCCGCCGCCAGTGATCCCCCCCAACTCGGTTTGAGTGAAGCCAAACGCCTTCGACCATTCCTCAAGCACGCTGGCACCACGAACGGAAAAGCCCACACCGGCAGCGAGAATGGCCATAAAGCCTGCCCACAAAAGCCGATTGGCGTTTGGGGCGACGGCATAGTTGGGGGAATTCGGAGCAATCGAATGACTCATAAGCACGCTCGCAGTCAGGTGGGGAGGAAAGTTGGTTTTACCGGAAACGTCGCTAGCGTAACTGGGAAAGCGGACAAGTTCAACGAGCGACGGAGGATTGTGGCGTCGATTTTAGCGGAACTCGGGCACTACAGGCCTCGAACAGTCCGTTTAGGCAAAGAATAGCAGGTAGATCTGTGGCTTTGACGATCACCGACGATTTCGTTTAACGCCGAGCCGGAGCAGGCTGCGGTATGAAAGTGGATTCTCCAGTCGAGTAAAGTTGGCGGTGCAAAGGGTATTACCTACGAATTGGTTGCAGCCCGTGTAGGCGACGGCTGCGGCAGCGCGTTGTGATGGTCTTACGCGTACGTGGGCTCACCTCAAACTCAGCCGGCGCCTACGCAGCTTGTGTCACTACACTTGCACCCGACGCCGTGCTTCGAATTGCCGCTTTGTTTCGCCAAGATATCAATGCTTAAACACAATCTGCTGCGGCTAGGCGTTAAACGCAATACCCAGCGGGCGTTCGTGCAGTTTGTGTCACCACACCTGACTCAGGCAAAAATGGAACGCTACACCGGCTCGGCGGCGCGATTGATCTGTTCGAGTTTCTCGACGCGATCAAACTGCTCGGCGACCGACATCGAGTGCGTGACCAGCAACATCGCAATGTTCTCGTCGCGACAGCACTCGCGTAGCAAGTCGATGATCTTTTGCTGATTGGCCGGATCAATATTGGCCGTTGGTTCATCGGCGAGAAGCAATCTGGGACGATTGGCCAACGCTCGCGCCACGGCCACGCGTTGTTGTTGCCCAACCGACAAGGCCGAGGGTTTGTGATGCAAGCGATCTCCCAAGCCGACTTTTTCTAGTAAATCAATCGCCCGGCGTAAATCGTGTTTGCCGTTGGCAAAGGTCATTCCTAGCCGGACATTTTCTAGGGCGGTGAAGCCAGACAGCAAATTAAAGGTTTGAAAGACGTATCCGATTTTCGCTGCCCGCACTCGGTCGCGTCCCGCTTCGCTGAGTTTGGTGACTTCGATTCCGTCGATGGCAACTGTCCCAGAATTAGGAGCTTCGATCCCCGCGACGCAATGCAATAAAGTAGTCTTGCCGCCGCCGCTTTCACCGATCAATACCACTTGTTCACCCGCTTCGATGCGAAAGCTGGGAATGTCGAGCACCGTCAGCTTTTGCCCATCGGGAAGGGAAAACGTTTTCAATAGGTTGGTTGTTTCAAGCATCACGGTTGATTTACTTTCTTTAACGTACGTCAGGCTTTCCAGCCAGACCTGACTAAATTCTCATCGAAGGACTTGCGTCCGCCATCGCACGTTGCTCAGCTATACTTTTCAGTAATGACTGCTCCCATCCGTGCCTCGACATTGCCATCCGTGCTATTCGATTCGGTCATGTCCACGGTGGATGCTCAACTTACGATTCACTTTGACACCAACACGACTTCAGTCAGGCTGGAATGCCTAACGTACTTAGCGGCGTCGCATGGCGCGTTGCATATCGCGTTGGGCATCGGCTTTTTTCAATTTGTCTCGTTTGTCATGGAGCTTAAGTCCCTTGCACAGTGCCATTTCGCACTTGGCCACGCCGCGCTCGTTGAAATACATTTTGAGCGGTATCAGCGTCAGCCCCTTTTCCTTGGCTTTGCCAATAAACTTGAGCATCTCGCGGCGATGAACCAGCAGTTGGCGGACGCGCTTGGGTTCATGATTCCATACCGTGGCTTGCGGATATTCGGCGATATTGCAACCTACCAGCCACAACGTCTCTCCCTTGACACGGCCGTAGGCTTCGTCGAGTTGGCATTTGCCGTTACGTAGGCTTTTGACTTCGCTACCGAGCAGGATCATACCGCACTCGATCGAGTCGATGACTTCGTAGTGTTGCCGAGTCTTGCGATTGTCCGCGATCATTTTCTTGAGCGGCGTTTGCTTGGGTGACGCGGACTTGCTGGCAGTTTTGCCACCGGCCCCGCCCTCCGCTTTAGCCGTTGCCGACTTGGTCTTCGCTGACTTGGGCTTGGTCGGCTTGGGTTTCGTTGGTTGTGACTTAGGTTTGATCAAAACTCTGACTCAGTTTCTCGGTTTTTACGGGCTTGCGAGCCCTAGGCCCGGCGACTTCAATGGCTGTGGAACTTAGAATAAGCAGGTTGTTAAGTCCAAAGTCAACATGATACTGCATTCAACTCGCATTCCCTAGGTACGGTTTTTCCATGACATTTGTTCTACCTGTCGTTACGTCAGGTTCTACCAGCACCAATTCCGCTGACTCTCCTTCGACCGCTTGTGGCCCAGCGTCAACTGCAACGGGGTTCGCGCCCCCGCGGCGCCTGCCCGAATGGCTCCGACGCGATCTACCCAAGGGGAACTTCAATAATTTTACGGCTGGACTCCTGGACGAACTGCGCCTGGAAACCGTGTGTGACAACGCCAAATGTCCCAATCGGATGGAGTGCTATTCGCAAAAAACGGCGACATTCATGATTTTGGGCAACGTCTGCACGCGGCCTTGCGGGTTTTGCGCCGTTTCGCGAGGCAAACCGGAAGCTTTGGAATTGGACGAACCGGCGCGAGTGGCTGAAGCGGCTCTGCGCTTGGGACTCAAGCATGTAGTAATCACTTCGGTCACTCGCGATGATTTGCCCGACGGTGGTGGCGAACATTTCTACCAATCGGTGCTGGCGGTGCGTGAGAAAACGTCGGCGACCATCGAAGTCCTAACCCCTGATTTTATTCAACACAAACAGGGACTCGATCGCGTTATCGATTCAGCACCCGAAGTCTTTAACCACAACATGGAAACGGTCCCCAGGTTGTACCGAAAAGTTCGTGGACCCAAAAGCGATTACAATTGGACCCTCGAACTGCTTGCCAGGATCAAACAACGCGATGCGGCGATCAAGACTAAGAGTGGCCTGATGTTGGGGCTAGGCGAAACCCGCGATGAGTTGGTGCAATGTTTGGCTGACCTGCGTTCCTTTGGTTGTGATTTCTTGACACTTGGCCAGTACTTGCAACCCGGCCTGCGTTACTTGCCTGTGACGCGTTACGTGCCACCGGAGGAATTCACAGAGCTGGGAGAGATCGCACAGATGATGGGATTTGAAAAGGTAGCCAGCGGACCATTTGTACGCTCTAGTTACCACGCACGCGAAATGGCCGAGTAAGTGGGTCGTCCCGTAAGTGGGTCGTCCCTGCCGGGGGCGACTAGTACTCAGTGGGTCGTTCCTGCCGGGAGCGACTACCCCTGAAGTTTGTGCTGGCAAGCCGATAAAACGAAGCCCACATAGCTCACAAACGAATAGTCACTTTCGGCAAAAGTGACCCACCGCAGTCACTTTCGGCAAAAGTGACCCACTTTAGTCAAAACGAGTTCCATCAATGAAATCAACTTTGTTCACTGTCTTGTTAATGGTTTCTGTCAATTCGATTGCTACCTGCCAACCCCCGGAGACTGCCGTGGATGCAACTACAGTCAGCGATCCACTAAAAATGTTTGAACCTCGCCAATATGCGGCCGACAATGGCGACGAACTCAGCTATCGACTGTTGAAGCCGGCGGACCACGCTCCAGGGAAGTACGACGCGAACAAGAAATATCCGTTGGTGATCTTTTTACATGGAGCGGGTGAGCGCGGCGACGACAACACGGCACAGCTGAAACACTGTGTGGTCGAATTCTGTAAGCCCGAAACGCGAGAAAATTATCCCTGTTACGTGCTCGCACCTCAGTGCCCCGAGGAGCAAAAATGGGTAGAGATCGATTGGAGTAGCGACAACCCGGCCTATCCCGAATCGATCAGCCGCCCGCTGGAGTTGACACTGCAAATCGTTGATTCGATGCTGGCTGATGCTGCCGTTGACAAATCGAGAGTCTATGTGACTGGTTTGTCGATGGGAGGCTATGGCACGTGGGATGCGTTGGCCCGTCGTCCTGAACTGTTTGCGGCTGGCCTACCCATTTGTGGTGGTGGGAACGTGGCAAACGCTCCCAAATTCAAGCAAATTCCCATTTGGTGTTTTCATGGCGGGGCGGATTCCGTGGTGAAGCCGGAAAAGTCGCGTGAAATGATCGAGGCCCTGCGCGCAGCCGGCGGCGAGCCGCGGTACACTGAGTATCCAGGCGTTCAGCATGTTAGCTGGACGCTGACATTTGCTAGCGCAGAAACGTTGCAATGGCTCTTCGCTCAAAAGAAGTGATCCACGAGTGAATCGTCCCCGCAAATTGATGCTTTCCAATTTAAAGCCAGGCCAGCAAGCTACTGTTTTTCCGTCGCTCGGTTACTACGACACCAAGCGGAACTGCTGGCGATCCTTGGTGCACGGCCGCGTCTTTATCGATGGCCAGATTCCATTGGGGACTCGCTTATTGCTGCGGGGACTCAAGAAAGCCATGAAGGTAACGCCCGAACAAGTGGCCAGCGAAACTTTTCAACGGAGGATCGATGGTTTTTTGGCGGCACCCGGGCGACGTAGGAGGATCGTGTTGCAGATCGCTGGCCAACACTATCGTTTGCGTCGACGAACACGCCGCAATGGTGCCTTTTATGGCGCATTGACACTACCAGAAAAACTTTTTGAGCATTCACCTGCGGCGCTCGAGGGCAGTTCGCTAGTAACTCCGATTGAACTGATGCGTTCCACTGACGAACTGGGGACCATTTCGGGGAGCGTCGGTCAATTGCACGTCGTCTCACCTTATGGGGTAAGTGTCATCAGCGACATTGACGACACGATCAAAATGACCGAAGCGACCAGTCGTAGTGAGATGTTGGCCAATACTTTCCTGCGGCCCTTTGAGGTGGTCGAAGGCATGGCGCAACTCTATCGAAACTGGCAAACGCTGGGCTGCGACTTTCATTATGTCTCCAGCAGTCCGTGGCAGTTGTACGAGCCACTCGCCGAACTGTGTGCGGCCAGCGAATTTCCATCCGGCAGCATGCATCTCCGTTATTTTCGAGTGCGTGACGAAATGTTTAAGCGCTTCCGCCCTGTGCGCCGCAACAGTAAGGTGGGAATTATCGTTGGGATTTTCAAACGACTCCCGCAACGCAAGTTTGTCCTGGTGGGTGATAGCGGAGAGAAAGACCCCGAAATCTATCGCTTCCTGGCCAAGCGGTTTCCAGATCGAGTGGCGGCCATCCTCATTCGCAACCTCAAAACGCGCCCGCTCGATCGGAAGCGAACACGAAAGCTCAAGGCGCTTTCCGATTCAACTCAGCTACACATCTTCGAGCATTCGGCCGAAGTAGCGGATGTTGTTGGCAATATTGTTTAGCTCCAATACCGCTCGAGCTTCCAGCTGCGGAATTTGTTTAACGCCGAGCCGGAGCAGGCTGCCGATCCGAGTTCGATCGGCCAATCGCGAAGATCACAACTAAGAACAGAGTTTCTCGAAGGTTAGGTCACAGCCTGCGCAGGCGACGGCAGCGCCCAATACTGGAAGTATCAAGCAGGGAATCTACCATCTCAGCCCAAAACCCATGTTTTATTGCACAAACCCCAGCCCCGGACACACCAGCGACAGCGCCTGCCGGCGCCTTCGCAGCCTCAATCAAGCGATGCAACCAGTCCATCGTTACCCCAGCTCAACAATTCTCGCAATCCGAAATCGCTGCGGATCGGCTGCTACGGCTTGGCGTTTAACGACTAACCGACCTCCCGTTCCTTTGGGACTCATTGCACGCGACTTTGATTGGCACTCAATCTTAGATGGGCCTGGGCGGCGCGCGACTGTTCGTCTCCCAACGGCAACCACATCAACGCTTGCTTGGCCAGCCAGGTGGCTGGCAGACCGTTTGACTCACCGGTAGCGGTCGACGTCGCCGTCGAAACCGCTGAGCAACTTTGTAAGGCAATAATGATATTCTCTAACGGTAGTGGCTCGTTCCACTGGTCTTCTCCTCGTGCGGCCAGTAAGCCTAGGGCATCGCTCATCGAGCAATACAAATGCAAGCTCGGCTCGCGCACATGGATGCCAAAATCGCAGCGATCGAATCCGTAGGAACTAACCTGATTGGTTTCACGCAAGGCTACGCCCAGGTGTTTTCCGAATGCGTGGAAGAAACCTTGAGTCATTTTTCCTGATAGAATTTCGCCTCTCCCATACGCTGCTTCCAGGCCATTGTGCCTCACAATCAAGCTTTCAAACATTACTGAGCCTTGGCCACTAATGGCCGCTTCCGAATCGGCCGTGAGTTTGGCCATCTCGATACCGCTCAGGAGGCCTTTAGACATCACCATCCGCCACGCATCGTCGCTAACATCGAAATCGATCGTTCCCGAGAATGTGGCTTTGTCTCCTAGACGGTGCACGATGGGGCTAAGTGGTGAGAGCAGCGAGCAAGCAAGTTGTGATGTGCCAGTACGGAGCTGTATCTCAGTCTTCGGACTCGGCTGCCGATGTTGCCGCTTGACGATCATCTGTGACAGTTTGGGGGGCTCAGGTGCAGGAGCATCGCGTGATGCTGAGGTAGATGAGCTCTGCGATGTGTGTCCGATCCCAGGGCGAAATTGAATCGACAACACCGTCGCGTCCATGCCCGGAAGTAAATCCATGGATAGGTCGCGCAAGGTTTTTGGGCCACTCGCCTCATGAATCGTTAGTTCGTCCGCCCCGACCCAAGCGGCATGTGCGGCGTTGAGTGGTCGACACAGAAACCAATCGTGAAACGAATTCCATGTCTTGGACAATTCCGCCCCCTCCAGCTCGGGTTCGCTCAGCGAGATGATCCATTTGCCACCTGAGCGTTCGATATCCGCTCGCCGCACACGCCCCATCTCGACCTGCGTTTCGGGATGTAGCAATCGAATTTCATGCAAGGCAAATCGCTGAGGAGCCAGGGCTTCTACGGCGGCTATTTTCAGCTGCGCACCGAGTTGACTACTGAGTAATTGCTCCCAACGACTTGCCTGCTGACGTTGATAGTTCGGCAAGAAGACTTGGGCACTCCAAGCTAGGCACAATGCGAGTGGCACTAATCCAAGAGTAAAGAACGCAGCGCGAGACAGAGCCCGAGCCGTGGACTCATGCACTTGCCAGTTCGATCGACTCTGCCTATCCGCCATCCCTAGCAGTCACTTTTTGAGAAATTGCGCGACATCGCATCCTTTCGATGTTGGGAACACAATAGCTGGCCCACCCTCCGTAAGTCCATGGCGAAAAGCAATTGCTAGCGTTTTAGCGGTGACATTCGCGATGAATACTAGCTCGACGCGCCAGTTTTGAAGTTGCCGTATTTCAACCGCGAAGCGGTGGTGTTGGGTAGCCTGGGGTGCAACCCCAGGGGAAATGTCGCCCGACAACCACCGGCTTGCCAGCGA
>JBGSNE010000197.1:0-74450 GCA_041739785.1 Pirellulaceae bacterium
ACCGCGAATGCGGTCGATCGCTGGCGAACCGGATGTCGGTAAATCCCATTTTTCCTGGGGTTTGCACCCCAGGCTACCAAATGTCACCGCTTCGCGGTTGAAAAAGCGCAACTTCAAAACCTACGGCTGCGGGTTAAACAACCAACGTGGGGTTAAACAACCATCGTGCAATCCAACTCTAAACCCACAAGCCGACACGCCCCTCGGCTCGTGAATCATCGGGGGTTTAGCGGCGGCGGAACAGTGGACCACCGTAGCGCGCCGTATCACCTAGTTCCTCTTCGATCCGCAACAGTTGGTTGTACTTGGCCATACGATCACTGCGCGAGGCAGAACCGGTTTTGATTTGACCCGTCGATAGGCCCACAGCCAAGTCGGCGATGGTTGAGTCCTCGGTCTCGCCACTGCGATGGCTGGAGATCGACGTGTAACCGTTGCGTGAGGCCAACTGAATCGCGTCGATGGTTTCAGTCAAGCTCCCGATTTGGTTAACCTTAATCAGAATGCTATTGGCGATTCCTTCGTCGATACCACGCTGCAACCGTTCGACATTGGTAACGAACAAATCGTCTCCCACCAGTTGCACTTTGTGACCAACTTTCTCGGTCAGCAGCTTCCAGCTTTCCCAATCGTCCTCTGAGCAGCCGTCTTCGATCGAGCAAATCGGATATTTGTCGACCCAAGCTGCCAGGAAGTCGACCATTTCGCCTCCCGATAACTTCTTACCATCGATCGTATAGACTTTCGACTTCGCGTCATAAAACTCAGTGGCGGCTACATCGAGGGCAATAAAGATTTGTTCGCCGGCGGTATATCCT
This sequence comes from Pirellulaceae bacterium, assembly GCA_041739785.1. GTDB lineage: Bacteria > Planctomycetota > Planctomycetia > Pirellulales > Pirellulaceae > Aureliella. The sequence goes on from JBGSNE010000197.1 coordinate 819, forward strand.
GCTTGGCTGATGGCTTCCATGATCAGATCAAGTGCTTCTTGGTTGCTCCCAAGGTCAGGCGCAAAACCACCTTCGTCACCGACAGCCGTATTGAGTTTGCGACTGCTGAGCACTTTCTTTAAGTGATGGAAAATTTCTACTCCGGCGCGCAATCCGTCGCTAAACCGATCGAAACCCAAAGGCATGACCATGAACTCTTGTACGTCAACAGAATTGTCGGCATGCTGGCCGCCGTTGACAATATTCATCATGGGTGCGGGAAGAATATGTGCCGCGGTGCCACCCAAGTAGCGATATAAGGGCAACTGTGTGAAGTCGGCCGCCGCTTTGGCTACCGCTAGCGAAGCTCCCAGAATCGCATTAGCACCTAGGCGCTTTTTGTTCGGCGTGCCGTCCAAGTCGAGCATGATCTGATCGATTTCACGCTGATTGATTGCATCGAGACCGATCAACGCATCAGCTATTTCGCCGTTGACATGCTCAATCGCTTTGGTAACACCCTTCCCCATGAATTGCGTTTTGTCGCCATCGCGAAGTTCCCAGGCCTCGTGAGCTCCGGTGCTCGCTCCGCTCGGGACAGCGGCACGGCCAAACGAGCCGTCCATCAACTCGACTTCCACCTCGACAGTTGGATTGCCTCGACTATCGAGAATCTGCCGTCCCTGGACACCTTGGATAATACTCATTTGTTTGCTTTCGTATGGAAATTTTATGACTGCAGTGTATGGTCAGAAGCTCAATTCTTAACGATCAAGCTCCGTCAAACTCATCCCGTAAAGGGCTTTACTTCTTCTGGGCCCTACGGCGAACCAGCCGCTGGGGCTGGTAACTACCACATTTGGCCGATCGTTAGGTTTTTCACGCGACCGAGCTTGCGCCTGTTCGGACTGATATTGTGCTCAAAACGTTGAATTGTGCCAGACGGGGGCAGCGGCAATGGGGTGAGTCATTGCGAGGAACTGCCCCGGCAACTTACAATGAGTGGGTCGCGATCATCAGTTCGGCACTCCCAATCGATATTTTTTTACTGAGCGTTTTGGATGCGAAACTCGACTCGGAGTGGCGAGCGACGACGTTTCGATTCTACCCATTTTTTCAGAAGTTCGTCCATGTTCTCGGGACTAGTGGAAGCCCAAACGCCGATCCTGGCGATCACTCCCGAAGAGGGTGGAATTCGTTTGAAAATCGCCCGTCCGGCAAGTTTCGATGACGTTGTTGTAGGAGACAGCATCGCCGTCCAAGGTTGTTGCTTGACAGTCGTCGAACTCAGCTTGGATGCGTTTAGCTTTCAAGCCGGGCGAGAAACACTGGCTAAAACTTCGCTAGGGCGTCGCTCCTGTAGCGACTTGGTCAACATCGAACGCAGTTTGTCCCTGGGAGATCGAATCGGCGGCCATTTGGTAACCGGGCACGTGGACGGCCAAGGTGAATTGGTATCGCGGAGCGACGAGGCTGATTGGTCGACGATGGTCTTTCGCGCGCCGCCATCCCTGATGAAGCAAATGGCTTCGAAGGGATCGATCACCGTCGATGGCGTGAGCTTGACGCTAGTAGATGTAAATGACGAAAGTTTTTCCGTGGCGCTTATCCCGCATACTTTGGCCGAAACTACTTTGGGGAGTTTGCAGGAGCGCGATGCAGTAAATTTAGAAACAGATTTGCTGGCCAAATACGTTCAGCGACAGTTGGAAGCGGCTGGCAAACTGCTTGTTTAACCCGCAGCCGTAGGCGAGGAACCTCGCTGGCAGACCTCGCCTGTGGCTGCGAGTTAAACGACAAAGTCAACAGTTCGCTAGCCACCAGCGACTAACATTAAACGGTTTCGAGTCTACGATTTAACACCATTCCCCACACTACACAACTCGCATGTCTGAACGGCAAACACTCAGCTATCTTCAAAAACGTTTTGAGCTGGCGCGGATCGAACCACAGACGCGCTTCGGTCAGAATTTTTTGATCGACCTCAATCTGGTCAATCTGATTGCCAAGACCGCTGAACTCGGGCCACGCGATGTGGTGCTAGAAGTGGGGACTGGGATGGGATCGCTAACCACGATTATGGCCCGACAGGCAGCGCATGTCGTTACTGTCGAAATCGATCGCTACCTGGCACCGATGGCTCGTCAAGAATTTGAGAAATTCGACAACATCACGCTTCTGGAACAAGATGCACTCAAGAGCAAGAGCCAGCTCCATCCAACCGTGATTGAAGCGGTGCGCGAACGCGTGGCGAGCATCTCCGGAGGACGACTTAAACTGGTCGCCAATTTGCCTTACAACGTGGCCACGCCGATACTATCCAATTTGCTCGACATTGAACCTTGGCCAGTGAGGATGGTGGCCACGATTCAGCGGGAATTGGCCGAGCGGATTACGGCTCGACCACGCACCAAAGATTACAGTGCGCTGAGTGTCTGGATGCAGGCCCAATGCCAAACAGAAATCGTGCGGACGATGTCGCCCAGTGTGTTTTGGCCTAGACCGAAAGTGGAATCGGCCATCCTCGATATCCGCCCCCAAAAAGTGTTGCGGATGCGAATTGCCGATTGCCAACACTTCCATGCACTAGTTCGCGGTATTTTCATTCACCGCCGAAAATTCCTGCGTTCGGCCTTGGCCAGCGCTGTCAAGGATCGCTTGGACAAATCCGAAGTGGATGCGGTGTTGGCCGAAATGGAACTGGATAGCACCGTCCGCGCCGAGCAGTTGACACCGCAGCAGATGATCGAGCTAGCCGAGTTGGTGCGCCAGCGAGAAATAAACTCAGTCGATCACCGTAGTGGTGATAAGAGGTAAACGATGAACAGCTCCAGCGGAAATTCCACTAGTACAGTTCATTTGTCACCCGGCAGCAAGATTGGCGCGTACTGCATCGAGCGGCACTTGGGCAGTGGCGGAATGGCCGATGTGTACTACGCGATCCATGAGGGATTGCAGCGACCGGCTGCGATCAAGGTACTACGTGCTTCGCTGGCGACTGACGAAATTCATTTGCAACGCTTCATGCAAGAGGCTCGGGCGGCCGCTTCATTGGTCCACCCCAATATTGTGCAGGTCTACGACGTCGGCCAGGATGGCGAACACCGCTATATCGCCCAAGAATACATTTCTGGAAGCAATTTGCGTCAGTATCTGTCGCAAGGAGGCGGGGTTGACCAGCCGACTCCACCCGCTGGGATATCGTCCGTTTCCGATGGCTCGCTGACTGCTGGCCGGCAATTGCCACTTCGCGAAACGCTGAGTGTGCTGCTCCAAGTCCTGGCGGCGCTTTCCAAGTCGGCGGCCAGTGGGATCGTTCACCGCGATATCAAACCGGAAAACATCATGCTTACCCCAGATGGTGACGTAAAAGTTGCCGACTTTGGGTTGGCGCGAATTTTACTTGGAGATGATCCTCAATTGACGCGCGCCGGAACCACCCTGGGAACACCGATGTACATGAGTCCTGAACAGATTCAGGAAGGCAAAGTCGACATTCGCAGCGACCTGTATTCTCTGGGCGTGACCCTCTATCACATGCTCTGTGGCCGACCACCCTTCACGGGGGAAACGCCTCTGGCACTCGCCATGCAACACGTCCAAGCTACTGTGCCAGATATGAAGCAATTTCGCCCCGATATTCCTGCCTCGATCGTCGAATTGCTTGCGAGACTATTGACCAAGAGTCCCGACGATCGATTTGCCAATCCAAGTGAAGTGCTCAGCTTTCTGCGATCCCATCGCGCTGACGATCTGAGCCGCGATTGGCCCGATCAAACGATTCCGTTCCCTGGAGTGACCATCTCTGGAGGGACGGGCCCCATGCAAGCCACCTTGGCATTGCAATCAAAACTGCGACAACAAACTCGCTCATTTCGACGAAATCTGCTGTCGATCGCTGCCTCGATTGCGTTTCTCCTAATTGCCTTTGGTGTCGGGGCGGTCCTCGCCTTTTCCACCCCCTTTGAACTATTTGAAAGTTCTGAGCAGTTTTATGCCGATGTGGCTAAAAAGGAATCCGCCGAGGAACAATATCGCGCGGCGCTGCTTAGTACCGACAGCAGTAGTCAATTGACCAAATGGGAAGCCGTAAACTATTTCTTCCCAATGAACGACGAGGTCAACAAAATTAACCGACACTTTGCCGGGTTGGCCAGCTTGCAATTGTCGCGGGCACATGTTGAGCGGGGTGAAGTGGAAGATGCAAAAAAAGCTCTGCGTGATACGATTGATGACAGAAAAATGGGGGAGATCATCAAAGCCTTAGCACATTTGCAGATCGCGGAAATCGAGCAGTCGGCGGGGAAGCAAAAGGAACGCGACGAAGCCATCGACCACGCTCTACGCATCGCCGCGGCGCAAGCAGAACTCAATAGCGGAGACCTGCCGAGGTTGGATGACAACGTCCGACTCATGGACCAAACAATTCAAGACAAATGGTTTCGCGGTCGAGAATCGCAGTAGAGCTGCCATTAAGGCCCAAGTTCCAACGTACGTCAGGCCCTACCGTACCTCAGGCTTTCCAGCCGGACTTGGACAGCGCATCCAGCCCCGCCAACATCCATCGCCACCGGCGCACCGAGTCAATCCACCGAAAGTCTTGGCGACTTCCGCTACACAACACTCCCGCGTTGATACGATCCCAAGACTTCCAACCGCCGAGTTTGCGACTGTAACTCGTGCAACGCGGAAGCGACATTCTTTTCCGCTTTATGTCCTTCCAACTCCACGAAAAACAGATACTCGTTCGGGCAATTGGGCAATGGAAACGATTCAATCCAGGTCAAATTGACGCTGGCCCTTTGAAAAGCGATCATGGCGCCCGCTAGCGCGCCGGGTTGATGATTGAGTTGAAACATCAAAGATGTTTTGTCGTTTCCGGACGGCGTACCTTCACGACTGCCGATGACCGCGAAGCGCGTCACATTTTGCGAATTGTCTTCGATGTTTTCGTCGATCACTTGCAGACCATGGTGTAGTCCTGCTTCCAAGCTGGCAATGGCAGCAGTGCCAGGTTCCTGAGCAGCGATGGCCGCCGCGGCAGCCGTGCTGGCCACTTCGATCAGTTGCGCGTCAGGTACATGTTGCGCCAACCAGTTGCGACACTGCGACAATGCTTGAGGCTTGCTCTGCACGACCGTAACTTCGGCGCGACGACAACGCCCAAGTAGGCAATGATGCACCGGCAAGAGCACTTCGCCACAGATTTGCACGGGCCAACGTGCGAACATCCCCAGCGTATCAACCACGCGACCATCGGTACTGTTTTCTATCGGCACCACTCCATACTTGGCTTGCCCGCGTACCAGTTCGTCGAAAGCGGCAGCGATTGTAGTCACTGGTACCAAGTCGGCCGCTAAACCGAAATGTTTGACGGCAGCCAAATAGCTATAGCTATAGACCGGTCCTAAGAAGACGATTGGCTCGCGCACGCCTGATTCGCGCTCGCAAATGCTGGCCGCGTGCCGCAGCCAATAGGTGAGTGCCGCCGCTGGAAGCCCAACCGATGCAGCGGTGTCAGAATCGACCGTCGGCGGGGAAGTCTGTTGAGATGAGCCTGCCGAATTGCGTTGCGCCTCTCGTAGTTTTCGCACACGTTGACCAAGCAGTTCAATCAGTTGTCGATCGAGCGCTTCAATCGTTGAAGGGGCGGCCATGTGGGTTCGTTTATCGATTCAAGGACGAAGAAAAGTCATGATTGCTCCCAACCATTGTGGTTAGAACTGCCATTATGGCAAACTGCCTGGGAAGTCATAGTCCCAAAGTGTCAGGCGATGGCAACTCCGGATCGATACAATCGGAACAAAGCGATCCGACTGGGGCGTGGCTATGAAAAACTAGCATGGCAACTAAGCCATTGGCAACACTGGTCCTGGCTTGAGGTGTAGCGCTCAGGCCTTTGGCGAAATAGGCAAAACACTAGGCTCTAGGTTCGAAAAAATCAACCGGAGCTAACAGCGAATACCACTTTGGCACACCGCTTGCTACCTGGGAAAGTAATTCCAAGCTAGGTAAGAATTGGCGCTGGCCGTGGCGGCGTGCCAAGAGTTTCCCTGCATCGCGGTCTTATTAGCAGACCTATTGAATCACGCCCAGAAACTTAAAAAGTAAGAAAACTAAGGAGAAAACCAAATGGCTCAAGGTGAAAAAATTATCGGCATCGACCTGGGCACCACCAACTCGGTAGTGGCCATTATGGAAGGCTCCGAAGTAAAAGTCATTCCCAACGCTGAAGGCAATCGGCTGACGCCAAGTGTCGTAGCTTTCACAGACAAAGGGGAAGTGATTGTTGGTGAACCCGCGCGGCGTCAAGCGGTCACCAACCCCAGGCGAACTGTCTACTCCGTCAAACGCTTTATGGGACGTCGGCACGTAGAGGTTCAATCCGAAGAAAAGATGGTCCCCTACAGCGTCGTCGGCGGCGAAAGCGACTATGTTAAGATCGGTATTGGCGACAAACAATATACACCGCAGGAGATCTCCGCCAAAGTTCTGCGAAAGCTCAAGGAAGCTGCTGAATCGTATTTGGGTCATCGCGTGAGCAAGGCGGTGATTACCGTCCCGGCATATTTTAACGATGCTCAGCGACAAGCAACCAAGGATGCTGGGCAGATCGCCGGCCTGGAAGTCGCACGAATCATTAACGAACCGACGGCCGCCGCGCTGGCTTACGGGCTCGACAAAGAACGCGACCACAAGATTGCCGTCTTCGACTTGGGTGGTGGTACGTTTGACGTCTCCATCATGGAAGTGGCTTCCACCGGCGACGCTGATCAACAGAGCAAAGTGTTCGAAGTCATCTCGACCAGCGGCGATACGCACTTGGGCGGAGATGATTTTGACGAAGCCCTAGTGCACTTCGTTGCCAATGAATTCAAGCGCGACACGGGAATCGACTTGCGGAGTGATCCCATGTCCCTGCAACGCTTGCAAGAGGCCTGCGAGAAAGCCAAGAAGGAACTCAGTTCGGTGCCCGAGACCGATTTGAATCTCCCCTTTATCACGGCTGACGCCAGTGGTCCTAAGCACTTACAGATGAAGATCACCCGCGCTAAATTCGAAGAGCTGATCGATTCGCTCATCGAACGCTGCAAGAAGCCCGTACTTCAAGCGCTCGAGGACGCCAAGCTCAAACCATCTGATATTGACGAAGTGGTCTTGGTAGGTGGTTCGACACGCGTCCCCAAAGTTCGCGAAGTGGTCAAGAAGATCTTTGGCAAGGATCCTCACCAAGGAGTCAATCCGGATGAAGTAGTGGCGGTAGGGGCCGCCATCCAAGGGAGTGTCCTAGCCGGTGATCGTAAAGACGTGCTGCTGCTGGACGTTACTCCACTAACACTCGGTATCGAAACCGAAGGGGGAGTACTCACGGCTCTGATCGAACGCAATACAACCATTCCTGCTGAGAGAAAAAATACGTTTTCCACCGCCGCCGATAATCAAACAGCGGTGACGGTGCGCGTGTTCCAAGGCGAACGCAAAATGGCCGCGCATAATCGGCTGTTGGGCGAATTTAATCTGGAAGGAATTCCAGCCGCACCGCGCGGCGTACCACAGATCGAAGTCAAATTCGACATCGATCAGAATGGTATTCTCAATGTGTCCGCACGCGAAATGGGTTCCGGCAAAGAAGCCTCGGTCAAAATCCAGCAATCCTCGGGACTATCCAAAGCGGAGATCGAGGGAATGCAGAAGGACGCCGAAGAACATGCCGAGGAAGACCGTCGTCAATTCGAGTTGGCTGAGGCCCGCAACAAGGCCCAACACTTGACCTACGAACTCGAAAAACAAATGAAAGAGAACGCTGAGAAGCTCAGCGACTCAGATCGCGAACCGCTCAATGCGGCTATCGAGAAAGTTCGTAAGGCAGCCGAAACGACCGATACCGAGTCGATCAAGTCGGCCACCAACGAGCTCGAACAAGCCGCTCAGGCATTTAGCAAAGTGCTCTATGAAAAGACCAGTAGCGGTGGCGCCGCCGCAGGTGGGGCCACCGACTCCCAGTCCGCGGGCAGTGATGACGAAGATGCAATCGACGCAGAATTCGAAGTCAAAAAAGACTAAGCCGCAACTCTCGTAGCGGAAATCGCCCAGACTTTCGGCAAACCGACAGTTAGATCGAAATTAAAATCGACAATAGGATTAGGCCTAGTGGGTCGGCACAGTGGAAAAACTGTGTCACTCCACTAGGCCTAACTACATTTTGGTCGTGAGCCAATACCTCCGTTGAGCACCGAATTGTTTAACCCGCAGCCGTAGTAGGCGAGGAAGATTGGTAACGAGACCCGTCGAGGCGATCCTTGCTTGCGGCTTTTAAAGTTGCGCTTTTTTAAACTTCGAAGCGGTGGCATTTGGTGGCCTGGGCTTTAAACCCCCAGGGAAAACGTCCCCCGCCGACCTCCGTCTTGCCAGCGATCGGCCGCCAATGCGGCCGATCGCCGGCAAGATGGAAAGCAGAGGAATGTTTCGAAGACCTGGGATTTGCATCCCAGGCTATCGAAATCCGTGCCTTCGGCACTAACAAGTGCGGGCTTCAAAACCGGCAGCTGTGGATTAACGCAATACCGTTCAAGTTTCCAAGTGCGGAATTTGTTTAACGCCGAGCCGGAGCAGGCTGTCGATCCGAGTTCGAGCGCCCAATCGTGAAAGTCACAACTAAGAACAGAGTTTCCCGAAGGTTAGTCACAGCCTGCGCAGGCGACGGCAGCGCCCGAGCGTGGAAGTATCAAGCCGGGAATCTAGCAAATCAGCCCCAACCCCATGCTTTCTTGCACCATCCCAAGCCCAATAATTTTCGCAATCCCAACTCGCTGCAAATCGGCAGCTACGGCTTGGCGTTAAACGTTTTGCCGTCGTACCAATACTAAACGGGCACAACTCCCGGATCTTGCACCTCGCAACGCTCGATTGTTCGCATCCCAGCCCAAACTAAATTTACTTCCAAGAAAATCGATCGTTGCGTCTTCTTAATTGCCTTCTTGGCACTCAGTTTTCTCTGTATTCACTCGATAGATAGATCAAAGAGCCAGTTTGGCAGCAACGTAAACAGGAATCTCTACCATGGCATTTCGATTTGAAAAGTTAACCGTCAAAGCACAGGAAGCTGTAGCTGGCGCGCAGAGCCGAGCCGCAGAACTGGGAAACCCCGATCTCGATACGCTGCACGTGCTGGCCACCTTGCTCGCGGAGTCTGACGGAATCGTAGTGCCATTGCTAAAGAAAATGGGAGTGGCACTTGCTCAATTGCGGAGCATGACCGACAAGGAGATCGAGCGTTTGCCCAAAGTCAGCGGTGGCCGTGAACCACAACTCAATCCATCGCTACGGAGTGCATTGGAAGCGGCTGCCAAAGCGGCCGATGCGATGAAAGACGAATATGTTAGCACGGAGCACCTGCTAATCGGCTTGACCAATTCGGCTGGAAAAGCTCAAGATGTGCTCAAACTCAATGGCATTAATGAGCAAGATGTGCTTAAAGCGCTACAGGCCCTGCGCGGTAGTGCACGGGTTACCGACCAAAGCCCCGAAGGCAAATTCAACGCGCTCGCCAAATACGGCATCGACTTGATCGAGCAGGCCAATCAAAACAAAATTGACCCGGTCATCGGGCGCGACGACGAGATACGTCGTGTTATTCAAGTCCTCTCGCGGCGCACAAAAAACAATCCAGTGTTGATTGGAGAGCCTGGTGTCGGCAAAACGGCCATAGTGGAAGGACTGGCGCTGCGCATCGTGCAAGGCGACGTACCGCAGAGCTTGAAGAACAAACGCGTTATCACGCTCGATCTAGGATCACTGTTGGCAGGCACCAAATTCCGCGGCGAATTCGAGGAGCGACTCAAGGCGGTGCTCCGCGAAGTCAAAGACGCTGAGGGTAATGTAGTCCTGTTTATTGATGAGCTGCACACTGTCATCGGGGCTGGCGCTTCGGAAGGTGGCAGCGACGCAGCCAACCTGCTCAAGCCAGAATTGGCGCGCGGTAATCTACGTTGCATAGGGGCTACGACACTGGACGAATACCGCAAACATGTCGAAAAAGACGCCGCCCTCGAACGACGCTTTCAACCGGTTTTTGTCGGTGAGCCGACCGTCGAGAGCACTATCTCGATACTGAGGGGGCTCAAATCGCGGTACGAGTCACACCATGGTGTCAAAATCCGAGATTCAGCCTTAGTGGCTGCCGCCAATCTCTCCAATCGTTACATTACCGAACGCTTCCTACCCGATAAGGCGATCGACTTGGTCGACGAAGCGGCCAGCCGCTTAGCCATGGAGCGCGAAAGTGTCCCCGGTGAAATTGATGTGGTGCAACGCCGACTGCGGCAACTCGAATTGGCTCAGCGACAGTTGATCGAAGAAGCAGACGAATCGACCGATCCACAACTTCAAGGAATCGAACATGAAATACAACAACTACAACAGCAATTAGCCAGCCTGCGCGAACAATGGGATGCGGAAAAGCTGGGCTTGAGCGATGTACAATCGGTTCGTAAGCAGCTCGATCAAGTCGCGCTCGATTTTCAACAGTTAGAAACTGCCATTCGTGAAAAGCAATCGAGCGGTAGCCAAGTTCCCGAGACCGACTATCAAAGACTGTTTGAACTCGATAAACAACGGCAAACGCTTGCACGACAGATCGAACACGAGGAGCAAGCCTCGGAAGGATCGCACGCTGGTGAGCCAACGGGACATGCCGATAGACCCAAGCTACTGCGGACCGAAGTTACGGCGGATGAAATCGCCAGTGTCGTCAGCCTGTGGACGGGTGTTCCGGTAACGCGGATGATGGAGACCGAAAAGGCCAAACTATTGGTCATGGAGGAGCGTTTGCATCAGCGCGTGGTGGGACAGAATGACGCCGTTGCAGCTGTTTCCAATGCTGTTCGTCGAAGTCGGAGTGGCCTGCAAGATCCTCACCGTCCCATTGGATCGTTCCTCTTCTTAGGCCCCACCGGCGTGGGCAAGACCGAACTCTGCAAGGCACTGGCTGAAATCATGTTTGACGATGATCAGGCCATGGTCCGCATCGACATGAGCGAATTCATGGAACGCCATGCGGTCAGTCGCATGATTGGTGCCCCTCCCGGTTATGTCGGCTACGAAGAGGGAGGCAAGCTGACCGAAGCGGTCCGCCGCCGCCCCTACAGCGTCATTTTGCTCGACGAAATGGAGAAGGCACATCCCGATGTATTTAACATCTTGCTCCAAGTGCTCGACGATGGTCGGTTGACCGATGGGCAAGGCCGAACCGTTGACTTTACCAACACCGTCGTGGTAATGACCAGCAATGTGGGGAGCCAATTGATTCAACAACTGACCGGCGAAGGCGCTTCGGAAGAGGAACTCCAAGCCGCCATGAAGGAGTCACTCAGGGCCAAATTCCTTCCGGAGTTCCTGAATCGTATTGACGACACCATCGTTTTCCATCCGCTGGAACGAAGCCAGATTCATCGCATCGTCGAACTGCAGTTGGAACATTTACGCCAACAACTACAGGAACGTCAGATCGAACTGGAAATCACACTCGCCGCTGTCGAACATATCGCCACGACTGGTTACGACCCAGCTTATGGCGCGCGACCGCTCAAGCGAGTCATTCAGCGCGAATTGCAAAATCCGTTGGCTACTGAATTGCTCAAAGGAAACATTGCCGAGGGTGGAGCGGTGCGCATCGATGCTATCGACGGTGAACTCTCCTTCGACACCTGTACGTCAGACATTCCTGCCTGACTCTCCGATACCCGATTGCATCTTTGCTCCCACAACGTCGGATCGCCAGGCAAGAACGCCTGACGTACGTGCTTTCATCGCGCATCAACGGCCCGGCGTCCAAGATCGGGAAAGTCGGTAAAAAAGCCATCTACTTTCAGCTGACCAAGCAGCATGTCATGCAACTGGTCTACGCCAGCCGCCCAGCTCGGGAGCGCGTCGATGCGCACGGTATAAGGATGTACCTGCATCCCCAACGCATGCGCCGCCTCACAAACCCCAGTTGACTGGCCATTGCCTGACGCATCGGGAGCGACCAACAGATCGATGGCTGGTCCAATTCCCTGCGCGAACTTGGCCACCTCTTTCAATTCAGTTTTCAAGATGGCAATCGCAGACTCTCGCGATTCCTGCTTCGCTACTTGACCACTTAACAGACCCAGAGGACGACCTCCGATCAATTGAATCAACGGCAATTGGCATTGAAGTTCGTTCGCCAAGTATTGTAATTCAGCCGGTTCGAAACACTGAATGAAACAACGGTCTTGCGCAGTACGATAGCCGAACGACTCAAGCAGCGGCAGGAGCCTAGCCCCCATATGATCGCCGAAATGCTCTGCGTGCCAGCCGGGTGATTTGAGTTCGATGTACAGCCCCACGTTGCGATTGAGTGTACGATTGAGACCCTGTATTAAACGGATCTCATCTTCTAAGCGCAAAACGCGTTGCCCAGCTGAACCGAGAAAGCGGTTTTTGAAAACTTGCGATCCTGTGCTGGCCGTGGTTCGCTCGTTGACGGCCAGCTGACTCAGCTCATGCCAATCGAAATCGGCAAAGTAGAATCGACCATCGAGCCGCTTGCGGGCAGGAAATCTTTCGGCCACGTTAGTTGTCTCATCCATGGTGATATCATGTGAGACCACAAACACGCCGTCGCGGGACAGCACGACATCCTGCTCGAGATAATCGGCTCCTTGCGCGAAAGCGAGCACTTTGGCCCCTTCCGTATGTTCGGGAAGATAGCCGCTGGCTCCACGATGCGCGATAACGATAGGTGCTGACATGGATTGGGGTTTACTTGCCGGCTCTTGTGCCGAAGCGGGATGGAAGTTCGTGGCAACTAGCAGGACCCAACCTTGGCTTACGATAGTTGCCCACAATGAAAACCAAAACAAGCCTGGACCACCGCGCATAGCTCATCCCACCAATCAGAATTTGTAGAGGATCAAAGCCGAATAGTTGACATCGTTGGGTTTGGCACCGTTGGGTGTGCTGTCGTAGCGGTCGGTGGCACCTAGCTTGAATGACAAGTTTCCCTCTGCGTCGATCAAGTACTCCCAAGCCAAATCGGAGACCAAACGGAAATTGCCAAAGTCCCCCCACTCAGGAAAATAATCGAGCTTGGCAATTAACTTGTTGCGTGCATTGACCTGATGCTCGTAATCTCCTCCAAATAGTGCTTCCGGCACCCAACGATCATCGGGACCACCAAACTCGCGAGACACACCGGCACCGAATCGCCCAGTCAACGTCAAGTCATCAGTCTTAATGAAGTTATACCCCAAACCTGAGTTCAGGTTATAGCGAAAATCAAAGGCCCGGAATTTATCGAATTCAAAGCCGTTCTTGACAAATAACGTCCAGGGAGAGGCGCCCAAAAAACGTTCCCAATTGGTGTAGATCAATGCATTGTTCTGCGTCTCAGTCCCACTAGCGCTAGTGCGATTGTAGGTGGCTCTCAGGTCAAACATGGTGAAGTCGGTCTTGCGTTTCATTCGCATACCAGTTTGAAAGCTGGCCGACTCCGCATTTCCAGCCGAACCATTGAGCCCCAATTCAGCACTATTCACCCAGCCGTCCAGCGGAATCCAAGTCCATGGGTAATACCACACCGGCCCTGCGTTAACATTTTGTTCTGCAGCAACTTCTTCAAACACCGTCGGCGGCATGCTCGGTTCCAACGGCGGTGGTGGTTCAAATAGACCTTCACTAGGAATGCTTGGAATCTGCGGCTGCTTCGCTACCGGCCGATACGATTGATCGGCCAACCAATCTTGGGCTATCACCGTGGAACCAGACGCTGCAGCCAGCATGCACGCAACAGCGGCAAAACGAAGTGAATGACGCCAAACGATCATTTATCCAAGTCTCCGTACAAAACCAAACAGGGGCGTATTTTAAGACGTCTGGTTTGGCTTTTACGACATCCAGGACACCCAAGCAAGGGGGAAACCCACACCTGCACAGTGCTTTTTAAGGGAATGAGCCGTCAGGCTTCGTGTAGCGCTCTTCGCCGAGCGACACGAAGCTTAGCACTTCGCGACCTAGGATTGCTAGCAATTTCAGACTCGCTAGCCTGCACAGGTCGCCTGGTGACAATCTCCAATCGCTGGTCCTGACGAAACGCATATTTGACCAACCGATCTTCCAGTGAATGAAAACTAATGATCAGCAGTTGCCCGCCAGGTGCTAGGCAATCGGGTAAACGTTGCAAGGCGCGTTCGAGTATCGACAGTTCGTCGTTGACGGCAATGCGAAGCGCCTGAAAAGTCCGCGTAGCAGGGTCTATCGACTTGGTGCGATATTTGGCATTCCCAGCCCCCTTTGATTTGGTTCCCTTCGATTTGTGCCCCCCCGCTTTTCGCGGATGGGGTACGCTACGATAGATCAACGCGCGCAGTTGGTCCGCAGTTCGAATTGGCTGTTCGCGACGAGACTCGACGATGCGGTGCGCAATGCGGCGGCTAAACCGCTCTTCTCCGTAACGATAAATCGTATCGGCCAAGGTTTGTTCGTCGACGCGAGCTAGCCACTCCCAAGCTGGCTCTCCGCTGGTCGGATCGAACCGCATATCGAGCGGTCCGTCAACCTGAAAACTAAAACCACGCTCACGATCGGCCAATTGATCGCTGCTAAGCCCCAGATCGAGCAGAATGCCGTCAGCTTGAAGCAGAGCGTGCTGTTGCATTGCCTCAGGAATCGAATCGTAGGACGCGTTGCAGACCAAGGCGTTTGCGCCCAAATGTGCCTCTAACCGCGCACTTGCTGCCGGGTCGCGATCAATCGCTAGAAGTCGCCCCTCCGGTCCAATACGCTCGAGAATTAACCGACAGTGACCGCCTCCACCGGCGGTACCATCCACCCAAGTTTGACCAGGTGCGGGAGAACCGAGCTGGAGGATCTCGGCGGGGAGCACCGGTATGTGGAGGGTGGTTTCAAGCACAAACTAGACCTAAGCTCAGAAAGTGGAGAAGATGGCGACTGGAAGACCGAAGCTCGTGAATTCTCAAGCGCCCCAGCATTGCGCACTTATGAGGATTTCATCGTAGCGGAATTCGTCGCGAATTTCGACTTTTCGAGGGAAAGCTTTGCAAGAAAAAACTGCTACAACCGAAATTCTTGGCGAATTCCGCTACGTCTTTTCCTCGCTCCCATTCTGCGCCTATTCAGCCGATTGAGGCCCGGGAAACATCCGTGTTTCCGCTGTAGGCCGCAAACGGTGCGTTGAACTTGGTTGAGAAAAGTTCAACGCAACAACACCTCTCGAGCTAGTCCTTGCCGAAAGGATGGTGAAACCCGCGAGACCCCTGGGAAGTTATCCAATCAAAGGTCTCGCTTGTGGCTATTCAGCTAGTGGCCGCAAGCTGAATCAGGGTCTCACCAATTCTGTTCGATCCGCCCATGCCAATTGTTCCTCTTCAGTGCGGTCACTCGCGAGGTCAATCGGATTGGGCGTCTCGAAATACTCTTTCTGCTAGATCATCGTACGAGGGCTGCGTTCGGTTTAGGAACTGGTCCCAAGCCGCTGCGTCCCACAGCTCAATCCGGTCGCGTACGCCAATGACGACTACCTCGTTGAACAGTCCCGATAATTTAGCTAATTCTGGAGGAATACGTAACCTACCTTGGCGATCTACTTCTGCCGGCTGGGCTTGGGCATAAAACAAGCGACTAAAGTCCCGAGTTTCTTTGGCCGCCGGACTCAGTTTGCTGAGCTTCAGGCCAATCTGTTCCAACACCTCTGCCGTGTAAATCACTAAGGCTCGGTCATTTCCCGGAGCGATGAATAGGCTGTTGTTTTCCGGGAAACCCAAGGCATCACGCAATTGTTTCGGAATCGCCAATCGCAACTTGTCATCCAAGTTTCTGCGATAGTTCCCCGTTAACAACACGTTTCAATCGCCTCGTTTGGAGCAATTCAGCCCCAGCTTCCCCCGGCTCCCCACAGGTCACCATTCACCCCCACTGAGCCCCAAAGATATCCATTCAGAGTAGCAAGTCAACTAAGCAGTGGAGCGAAAAAAATAGATCTCTCCCTAGGTCGTTGTACGCCATCGACTTGCGTCGGAAAACTTTTTTTCCAACGGGTAGCCAGCCAATTTTGGCACACCAAACAAGGGAAAAATCGAAACCACTACATCGGAATTTCAGGCTTCAGGTTTCAGGTTCCAGGGGGTTGGGGGTCTAGGGCCGAAGGTCCGGCCGGTTTTCTAGCCCCGGCAGCAGGCCGGGGTAGGGACCCCAAAATTAAAGAGCGAAGGGCCGAAGGCCCGGCAGATTGCAACCATCCACCGCACCGAGATGAGAATTGGCCGTGCGGATTAGAATTCAAACAAACGCGGTCCGCATGACAATTAACCGATTCGATGGGTTAATCTGCCGGGCCTTCGGCCCTAAACCTGCGTGAATTGTCTGCGGCCCCCGGCCTGCTGCCGGGGCTAGATAATCGGGCGGACCTTTGGCCCTGATACTTCGAACCCAATCCCCAAACCTGAAATCTGTCCCTGTCCCTGTCCCTGTCCCTGTCCCTGATCCCTGTCCCTGATCCCTGAAACCTGAAACCCGAAACCTGAAACCTGAAACTCGAAACCCGAAACCTGGAACCTGAAACCTGAAACCTGGAACCTGGAACTCTCCCTACGCCAAAATCGGCTCAGCAACTTTCCCGGCAACATCGGTCAATCGAAAATCACGACCGGCATAGCGAAACGTCAAACGTTCGTGATCAAGCCCCAACAAATGCAGAATTGTGGCATGCAAATCGTTTACATGCATCTTATTTTCGACCGCGTAATAGCCAAAATCATCGGTTGCTCCATAGGCCATCCCACCCTTGACTCCGCCACCGGCCATCCACATCGTAAAACCATGTGGATTGTGATCGCGGCCATCGTTTCCTTGTGCTGTGGGGGTTCTCCCGAACTCACCGCCCCACAACACCAATGTATCTCGCAAGAGGTCGCGGTCTTTCAAGTCTTGCAGAAAGCCGGCAATGGGCTTGTCGACTTCGGCAGCGTTCTTAGTATGACCTTGGTAAAGATTGCCATGTTGATCCCACTGCACGTCGCTGTCGCTGTGCGTCACTTGTACAAACCTTACGCCTGCCTCCAAGAAACGCCGCGCCATCAAGCATTGCCTGCCAAAGTCCTCGGTGATCGGATCGTCAATACCGTACGCCCTGTGAGTGGCCGCTGACTCGCGCGTTAGGTCTTGTATTTCAGGCATGGTGGCTTGCAAACCAAAGGCCAACTCGAATGAATGCAAGCGTCCTTCGAGTGCAACATCGCGGGGGCGACCTGCTAAGTGCTGTTGATTCATGGCTTGGATCAGATCCAGTTGTTCGCGCTGGGTTGTGAGGTCAATGCGACTATTGCGTACATGCTTCACCACAGCTTGCTTGGCGGGCAAACTCGCGTTGCCAATTGGAGTCCCTTGGCAGTGGGCAGGAAGAAAGGCCGCTCCCCAATTGTTGACGCCGCCATGGGCCAAGGTAGGACAGAGGGTAACGAAGGCGGGCAAGTTCTCATTCTCCGTCCCCAAGCCATAGGTGACCCAAGCACCCAAGCTGGGGCGTACAAATTGATCGCTGCCGGTATGCAATTTGAGCAACGCACCACCATGGGCTGGATTGGTACCATGCACTGACCGCAAGACGCACAGATCATCGACGTGCCGAGCCACATGCGGAAACAAGTCGCTGACCGGTAGGCCACTCTGGCCGTACTGCCTAAACCTCCAAGGGCTCTTGAGCAAGTTGCCTTGTTTGGCAAAGGTCACTTCAGGCAATTCAAACGGGGGCGGTTGTCCATGCGCACGATCCAGCGCCGGCTTGGGATCGAATGTATCGATATGCGAAGGGCCTCCCTTCATGAACAAAAACACAATTCGTTTTGCCCGTGCTGCAATATGTGGAGTCTTGGCCGCAAGGGGAGTGGTACGATCAACAAGCCGTTTGCTTGCGTCGTCGGCTGACGCCTCGCGCCCCAGCAAAGCAGCCAAAGCCATTCCGCCGAAGCCCACCGCAGAATGCTGCAATAACTGCCTGCGTTCCCAAAGTGTCGTAGTAAAATCTTTCATTCGAACCCCACATGCCTATTCTGTTTTACCGCATCAATTGGGAAGTGCTGCAACTAAGCAATGTTACCTTCTGGCGTGCTTCGCCCATCACGACTCGGAGAGTCGTGCGACGATCATTCGACCGTAATAAACTCGTTGCTAGCCAACAGCGCTTGGCAAAACAGCGTCCAAGCCCTCAACTCGTCGAGTTTATTGTTGTTGGGCGTTTTCTGTTGGTTGGTAACGTTTCTTACGAATTGCGTGGCCCTGCGCACTTCCAAATCATTGGCCGGTCGCGAGAGCGCTAAGCGATAGGCCCAATCAGCTCGCTGCTCGATTTGTGAAAAACTCTGGCACACGCGAGTTGCCAAGCCGCTGGCCGCATCCATGACTAATTCATCGTTGAGCAATAATAATGCTTGTGGCGCAACGACGGTCGCCTGACGATCGCCTGCTGGCATTGTCGGATCTGGAAAATCGAATTGCTCGAACAGGGTATAGATGTTGTTGCGAATCACTGGCAAATAGACCGCCCGCCGTAGACTGTCATATTTCGTGTAATCTTCGGAAGTGTGGTTGAAGACAAATTGTTGGTTACGGAGTGGTACCGTCTTGCCACCCATTCGCGGATCCAGCTGTCCTGAGACGAATAACAACGCGTCGCGCAGTTGCTCGGCCTCTAATCGCACGCGACGGAATTTCCACAGCCACTGGTTTTCGGAATCGACCGCGAGAGCTTTGTCTTCGTGGGGATGCAGGGCAGACATTTGATAGATGTTCGAGGCCAACAGTAGTCGATGCAATTCCTTGGTTGACCATCCCGATTCGATAAAAAATCTGGCTAGCCAATCCAGCAATTCAGGATGCGACGCGCGATCTCCCAGCAAACCGAAGTTTTCCGTTGACCCCACCAGACCATGTCCAAAATGCCAACGCCAGACGCGATTGACATACACGCGAGCGGTAAGCGGATGCTGACTACTGGCCATCCAACGAGCCAACTCCAAGCGACCACTTTCACGCCGCGGAAACACTGGGGAAACATCTGAAGTTCGCATAACGGTTGGGAAGGCGCGGGCTACCGGCTCGCCCAAATTGCGATGGCTGCCTCGGATATGAACCGGGACACTTGTCAGCACTTGCCCATCGCTCACTCCCATAATCGAGGTCGGATCGGGGGCATCGCTTTCAATGACACGCGCAGCTTCCATCAACGCATAGTATTCGACCAGCGTCTGTTCATCGAAGGCAAATTCGGGCTGAACCGGAACCACCAACAACTCCGGTAAGAGTTTTTCTAGCCACTGCGCTTGTTCAACGCGTGCTTCGCGATCTTCATCGGCAGCCACAACGTTGTCGACAGCTGTTTCGCCAAGCGGAGGCTCGTCGCGCGACTGCTCAGGGCCTGAGGTGTCGTTAGTCAGTGAGTCAACTTGCGACGTAACGGTGGCCTTTCCAGCAGATTTATCCTTAGCAACTAAATCCAACAAATTATCGAAGTACTGTTCAATCGCTTCGGCGGAGCTACCATCGGCGAGTTGTTGATGCCACACAGACAGTACGGGATCGTCGCGTCGCAATTCCAATTGCCCACAAAGGTGAAACAATATACGAGCGTGCAAATCGAATTGCTGGGCAATGGCTTTCACTTCGTTCAAGCTCGGCTGCGAACCACACAGGCTCGCGGCCGCTAAGTACCTAGCTGCGTTGTGCATGGCCGCCGACCGAATTTGACTGACTGCCTGCGACTTGTAATCGCTGGCCGCCTTCTTCTTTTTAGCAATCTCTGCATCGATGGCTTTCAAGTCTTCAAGTTCACGGGCCGATGCCAATTCGTGTTCGTGCCAATACTTGATTGCCCCCATGTTCGTGCCGGCAAACGTTTGAGTGCTCTTAAAGAAACCCGCCAAGGCGTAGTAGTCGGCTTGCAGTATCGGATCGAATTTGTGGTCGTGACATCGCGCGCATCCGAATGTCATCCCCAGAAAGACCTTGCCCATAGCATCAATCTGCTCGTCGACAGTATCCATAACGAGCTTTTCCACATCGGGCTCCGCCAATACTTTGGCCCCGAGCATCAAAAAGCCGGTAGCTGTCAGTGTTTCTGAATTGGATTGGGGAAGCAAATCACCGGCGAGCTGTTCGGTCAGGAAGCGATCGAACGGTTTGTCTCGATTGAAGGACTCGATCACGTAATCGCGATAGCGCCACGCATTTCCATAAGCAAGATTTTCGTCCAGTCCATTGGAATCCGCATAACGCGCCACATCCAACCAGTGCCTCCCCCATCGTTCGCCATACTGCGGTGAAGCCAACAAACGCTCGCAAACTTTTTGAAACGCATTTGGGGAAGAATCCTCCAGGAAGGCATCCACTTCTTGCGGCGTAGGTGGCAGACCGACCAAATCGAAAGTGACTCGTCGAATCAATGTCCGTCGGTCGGCAGGTGGGGCAGGGTGCAGACCGTTGGTTTCCAACTGAGAAAGCATAAAGGCATCGACGGGAGTCTGTATCCAATCGCGATGATGCACTGAGGGTACGGGTGGATTGGTCAGAGGTCGCAGCGACCAAAAGTCTCGTCCTTCCTCAACGCTCAAGGCCTTTACTTTGCGTTGACCGACCTCGGCCGACAAGGTAACGGTGCGTGTCATTTCCGCATCGCGCGGATCGGGTGCTCCCATTTCCACCCAGCGTTCTAGCGCGGCGATCTGCGTTCTCGACAGTTTTCCACTCGGGGGCATTTGTAGTTCGAGATTTTCATACCGCACCGCCTCGATCAAACGACTTTTTTCGGGTTGGCCCGACACTAACGCAACACCACTTTCGCCCCCTACTTGCCAGGCAGCGCGTGAATCGAGTCGCAGACCACCACTTTGCTCGTCTGCCGCATGGCATTCGTAGCAATGCTCAATCAACAGCGGCCGCACATGCTGCTCGAAATACGCCATCCCCGCACGCGGGTCGTCGGCGCGCAATGCAATGGGGACAGCGACCAAATACGCCACACAGAATGTGACGATTAGCCTTCCGTAGACCTGAGGCGGATAGCAAACACTCATCGGCAAGCGACCTGAGTTAAAGGTGGGAAAGTCGCGGCGGGACGGCCACCTCTAATTATAACAGAGGCCAAGCCGGCGTGGCTACACTTCTGCCGTCAGCGCCAGTTCGACTTTACTGTATATCGCGATTGAGATAGTTGATAACCCACAATACATCGGTCGGCGAAACAAATCCATTCCCGTCCGCGTCTAAATAGGCCCGCGGCAACAACGGTGGGCGCGTCGCGAGCAACGGTTCGTCATCGCCATTGAGAAAATTGACTAACAACAGCGCATCCAGCGGCGTGACGAGACGATCACCATTGATATCCTCCGGCAGAAATTTATTGGTCCAGTCGCCGGTATCGTCATCTACTAAATTGAGCAGCAAGGCCCCCGTCGCTCCCTCCGTTGACGCAAATACAACAAACGTCTCGTCAAATTCACGCTCTAAATCGTCGTCGATTGACACCGTCACGCTGGCTGAAGCCTGTCCATCTTCAATCGTGACTTGCGATGGCAGCCCGCCGACGTGAGGGCCAAGCCCCGAGAGATTGACCACCATCTCTCCTTGCATGGACAGACCGCTACGCGAGACGGTGATTTCGATGCTCCCAATGTCTTCGGAGAATATTTTTCTATCAGCTTCTACAGTCAATCGCTGGGCCCGATTCTTGGCTGCGGAGAATTCAGAGCAGCTTCCAGAGGGGTTGTGCAACGTGGCGGTGACCGCCTGGTCGTCGCTCAGCGTTGTCTCGAACACAGCCTGCCAGGCAATCCTAAGTACCTACCACAGCGACGAACCACGCAGGCTGCGTGTGCTATGAACTACGGTTTAGCCGCGACGAATTTCAGATCCGCGGAAGCGGACGGCGATATGATAGACCTTCTTGTGGTGATATTCAATTTCGCCAGTCTGCAAATCGAAGCGGGTCGGAACATTGTGCCGCGAGATATCGACGCTGGCATGAAAGCCTCGTTCACTGAAAACGTCGATGAGCATGGCCAAGGCTAGACTGTCCTCCCACAGTGGATCTTCAGAATTAATATTGGCCTGGCCGGAGATCGCATGGCGCACGATGATCGGCATGATCTTCAGTTCCACGAAATCGACCACGCGATGAAACAACTGTGTGTGCTCATTTTCATACTCGTCTAACCTCCGTACGAGATCGCGACGCGCATGGCTGACAATGTCGCTGGCCAACGGAATCTTGCGCAGGGCGTGGAATGTGCGAGGATCGAGTTCCAATGAACTCTGGTATTCTAGCTCCCGTAGAATATTCTCTTGGACTTCGGCCAACGAAGCTTGCGCGTTGATAAAGTGATAGTGAAAAATCTGCTTGAGCGACACCAGCGCGTCGTAAGTTTGCTCTTTGAAGACTCGATAGCGATTGCGGGCTAGTTGCTCGTTAAAATCAGTAGGCCGCTCCTCCCAGCGTTCGCCTACGCCGCTGCGAGCAACTTCCTCATTGTGAGCGATGGTTTGCCGGCCGCGTTTCAATTGCCGCGCCACGCTCTCTGGCTCTTCAACAAACAATACCATGATGTGGAAGACCGGCTGCCGGAAGTGGATCAACTCCGTTGAGTCGGCAAACTCACGGCGTAGCGCGATCATCTGATCGTATAGCATCTTCAGGCATTCGACCTGAACTTTGGTGCGTGGAAAGCCATCCAAGACCGCCCCGCCGCGATACTGTGGCTCAAGCAGCTTGCGAAACACGATCCGCACAACATCGCGATCTCCGACCATTCCTCCTTGTGCCTTAATCGCCCGCGATTCGGGACTATCGAGCAATTCGCTGACCACGATCGGCTGTTCGGTAATGTCGCGAACTTTACGAATGTAGTCCGTGTTGGTCCCTTTGCCCGCACCAGGGGCCCCACCCAACAAGATCAATTCTTTGGGAAATCGCAGCTGTAACTTACCAAAATCATCCTCCAGCTCCTCCCAAACGGAGTTGAAGATCAATTGTGCGTCCTTGACCTCCAGGTCAAATAGTTGCGGTGATTTTTTAGCTGGATCGTTGGTGGTGATGGTCAATTTCCTTAAATAGGAGGGGGACGCGAATTGTGGGGTCAGTTTCTAGGGGAATGTTACTTGAACAGCAATTGAATTCCAGTAGCAACCATCACGACAATCAGAAAAGCCACGATCAGCTTATTCCCTTTATTGATCGCCAGTTTGGCTCCCACGACGCCCCCCACGACGTTGCCGGCTGCCATCAGCAGACCTGGGAGCCATTCGACCAAACCATAAACTACAAAGAACAACATGGCCACTAGCGTCACGGAAAAGCCGATCAAATTCTTGATTGCGTTGGCGCCGACCAAATCACCTGAGCGGATGAGACTCATGCCCATCAGCAGCAGTACGCCCATCCCGGCTTGAATAAAACCGACGTAGACGCCGATGCAAAAAAATAGCGGCGTTACAAAAATTTCCGCCCGTGGCGACAGCGCGCTTTTTTCAGTCAATCGCTTAGGGTTGACCACTAGCAACACGGCCATGCACAAAAACAGCCCGCCAAAAATCGGTTGAAACGCGTCGGCGGGCAAGTGAATCGCCAGCCAAGCGCCAAAAGGCACACCGGCGAGTGTCGGAATCGCCAGGCGCAATGCCAGCTGCTTGTCTAGATGTCCATGCCGATGAAAGGTTGCCGCGGCTGAGGCCGAGGAAAGCAGTATTGCAACCCGGTTCGTTCCGTTAGCCAATTTGGGTTCCAGCCCACAAAAAAACATTAGGGCTGGCAAAGTCAGGAAAGATCCACCGCCGGCAATCGTGTTGACAATCCCTGCTACGAAGCCGGCCGGAATCAATAATATATACCAAGCCCATTCAGGCATCGTGACCTATCCGCTGAGTAACTGCTGCAAGTGCACTTCCACGCACTCTGCCAAAGCGGCTGGATTATAGCCACCTTCAAGCACACTGATTAGGCGTCCTTGCGCATGCACTTTCGCCACGTCCATTACGGCTTGAGTCAATTCACCAAAATCTTCGCTTTCCAACCCCAGCGAACCGACGGGATCGTCTCGGTGACTATCAAAGCCCGCACTGAGCAATATCAATTCGGGGCGCATTCGCTGGGCGAATTGCTCGAGCTCGTGACGAAAGCGTGTTCGTTGCTCCTGGCGCGACGTTCCCATGGCGATCGGCAAATTGCGCGTCGCTCCCAAACCCTGGCCAGAGCCCGTTTCATCCGTCGCTCCCGATCCCGGATAAAACGGAAAGCGATGCATGGACAAAAACCCGACACTGCCATCTTCCCAGAAAACATCTTGCGTGCCATTGCCGTGATGCACATCGAAATCAACAATCAGCACTCGTTCGATCCCCAGCTCGCGCTGCGCCAATCGAGCGCCTACGGCCACGTTATTAAACAAGCAAAAGCCCATCGCTTGGTCGGGTAAGGCATGATGCCCAGGTGGTCGCAGCAGGCAAAACGCCGTTTTGTCTTTACCGGCCACTACGCTTTGGACCGCATCGCAGACTGCCCCAGCCCCCATGCTGGCCACAGCGTAAGATTTCGCGCTGAGCATGGTATCGGTCTCGATGCGTCCGCCTCCGTGCGCAGCGAACTGGTCGACGCTAACAATGTACCCGGGGGTATGCACGTAGCCTAGTCGTTCGACCGAGGCGGGCTGCCATGAGGGCCGAGTGCATTGGGAGTCTAGCCCCATCAGACTTAACTTCTTCAGGACCGGCACTAGCCGACCGGCATTCTCTGGATGATCGCCGGTATCATGCTCATGAAAGACTGGATTGTAGTAGAGGAGTGTCATAGGCAGATGTTGAGTGAGACTCGGACAGTAGGCTTTAATACACGAGGAATTTCAAAACTTTCGTCGAAACAGTCAACGATTGTAGTGTAAATCGTTTTGTCCAGATTAGGCTTTGTCTCAAAAGGTGTCTGACACTCTCCGGGTCGCGAACAGACACTATAATCCGGTTGTCCATCACCTTGCCTTCGTCTCTCAACTTTTTAGGATCGGCTATGAACTTTACCAAGTCCCTCCTGCTTGCAACTTCCCTGTGCTTACCGCTGGCCCAAGTGACTGTCGCACAGATGCCCGCTAAGACCAAACTGACCATCGTGGGTGATGACTTCCATATCAATGGCCAACCTACCTATGCTGGTCGTGAGTGGAAGGGCCATCGTATCGAGGGCCTACTTATGAACTCGCGGATGGTACAAGCGGTTTTTGATGACTTAAATCCAGAAACCGTTGATCGCTGGGCTTATCCCGATACAAAAAAGTGGGACGCCGAAAGAAACGTGACTGAGTTCATAGCGGCCATGCCCGCTTGGAAAGCTCACGGACTACTGGCGGTGACCGTTAATTTCCAAGGTGGTTCCCCCGAAGGCTATTCCAAAGTTCAAACGTGGCTCACGGGGGGCTTTACCGGCGACGGTAGCTTACGACCTGAATTCGCTCAGCGGATGAAGCGTGTACTCGACGCGGCCGACGAACTGGGGATGGCGGTGATCCTGGGATACTTCTACTTTGGCCAAGATCAACATCTTGAAGATGAAGTGGCAGTCATTCGGGCCACGGACGAAGCGACTCAGTGGCTGTTGGATGGTGGTTGGCAGAATGTGCTGGTCGAAGTCAACAACGAATCCGACGTGAAGGCCTACGATCATGACATCCTGCGTCCAGCCCGCGTTCATGAATTGATTGAGCGGGTAGCCGCCAAGCAAAAAGCTGGTCGACGTTTGTTAGTCGGCACGAGCTATGGTGGAGGGACGATCCCCACGCCCAACGTAGTGAAGTCCTCCGATTTCCTGTTGGTGCATGGTAATGGAGTCAAGGATCCCGCCAAAATCACTGCCATGATTGAGCAAACCCGCGCCGTCGATGGCTATCGCCCGATGCCGATTCTGTTCAACGAAGACGATCATGAACTGTTCGACCAACCTGCCAATAATTTTACTTCAGCGGTAGCCGAACATGTTTCTTGGGGTTGGTTCGACTATCGTCGGCAAGGTGAGTCGTTGGAGAATGGTTATCAATCGCCTCCTGTTGATTGGGGCATCAACTCGCCGCGCAAGAAGGCCTTTTTCGAATTCCTTTCGAAGATAACTGGCGTCGCACACTAACGCGTGGCGCTAAGTAAATGGCACTCGCTTAGTGCAATTGTGAACCTCAGGCGCTAGCCGTGGGCCTCACTGAGCTGAAGCCCACGGCTAGCGTCTGAGGTTCACATTATGGCCAGACGTCAGCGGGCTGTTGATTTATTCGTTTAACCCGTCGCTGGATCGCTGATCGCGAACACTTGGGATGACTTGCCGGTTGGACTAGGATGCTCCAACCACATGCGATACAGAGTTCGAACCGGCTGGAATCCAAACGACTTGGCTAGCGACTCCGCCTGAGGATTCTGTGGCGGTACATCCCACAGGCATGGGCCATGCGAGCCGGTGAGCAGATGTTGGATCAACGGTCCGGCATGCGACGGATTGACGGCCACGACCGGACCTAAATAATCCGCCGTGCGGCCAGAGCGGAGCAGTCCGAACGACAGCTCCGTTTCAGCGGCGAGAGAAGTTTGAGCCAAGAGTTCAAGCCAAGACCAGCGATCGACTCCAAACGCGCTCGCGTCAAACTCTCGATGGCGTGCATCGAAGCCGTTCACCGCTATCAGCTCCACATTCGTTGATCGCGGAACTGAGTTGGCGCTTGATACGGACTCGCGTTTCCAACGCTGCCACTCAGCGGAGACTCTAAACCCCAATTGCTCGTATAACGGCCGACCGGCTGGAGTGGCATCCAGTCCTATTGTCTGGACCTCCCGCGATTTGAGAAAGTCGATTGCCTGTCGCATCAACTGTTTCCCGATCCCCTGTCGACGCGCGTCTGGGTGAACGAGCATCATGCCAATCCAGGCCAGCTCAGATCCATAGGAGATAGTCGTCACCGTTCCGAGCAAATTGCCCTGAGCACTCACTTTGAAACAACCTTGCGGTTCGCGATCGATTAACCGCAACCAATCGTCGGGCTGTTGATTCCATCCCGCTAATTCCACCAGCGACTGGGCCGAAAAGATATCGTCGGCAGTCAAAAGATCTATTTGGCTTTCCATTTGGCGGTCTTTATTCAGTCTAAGGCGAGCATCGTGAAACCCACTGCAGCGATTATCTACGAAGCCGGCCTAGAATTCCCAACAGTGCCAGCGAGGCTTCCGCCTCTTCACTGACAACGTGCTTGGCGCCGGCGCGTAGAATTTTCGCGGAATTCCCTTGATAGCGACATCGCACGACCATAGTCGCTTGGGGTGCGATCTTCTGCACCGCCACTACTACTTGCAGGGCTGATTCGTCGTGCGGTACGCAAACTGCAATCAATTCACAGCGCTCAACCTGAGCCAATTCGAGAATACTCCGCTGCGTGGCATCGCCGGCCACAGTACGAAATCCCTCTTGTGCGAAATGATGCAAATTGATTGGACTAAGATCGATCAAACACACATCACACCCTAAGATTTCCAACTGCGAGGCAACCTGCCGACCGATTGGCCCGGCACCAATCACCGTGGCCAAGCGACTGTCGCCCACGGCCGTTGGCGGAAACTCCGGCGGGGCATCCTCGTTAACCGCATTCCGCACTAGGCGTAAGCCAATTTGCATCATGGGGGGAGTGAGGATTAACGAACCGACGGCGATGGCCACCACACGCTGATACTCTTCCTCAGACAGCACGTTCGATTCTAGGCCCAATAATACCAATACAAATGCGAACTCACCAACTTGAGCAAGTCCCAGTCCCGTCCCCAGCGCGCAGGGCCAGGACAATCTGGTCAGCCTCAGCGCAACCGTGGCAGCCAGCGTCTTGACAATTAACACGGCCAAAAGTGCTAGCCCAACTTGAGCTGGCTCGGTCCAGAGAACGCGTGGATCGAAGATCAGTCCCAAACCCACAAAGAAGACAGCCGCGAATGTTTCACGAAAGGGAAGCACTAAAGCGTCGATCTGTTTAGTCCATCGATTGCCGTTGAAAATCAGCCCTGCCGCAAAAGCGCCCACGGCCGGAGGGAGTCCAACCGAATATGCGGCTAGTGTAACGCCGCCAAGCGACACAATGGTAAATAACACGACAAGTTCTGGACTTCGAAAGCCAGTGAGTTTGGGAATGAGCCAGTCAGAAAGCAGTCGTCTCAAGCCAATCACGGCCAAGACGAAAAGGCTCGAAACCATCACTAACCACAAATAGTCAGATACCCTCGGCGAACGGTCGGGACTCGTCAAGAGCGGTATTAGCAGCAACAATGGAATGAGTGCGGCATCTTGAAAAAGCAGGATACCGATAGCGCGCCGGCCGTGGGGCTTTTCTGTCTGCCCCCATTCCGAGAGGGCTTTAAAAACGAGTACCGTCGAGCTAAATGAGATTGCCGCTCCAATCAACCAGGCCGCTTGCCAACTACTTCCCAACCAACGCAGTCCACCGGCGACTGGTACGGCCACCAACATCATTTGTGCGGCCCCTCCCACGATCAACGTGCGTCCCAGTTTTCGAATATCGTCCAGCGAAAACTCGAGCCCGATGGTAAACAATAGCAAGAAGACACCGACCTCGGTGAAGGCTTCGAGCTGGTGGGCTTCATCTAGAATCCATCCCAGCAATCCGTCTCCCAGCAGCGTACCGACGAGCAAGTATCCAATTAGGACTGAAACATTCAGCCAACGGCAAAGGATACTGGCCAATAAACCCGCGGTTAAGATAATGAGCAGGTCGTGGATGACTGATTGCGTCATGTCAGGTCGTGTCGAGGTAAAATTGTCGCGGTTTGCTTGCGAAGTTAGAACAGGTCCATTCGTTTATCGCTATACCCCCGAAGGATTTTTGCCCACACGATATTCCCTAGCCTTGGTCATCGTGGAAAGAGTGGTTATCGCAACTCTAGCTGTGATCAGCATCTCATGTTTGCTCCTGTTTGCTGGTAAACTAGTCTTTGACAAAAAAGGTGTCTGACACTTTGGAGGGCAAGCGAAATTGCTTAAATTAATCTTGCCCGGAGAATGTCAGCCGAAATTCTTGGCGAATTTCGCTACCGTTGAATTGCCCGAAATTCATGGCGAGTTCGGCTACGCTAGCTTTCCCTTTACACCGTTTGAAGAGGCATGATCATGACCACCACCATCGGTACTCACCTACTCCCTGAAGTCGAAGCCTTTCTCAGTGAAGCAGTTTTCCCAGCCTTCATTGGCGGAAAAAACTTTAAGCCAACGAGCAATACGACCATTGAAACGCTCGACCCTGGTTCGGGGCAGAAACTTGGCGACATCTGCGATTTATCAACGGCCGACGTCAACCATGCCGTCGATGTGGCCGATGCCGCCTTCCCAGCTTGGGCTCAATTGTCTGTCGCACAGAGGAGCGCGATCCTACTGCGATTAGCCGATGCAGTTGAGGAGCACAAACCCATCATCGCCCAGATCGAGGCGCTCGATGCAGGGAAGATCGAAGCCCAAGCCCAAGGTGACGTACAGAACTTTGTCGATACTTTGCGCTACTTTGTTAAGTTGTCCCAACAAGTCGAATTGCGGAAGAAACTTGATGTGCCCGGTCACGAGGCATGGATCTACAAGCAACCGTGGGGCACGTGTGCGTTCATCTTCCCGTGGAACTTTCCGTTTCTGCTCATCGGGTGGGGCATCTCGCCCGCGCTAGCCGCCGGAAATACCGTCGTCATCAAGCCAGCCGAAGACACATCTTTGTCGGCCATCTACTTGGCTAGATTGGCCCACGAAGTCGGAGTCCCCGATGGCGTAATCAATGTGGTGACTGGTCGCGGCCAAACATCCGGTGCCGCTTTGTCGTCGAATAAGCATATCAAACGCATGTCGTTCACTGGCTCTCCTGAAGTCGGTAGGATGGTGGCTGAATCGTGTGGTCGCAATTTGGTCCCTGTCAAACTAGAGCTGGGCGGCAAAGGGGCAGCTGTCGTCTTCAATGACGTCGACGTCGAAGCGACGGCCGAAGCGCTTGTGGGAGCCATTACCTTTCATACGGGACAAGTCTGTTGTGATGCCACGCGGTGGCTAGTGCAACGCGACATCTATGATCAATTTGTAGGGCACTGCGTTCAGCGTTTAAAGGAGGTCCGCATCGGTCATCCACTCGATCCCGAAAGCCAAATGGGCCCGGTCGTAAACCCCAAACAATGCCAGCGAGTTTTGGGATATCTCGAAAAGGGGAAAGCAGACGGAGCAGTGAGCCTCTTGGAGGGAGGCGCGGCACATGTAGCAGGTATGCAGGGCAACTACGTCAAACCAGCGCTACTCTCCGGGTCGATGGACAACGTGGCGGCCCAAGAGGAGATTTTTGGCCCGGTCGCTTTTCTAGCCCCCTTCGATACCGAAGAAGAGGCGATTGCCATGGCCAACAACACCGAATACGGATTGGCTAACAGCGTCTGGACCAACGACGCAGAGCGCGCCGCTCGAGTGGCTGAGTCGATGGTGGCGGGTAACAGTTGGATCAATGCCCACAACGTTTTTGCACATGGAGTTCCCTACGGTGGCGTAAACAAGAGTGGCATGGGGGGCGGCGTGCTTTCCGTGGACACACTAATGGACTACTATCGCAGCACAAGTGTGGTACGACCGTCGTAAACCATTTTCGCTAGGCGTTCCGAATACTCCACCGTCTCACGGTTTTCCGATCATCCCCTTTGTCGCACGGCTCTCTGAGCCGTGAGTACAACTTTGAATAGGCCTTTATCTTGACGATCCTCGCCACCCGTAATTTACTTCATCCGCGGGATGAGATCATGCAGACGATGGATCGCATCTATCGCTATCGCATGACGACCACTTCCGGCGGCAATCTGTCGATTCGCGACTCCGCCGGAGACATTTGGATTTCGCCAGCCCGCGTTGACAAGGGAAGTTTGACGCGTGCTGACATCATTCGCGTACGGCCCGATGGGCAGTCGGAAGGCCCCCATCCGCCTTCGTCTGAATTGCCCTTTCACCAAGCCATCTATACTGCGCGGCCTGACATTCAAGCGATCGTCCATGCGCACCCAGTCGCGTTAGTGGCCTTCAGCATTTGTCGCCAGGTGCCGAACTCGCGATTGTTTCATCAAGCTCATTCGGTATGCGGGCAAATCGGTTTCGCGCCCTACGCATGTCCCGGTAGCCAACAGCTCGGAGCAAATATCGCCGAAACTTTCAAAACTGGGTGCGAGAGTGTCATTCTTGAGAATCACGGTGTCGTCGTAGGAGGTGATTCACTGGCCCGCGCTTTTGAACGCTTTGAAGCATTTGAATTCGCTGGCAAGACGATCATCAAGGCTTCCAAACTTGGGCCAATCCGATACTTAGATGATTCGCAGTTGCGTCAAGCAGCCCAACGCAGCGTCGACTTCGAATCGTTCATGCCGACGGTGGCTAGCTCGGCAGAGCGTGAATTACGTCGTCAGCTTTGCGACTTCGTTCGACGTGGCTGTCGCCAACGTCTATTAATCAGCACTGAAGGGAGCTTTTCGGCGCGGCTTCCGGCTACATCGGAATTGCCCAACGCTTTCTTGATCACGCCTACCCAGCGCGATCGCGAGCGGTTGAGGGTTGACGACTTCGTCTTGATCGATGGCCAGCGGCGTGAAGCTGGCAAATTGGCTAGCCGCGCGGCCAAAGCACATGCGGCCATCTATCGTCGACACCCTAGCATTCATGCCATCGTGTTAGCCCATCCCGTCAACGCGACCGCCTTTAGCGTCACCGATTCAACGCTCGACGTACGCACGATCCCCGAAAGCTATGTATTTCTGCGCGACGTGCAGCGTGTTCCTTATGGCACCCAGTATCGCGACGATGGCAACATTGCGAGCTATGTTTCCGATTCGTCTCCCGCAGCCATTCTGGAAAACGATGGGGTGTTAGTTACCGGACGCAGTGTGTTGGACGCTTTTGATCGCTTGGAAGTGCTCGAATCAACTGCCGAAGCCGTAATCAACGCAAGGTCCATCGGCGAAGTTTCTGCGATGCCCGAAAAAGTGATTGAGGAATTGCGCACTGCCTTTGGATTGAAGTAAGGCAGCCTGCCATTCCCTGAATGTCCTTTCCCTTGAGTGACAGCTCGGGCAAATCCACTACACAATCAGCTCCCCGATTCCGATCGGAGCGGAGGCAGTGCGGTAGATGTCGAGCGCTTCGGGAAGTAAGCCTTCTAGATCTGCGGCGCGGCGTGTATCGGCGGGATGCGTTGATAGAAATTCTGCCGGTTTGTCTCCCGTGTTGGCAGCTGAGAAACGCGTCCAAAAGCGAGGAGCTTCAGAAGGGTCATAGCCGGCGCGGGCCATTAACATCAGGCCAATATGATCGGCCTCCGATTCGTGCTTGCGACTGTAGGGTAGTATCACTCCATAGGTCGTGGCCATGCCATACGCTTTCATGAAGATATCTCGCGAGACTTGCTCTTTATTCCGCATGGCATAGCCGACGGCAGTTTGCACTCCATTGAGCGCCGATTGTTGGCTCATCCGCTCGCCACCATGCCGCGCTAATACGTGGGCTACCTCGTGGCTCATCACAACCGCCAAACCAGCTTCGCTCGCACAAATAGGGAGAATGCCATCATAGACCACGATTTTTCCACCGGGCAAGCAATACGCATTCTGTTCTTCGCTGGCCACTACTCGCGTTTCCCACTGATAGTCAGCTCGATCACTTACGGAGGCGATGCGCAAACCTACTCGCCGAACCAATTCTTCATACTTAGGATTCGACGGGCCCGGTTGTTCCTTGGTTGCGTCAGAAAAAGCTTGGGTTCCCATCGTTATTTCGCTTTGCTCGGGGATGAGCATCAACTGCCGACGCCCAGTGATCGGTGCCGACCGACAGCCTAAACATCCGCACGCACCGAGACCGCTCAGCGCAACTGTTTGCAACCATGCCCTTCGATCCACTTTACTCTCCCATGAGGTTTTCAAAATTTGTTACTTGAAGCGTACGGCTTGCAGACTCATTGAGCCGTACGGCTTGCAGACTCATTGAGCCGTAAGGCTTGCAGACTCATTGAGCCGTAAGACGTTGACGGCCCGTGCGACACAACTGGTGCTCTGTCCAGCTTAAAAATTAGGATTCAACGCGCGTCGGGAAAAGGTGTCCGACACCCAAAGTGCGAAGCACCCGCAGGGCCGTTCCGGCTTTTGGTGTCGGACACTTTTTCACGGACAACCCTCAAATCGAATGTGGACAGAGCACTGGCCCGGTACCAAACAGCCCGCGCTTCAGATGGCTGGGATTGTGACGAATTGGACGGTAGCGGAAAAGGTCGATTCACCTCAAAACCAACGGGTTCGCTAGCAAAAACCAACCCTTTGGGGAACGCCTATGGTAAACTCGATTGTGTTTCACCATGATACTTTTCCCGCTCTTCACGCCCCACGAGGTCAACATGTCCAGCATTTTACTTGTCGAGGACAGTCCGACGCAGGCCATGCAAATGAAGTTGCTACTCGAATCGGCAGCTCATACTGTCACTTGCTGCGATGATGGCACACGGGCAATCGAGCACTTGCAGACGGGAACCTGTGAATTGGTCGTGACAGACCTAGAGCTTCCCGTGATGAACGGACTGGATTTGATCAAGACGATGCAATGTGATTTCCCACAGATTCCTGCCGTATTGGTGACCGGTCATGGATCGGAGCGTCTGGCCGCCGAAGCGCTGCGCGCGGGGGCCACCGCGTATGTCCCTAAAGCGCTAGTGGACGACCTGTTGTTGGGGACGGTGGAAGATGTGCTGGGTGTGCTGCGGACCGATCGCAGCTACGCGGAACTGATTGATTGCACCATCGAGAACCGTCTGGTGTTTGAAATGCCCAACAAACCCAAACTGTTGACGACGGCCATTGACTTGACCATGCAATTGGCAGCGGGCATGCAATTGCTCTCGGGGGTAGATCGCTACCGGGTAAGTATGGCGTTGCAGCAAGCCGCCTCAAATGCTATCTATCGCGGCAATCTGGGGCTGTCATTTAGTGATTGGCAGCAGACGTCCACCGAAGAGAACGGCGATGGCCAGCCCGATGCAAACGTGACCCTGCGCATGCAGTCGGCCCCGTATTGCGATCGCAAAATATACTATGACGCGCGACTGATGCGGGATCTAATTCGCATTGTCATCCGCGATGAGGGAATGGGCTTTGATATAAAGAGCATCGCCCATGAGAGCGATCCGCAAGCCATGAGTGCCAATCGTGGACGAGGTTTGGTACTTATTAGGAACTTCATGGACAAAGTCAGCTTCAATGATTGCGGCAACGAGATCACACTTATTAAGCACTGCGTGGTAGGGTAACCCGATGCAACCGATGGTAATTGAATATCTCAGTAAACCATCACAGCTCCCCACGGAGGAATTCCTCGGTCGCATCAGCGATTTTGCCGTGCAGCTGTCGCGTGATGGAAAAGTGGTTCGCTTCGCTAATTCGAGTATTTCAGAATACCTCGGTTGGAGTCGAACTGAGTTCGAAAACTTTTCACCATGGTGGTCTTATCTGTTAACCGAGGAGTCCGCCAGCAGGTTTCAATTGCTGCTTCCTCAATTGGCACAGGCAGCGGTGCCCAGCTCACTGCACGGATCGCGAAACCCCAGCCAACTGGAGCAACCACCGTTACTGCTGTCCGCCAATAGCACCGGCGGACTGACGCTGCCATTGGAAGTTCACTCGCTGTTGGTGGCCGACGACAGTCTTTTACTCCTAGCCCGCAGCCCGCGGAGTCTCGACTCGGCGGAAGAAATATTGCGTCAGACTCAGGCCCGTTTTAGGTCAATCGTCGATAGCCTATCTATCAATTTGGTACTCAAAGGGATCGATGGCAGGCGCATCTATGCAAATCGCGCTTATCTTGAACTCCGCAACTTCACTTTGGCGGACATCATCGGCAAGACTGACGTGGATCTATTCCCGCCCGATCTAGCTACACAGTTTGCCTCCGATGATCAACGCGTGCTGCGCTCTGGTGAAGTGATTCACAAGTTCGAGGAGAACTTTACACGCCACGGAGCTCGATCTTGGTCAGAAATAATCAAAGGTCCGCTGCGCGATGCCGACAACAACATTACCGGCGTACAAATTCTGTTTTGGGACGCCACAGAGCGAAAGGCCACCGAAGCGGCCTATGAACGAGAACGACATCTACTGCACACACTGCTGGACAATGTCCCCGATTCAATTTATTTCAAGGATCGCCGCAGTCGCTTCGTTCGGATTAGTCGTGGGATGGCCAAAAAATTCAACTTGGCCGGCCCCGAAGTAGCGATTGGTAAAACCGATGCAGATATATTCACTGGTGAACACGCCGATCAGGCGCGACAGGACGAACTGCGCATCATGCAAACAGGCGAACCCTTAATCGCCAGCGTCGAACGCGAGACTTGGCCCGACCGTGCCGACACATGGTGTTCGACCACCAAACTCCCCCTCTACGACCCGAATGGTCGTATTGTAGGGACCTTTGGCATTTCTCGCGATATTACTGACCTTATTGCCGCGGAGCAGGCCCTGCGCGACGCTCGCGACGCAGCCGATCGAGCCAACGCTGCCAAAAGCGAATTCTTGGCCAATATGAGCCATGAAATCCGCACACCCATGAATGGCATCATTGGCATGACAGAATTGCTGAGTCACACGCCACTCAAGGATGACCAGCGTTCCTTCGTGGAGATGATTGAACAATCAGCACAATCATTGCTGCGGATCATCAATGACATTCTCGACTTTTCAAAAATCGAGGCGGGCAAGTTAGACTTGGAATCTCGCGCCTTTGACTTGCAGCGATGTGTGAGCCATGCCGCAAAGAGCTTGGCTGTACGCGCAGCTGGGAAGCAAGTTGAGTTGGTGTTAGAAATGGAACCAGACGTCCCGAATTCTCTCTTCGGGGACCCAGATCGCTTAAGACAAATCCTAGTCAACTTGGTAGGCAATGCCATCAAGTTTACTAGCCAAGGAGAGATTACGATCCGTGTTGCAGTTGCCCACGGCCCACCATCCCAAGCTGATTACACGCTTCATTTTTCGGTACGAGATACGGGCATCGGCATTCCACCTCACAAACAACGCTCGATCTTTGAAGCTTTTTCGCAAGCCGATCTTTCAACCACGCGGCAATATGGTGGTACGGGATTGGGGCTGACGATCTCATCTCAACTGGTGGAGATGATGCAGGGCAAGATTTGGCTTGAAAGCGAAGTCGGAGTTGGTTCGACGTTTCACTTCACCGCTACGTTTGCACTCAACAAGCATCCGGAGCGAACCGAGGAAATTGAAGAACAATCGATTAGCCTCAAGGGATTCCACGTTTTGATCGTCGATGACAACGCGGCCAGCCGAGAGACCTTGGCGGCCAGCCTGCGAGATCGCGGCATGGACGTTCAATCCGCAGACTCGGCCGCTTCCACTCGTCAGCTCTACTCTGAATTTACAAAACACGTAGCGGACCGCTCCGCTTTGATCGTCGACTCCTCGCTCACCGACTCAGACGGGCTGGAATTAGTCGCGGACCTGCACCGAACGCACTCGGAGTTTCGTCCACGAGTCATTGTGTTGACTTCCGTGGCAACGCCCATTCCTGAAGAATTTTCGAATGCCCACCAGTTGATCGCTGTTCTTCAAAAACCCGCCTTGCAATCGGAGATCTGCGCTGCCTTGCGCCACGCGCTGGTCGGCAAACCACGGACGAAGGCCAGGGAAGAAGCGACGCCCTCAAAAACCACCGGCCGCGGTCTGCGGTTCCTATTGGCAGAGGACGGTGAAGTTAATCGTGCCGTTTTCATTGGCTTACTGGAACGCGAGGGGCACCAGATCATTTCCGTCGAAGATGGTCATGCCGCCATCGAAGCTTGGCGCGATTTCGAGTTTGATGCGATCCTGATGGACGTACAAATGCCTCGGCTGGATGGCCTTCAGGCAACTCAGCTCATTCGACAAGAAGAACAGTTAAACAACGGTCCCCACATACCGATTATCGCCATCACCGCGGCTGCCATGGAAGGAGATCAAGCTCGCTGTCGCGAGGCAGGCATGGATGATTACCTGAGTAAACCCATCGATATCAAACAACTCAACCGCGTCCTCCGCTCTATTCGCGATAACCTGACGACAGGCTCTGCTGCCACCGAGGCTGCGCCGTCGGACTGTCAAAAGTTCGACATCAATCTAGATGACGACTTAAATCTAGTCGAAGTCGCCGACGCCAAAGCTGAGAATAGGCAAGCCATCAATTTCGAGGCTCCTATTTCCAAACTGAACTATACGCCACTGCAACAACATCAGCTCATTAGCACACTGCAACGCGAAACCGTACAGCGGCTCGATGAACTAACCAAGGCCATCGACACCAACGATGGCAAGCTATTGATTCGCGCAGCCCATTCCTTACGTAGCGCGGCGGCGTTGTTCGAAGCCCAGGCAGTCACCAGCGAGGCTGGCAAAGTTGAAGAACTTGCCCGCAGTGGCCATATCTCGTCCGCTGCAGAACACTTCACCGAGCTCAGGCGTTGCACGACCCAGATGCTCGCCCAGATCAATGCCTGGCTAGAGAAGCACACGTAACAGAAGCAAATTTCGCCACGGCTTTCGAAAGATGATCGTCGCCGAGCTTGCTAGCCGGCGGTACGTCTTAGCGACTTCCGCGACGGCGGTGGTGCCTAGCACTTCCCGATCGCGTGGACTTCAAATCCAATATCGGTCAACTTGCTACGATCGAGAATGTTACGTCCATCAAAGACGAACGCTGGTTGTGGCATCGCTTTAAAGATTCGCTTAAAATCGAGTTGCTTGAATTCATCCCACTCAGTCAAAACGGCGATAGCGTGCGCGTCCTGCGCGGCTTGATAGCTATCGGCGGCAAAAGTCACGTTCTGCTCAATCAACTGACGATCGACCGCAGAAACTTGACCGTTGTTGTCTGCCATGGAGTACTGCAGATCCTGCGTTATCTGTTCCCGGCTAACACGCGGGTCGTAAATGTGCAATTTGGCTCGTTCACGCAGCAAGTCGCGGCTTACGAAAATTGCCGCGGACTCACGTGTGTCGTTGGTATCTTTCTTAAATGCCCAACCCCATACACCAATCTTCTTATTCGAGACGGTATTAAACAGCGTCT
This sequence comes from Pirellulaceae bacterium, assembly GCA_041739785.1. Lineage (GTDB taxonomy): Bacteria > Planctomycetota > Planctomycetia > Pirellulales > Pirellulaceae > Aureliella. The sequence continues at coordinate 39,001 of JBGSNE010000197.1, forward strand.
TGACAATCTTCTCACCAAACCGCCGCTTTTGATAGTCATTCATGACGACCACTTGCTCCCAGTACGCGGCCACTTCCATGAGACCGAAGTGTTCGCACAAGTAAACCAGGTTCAGAATATCCTTTTGAAAACAACTTCCACCGAAACCTACCGAGGCTTTCAAGAATTTGGGGCCAATGCGCGAGTCGGTACCGATGGCGCGCGCTACTTCATCAACGTCCGCTTCGGTCGCCTCGCACAGCGCGGAGATAGCATTAATTGAGGAGACGCGTTGCGCCAAAAAAGCGTTAGCCGCGAGCTTCGAAAGCTCGCTGCTCCACAGATTGGTCGTCAGAATCTTCTCGCGCGGAATCCACCGCGCATAGACGGCAGCCAACGCTTCGATCGCTGTCGCCGAATCACCACCGATCAACACACGATCCGGCTTCAACAAGTCCTCGATAGCAGTTCCTTCCGCTAAAAACTCGGGATTGCTTAACACGTCAAACGTGGCACCGTTGGCTGCACTCCCCAAAATACGCTTGACTGCTTCGGCCGTTCGTACGGGCAAGGTCGATTTTTCCACTATGATCTTATGCCCCTTGGAGACACTGGCAATCTGCCGCGCGCACTTTTCGATGAACTCCAGATTGGCGGCTCGTCCAGCTCCCATACCATACGTTTTAGTGGGCGTGTTGACCGAAATGAAAATCATGTCGGATTCTGCGATGGCTCGATCGACTTGCGTCGAGAAAGTCAAATTGCGACCACGAGCTTCTGTCACGACTTCCTGCAATCCCGGTTCGTAGATGGGAAGTGAATTGGAATTCCACGCCTTGATCCGCGCTTCATTCAAATCGACCACATGCACGGAGATGTCGGGACATTGTTTGGCAATCATGGCCATCGTTGGTCCACCCACATAACCAGCGCCAATACAGCAAATCTTCATATAGATATTCTCGGGCTAGGATTCAGTCGAAAGAGGGAAGCAGAATAGTCGGGCGGTGGATCGCAACAGAACGATCCCAGTCTAATTCCAACTGCGCAAAGACCAAATCCAAAAGCAGACGAATGTTCTGCGGCTAGAGGATCAATCCGGTCGTCATGACCGCTCACGGTAAAGTGTAATTTGTAAGCAATCATGAATTGCCGAAGCTGAACTTTTGCAGTCGCGGGTTTCATACGGTCCTGAGTGTACCATCCGCCCACCGACGTTTGAAATCTTCGTAGGCTAGCTTAATGCCCTCTTCCAAGCCAGTGATAGGTCTCCAACCCGTAGTACGCAATCGCGTGATGTCCGTTAGCTTGCGTGGTGTTCCGTCCGGCTTGCTGGGGTCAGTTTGAATCCTACCTTGAAAACCGATGACCCGCGCAACTAGCCTAGCAAGTTCTAAAATGCTTTGATCTTCACCAGAACCAACATTTACCCAATCAGGCGGGTTCTCCAGCTTCATCAAATGCAGTAGGGCATCAGCCAAGTCGTCGACATAAAGAAACTCACGCCTTGGCAAACCGGTCCCCCAGATAGTCACACTCTCGGCTGCCGTTTCACGCGCTTGGTGGAATCGTCGAATCAATGCAGGTAGCACATGGCTATGTTCCGGATGATAGTTGTCCCCAGGGCCGTAAAGATTGGTAGGCATGGCGGAGTGAAACAACACACCGTATTGCCGCCGATAGTATTCGCACAATTTCAGTCCACAAATCTTGGCCAGCGCATAGGCCTCGTTGGTGGGTTCTAGCGGCCCGGTCAATAATTGATCTTCGCTCATGGGCTGCGAGGCCAAACGCGGGTAGATGCAAGTACTCCCCAAAAACAAAAACCGTTTCACCCCCTGTTCATAGGCGGCAGTAATCGTGGCTAGTTGAGAGGCGAGGTTCTCGGTCAAAAACTCGACGGGAAACGAATTGTTGGCTTGAATCCCCCCAACTCGCGCCGCCGCAAACACAACCGCTTCCGGCCGCTCGGCGCGAAAAAACTCTCCAACTGCCGTAGCGTCCTTAAGATCTAGCTCACTCCGAGAACGCGTTACAACACGGACATGAGGGACGTTGGCCAAGCGACGAACTACCGCAGAACCAACCATCCCACGATGTCCAGCGATAAAAATGGAATTATACAAGGTCTAGTGTTCAAAAACGCGTGGGAGAGAATACGTAAGCACTGCGCGAAATTAGTTTAGATTGATCTTTCGGATCGGGACAGACCGTCCACTGTCCGAGGCACTAAATTGGGTCAGCTTGGCAGTCTTCAATCGATACCGAAACACCTTGCTCCATAAATCGCACATAGACTTGCAATCGCACTTCTTTCTCTCGACGTACGATTACCCCTTCATATCCAGCGAACAGACCGTTGCGGATGCGGACACGTTGCCCCGGCTCCAAGCGACTTTCTGGAGATAAGGGTGCTTCACTGACAATCAAATTCCGAATCTGCAGTAAGTCAGCGACCAATTCTTCGCGTTGTGGGATCGGCATAACACGACTTACACATCCCGTGCAGACCGCTTTGTAACGCGTTTCCTCGCCACCACACACAAACACATAATTGCTAAACAGTGGCTCGTAGCTGGTCCGCAGTCGGCCGTTTGGTGAACGGTAACGCCGTTCAATAACTGGTGCATAGAAGCCGATATCCTGCTGAGCCAACTCGCGCATCAGTTTCTTCTCTTGGCGAGCCATGGTGTACATGGCCCACCAAGGTTCGCTGGTAGCCAGCGAACTAACCAGCAAATCGTTGGGATGGATGTCGGATTCGCGTTTCAGAATGGGCATCGTGTCCTGAGAGCTCCGCTCTGGATTTGAAGATGAATGACGGAAAGTAGCTGGGGGCTCGCGCCGCCCTGCTACCCGTGGTGGTGCTCATCTAGAGGTGGCGAAAAACATTTAGTTTTCAGCACAACACGATACCACTTGAACCGAACCCGAGTCAACCAAGCTTGACTCAGGTTGTGGTTAGAACTTTGTTTGCTTTTGATTCCTTCTCATTATTCGGCAGCTCGCTTTCCTTAGCCGCTTTGCTGACCCTACCAGGAGCTTCGGAAGTAACCAACCATTCGATTTGCGGAACAAGATCCTCGATCAATTCAACCAACTTGGCCAGCGATTCAAGCGCCTCCCCGGACGCTGCCGGACCGACAATGTCTATTCGCCCAGCAATTCTACCCGACGCAAAAATGGGCAAACCAGCGCTCCAACAGTCATGACGATCAGGCATTTTGCTTCGCTGCCATGTCCCATGAAAACCCTCTTCCAACCAAGGTACGTTCAAATCCATATGAACCTTACACAACCGCTCCGTCTCAGCGAATTCGGTCAACGTTTGCCATACTGTCTCCCACTGACGCGTCCCCTGCAGGCGAACCGATTTCTCTCGGACCGACGTCGCGGCCATACTGACGGGCTCAAACATGCTCGTTGCAAAATGACTTGCCTTACGAGCCATCAACACTACCTCGGCATACCCGAATGCCTTAGTCGTTACCAACATTCCAAATACGGCTGCCACCGCAATCGGCGCCAACCATTCGCGCCCAAACAATTGTCCACACAAAGCACCCGCCGCCGTAATTAGCGACAACACAGTGACCGTGAGCAATAACCCCCGATCCCCAAGTCCCCTGTTTCGCAGCGTGTGATGTAAATGCGCTCGATCAGTCGTATAGATCGAACGACCAGTCAACTTGCGTCGGATAATTGCCATACACGAGTCAAGCAAAGGAAGGGATAGAATCGCCAGAGGTGCCAAGAAAGCCACACTGGCAGTCCCTTTGAGTGAACAGCGAATCGCCAGCGCCCCAGCCACCATGCCAACTAACAAACTACCCGAATCACCTAAGAAAATTGTAGCCGGTGGAAAATTGAAAACCAGGAAACCCAGCAACGCCCCACTAAAGGCAAACGCTATCGCCGCTTCCGCATAGTGACCATTGACCGAAGCCAATAAACCCAAGGAACCGCAAATAATGGCTCCCAAGGTCGAGCACAATCCGTCGGCACCATCAATCAAATTCAGAGCATTGGTGGTCGCCAACAGCCACAAGATCGAAACCGGAATTGCCAGTAGCCCCAAATCCACTGCGTAGCCCATAAATGAGACCGTCTGGATGTTGAAACCAGCGGAAACTAATAGCCCAGACAACACCACTTGTCCCAGCAATTTCTGCCTGCCTCGCAGTGTCCAAATATCGTCTGCCAACCCTAACAGCCAAATCCCGACCATGGCGGTCAACAGAGCCAAATAGGGGATAAAATTCTGGATCCCAAGCTGACGCAACTCCAGTCGAAATATTGCCACCGCGCACACGCCGAGAACGGCGAACAAGACGGCGGTCCCACCCGATCGAGCCACAACTCCGCCATGCAATTTGCGATGAGAATCTGGGCGATCAACCACGCCATAGCGAATGGCCAGCGATCTCACAATGGGGGTTAACACAACCGCCAGTAGAAAACTGGCTATAAAAACAAGCGAAAGCTCAAGCATAAGTGGCATCTTCTAAGCTGTGAAAGCTCTTGTGAATTCATAACGACTAGAGGTTTCATACTGATTCGAGCTTTTGCTCGCGCCAACACCTGTCCCCCAGCCGTGGCAAAATCCACCTTACTTCCTGAACAGTATATGACGATTGTGAGGAAAAACACTCCCCCTGAGTAGGGATCGTACGAGGTTCCAGGTTCCAGGTTCCAGGTTCCAGGTTCCAGGTTCCAGGTTCCAGGTTCCAGGTTCCAGGTTCCAGGTTCCAGGTTCCAGGTTCCAGGGGGCAGGTTTCAGGGGACAGGGGTGTGTGAATGCTGGGTCAGTGGTGAGGGTTGGGGCTCGCGGACGCCTGAGCTGGCGGCACAGAAAACGGGGTCCCACCTTGGTACCCAACGATCGCAGTTGTAAATAACCTCTTGTGGGCAGAAGGGAAAGCTTGGCCTGTGAAAGCCGAACGAAAAATTTCACCAACCAAGGCGAGCCTTCCCGAAGAAGGAAAACGAAAAAACGCCGCGTGAGGTAAATTCACGCGGCGTATTGAGAGTTGCGACGATCGGTCTGACGATCGATTATTAGCGGAACAACTGGGTGATACCGTAGGTGAAGAAGGCACCGACACCAAAGTTAATCGCTTCCTCGCATGGCTTAAACTGTAAGATCAGAGTATCACCGGGTTGAATAATGGGTCGCTGGCTTGGATTGTTAATTGCACTTGCCAAATCAACTTCGATCGCCATTTGTCCGTTGCATGGTGTCTGACGCAGGATGTACAATCGTCCCGGTGGAACGACTTGCGTATTCCCCACCAACCCGGTTGAAGCACTCGCCAGCTTACTGGACACACCACCACCCGCCATAGCCATCGCTCCCAGGGCATCCAAATCATAGTCGCGTGGGATCGGCCATTGTCCACCTGGCAATAAGCCGCCCGTATAGAAAAACTCGTTGTCCCGCGACTCGATCAGTATGATGTCCCCTTCCTCCAGCAGCACATCCTCTGGGCGAATGTTGGGTAGCACACCTGGCGGTAAACGGAGTGGAATCTTAAGGACTGTGGGATCCTCGGGCATGGGAGGTGGGCAGCCACACGGATCGTTGAACTGGGCAAGTGTTTGCTGATACTGCTGCAGGAAGGCCATTCGGGCGGCTTTGTCCGTTGCTTTACTCCGCAAGACCTTGATTTCGTTGCGGGCTCCGATACCTGGCATTCCACCCGTTTCGGTCAAGGCGTGCAGGATATCATTTTCGAATGCGTCGAGCTTGACTACTTTGCCTTCACCACTTTGATCAGCTCCCACCACGCCACGACCAGAGCGATTGATCTGCTGAAGGAAGGTATCGTTGGCGGTATTGCCCGCGTCCTGTCGAATGACGATAACATTGATCCGCCGCTTGCGGATCACGGTCACCACTGGGCTGACCTTCTTCTGCTCGTCTTCCTTCAAGATCTTCGTATCAATGTACGCCTTGCGAATCTTGTCACGAGTCTGATCTTCGGTCAGTCCTTCGACTTTGACCGGTTCGAGCAGTGGCAATGAGATCGTACCATCTTCAAGCACCGTGATCGGAAAACCGGTCGATGGCGGAAGTGTGCTATCCTTCTCTGGGAAGTGCACTGGCGGTGGCTCTGGCACTTGGTCTGGTTCGTTGAACGGGAGAATACCATCGATGGTAATACCCAACACGTCTCCCGGGCCGAGCGTATACTGCCTTGGTTTTTCTTGAGCCAGCAGGCTAAAGTCGATGGGGATCAGGTCGTTCTTCTCACCCATGAAAAATTCAGGTGGAAGTCGATTAGCGGGGATCCCGTTGATCGGTTGCGTCAACGCAGTGCAGCCAGAGAAAGCCATCGCAATGGCAGTCAACATGGCGGCCGAGCAAGCCCGGCGGCCAGCCGCCATCCCTGAATGCACGCTAGTCAGTCGATTGTCGAGTGTCTTTGAACGGTTCATGGCACGATGCCTTTTCTGGTCAGTTGCGGAATCTAATTATTGTTTGGTAGGTTTGTGCCGCGACCGTCGATTGTCGGGGCAGCCAATGATGTCAGCTGGCGTTTCAATAGTGCTCAATGCCCTATTGAACGTGCGGGACGACCGACTGTGTTGGCAAGCCGCTGCCTGAACCACCCAGTGACGGTGACATCGTGCCTGGGCTCGCCATAGGAGCAGGAACGGGAATGCCCGACATGCCCCCAGGTGACATCGTGCCTGGCAGGGGCTGCGAATAGTTTGAAAGCCCGATCCCCGACTGACTCATCACACCAGCGTTCTGGTATTGGTTTTGAGTCCCTGGCGACATTTGAATTTGATGCCAGTTCGCCGTTCCCTCTTCCTCTGCCGCGCGAACACCATGCGGATAGCCAGTAAACCAAGCCGATGTGCGAGCTTGGCCCTCACCCGATTGATACTCCCAGCTCCAATACTCCGAGGGTGGAAATGCTGGCGTACAACCATCGGCTCCACCGCACACAGCTTCATACCCGGCTCGGAAACCGTTGCAGAAGTCTTGATTGTGCCGCTCGTTGCAGAAGTTTTGCTTGCGGCGGTGCCACGCCTTGGCCGAATACGATCGGTTCCTCAGCACGACCACCGTATCGCTCCACGAATTGTTCTTGGTCATGGCTGTGAAGCCGTTGTGCATGACCGAGCAACCTGTCGTAGATATGCTGATTAGGGTTAGGACCGCCACGATCGCAGCTTTCCCTCGCCCCGTTGCCAAAGTTCTCGTTGGCAGATCTCGCGGGCTGCTAGACCCTTGAAATAGTTTCCCATTTGGCGACATCGTGTCGTTCCCCCCCCGGAGTTCAGTCCATGGATCAATTTGTTTCCTGTTCTCCCCACAATTGCAGACTGTGCGCATGGGTCTGAGAACAGGCGTAGTGCTTAGATCGAGTGTTAACCTGTACCGAGTTGAGGAATTCTCCCGTTTATTGCGGTGGTCGGACCTATCCAGCTTGTTCCGCAAATGACGAATCTCAAGCTAAAGTCGACTAAGGCAGCCGCATAAACACCGCAAGCCCCCTCAAACCCTGCAAGTCAGTCCAGTGAAGACGCCGAACGGAGCGCTCGACACATTGAGCGCAAGTTGAAGAACATCGCCTGTTATTGGCTCAGAAAGTCGCGGCGTCTTCCGCGACAAAAGCAGTTGCGCAAAGTATGCTCGAACTACTCCCAGCCTTAGAACAGGGATAAACCCAGATTGTTCATGAGCCGCGGGGCGTGACCAATTGTTGATTTATTCGTTTAACCCGCAGCCGAAGGCGAGGTTCGTCGCGTTGATCCTCGCCTACGGCTGCGGGTTAAACAAAGAACCGTCCAATTAACACTGAAGCAATAAGCCGGTAAGCCCCCGGTTCCTATGCAACGCCTGAATAACCGAAGGCTCACGCCCTTGAGAGTACCACGTTGCGCCGCGATTTTGCTTCGACCCTAAAGTGTCCGACACCTGCATGGGCTTGGCTCCCAAAATTACCTAGTCTGCCGAACAGACACCACCCCTCCCACTCGATGCAAACCACCCCGGCTAGCTTGCACGGCTCCAGAGTTCCCAAATACTCGCAACTCTCCCGCGCGGAGAAATCTAGGAGCACTAGCCAATTCCTGGAGCATGTCACCTTCGCGAGAGCTCTGCCAAAGCAGAAATTGTTCGTGCGCATCTTCCCCAACCACTATCAAATGGCCATTGGGAAACAGTTCTACAAACTGTTCGACGCGCTGCCAGGCTCGGCGATCCGTCACCGGCTCCGTGACTTCTACAATCTCCTCACCTAAGTAGTGCACCCAACTTGGCTCCATCCCGCCAATCGACAACCATTTGTTGCTCTCGGAATGCGATTCGTTATGGAATGTAGTCACGTTTTCCAACGCTGCCAAATCTTGCCGATAGTAATCCACCGATGTGCTGCCGAAACCAAATAGCAGCATTTGAAATGCGGCTGCTCCCCCCAACCATGTGAGTGGCATCCGTTGCACTGCGCCGCGTCTCTCCCACCAAAATCCCAACCCACCCACCAATGCAATCACGACTCCACTCAAAGCGGCCCGTGACAACAGGGGCATCGATTCACGTTGGCTCAGCCAAAGGATTCCTGCGGTAATCCCCATCCCAACCACGATTGTTAACGCGTAAGCAATCAGCCGTAGGGACCGCGTTGGCCGCGACCAGGCGTTTTCAAATTCCCGCCAATAACCACTCAACGCCAGCGCGGCCCCGACGTAACAAGGCGTGATATAGCTTGGAAGCTTAGTACTGGCTAACGAAAACGCTCCTAAGTAGACCGCGATCCAGACCGTTGACAGCACAACCAGTTGGCGCTGGACCACGTTTTCCTTGCAGGCCGTGCGGCACCAGGCGATGGCCGGTATTAGCCACATCGACCAAGGGAACGTTCCTATCAAAAATGCGACCGGATAGAACAAAATGGATCCATGATGCCCCTCCATCGAACCTAGGGCGCGCCCCACGTTGTGCTCAAGGAAAAAGCCTCGCAGGAACTGGCCGTTGGTCTCGACGCCGACCGCCACATACCACGGTGCGGCCGCCAAGAGAGTGAGTAGCAAACCGGGAACCGTTCGCAACGCGATGACTGAACGGAAGCACTGCAATGGATGAAACGTCAACCATGCCTCGGCACACACCTGCCGAGCAGCTGTCAACCACGTTTTATTGGCTGCCGCGGGCGTCTCAATTACTGTTTGCAAACGACGGCAAATCAACCACCACAAGTGGACGACTGCCAAAGGTAAAACTATCCCCACGGGCCCTTTCGCCAGTGCGGCCAATCCCAACATGGTGTACCCAAACATGGCTAAAATCCATCGCGCTTTGCCAACCTGGCCGCTGGAGTAGGGGGGGGAAGGGGCTAGCGAACTGATCACCAGCGCTGCAATCCCTAGCGTGCTGAAGGCGATCAAACAGGCATCAGGCGTCGCCGCCCGTCCTGCCATGACAAACAGTCCACAAGTAGCCATACATCCCGCCCCCCAGAATCCTTCGGGGCTAATCCCACGTGGCTTGCCCGACAGTCGCGACGCCAATACGGCCACCGCTGCAATGGTTAACAAGGCACACAAGGCGGATGGGAGCCGAGCTGAGAATTCTGACTCGCCCAACGCCAAATAGCTGAGCATTTGTCCCCAATAGAGCAAGATTGGTTTGTGGTCTCGCAGTCGGCCATTGAAAGTAGGTACAATCCAATCACCCCGCGCGAGCATTTCGTGACTGGCCCGCGCGTTGCGGGGTTCGTCTCGATCCCACAACCGCGCCGACCCCAACTCGACGAAAGTGACGCTCAGGACAACCAGCATCAAAAATGCGATTCGCCAGTAGGAAACTTGGGGCATGGCACATATCATCTGGTTGAAGTAGGGTAGGGATTGCACGAGTAATTTTCGTTTTTCATAGTTGATTTCTCCTTCAGCCAGCAAGAGGAAACCGTTCCAGTGGAACATGTCAGTCGACCAAGAATGAAGGACGAGAGTTTTTTACTTCAATCGCCGCTAGCCGAAGAAGAACAGGAATCAATTCGCACCTCGCCCCCTGCCAACCCGCGACGCATGCATAGGCTCGCATTCTGGTTGCTGGTGGCTACGATTCTGTCGACGTTCTGGGCAGGCGTGGGGGCTTGGGTCCCGTCCACTCCCTTCGACCTGGCCGCCCAGCAAGATTCATTGATGCCGGTTCGCCAAGCCTTGCTAGCAAACTGGCTGGGCGGGTTGAAATTTTCTCTGGGGCTCATGGCCATTCTGGGGGCCCATGAACTGGGGCACTACGTGCTGACGATCATTTATCGCGTCCCCAGTACACCGCCACTATTCATCCCATTTCCGTTTTACTCCCCAATTGGCACGATGGGAGCCGTGATCATGATGCAGAGCGGTACAGCAGATCGCAAGCAGATTTTCGACATTGGATTGGCAGGGCCATTGGCGGGTATGGTGGTCGCCATCCCGGTCTTGATATATGGCATTACTCACGCGCATCCTATCGCATACGCTCCGGACGAGTCGCTAATTCTGGGTCAACCGCTGTTGGTCCAGTGGCTCGCAGCTTGGCTGGTGCCGGATACAGCTTCTGAATTCATAAGCGTTGCCAATACGGAAGCGAGTCCGCTGCTGATGGCTGGTTGGGTAGGTCTGCTAGTGACCGGTTTGAATATGATGCCGCTGGGGCAACTCGACGGTGGCCACGTCACTTTCGGCTTACTAGGCCCAAAATCATACTGGGTCGCCATCGCCGCACTGTGTGCCGCTGTTGGTTATATGGTCTATTCACAAGTCATCATTTTTTCGTTGATGCTAGTACTGGTCGTTCTCATGGGACTCAAGCATCCCCCCAGCAGCGACGACTCACGATCCCTTGGGCTCCCTCGGCAGATAATCGGTTGGGCTTCGCTGATCCTCCCGGTATTATGCATCCCTGCCAATCCAATTTCAGTTCTCGTTTGACATGACTTTTTCGCAGCCCGACATGCAACTTTTTAACTAAAATAGAGGTAGCGGGCAGTCTCGACTCCCCGAGTCGAGCGACATTCTCGAATTTGATTCGCAATAGGAGACCATCCGTCAACGTGCACGAACACTACCGCTCACAAAGCGTCGCGCTGGAACGCTCCGTCTTGGCTCGTTTGGTTGGTCCAAACGATTCGTTTACCGACAATCCCCTTGACGAAATGACCGGCCTAGCAGAAACGGCGGGAACGCAGGTGATGGCTGGCTTGGTCCAACGCCGGGAATCCCCCGATCCCAAAACTTTTCTCGGCAAGGGTAAAGTGGCCGAGCTCAGGCAGTTGGTCGAGATGCATGAGGCCGACGTGGTCATCTTCGACAACGATCTTTCTCCTAGTCAGACTCGCAATCTGGAAAAAGTGGTCGAGACCAAAGTTCTCGATCGCACCGAGTTAATTCTCGATATCTTCGCATCCAACGCACGAACTCACGAAGCTCGTTTGGCTGTCGAATTGGCGCAGCTCGAGTATTCGTTGCCGCGGCTCAAGCGTATGTGGACGCACCTTTCGCGGCAATCGATGGGCGTGGGCATGCGTGGTCCGGGGGAAAAACAACTGGAAGTCGACCGACGACTGGTTGAAAAGCGGATTCACGAACTGAAGCTCGATTTGCAGAAGGTCGAAAAACGCAAGGCACGGGAAGTAGCTGGACGCCGCGACTATCTGACCGTCTCCCTGGTGGGCTATACCAATGCCGGCAAGAGCACATTGATGAATACCTTGACCGACGCTCATGTCGAGGCGGTAGACAAACTCTTTGCCACGCTCGACACCCGTACGCGTCGCTGGACGCTACCGAGTTGGGGGCCCGTGCTGCTGAGCGATACGGTGGGATTTATCCGCGATCTGCCTCACAAATTGGTGGCCAGCTTTCGCGCCACTCTCGAGGAAGCCCGCGAAGCCGATCTACTGCTGCACGTCGCTGACGCCAGCAATCCCGCCGTACTTGAGCAGATCTCGGCGGTCTTTACCGTGCTGCATGATTTGGGCATCGATGAAAAACAAACCCTGCTGGTCATCAACAAGATCGACGTTCCGGGCGCCGAAGAGCGAATGCAAGCGGTTCAGAATCGCTATCGTCATAGCGTGGCTGTCAGCGCTCGAAGCGGACTGGGGCTAGAGTCATTGGCGGCGCGAGTCAGCAAAGAATTGAGCGCGGGCTTTGTAACCCTCAGCGTGCGACTGAGTGTGGGTGACGGCAAAACTCAGGCCTGGCTCGCCAAATCCGGTGAGATCATCAGCAAGCAGTTTCATGATGATCACGTTGAAATCCACGCGCGTATGCCCGCTCGCTTTGCCGGCCGCCTAGCCCGCGAAGGACATCCGATCGAAGTGCTTGCTGGCGAATTGCCGAAGGAAGCCAAAGAGTCGGAACAGTGGCAAGAACAATTCCCCACCGCCGGCTCAGTCATGCCCCATGCCACAGACCGCACGTCAGACTCGCAGCAACTCGGTGACGAAGAAGTCGCCTAAAAAAACCCAACCTCACTTGAAGAGTCCGGCATTGACCACTGCTACTTCCGCTCGCGTCGCATATCAAAATCTGCTCGATCACTCTCGCGTAGCCCTCGATGCACTTCGCCAAAAACACGTCCGTATGGTCTGGATTCGCACCGCCTGCTTTCTGGTGGCTGCCGTCTGTTTGTTTCTAGGCTATGGAAATGTTGGCTACCAGTCCCAATTACTAACCATCGGCTGGCTGGCTGCCCTGGCCTTCTTTGCAGCCATCGTGTGGCACGAACATTTGCGATTGGCACAACTCAGGCACACCTCCGAGCAACGGTTGTTCGAACGTTTACTCGCTCGCCTAGACCGCAATTGGAACAGCCTTCCCGAACAACGATTATTGGATGAATACCGCGACTTGGCCTGTGCGGATGATTTGGATGTAGCCGGCGGAGCCAGCTTGCTTAGTCTCATTTCCCTCACGGGTACACTTCCCGGAAAACGCGTTTTGCAAAGTTGGCTGGCCGAAAACCCGACTTGGGCACAAGTCACCAAGCGACAACAAGCCGTCCAGCAATTAATCGATCAGCGGGAACTGCGACTGTCGATTATCAAGACAGTGATCGCCAATAGCGATGGCAGTGAGGACGTATATGGGCTTCCACAATGGGCTCGCAGTCCTCATTGGTTGCCCCAACATCGCGTCGCTCATTTTCTTAGTTATCTGGGTCCAGGGCTGGTCGCCACGGGTGTGGTTGCGGTGTCTATCGCGCTGGCCAGCGGGGGTCGCGGATGGCTATCCAACGTGGCCATTGGCTTTTTGGGGAGTGGCTTGCTGCTAAACCTGCTGGTTACCGTGTTTTGGGGAAGTTGGATCCACGATATTTTCCTGCAAGTTACCGGCACTCATCAAGCCACCTTTCAATTTGCGCAGGTTTTCCGATCCTTCTCGGATTTGCCACACGACGGCGGACATCTTGACGAAATCCGAACCGTCACGACGGAAGACTCGAACTGTGCGACGATCGGATTTGAAAAATTGCTGTGGCATGTGCGGTTAGCCAATCTGCAACGTGATCCGCTCAAGTATCTCGTATATCTAGTGCTGCAACTGTTGATACTCTGGGATTTTCGCGTCCTCAAAGCCCTCGAAGGTTGGAAGAGTCGCTTTGGTCCCAGTACGGCCGCTTGGTTCGACGCACTTGGGACTTGCGAAGCACTTATTAGTAGCGCCACAGTGGCCGATGAGAACCGCACTTGGACTTTCCCTCGACCGATACAAGACGCATCGCTCAGATTGCGAGCCCTCGCCATGGGGCATCCCTTATTGCCCGACTCGCTTCGCGTCGAGAATGATCTGACACTCGCCGCAGTTCGCCCCCTGTTGTTAGTTACAGGTTCGAACATGGCAGGCAAGAGCACCTTCCTCCGCGCCCTCGGTTTGAATCTCTTGCTGACGCGAGTTGGCAGTCCTGTCTGTGCGACCCAATTCGAAACTCACCTATACGAATTGGCCACCAGCATCCGAGTTCGCGATAGTTTGCGCGACGGAGTTTCATTCTTTATGGCAGAATTGCAGCGACTCAAGGAAGTAGTCGACATGGCTCAACTCCGCGCACAAGACAAGCCTGCGGATAGTGAGCACGACAATCCGATACTCTTTCTGCTCGACGAAATCCTGCAGGGGACCAACAGCCGCGAACGACAGATGGCCGTTACCACTGTAGTCCAGCGTTTGCTTGGCTATGGTGCGACCGGCCTGCTTTCCACGCATGATCTCGACTTAGCCACCGTCGACGCGATCGAACGCATCAGCCAGATTGTGCACTTCCATGAGTATTTTGAAAACGTCGACGGAGTGGAAGTAATGCGATTTGACTATAAGATGCGTCCCGGCTCGACGCCCACCACCAATGCCATGAAGCTCCTGAAAATGGTCGGGCTTGAATAGAGCCTATCCATTTCGCAAGCGACCCGCATTCCGAGCGATACCGGCATGCCCTATCGCGAAGCGATTTCAGATATTAGCCGGAGGTAAGCGCAGCGCCACCTCCGGGAGGACGCAGCAAGCAACCCGCATCCCCGAGGGATGCCAGCACCCGTTTCAGATCAAACCTCCATCGCACATTGCAACAGACGCACCGACTACTAACAGACGCACTGACGACGTTCCGAGACCGAACATCGGATTTAAGTTCGCTCCGCTGATCGGCGAATTAACTCTCTAATCACATTCAGCGACCCGCAAATTCAACGCGCTGCAAACCACCCGCTTCCTAACATTCCGCGCTGGACGGTTTACACCAAACCTACTTGGCTCGAAACGCTGCATATTCGTCAGCGGTAATCACTCCATCGCCATTACCATCAGCACCCGTCGGTTTGATAATCATTTTCTCCCATTCGTTAGCCGTAAGCTGGCCATCGCTATTGAGATCATATTTACCGATCTGACGTTTCGCCCACTCCATTTGGGAACCTCCCAATTCACTAGATCCACTGGAGGCCGGTCGACTGGCAGATTGCGTAGAACTACTTGAGCCACCGGCGCCGGCGGTCGCACCACTGACACGAGCGCCAGCGGCCAGCGCATTGATACATTCTTGCGGCAAGATGATCCCGTCTTTGTTAAGATCCCATTTGAGGAATTCTTCGAGTGTTTCAGCGCTCCACGAGCTACTGAACTCGCTCATCAATACTTGGCCATCCCCGTTCGCATCGCTCCGAGCGAAAAAGTCGGGCAAACCACTCACCTTCTCGGTCGCTGACACTGACGAGCGATAACTCTTAGCATCACCGAATCGGTCGACTGGAGCGGGCGACTCCTCCTGCGGGTTCTTTTCGCTTCGATTCCAACCCCGCGAGTCGTTGCCACCACGCCCGCCTGAATTGTTACTAGCGCTCTTTTGACCTTCGTCTTGAACGCGGCGATTGGCGTAGCGTACCGCCATTTCCGATTTACTGAGTTTGCCATCGCGATTGCGATCGTACTGCAACGGATCATCCGACCAGCGTCCTGCTTTTAGCTCTGCCTCGGAGAGCACACCATCCTTATCGCTATCGTAACGTTTGAGGCGGTCCTCGGCTTCTTTCAGATCGCGTTCTTCGACTTTGACATTAAACAGTGAACTGCCCGAGCCAAAACCTTCGATTGGGAGCGGTTCACTTGTCAGACGAAAATCAGGAACTAACAACTCTGGTTCATCGCTCGAACTGGATGATTGACCACCCGAATCACCACCTCCACCACCCCGCATCCGATCCATCTCTGCCGTTAGTTGGTCGATGGGCACCGGTTTTTTGAGGTCAATTTTGGGATTATTTTGGGCCAGTCGTTGCAGAAAGAACTGCGCAGGTCCCTGAGCTTCTTCGGGATCGATCATATTATTGCCATTGCGATCGAAGCGCTTGAGCATATCGGCCGGATTGAATCCACCGCCCCCACCGCTATCACCACCTCGACCACCGCCAGGTGCCCCTCCACGACTTCCGCCGGTGGCTCCTCCGCGGTCACCGCCTGGCATCGCACCACGCATACCACCTGGACCTCCGCCGCCTCCAGCTTCACCGCCCCGTCCGCCTCCCATCCCACCGCCAGGAAAACCACCGCCACCGCCACCGCGACTGCCACGCCCCCCACCCTCAGGTGGCTGAGCAACCAAAGTGGACGAAACGAATAGTGCCACAACCAGAGAGCCAATAAATGATCGCATAGACATCACCTCAAAATCTCTCGCAGACAGGGCAGGGAAGAGTAGAATTCTAATTGCTGACTCTTTAAACCCCAAGCAATCGGCTTGGTTCCGCCGCGCTCACCGGGTTTCAATGAAGCGGAAAGCCTATCCTACCCACAAAACCGTTCGAAATGCACACCAGAAATCAAATTGCCCCAACTTCTACCGTCCAACGGGGGTTGCCAGTTCCGCTAGTTCGTTTAATATCCTCATGACAGTTGACCAACTCAATCGCAAATGCCTCCGTAGCTCAGTTGGTTAGAGCAGCTGACTCTTAATCAGCGGGTCCAAGGTTCGAGTCCTTGCGGGGGTACTAGACGAAACCCTTGATTACCTAGCGTTTTCAAGGGTTTTTTCGTTTCTACAGCCAATATAAGCAACTAGGCCAAACACCCTAAAAGGGACAGAAAACACCCTAAAAGGCCACAAGCTAGTGCGTCTTTTAGTGCACCCTTTCAGCCCTCGTTTGCTCCTCTCGTTTCCTTAGCTGCCTCCGCTGCCCCTCGCACCCTTTCGCTGCACACAGCGGCATCCCCGCACAGGCAGCTTGGCGGTGGTCAAGCAGCCGCCTGGGCCGGACACGAAGTCCGGCAGCACTGGACACGGATGTCTTTCGCGCAGGGGTAGAGGCTGGATAAATTCCAGCCTCTGGTGTTGCTACTGGATTAGGATGGACAACTGAATCTTGTCCTTCAGCTCCTCGGCCAGTTCCGAAGAATCGATTTCGATGTAGCGACACAGATCGGTGTAGTCGATTTCCAAGTGCGAGGCCAGCTGATACCAGTCGATGTGCTCGCTCCAATCCACACTATGTGCAGCCTCTGCAGCATGGCGGTCGAAGTTTACGGTGGCCAGTTGCTGACGGATGAGTTGTGTGACGCTGGAGTCGAGGCATTCGTCGAGGCGGCGATTGATGAGACTTGCGACTAGTGAGTCGATGTAACGATGGAAACGATGAAACATGAGATGCTCCTTAAGGATGATAGTGAGAAGGCTCGGAGCGACGTGCTCCGAGCCGTGTGGGAAGCGGTTATTCGGCTTTGGCAGGTTGTGCCTGAATCCAGGCGAACGCTAGGTCCGCGAGTTTGCTGACCACCAAGAGGTCATCGCGGTTAAATTGAGTGGTCTCTTTCCAGGCCTCGCCAGACTTGTAGCTGCGGGTGATGTTCACCGAATACCAGTCGCCCTTGTCCGATGAGTTGTGCCATACAACTGCGCGGATTGCACCGGAGCGAATCTCGTGTGCAGGCTTGTTGGCGGGTGCCTTGGAGGCGGTTTTCGTTGCCATGTCTAGGTTCCTTTTCGAGAGAGTTTTTGAAACGTCCTAACGCCTGCCGTTGTAGGAATTTCAAAAAGTCGGAAGGAACCGTTGAGCGGAGGCAGGCCGGTAGCCAGTAGAAAATCTAGTGACCCGCAGGGCTGGAACAGCAAGCTCGCTTGGCGCGGATTTTTACCTGAGCGGACGGCCAATGCCGTAGCGGGTTGGCGAAGAAAACTGCCGGAGATGGATGCCTAAGCCTGAGTAGGGAGCGTGTGGTGCTGCGCGGGGTTTGGCGTTCGTCGGGGGGCGCTGGTGGTGGGGCGTCACGCAAATGATGGCGATGACAGTGGAGACGGGTGTAGCGCGGGATGGTGTCAGCTGTTATGGCGTGTCGCTGGTATCCGCTATGCACACCGCTTCCTGAGGGCATCGTAGAGTCCCGCTGGGCCGATGAGAATATTGAGCAGTCCCTGTTGAATCAGGTCGGAGGATAGCGCTTTCGTGCTGAGGTCGGTGTGCGCGTCTAGGCTGGCGATAATGGCATTCACCAGTTCTCGCTTCAGGTCGGGTGAGTTGGCGAATTGTTCCTTCGAGTTGCTGGCTGCCTGCGTCTGGAGCGTTTCGGACTCCAGCATTTTGTTGGCCAGCGTCGTTGAGAAACTCACTTGGTCGCCGTCGGTGGTGTCGCCGCCGAATAGGTCATTGAGCTTGGCAATGATTTCAGTGAGATAGGCTTTCTGCTTTTCCCTTACTTGTCCACTACCAGCTTCAGTGAGTGGGTTTAGCGTGGGATACTCCATCCCTGGAAGTTTCATTGTCTGATTGCCGAGGTTCCTAAGGCTGTGGTGGGTGAGTACCACTTGCGATAGGTCGACAGTGTCGCGCTCCTGGCCAAACTTGAGCAGCCGAATCAGGTGTTTGTAGAAAATGGCTCGCTTCTCAAACTCTGTGTTGCCGTAGTCAAATATCTGCGACAGGAACGTGTAGGCGCGGGTGTAGGTGGACATGTCACTCTTGCACAGCGTGAGCGCGTCCATGATGTCCTTGGCCGATTTCTTCTCTGCCTCCACCTGTGCTGCCCTATAGGCGGCCTGAGCAGCAGAATAGCGCTTCATCAACCGGTCGGCCACGGGTTCGATGGCCTTGGCCAGCTGGCTCTGCACCGGATTGGGATTGAGCTCCACCTCCACGACGCGCTGTACCTCAAAGTCGTCGTAATATCCGGCACCGTCGAGCTTGGCGCGAAGTTTGAGAATGATGTTCGGATCGGTGGCGTCGGAGAGCTGCGCGGTGGTGTAATAGGTTTTGAAAGCGTCAAGGACGTCCTGAGGCTCGTTAACGAAGTCGTGCACGTAGGTGGTGTCTTTGCCAGGATGGCAGCGATTAAGACGTGATAGTGTCTGCACAGCCTGGATCCCGGCCAGTCGTTTGTCCACGTACATGCCACACAGGAGAGGCTGGTCGAAGCCAGTTTGGAATTTGTTGGCCACCAACAGGATTTGGTATTCATCGCCTTTGAAGGCTTGGCGGATGTCGCGTCCCTTCAAGCCAGGGTTGAGCGCCGCACTGGATACCTTGAAGGGCTCTGGCCCAGACTCCTTGTCATTCACTTCGCCGGAAAAGGCCACCAGCGTTTTCAGTGGGTAGCCGCGCTCGGTGATGTATTTGTCGATGGCGATTTGCCAACGGACAGCCTCAACGCGACTGCCTACCACCACCATGGCTTTGGCCTTGCCGTTGAGCAGCGGCGCCACGGTTTGGCGGTAGTGCTCCACGACGATTTGAACCTTCTGTGAGATGTTATGCGGGTGTAGCTTCACCCAACTCATCAGCTCCTTGGTGGCGGTGCTTTTCTCCACTTCTTTGTCATCGAATTCCTTCCCAGCATTGGCCAGTTTGAAGGCCAACTTGTATGAGGTGTAGTTTTGCAGCACATCGAGGATGAAGCCTTCTTCGATGGCTTGCCTCATGGAATACACATGGAAGGGAGCCGGTAGATTGTCCGCGCTGGCGTGCCTGGATGGGTCGGGACGACGCCCGAACAGCTCCAGCGTCTTAGCCTTGGGGGTGGCGGTGAACGCGATGTAAGTGATGCCAGAGTCTTTGGCGCGGGCAGACATCTGAGCAGCAAGAATGTCCTCGGTGCTTACCTCGCCGCCATCGTCTAGGTCCAGTTGTTCCTCAGCGGATAGGATGAGCTTGAGCTTGGCTGCCGCTTCGCCGGACTGGGAGCTATGCGCCTCGTCCGCGATCACGGCGAATGTCTTCCCATGTGCAGCCGATAATTCGCGCACGGCGTTAATGGCGAATGGGAATGTCTGGATGGTGCACACGACAATCTTCTTGTCTCCCGAGAGGGCTTCGGCCAGCTCGGCGCTCTTGCTGCCACCTTCGCCTTTGATGGTGGCCACCACGCCGGTTGTGCGTTCAAAGCCGAAGATGGCTTCTTGAAGCTGGCCGTCGATGACGTTGCGGTCGGACACCACCAGCACGGAGTCAAACACCTTCTTATGGCTGGCGTCGTGTAGGTCAGCCAGAAAGTGAGCCGTCCAGGCGATGGAATTGGTTTTACCGGATCCGGCGGAATGCTGGATGAGATATTTCTGGCCAGGGCCTTCCTCGAGGATGGCTGATTGCAATTTGCGGGTGGCATCGAGCTGATGATAGCGCGGGAATACCACTCGTTTCAATTGTTTCTTATCGTCGCGTTCGGCGACTAAGTAACGCCCAAGAATTTCCAGCCAGCTGTCCCGCTGCCAAACTCGTTGCCATAGATACGAAGTGCGATGTCCTTCGCTACTGAGTGGATTACCGGCGGCGCCATTGTCTCCAAGGTTGAATGGCAGGAATGTGGTGGCGGTGCCTTCCAGCCGTGTCGTCATATACACTTCGCGATTACTGACGGCGAAATGCACTAGCGCCCCGCCGGGGAATGACAGTAGCGGCTCAGGGTTTTGGCCTTTGGGTGCTGGGTTGCGGTCGTGCCGATATTGATTGACGGCATCTTCAATCTTCTGAGTGAAGTCGGTTTTGAGCTCCACCGTGGCCACGGGAATGCCATTGAGGAACAGCACCAGGTCAATGGAATTCTGGTTGTGCTGGGAGTAATGCACTTGGCGAACAATCCGCAAGCGGTTGGCGTTGTACTGTGTAAGAATGTCGGGGTTGATGGCTAGCGTGGGCTTAAATTGCGCCATCTTCAGCTCTTTGCGCAGCCCCAGCATGTCGAAGCCATGGCGGAGCACATCGAGTGTGCCGCGTTGATTAAGCGCCTCACGCAACCTCAGCGACAGCGTGTCGCCAGCCGCAGCGCCATGGTTTTTGATGAGGGCTTCCCATGCGTCGGGTTGAGTGGTTTCCACCCAAGCCAATACGTGCTCGGGAAATAGGGCCAGCTTGCGGTCGTAGCCGCCATCATTGGCTGAATACATCCACCCCTGTGCAGCCAGAGTGCTGCAGATTTCGTCTTCGAAGCTGATTTCTTTGTGGAGGCTCATGCGAGTCAGTTCTCTCGTTTCGGAACCCGAACCGCTCGATAGGTCTGATTAGGATCGTTGATTTTCTCAGGATTGGACCGGCGAATAATGTCGGCCTGGAGCAGTGGGCGAAGGTAGCTCTTTCGAATATGGTCCTCGGTCCGACCCAGGTAGTTAGACAATTCAGCCAGTGAAAGTTCTTGCCACTTCAATAGAATCACGACGACATCCAGGGCATCGTCGGTCCTACCCTTACCCCCTAAAGAAGCGATTTTCTCACGAATTTCAGCCGGTAACTCCGGTGATTTGGCGCCGAGGTCCGGTGATTTGGCGCCGAGGTCCGGTGATTTGGCGCCGAGGTCCGGTGATTTGGCGCCGAGGTCAGCAGCCTGTGTCCTTGCGAAGGGTGGCCAATTGCTCATTGCGTAGGGGGTGGGAATGTAGTAGGTAGCCGGTCCCTGGCCTCGCTTTTCAAGCAGCCCGCACTCGCAAAGCTTGCGCAGGTGGCGACTGGCAGACAACGTGTCTCTGTCGCGATTAATGTCTCGGTATGTAGAATTGTCGATTGCCCCAACTTCGCGAGCTGAGATCATTGCTTTCATCTCGTCTTCCGAGAGTGAGCATGACTCAAATGACTGTAGCCAGTCGAGGTCCTCCTTACCCAAGAAATGGTGAAACAATAATACTGCCAGAAAGTTATTGCCTGTTCGGTCGGACTGCAGCAGGGGCATCGAGAGGTTGCACTCGTTCATTAGTTCGCGCATGACGCGAATACCGCTGCCTTTGGTTTCAGCGAATTTGACGTCGTGCAGAACCGCTGCGATGCGCGGATTGCGGGTCTCGGAGCCGGGCTGCCCAAGTCTCTCCTCAGCTTTAATCGAGTATCCAGGATTCCGAACCTCCAGTCGATTGGCATAGCGAATGATCTGGATTGAACCGTGCACTCGGTAGTCTCGGTGCATCACAGCATTGGCGACAACTTCTCGCACTACTCGGTCCGGTAATACGGGAATCTCCTTACCCTGTATTTCGCCCGCCGGAAGAGAAAACGCTTTTGGCAAGTCGTCCAAAATCGCAGCGCGGGCTCGTTGAATCGAACGAATGAGAGGCGCACGAATTTCAACTGTATCAAATCGTCTGTCGGGATCTTTTACCCACTGTAAACTTGGAACCCGAATGTAATCCACGCGCATCATAGGAAAGAGCCGTCGCAGGGCAATCGGCTTGCCAAACAGCAGAATACCCGCGATTGTTGGCTTCAGTTCACCGTCGCGACGCTTGATGGCGCCGAGGGCTTCAAGTAAGTCTTGGTTGCTCCACGAAAGTTCGTCCGCCTGAGGGTCGACCTCAGTTCGTAGTTGCCGGTAGAGGGCAATGGCTTCATCATCAAAATCGTCCATGGTGGCGTCGTGAATTACTTGCTCATCGTAGCTTTCCCCTCGGCGACTCTCGTAGAAGACGACCATGTCATCGTCTGTGCATTTCTGGTCGGTCGAGCCAACTCGCCGCCGAGCACTTTGTGGCAATGGTTGATTCTTAAAATGAATCGGCTTATCATGCGCGCTCGCCTCCGCCACATACATGACTATGACAGTCCTTTCCCCGACGCGTTCGGTTGATAGATAGGGTCGTACCGGAACGTTGAACATAGATGCACACTGAGTCGCTAGATCTTGCTGCATCTTGTCCGCTTCGGGAACGCCGACAGCTTCATAGATTGGCCAAAATGCGTTTTCTGCCGCACTAACTCCGAGCAAGAGGTAGCCTCCGCCAAGCTGTGGCTCGTTAGCAAATGCGCATACCGTCTCCATAATGGATTTGCCAGTATCCGACGCGGTCTTAGCCTCAATCGACGTATGTTCGTCTAGAGTATTGAGTTCTTCCAAAAGTTCCTGAGCAGTCTTCATGATAGCTGTACCTTGTTCCGCAGCTTGTTCCGAACAGCCGGTTCAGCGATGAATCGAACATCGATTTTGCCAGTGACAGCCGCAGAGATGAGGGCCGTGCGACGCTCCTGGAGGAGGTCAATGGCTCGTTCGGCTTCAGCGATGAGGGTGTCGAAATGACTGGCCCGAGCGTCCAGGAATTTTACAATCTGGTCCTGCTCGTTCTTGGGTGCGCAGGTAAAAATCAACTCACGAATGTCGGCAACGTTTATTCGCTTAAATGTCGAGCCAACCATGTATTGAGCCAGCTGCCCTACCATTTCTGGGCCGTGAAGTATGTAGTTTAGGAAACGGCCATTTTGCAGTCGCGACTTTATCAAAACAACATCTTGACCGATACAGATTGGTTCATCGGTGTTGACGTAAGCTGAAGTACCGGTGTTTGCTGTGTTGCGACAATAGATTACATCGCCTTTTTGTGGTTGCCGGTCACCACTGTTCAAGATATCAAAGTTCTCCTTGTCGGTTCTGAGCACTCGGGAAAGATTCAATTCAAACTCGCGAACTTCCATCACGCTGGCGACTGGATAACCGATTTCCAGAAACGGAACGGTTATGTGCTTACAGTCAGCGACCTCACAAAATCGCTTAAGCGGGCCGAACCTCCAATGTTCCGGCACCATCCCCAGCCACTCAATGCCGCTGTCCTTCATCGGCGCATCGGGATTGAGCCCTTTCGTAACGGCATGGCTAATCACCGCCTGCCGCTTTTCCTTGAGCAGCTCAATCAACTTTGGCTGCTCTGCTACTAGAGCGTCGATTTTGGATGTCTCGCGGTCAAGGAAGGACGCGATGGCGCGTTGTTCGGGGAGGGGGGGAATGGCTACCAATATCTCCTTCGTTTTCTCTTGATTCATGATACCGATTGTCGATGCATTCGAAAGAAATCGCATTAGATCGGATTTGACCGACAGCGAATAAGCCAAGAAATATCCATCAACTTTCTTGCCGGGTATTATCGCATTGATTTGCTGATTCGCTGACGATGAGCAGTGCGAGAATCCGACTTTGCCAAGTGTCGCTCCGATACTTACGATCAATACGCATCGTGGCGGAAAAACCTTTGCGTCTCCTGATGTAGCATATTTTGAAACAAGCGTTCGTGAAGGTCTTGCTAGTCGAAGTGAATTCCCAAAATCACCGGGTGTATACCAAGCAAGACCAAATTCTGACTCACCTTCAATGTGGTCAGGCGACGGTGTCATCCCGGTTTGAACGCTCTGCGCCAAACGCCGCACGGATAAGGCTTCCCAATGCTCCGGCACTTTTCCCAGCCATTTAACACCGCTGTCTTTGTATTTGGGATACTTGGGAAAGCTCAATGTGATAGCTCCCCAATCATTTGCACAATCTTGTCTGTGACACCCTTCAGCTCCGCGTCAATTTCAGCCAGCTCGCGCGGGGGCTTGAAGACATAGAAATGTCTGTTGAACGGGATTTCATATCCCACTTTGGTTTTGTCGTGATCTATCCACGCATCAGGAACATGTGGCACCACTTCACGCTGGAAATATTTTTCGATGTCCTCTGACAACGGCACGTTTTCTGTGTCGCGCAGGCTCGTGTCGGACTGCGGCTTGCCTTTCATCTTGCCCTTGGTGCCTTTGACAATCTTGCCTTTCTCGTCACGCTGCGGACGCTCCACAGTGATAGTGTGGTAGCCGAAATCCGTCGTTTTAAATAAACGACTGACGGGCGTGTCACCTTCCTTATGCTCCAAGCAATCACCGAACAGCTTTGTGATAGTGGCAATGTGTTCGTCACTCAGCTCCTTGCGTTTGCTGCCTAGGCTCTTACGCATCTTCTGCCACATGCCGCTGGCGTCGATGAGCTGCACAAGGCCTTTCCGATGGGTGGGCTTGCGGTTGGACAATATCCAAACGTATGTTGAAATGCCGGTGTTGTAAAACATGTCGGTGGGCAAGCCGATAATGGCTTCCAATAAATCGTTCTCCAGCACGTAACGCCGAATTTCGCTTTCACCACTACCGGCGCCCCCGGTGAATAGCGGGGAACCATTGAGCACAATGCCAAACCGACTGCCGCCATCCTTGGCCGGTCGCATTTTGGAGATGAGGTGCATCAGGAACAGCAGCGAGCCGTCGCTGACGCGCGGCAGGCCTGGGCCGAAGCGCCCATTAAAGCCTTCCTGTTGATGTTCCTTGGTAATTTCCTTCTGTATCTTCTTCCATTCCACACCAAACGGTGGATTGGACAGCATGTAGTCGAAATGCTGGCCGGGGAGTCCGTCCGATGACAGTGTGTTGCCTAGGATGATATTGCCGATGTCCTGGCCTTTAATCAGCATGTCGGCTTTACAGATCGCGTACGATTCGCCATTGAGCTCCTGGCCGTACATCACCAGCCGCCCGTCGGGATTGAGACCACTGAGATGCTCTTCGCTCACCGAGAGCATTCCACCTGTACCAGCCGTCGGATCGTACAGCGAGCGCACCACGCCTGGCTTGGAGAGCGCGGCGTCGTCCTCGATGAAGAGCAGATTTACCATCAACCTTATCACTTCGCGCGGCGTGAAGTGCTCTCCGGCCGTCTCATTGGAGATTTCCGCAAACTTGCGGATGAGCTCCTCGAACACGCCACCCATCTGTGCGTTGCTCACCACTTCGGGGTGAAGGTCGATGTTGGCGAATTTCTCAGTGACAAGGTAGAGCAGATTGGCCTTGGCAAGTCGGTCGACTTGTGTATGAAAGTCAAAGCATTCGAAGATGTCTCGCACGGCAGGCGAGAAGGCTTGGATGTAGGCGAACAGGTTTTCCTTGATGTGGTCCTGGTCGCCCATGAGCAGCTTCATGTCGAGCGGCGACGTGTTGTAGAAGAGTTGGCCAGACTTGCGGAGCAGGAATGGCTCTGGATTGAGGCCTTTCGCCTCGCGGACTTCCGTCTCCTTGAGGACAGCTGCCTTGGTGGCTTCTAGCACACAGTCTAGCCGCCGCAGCACAGTGAATGGCAGGATGACCCGGCCATATTCCGACTGCTTGTAGTCGCCGCGCAAGAGGTCGGCGACGGACCAAATGAATGATGATAGCTCAGCCATGAGATTCCTTGCACGAGTATTAGAACGGAGCAAGGATAGCTGAATCGGGTGGTTTTAGCCACTAGATGAACCACCGACTGGGCTTTCCGTTGAGCATCTGCTCTACGGTTTCGATTGTTCGGTTGTCACCTCCAAGGTGAATAACAGCATGACAGTTGGCACAAACAGGACGTAGGTCTTTTATTGGGTCCACTTCATATGCTTGCTTGAGCTTAGACAGAGGTCTCAAATGATGTACGTGAATGTAATCAGCTGCGATATCTCCATAGGCTTTTTGAAAAGAGAAACCACAAATTGAGCAGCGACAACCGTAGTGCTCGATGCACTCGGCTCGGGCCTTTGCATTTCGTTCGTACGCATTGACGGTTATTTGGCGAGTTGCTCCTTCAATGTAAGGTCCCTTGGAGCCATCGACTTCCTCCGCCGCAAGTTGCGATCGCTTGATATTGCGCGTAGGGCGCTCGGTTAGCGCCACTTCCTTTACGAAGGCCGCTAGTCGCTTGAAATTTTTGTCGATGTTAAAGAAATGACCGTAGATTTTGTGGTCTGCTGCACCCACCTTGGGAAGCGTCTCAGTAAGCACATGGTCGCCTATGAAAACTCTAAGTTTGCGTTGTTGAATTGGGACGATTATTTCATTGTCAAGAAAATACCAGTCGAAATCAATCTTGCCATCATTGGCCCACGCGCTAGCCACAACACATTCTTGACCTTCGCTCAATTCCGGTACTTGCTTTGCTTGGCGTCCCGTCGTTTTCATATCAAAGAACGCTCTTTCGATGCCGAAGTCCTCGAGATACGCGTCTCCATGACGGAATCCCCGACTGTTGTTGAAATAAACCAAGTCATCTTCGTGCATAGTGTGTTTTCCCAAGAACGGTGTGTAGCAAGTTGGTTTTATTTTACCTTATCGGCTGCTTGCTGTTGCTATGCGTTTGGGTTTCGACGCAGGCGCACAGAGCCCTTTAGTGAGTGGTGCCCATTCGCCTGCGAAACAAGACGGGACGCTAATCCCTGGGGCAGCAATTGTTTCTGGGTAGGGTAGAGGCGGAAGGCGGAGGCTCTCACCGTGAAGCCGCAGTCCCCGCACACCGAAGATTGTGTCCTCAAGGCAACACGAGCGATTGTCCAAGCATGTGGAAGGTGTTTCGGATGGGGGGGACAGAGGTAGGTGGGAGCCTCCGACTGTAGCCAGCCCGAATCACCCTACGCCTGACAGCACGCAGCACGCGGGAGGGCTTCACTTGTTTTACTGCTTATGCCAATCGACCGCGAAACATCCCTGCTGCTCATGGGCAATTGAGGCAGCCATTGGTGACAGTGGTGGGAAAGGCGTGCTGGTCTGGCGGGAGCGGAGGCTAGTGCTTCTTGTTCCGGAGGGTACATAGAAAAGGAACACTCGGAACCAGAGGAGCAAGTAGCAACAGCCGTAGCGTAATGGTCGGCGGCGTGGCTGGTTGCTAACGGCGCCCAATGCAACAAATGAAACGGAAGCAACGAGAGCAACGTGCCGCGAAGCCTGTGCAGCGCGTGGTGACAGTCGGAGCCAGAGAGCTCCCATCAGATGAGATGTGCCAATGGCCGCCAGACAGCAGCCGTACGTGCATGGCGAGTGGTGGTTGAAGAACGAATTGTCAGCAGTCTGGCGGCTATTTGGTTTGTTCGCCCCTCTGAGGTGCTGGCGTCGGATAGCTCTGTGGCAAGCGGATGGATTGTAAAAGGTTGAGTTTGGCTGCGCAGAGTGGTACAAAGCGTGTTCTTATCCAACACGACTTTTTCGAAAAGAGGTGTTTCATGCGTACTGTAGTATTGATTGCAGCCATGTTGTTTTCAACGTTGGTAGGGTCGGAGGGTATTGCTCAAGAGCTGACGAAGGAACAGATGGAGCCTTGGTCTGCTCTTGAGAAACAGGTTGCGCTTTACATGAAGCGTGACTGGGATAAGCACAAGGAGTTTATCCACCCTAAGCTGGTTGACTGGGGGGATGCGACACCGTCGCCGATTCAATTTAACAATTTGGCTGGTGAGTATTTCCAGAAACTTGAGGAGGGATTGGATAAGGCGGTGGCTCATCTGCTGGTACCAGTCAGCGTGGTGGTCGCAGGCGACGTAGCGATTATCAACGCCTATGGCCATGTCGTGACTAAGCCGGATGGCAAAGCAGTCGAGACTATCTATCGGCTTCACAACACATGGAAGAAGGAAGATGGAAAGTGGCAGCTTTTAGCTACCTACAACACGAAGGTAGAGTCCGGTGAAGACGGGGAGGAGTAGAGCAAAGGTTTTGGAGTGTGTTTCGATACTACGTATCTTAAGGAGCGTATTATGCGACTTGCATCAACATTGGCATTGGTAATTGTGACTTCAGTTGTTGGGACGGCGAATGCCGACCACCATCACAAGGTATGGTGGAAGTATTACACTGGGACTTGGAGCTTTGAGAACACAATGGGCGAGAAGGGAGAGCTGAAGTTTTCGATGGCACCAACGGGCGACGCGTTGGTTGGACAATGGAAGAACGAAGACGGTTCATCTGCGTATAGCGTAGGCGGCTGGCAGGCTGATAAAGAGGTATTGGTATCGAATGGCTACGGGTCTAAGGGAAACTATTGGCAGATGGCAATCAAAAGTATCACTGCGGATGTTCAGGAGGGAACGATGCATGGGGCTCCGCCCGATGGTGGAACATACAATGGCAAGATAGTCATCAAGAAGGTTGACGCAGACCATTGCACTTGGGACTTTGTGGGTAAGGACGGAGACGGAGGCGAGTTGAAAATGGGTGGCAAGGTTACGCGCAAGAAGTAGACGCACGGGCGCTGATGCCGTTAGCACGCAAGACTCTCCACCCGTGCGAAACATCCCTGGCGGGTGTTAGCATTGGCGGGGCAGGCGATAAAGATGTACCACCAGACTTCACCGCCCCGCTCTTCTTTAGCAACGGACGGCGGCAGGGAGCCAGGCGAAGCCCGAGCGGTAGGAGGCCGCGAGTGATAGGGGCCCCCGGTGCCATGGATGGCAGCCCGACAGACGGCGATTAGTGGCAGCTTACGACACAAGAGCGGCAAACGCCACGAGAGAGATGACAGTGGCGATGATAGTGGGCGACTAAGCCACAGCCGTCTCGTGGAGGGCCGGAGCGCTGATTTGTCAGCGAAGGCGCACGGGGCTCCCGAGTAATGCGAGGGAATAGCCCCTCGCCGAGCGGTTAAGCAAATCTATAGCGTAGCCGGGGGTGTTAAATGAGGCGGGCCCATGGATGGGCCTTTCCTTTTCCTGCCCCCAGCGCAGGCAGCATGCCGGAGCGTCCCCTTGTTGCCGGTTGATGTCCTCGGAGGAGTAGACGTTCAGGCCGAGGGCGGTGTCCAGAGTTGATGCGGCTGTTGGCGCCCGTGGTGCCTCCCGTAGCGTTTGAGTTGTGCGAAGCGAGCGAAGTCCGGCTCGCGAACGGGTTCTTGGTGGGTGATGATAGGCCGTGAGACGAGACGGTCTGAGCGAGCGAAGCGGGGGGTTGGCTGGAGCATTCTCGATGGGATACGCAAGGTGGTTGGCGTCGCTACGAGTTCGTTGGGTGTCGTGTCCCAGGGAGTATGCGTAGGCAGGGCCGCGAGTGGAGCCAGTGCTATGGAACTACGCACCGGGGGATTGGCTGGTTGTACTCTGGATCACTGCAACCGGGGCGAAACAATTGTGGCGGCGATGGGCAGCAAGTACCGTGCATGGCTGTATCTGCGCGAACGCAGGTAATTATTTAAGGCAGCGAGTGGTTTGGCTGGACTAGCGCCTCCATATGTGCAGCCTTGTTTTTTCCGGGCAATGGGGTGGCCGGGGTGCCCCTTTCACTCTGCCGAAGGCAGGGAACCTACAGCCCCGGATTTTTTAGGATTTTACTTTATGGTTTTAAAACTTCACGCAATTGTCCACGCAATTAAGTTTCGATAGGGATCTTGTACCATTTGTGTGTACACACAAAGCGAAACATTGCTCTCGCACTGCTATCGAAGGTAGCGTGCATGGGAGCAGCGGCTTTAACGCACGTAATTATTTAAGGCAGCAAGTGGTCCTTCGGCTGGGCTAGATTTTCCGAATGGTGAGCCTGACTTTTAAAGGCTAGAGGGTGGGGTTGGTGACCCAACTGGGTCGAATTTATTGGGGGTACATATGGCCTGTGTTTTTTATTAAGAGTTTGAAATCGGTTAAGTAATTGTTTCGAATGACCGGTGCCACAATGAATCGCCTCAGACGGGGCCGGTTACCGTCGCCGCCTAATACAGGTCAGGTAGTAAAGCAAAACTCCAAAACTGCAACCCGATATTGGTTCAGGTACTGCGGTTATTTGAGAATTGAAATCGAAGGTAATTCCCCTGGAGGAGAGTGGACTGCCATCCGTCAATGTAGCTGCTACAAAGCGTAAAGTATCACCGAATTTCAGTAATAGTTCGCCGTCGGCAGCTGTTTGTTGTGTAGTCCCGCGAAGCCCAACGCCTAGGTTGTGGTACCCAACGCTGCCTTCGTAAGAAATCGACACGTCGAAGTAAGATAAAGCGTTCAATGAAATCCCTCCGCCAACAATCGGCGTAAGAGAGTCAGGTGAGTACGTTGTTGTAATAGAAGTGCCTGACGGCCGTTCCTCCCAGCTAAGGTAGTCTTCGCTTAGATATCCACCAGACGGTGTGCTGAAGCTTCCGGTTGACGATACTTGGACGATTGCACCTCGATAGCCGGTAAGAGCCGGGAGGACCATCATTTCTCCGTGGATGCTGTAGTGGATTCGAATTAATGTTGGCTGGAAGTCGGTTGTGTATATATTGAACCTGTCCGACCAGCTGGCGATTGCGAATGCAGTTCCATTCGCGAATTCACCGGGGGCATTGTAGTTCCTGCTAGAGACTCCCAATCGGAGTACGTCAATACCATTTAAGCTATTGAATTCAGATCTCGCAACCGCACTTGCTTCAGACTGCTGACCAGGGAAATAACGAGGGTCGCTTGTAGCAGACGTGCTGTATTCACCTTGAGTCACTTCTGTGTTAGCCTGTGCGAATGCGTGCAGAATAATATCTGCTGCTGCTTCCGCCTGCATGAGCACCATTAATGCGGTAATGGTGACGGCGCAAATAAGATTTGACCTCGACATGATAGCACCCCGAAGTTGTTTTTGGAACGAATACTCTCTGATCGTTCTAGAGACTGTGTAAGACGCATTCTATCCGTTGCATAGTGCCAATCAAGTGACTGGGAGACTCCCCTGATGCATGTAGGTTGCTACGTCGTGTTACCACAGTTCTGGACGGGTGGAGAGGCGGAAGGTGGTAAGGACGGGTAGATAAGGTCAATTTTCACAGTTCTACTTAGCTTTGGATTCCTCCAATACTTCACTTCCCGTAGTACAGCCCAGTTGCCAGGTTCGCAGCTAACTGTTTCTTTTGCTGCTTAGGGTCACTGACTTTTCGCAGCGTGGCCAAATATCTCGCTGCTGGCGAGCTGCGCAACAATAGCCCCGCTTCGTGACTTACGAACGGCTGTGCCTTGCCTTCAGCCCCTGTGAGGTTGCGAACGGTGGCGCCGACGTCAGGCGTGGTAGACCCGTTGTTGACGTGGTGGAAATCACGACTTTCCCTTGAGTTTCCAGCGTTTTTCGCTGGAAAACTGCTGTCTCAAAGTATCGCAGACATACCCAAAGAATACGAGGGATTTTGGGTAATCCGTGGGTAATAAATGGGTAATTACCCAAAGACTATAACTGGCTACCAAACTACTAGCTAAGATGGGGCCAGGTTGCAGCGATTCTGGCTGAACTAATATCAAGTGGCGATACAACGCGATGCGCGTAATTCAAATGGAAATTGCTGCCATCGCCGTCGATTCCTTATTCTGGCGTGTTCTTGCGTTAAGTAAGATTCGCGGCAAAAACTCGTAGGACCGGAGACAGAGCGCACGTATTAGCGCCTACCGAGACATTTGTGTGCGATCCGGTTTTCGCCATTGACCAATTTTCTCGATCAGTTGTAGAGGACAGCAATGTATAAGTTCAGCGATGCTAGAATGATGTCTCGAAGCCCAATTTTCGCCCTAGCCCTGGTGGTAATCGTACTTTGCAGGGTAGCCTCGGCAGATGCCATACTGGATCAATCATACGAACTTACCTCATTCGTTTCACAGGGAGGGGTTGGCGGAACCTCTGCTCAAAATGTCGCACAGACTATTCGTGTAGGCGTGAGCGGTATGCTTACGCAAATCGACTTCTGGGCCTATGGCAATAGCGTCGGTGTCGGTGACCTTAGAATAGATATTCGTCCTACAGAAGTAGACGGCTCGCCTAATGAGCTGAATTCCTGGGCATTCGCGGCAATAACAATCCCAAGAGCAAATTTCCAGATGGACCCCGTGGGAAATCCCCCACCCATATCGCCCTTTCTAGTATCGGTCGATTTTTCTAGTTTTGGTCTTATGTTCGATAGCGGAGATATGTTTGCGATAAACTTCACCAATACGAGTGTTGAAACGGGCACTGTAGGATTTGCTATTCTTGGGAACTTTGGCCCCGGCGGTTCTTTGGGGCCCTATGATCGCGGACAGGCTTTTCTTCGTAGCAACGACCTAATGAATGGTAACTTCTATGCCTGGGAAGGACATTCCGCGAACGTGGGCCCGGTAGATTTGGGATTTCGCACTTATATGACTCCGGTGCCTGAACCAAGCTCGTTTCTGGCTCACAGTTTGCTTTTTCTATCGCTTGCGGCATTCAGACGTGTACGAATTGGAGGTTAGCTTTGTATTGGCTGCATCATCTCACTTGCATGGTCCGTCGGATACAAACCGTCGGAAAAATAGCTTGCGTCACCACGACAATATCCGTGTTCCGAAAGTTCGATCACATTTTGATTCGTCGAATAGCTGACTAATTTCTAAAGTGAATCGACAAGTCCTTTCGCAGTAGTGGACTATCTGGCAAATGCCCATTAATTGAATACCTCAAAGCAGACTCCCGCGAAATGCACTCTTGAGGTTCTGCATATCCCGGCCCAAGAGAACTCCAAGCCCCAATTCGCTGTCCGCTTGAAGTTGTCATGGAGCATCAGAATGCCCCCTGACAACAAAGGCTTGCGGGCAGATTGCGATTTAAGTTTGCAACACAGTCCAGTTTTGGCTGGTTGCAGACGATTACTCGAACGCGACGTAATGAAGGAATTCTGTCGGGTAATTTATTGAAGCGGAGACCCCAGTGCTAGTTGAAGTGGTCAGACGGCTGTAGATTGGGCCACTGTTATCCACATCATGAATGGCTATAACTATGAATAGCTGCGGTTAAGCCATACGAGTACTGATTCTGTGGGTGATAGCTCGGATGTGGTCATCGCACTCATTTTATGCGCCCTGGTGGTTGTTGTTGGCATGCGACAATTATCGCATATTGCCTCTGACTTTGCAGCTCCATCTACTCCCCATAACTCAAGCCGCTGGCTAATGCGATACTCCCGGTGAATGATTCACACCAACGCTTGCTGGTGCTCTACAGGGAGTTTCCGTTTTCAGACGCGACCGTCAAAAGAACGGCTTGAAGATTCTCGGGAATTCTCTGTCGTGCTTTATTCTCGATTCGATATAGAGTTTCTAAAAACCCATGGCGACTTCTTCGAGTGTTAAATACGTACGTCTATTTAGATAGGCTCCTTAGGTCAGTGGCTGACTGAACTCTTCGGGGAGTTGAGCGTTGACAAGTCGGTCGTCAAACGAATAGGCTAAGTGCTTGTCCCAAGCTTCCAACCGTACCCATTGTTTGCTAGACTTCCACGTTCGCGATGCGAAACTTGTGACGCCCGGCAATTTGGTCGATCGGGGGCGACTGACGCCAGTTGTGTTTTTATGGGGACCAGTTCAATGCCAACTGAGGGACCGCGACTTACGGACGAGCGATTGAGGCATCATCTGGACGGCAACCAACCAATGAGGGAACGGCTTTGCCTCGCTCTGATGCCAATAATTGGCCCCTATTCACGGGAACGGCCACGTCGCCCCAAAGGCGGCCCCGACGGTGGACGCGATATAGAAGCAATTTACGAGGGGAAAACGGTGGTTTGGGGTGCCATTGGCTTTCGCAATGGTGGGGGTAATGATGCACAGGCGCGTCGCGAGTCTTCCCAGAAATTTGAGGAGGATTTAGAAAGTGCGACTGGCGAGAACCCTGATTTGCGTGCATTTGTGTTCTTCACAAATGTCGACCTGACGCCCGGTATCGTCGAGAAACTCAAATCAAAGGCAACCGCCGCCGGGATATCTTTAGTGGACATTGTTGATGCAGAGCGTATGCGGCACGCTTTAGATTCGTCAGAGGGACTCATTGCGAGATTGCAATACCTGGATATACCAATGTCTCCTACCGAACAAGTTGCTCTTGTCAATAAGTTCGGTAATGAACTCCAAAATGCAGTAGCCTCGCGATTTGATCGCGTGGAGCGGACATTGAATCAAATGGAAAGGTTTTTGGATTTTCAAAAGCCCATTCATCGACTTGACGTTTATGTCAATCTTGATGGCGAACATACTTCGACGGGATTGGGGGCACAAGGCGTTTTAGTTCACCTGGCAGGACTTCCAGGTCTAGAAAAGTCTACATTCGTGCTATTGTGGAATGACGAAAGTAATAAGCATTCCGGTTCGCATCTTGTGAATCAATCGCATCTTTGGCTTGCAGATAGAAAAGATAAAATCCTTTCCTTTCCTTCAACGCTGGCGAGTTCTCTATCGACGCTTGCCGCCTATTGCGAACTACAGCTTAAGACGGCTGGTCATCTCGCCAGGATCGCAGACTTAGTTAGATTAGAACTGAATGTTTACATAACTGAAGGCCTCGTTTCACTTGCAAAACAACTGATTGTCGACGCCAACGGGTACGAACTATTCAAGTGTGAACTCTCAGTTGAGGCGGAAGAAGCCAACGTGGAAATTCCGAATTCGTTGCCCGTCGACACCGGAAATAAAAAATGGTATCGAGTTGTAAACGCCTTTGAGTATCGCCCTGTCTACGTGCCCCCCGTTTTATCAGGACGGTTTCAGCAATTGAGGACCGTCGAATAGACGAAATCTATCAAGGCATACGTCAAACGAGTCTTATGGAAAATCCATCAAATTGGTGCTGCTTTTAGCTAGTACCTGCGGCTAAGTCTCCCAACATTTTTAGTAGCTGGGCGACGGTTGCCGAGTCAGCTCGGCCAATTAGCTCTAATAGCCGTTGTGCGTCGCTTTTCGCGTCGCTTTCGCTAGAAGAGGCCGAAAGCCCAACGGTTTTGGCGGTTGTTCGAGTCCTTGCGGGGGTACCATTCATAGAATCCCTGGGAATCACCAAGCCTCTAAGGCCGGTTTTCCCAGGGATTTTTCGTTTTAGCGTTGGTGTGGATTCCCTTAGATTTGCATGGATTACACGTGAGCGTACGGTGAAGTGCATCTTGCAGGGTAGCTTAAGTTGGAGGATTTGTTTCCTCGAACTTGGAGCGTAGCAATGGACAGATCGAAGCGATCGGAAAAGGAAGAGTTTTGGCGGTTGATTTTTGAGGATCAGCAA
>JBGSNE010000214.1:0-204892 GCA_041739785.1 Pirellulaceae bacterium
CGCCATGTTTGGTTCTCTTTGGCAGTTTAAAGAAAACCAGAATTGCTGGCGCAAATGTTGTACCATTCACGCGGTGTTTGGCCAGAAAATCGCTAAAATCAGTAAAGTGAGTGCCATTTGGCTAGCGCCTGAGGTTCACAAGGTTATGGTTAACCTGGGTTAAACGAAACCGCGAAGATTCGTAGTTGGCTAACGAGCCATCACGGGCGGCACGAGAAAGAACTCGTGATCTTGATTGGGGGCATTGGCTAGCGCAGACTCGCGCGAAAGTCCCTCGCGAGGTTGGTCTGCTCGCACGACCGAATGGATTTCCAAGGGATGAGCCAGCGGAGCGACGCCCGTCGTATCGACTTCGCCGAGCTGCTCGACAAACGTGACGATCTTTCCAAGCTGCTCAGTGAACTGAGCGAGCTCTGAGTCAGAGAATTCCAACCGAGCTAGATTGGCGACTTTCCGAATGTCATCGCGGGTAAGCATAATTGTACGTTAAGACTTAGCGGTTGGCAGAGCAAAGGGTTTCTGCTTAACGACTTTGCGAATCACGCCGCTGCGAATGCACTGCGTGCAGACCTTCAGCCGCTTGTGCTCGCCGCTGGGGAGCTCTACCTTCACATTTTGTAGGTTGGGCTTGAACTTGCGACGAGTAATACCCGTTACCTTAGTACCTACACCACCCAAGTACTTTGCCTTACCACGGATCTCAACACTATTTCCCATCGACGCTTGTTTGCCACACACGGCACATTCACGGGCCATAATTGGCTCCCCACGTTTTATGCTAAAGTTTACGGTATCACTTACTATACAGATGACCAGTTTTACTGGTGGCCCGACGTTCGAATCGAGGATTGTACCGAGATTACCAGCTAACACAACTCCAAAGCCAGCTCACATGCCACACTCAGGGATTGAATTTCACTACGGTTTTTGCCCTCAATGCAGCATTGCTAACCCCTCTCCAGGGGAAGTGCCCTTTAGGTGCTCTTCGTGCGGCTTCGCGAATTTCTTTGGTCCGGTTGCCGCCGTGGGGGGGTTGGTTGTCAACGACGCGGGGGACCTGCTGCTCGTCCGACGCGCGCGAGATCCAGGTAAGGGATTGTGGGGTTTGCCCGGCGGATTCGTCGATCGTAACGAGAGCATAGAGGCGGCATTGCTTCGCGAAATCGAGGAGGAAACGCAATTGGTGGTTTCACAGCCATCGTATCTGATGAGCTACCCAAACTCCTATTGCTATCACGGCGTCACGTCACCTGTGATCGATTTGTTTTACGTGTGTCACGTCGGATCGGACACGAATCTGCGACTAGCTCCCGATGAACTTGAGCATTTCGAATGGGCTGTCCCCACTGCCAAGCATCTCGACCATATGGCGTTTGTGTCTAATCGCATCGCCATCGAATTTTGGTTATCGTTGCTCGACACTCCGAGCCGCGTTCCTCAGCAGGGTTAGCATTTGTCGCTGGGCAGAGCTGTGCGCCGCGAAGGATTTACGTCCGTTCGAAACAAGCGGGCCGATGATTTAGTCGTTTAACCCGCAGCCGTAGGCGAGGAGCATCCCGTTGATCCTCGCCTACGGCTGCAGGTTAAACAAAAAAATCTTCCAATCCAAACTAAAAACACAGATCGCAAGTCTCGGACGAGCAACGGGCATTCAACTTCGTCCGTTTCTCAAACCGGCCGGGACGAGTGCTTGCTCGGCCCAGCCGAATAGACCTTGAACCAGAAGGGCCAGCAGTGCGGCGGGGACAGCTCCCTGCAGGATCAACCAAAAATCTGCCAAGCGAATGCCGGTGATGATCGGTTGACCATAGCCTCCCGCTCCAATCAGTGCGCCGATTGTGGCTGTGCCAACGTTGATCACGGCTGAGGTTTTAATTCCGGATAGGATTGACTGGGCCGCCAGTGGCAGTTCGATCAGTCGCAGCCTCGCAAAAGTGGGCAAGCCCAAAGCCAGCGCTGACTCGTGAATGCTGTGCGGCAGTCCTGTTAAGCCGGTATGAGTGCCGCGCACGATGGGGAGCAGGCTATATAAGAATAGCGCCAGAATCGCGGGCTTGGCTCCCAGACCGAGTAATGGAATCATGAATACCAGCAGGGCCATCGAAGGAATCGTCTGAATGATTCCTACGACCCCCAAGATCCAGCTCCCCCAAGTCGGTTGTTTGTATGCCAAGATGCCTAGGGGAATCGCACATACGATGGCCATCGTGAGCGAGATCCCAACTAGGTACAGATGTTCGAAGGTATTGCTGCTGAACCGCGCCAATCGTCGTCGCCAAATCCCGGCATTGGCGTCGGGGACCGGGATGCTGGAGTCGACATGTTCACAGAGGAACTCGGCTGCGATCTGGGTTTCGGCTTTGCGGTCGATTCGCGAGGCCTTATTCATTTCGGCCATGGCGTTGCTATCGATTTTACCGGCGAGTTGATGGAAGGCGGCAACCACTTGAGGGTGGCTCTGTTCGAGTTCCGCGCGATAGACAACGATGGCTTCGTAGAGAGGGAAGTAAGCCAAATCATCTTCGAGCACTTGGAGTTCGAAGGACACAATTTCTGGATCGGTTGAGTACAGGTCAACAATATCGATCGAGCCGGTCCAAACACCGCGGTAGGCCAAGCTGTGATCCAGAGCGCGGATATTTTCTTGTGGCAATTTGTAGCGCGCTTTTAAGCCATTCCATCCATCACCGCGTTCGACAAATTCGTCCGAGAACCCTAGTTTGAAGTCAGGGTGCAAACGCAGTTGAGAAATCTTTGTCATCCCCAACTCTTGAGCCCGCTGACGCTTCATGCCCAAGGCGTAGGTGTTGTTGAAACCCAACGGCTGGGTTGATTTGACGCCCTCCTGCTCTATTCTCAGGCTGATATCATCGAGCCGATAGAGTTGTTCGCCTTTTAGGATTTCTTCCGACAGCGTGCCACTGTATTCGATGTAGGCGTCGATATCTCCCTTGACCAATGCTTGCCATAGGATCTGTGTTCCCCCCAGTTCACTTTGGTGTTCCACATCGCAGCCTGTATGGCCGGCCAGCACACACAGCATCTCGCCGAGAATCACCGATTCAGTAAAGCTCTTGGAGCCGATGCGAATTTTCTGGGGCTGTTGTGCGTGAGAGGTTGAAAAGGCCGCTCCCCACACAGCCAGTAGCAGGGCTGGCAGTACAAGCGGTCTGCGGGGGGCGGGGAATGCTGGGACGGGGTGGGGCATGGGAAATTGCCGGTGGTTGTCGATTGGGGGAGGAGCGGAGGACGCACCATATTAGCACGGATGGCACAGCCGTAGCTCGGACAAAGCGTTCAGATACTAGATTCCGCTGGCGGATTTTCCATGCGCGCTTTTGGGTGCCTAAAGTTGGATGAATAGAAACCATTTCGACGTTGGCAGTAGTGTCCCGCAGCCTCTGTTGCGCAGCAGTTCAATTTGTTACAGTCGGAGGTTTGGACTTTCGGTAAGTTTTGCTACGTAGCCCCACCTGCGAGTTTCATGTTCGTTCTCTCACTGACTTTCATCGCTTTGTCCGCTGCCATCATTGTCGCTGCTATGTGGCTGGCCAAGTTCGGTGATCAAATTGCAGTGCGGACCGGCTTGGGGGGCTCGGTGGTTGGGTTGGTGCTTTTGGCGGGCGCAACGAGTTTACCGGAATTGTCTGTTGGCTACAGTGCGGTGCGGATGGATGCCGTCGACTTGACCGCTGGTGGTGTTCTGGGAAGCTCACTAGTCAACCTGCTGATACTGGCCTTGGCCGATTTGATCTCGCGCAGGCCTGGTAGAATCTTGACGCGGGGAGCAGCCGCTCACGCCCTAAGCGCGACGGTAGGGATGTTGCTCACAGGAATTGTGTTACTGGGAATTCTCGAGCATTTGCCCTATTCATTTATGGGAGTGGGCCCGCCGAGTTGGGGCGTGGTAATTGTGTATGCCTTGTGCGCGAGACTACTTTTCCTTGACGAACGTGAATCGTCCAAACAGGCCGCCGCAGAAATCTCCTCGATTGAGCTGAACGATACAACTGACCGCGCGGGAGCGTTGGCGTTGAGTGGGACCGGTTTTGCACTTTCGGCCGCAGTCATTTTTTTCGTAGCTCCCCAGTTAGCTCGCACTGCGGATACGATTGCGGAAGTGACGGGATTGGGACGCACCTTTATTGGTACGTTGTTTTTGGCGGTAGTCACTTCATTGCCTGAAGCCGTGTCGACCATCGCCGCCGTCCGACTGGGAGCGGTCGATATGGCCATCGCCAACATTTTTGGGAGCAATGCCTTCAACATGGTCATCTTGGCCACGCTCGATTGGGCCAGTCCCACGCCGATTCTAGGTGCCGTTTCGTCCACACATGCCATCACGGCAACGTGCGTGATTATCATTACTTCGGTTGCCCTCCTGTCGATACTCAATCGCGCGGAGAAACGTTGGTGGTTAATCGAGCCTGATGCAGCATTGGTCGCTTTGCTGGTGATAGGGGCCATGTTCTTGGTGTATGTCAATGGTTGAATCAAATCGAGGTGTCGCGCACGCGGATCGTGGGCTCGGGTTGTTGACGCTGTCAGCGCTTGTGGTGGCCAACATGATTGGCGCAGGGGTGTTTACGTCGAGTGGCTATTCGTTGGGAGCGTTGGGGAATCCGGGTCGAGTCATGTTGGCCTGGTGGCTGTGTGGTGCCTGGGCCATTGCGGGAGCCGTCGCCTATGGAGCGCTGGCGCGGCGGTTGCCATTGTCAGGTGGCGAGTATCTATTTCTGTCGCGATTGGTGCATCCTGCCGTCGGCTTTCTTGCGGGTTGGATCTCTGTCGTAGCTGGCTTTACAGCACCCATCGCGGTGGCCGCGCAAGGGGCAGCGATCTATGGTTTGGGCGATGTCGACAGCAGCGATTGGCGGCTCACCTGGGTGGCTGTCTCGGTCATTGTCTTCGCTACGGCCTGCCATCTTGTTGGCGTATCGATGGGCGCTGGATTGCAGAACGCCATCGTGGCGGCCAAGCTCGTGTTGCTGGCAATTATTGTGGTGTGGGCCTTTGGATTCACCGCTCCCGAAGCCTGGCTGGGGAAGGCGCTGCCAGATCAAACTGAGGCGTGGTGGCCTGAAGACTGGAATGCCTGGACAGTACTGGTGGGATCCATGTCGTGGGTGGCATTGAGTTACACCGGCTTCAACGCTGCCATCTACGTCGCCGGCCAAGCTCGCCAGCCTCGACGCACGGTACCACAATCCATGTTGGTCGCCACCATTGCGGTGACCGTTATTTACCTACTGCTGAACTACGTTTTCGTTTACGCGCCAGCTCCAGAGTCGATTGCCAACCAAAATAATGTTGCCGCCATCGCTGCCGAGGCTGTGGGGGGCACGGGGTTAAGTGGGTTGGTGCGACTGACGATCGTCTTAGCGATGACCAGCAGTGTGTTTGCCATGTTATTGGCTGGTCCGCGAGTTTATCAAAAGATGGCCGAAGATGGAGTCATGCCACGCATCTTTCGCACCGACGGTGGTGCACCACGTTGGGCCACGTTGGCTCAAGCGCTGCTGAGCATTGTGGCGGTGTTCACCGCCGATTTGTTGCAGTTGATGAAGTATTTAGGACTAACTCTCTCGGCCTGCGGTGCACTGGCCGTGCTGTCGCTATGGTGGGCGCGGCGGCGGATACCAGACGCCGAACCATTGCGTTGGTGGGAAACATTCTCTGTGGCCGTGTATCTACTGATTACCTGTGCCATCTTGTGGGCCTCACGCGTTACGCACAGTGATGAATTCACCGCCATGCTGGTAACTTTTGGACTGGGATTGTTAGTCTACCTAGTCTGGTTTGCACGCGATGTTTCGAAGCGTAATGGCGGCCCGAAGTGTTGTGGTCCCTATGAACTCGAGAAGCAAATTGGCAGCGGTCGAGAATTTGATGTTTATCTCGCTCGAATTCCGCATAGCTCTCGATCAATCGTCGTTAAGGTGTTACCCGTCGCTAGGCAAACGCCACGAAGCCAACAACGCTATGAGCTCGAGTGTTTACTGCTATCGGAAAATAGTAACCAACACATCGTCCAATTTGAGGCTGCGGGGAAGAATGCCGATGGAGCGATGTATGTGGCGGTCGAATATGTCGCAGGAGAAACGTTGTGGGATATAGTAAAACGCGACGGTGGAATGTCGCCGCGTCGGGCCCTCCCGCTACTTTGTCAAACTGCTTCGGCGCTGGCTGCGGTTCATTCACGCGGCTATCTACACGGCGACTTGGCGCCCAAGAATATTATGGTCACAAGTTCCTGCGACAATAGAGCCGCCGATCGAGGGCAGGCGGCAGAGGGTAATTTAGAGTACTCGGAAGAGCACATCACGCTGATCGACTTTGGGCTCGCACGACCCATCGGCAGCCACATTAACAACGACGCGGGTGAAACGATCAGTGGTACCCCCGCTTTCATGAGTCCCGAAGGCTGTCAGCGCGAAGTGGGTAGCCAGCAGACCGATTCTCCAGCCAGCGACATTTACTCCTTCGGTTGCGTAGCGTTTTTTATGCTCAGCGGTAAGTTGCCTTTTAGTGGTGCGACGACTATTGAGATATGCTGGAAGCAGCTCCATCAAGCCGCGCCACTCCTCGGGACGCTGGTCCCAGCCGAGATCGATTCAGAGCTGGAGGGGCTAGTTATGAAATGTTTGCAAAAATCGCCCGACGAGCGGCCAGCCAGTATGCAAGAAATTTTAACGGCACTTCAGCACCGCTCTTAGTCGTTTCGACGACGGTAAGCCAGTTGTCGCTTTTTCGGTTTAAGTTTACGGGTATGATAACGCGTAAGAAAAAAGACCCTTCTCGTAGGACGCCACCAAGCTTCGCAGCCAAGTCGTACTCGTACTCAATGAAATGGTACTCGTGCTCCGAAGCCCTGGAGATTTCGAGTACGAGTACCACCGAAAGCTGAGTACGAGTACGAACATGCAGTCATTTCGAGCTTTTGGCAGCTAACGGCGGCAGCGTTTAGCGTGAAGTGTCAGAGTAAATTGTTTTATCCCTCCAACCCCTTGGACGCACCATGAAGAATTTCTTTACTCAAGTGCTTCGCTGTTTACTCGTGTTGTGTGTCTCCTCCCTCGCGATGGCGGAAGAACGGAACTACCGAGCGCTGTTGATCGACGGCCAGAATAATCACAAATGGCAAGAGACCACACCGATTATCAAAGCCTCGTTGGAAAGCACAGGACGCTTCACCGTTGAGGTAATGACCACGCCTCCCAAGGGTGGAGACATGGCAGCCTTCCAACCCAAATTCTCAGACTACGATGTGGTCGTCAGTAATTACAACGGAGAAGCTTGGTCAGAGTCAACACAGAAATCGTTTACTGACTATGTGCAAGGTGGCGGTGGTTTGGTCATTGTGCATGCCGCTGACAATTCGTTTCCTGAATGGACCGCCTACAATCAAATGATTGGTGTCGGTGGTTGGGGTGGACGGAATGAAAAAGACGGACCGTACGTTCGCTGGCGGGATGGGAAATTCGTACAGGATACTCAAGCGGGTCGCGGTGGTAGCCATGGCAGACGCCATCCGTTCGAAGTGGTCGTGCGCGACACCGAGCATCCCATCACGCGCGGCATACCCCAATCGTGGCTGCAAGCTGAGGATGAGCTGTATGCGGAGCTTCGCGGTCCAGCGAAAAACATGCGTGTCTTGGCCACTGCCTTCAGCGACAAAGCCACCGGTGGAACGGGCGAGCACGAGCCGATCTTGATGGTGATTGAAGCTGGCCAGGGACGCGTCTTCCATACGACCTTGGGACACGATACCGTTTCCGAAAGCGGTACTGGTTTTCAAGTTACACTGCAACGTGGCACCGAGTGGGCCGCTAGTGGTGAAGTCACTCAACCGGCTGTTACCGCGGCGCTGATGAGCAACAAGGAAGTGGTCAAGCGTGATCCCGCCACGCTCACGAAGCCCGATTCGCATTTGTCTGTCGATTTCAGCCAGCAACCCGACATCAAAGGGGCTGGTTGGACATCGATCTTCAACGGTAAAGATCTGAGCGGTTGGTCGCAAAAAAATGGTACGGCGACCTATGCAGTTGAAGAAGGAGCTGTGGTTGGACGCACGGCCAAGGGGAGTCCCAATTCGTTTATGTGCAGCGAACGCGACTATGGCGATTTCGAATTGACCTTCGAAGTCAAGGTTGACGAAGGCTTAAATTCCGGTGTACAGATTCGCTCTAAAAGTTTAGCGGACAATGACAACGGTCGCGTGCATGGACCGCAGGTCGAAATTGAAACTAGTCCCGCTGAAGCTGGTTATATCTATGGAGAAGCTACGGGACGCGGCTGGCTCAGCCCTCATCAGCCACCAACGGACGCTATGAAAAACGATAGTTGGAATCGCTTTGTGATTCGCGCCGTGGGTCCTCGCATCCAGACTTGGATCAACGGCCAGAAGATAGAAGATCTGACCGATCCCGATAGCTATCAATCGGGCTTCATCGGATTGCAAGTCCATGCGGTTGGTGACCAAGGGCCCTTCGAGGTTCGTTGGCGCGACATTCGCATCCAGGAAGTGAAGTAGCCCTAATATGTCCCAATGTGGCACGACGCTCCGCGTCGTCAGTTACTGGCAATACCAAACCGCGCTACTGGTAATACCGATAGTAATACCGACGACGGAGCGTCGGGCCACATTTTTTAGATCAACCTTGCCACGTCCGACAGCACCTGCTATCGCTAATATCATGAGAGGGAAAACCATGATGCGATTAACGATGCTGTTACTAGCCGGGCTGTTTGTAGTGCAAGCTGGTTGTACGATGACAAAGAAGAACGAGCCGAAGTCGCTCAATGAATGGGGGCAGCTATCTAGGCCCAAGTTCTGACAAGCGGACTGACCAACAGGCACTTAGCGGAAGTCGCCAAGACTTACGACAGAGTTGGTTTCAGTCTGCGTACAGGCCGCCGAACGTCATTGCGACCTCCGCTGCGCGCACTGTAACCCAGCCTGAGCGGCA
Source organism: Pirellulaceae bacterium (assembly GCA_041739785.1). Lineage (GTDB taxonomy): Bacteria > Planctomycetota > Planctomycetia > Pirellulales > Pirellulaceae > Aureliella. The sequence continues at coordinate 8,970 of JBGSNE010000214.1, forward strand.
AATGTTAGGGCGGTTCTACGCGTCAGCCAATCGCAAGATCTGACGTCGTACGTTGGGGAGCATCACGTAGCGTGGATTGCCCGAGGCGTCTACGCCGGCATCCAGGTCGACTTTGAGGAATTGAATTCCAAAGCGATTTTCTAACTTGGCCATGATCGCCTTGAGCGAGCGCATTTTATTCTTGGGTAATTCAAGCAAGGCATCGAGTTCGGGCAGCGATGAAGGCTCTTGCGCGGAGCGCGCGATTTTCACTAAGTGCTTCCACATTCCGCGGCTTTGAATCCGCTTGAGTTTCTGCGGCAATGGCAGACTGGCGATGTCGGCCGCGGGTGCGGGGCGAGCCGCTGCATCCCGTTTCCAATCCCCCTCACCGGCGTTTCCATGTCCTTCCCGTCTCCCCTTGCGTTCTGGTCCACAGGGTCCGCCACCACGTGGACCACCACCGCGGCCTAAGCGACGTTTAAGGATTTGCATCCCCTTTTCGCAATCGGACATATCTTCCAAATTCACCAATAACATGGGCATACCTGCCCTCCTCTTCACAAACTAAACGGACTAAAAGAATTTACGCAGTGCGTAAGCGCTGCGTAAGCACTGCATAAATCATAGCGACCTAAGGCGTTGAGGCAAGCCCGAAACGGTCAAGTAGGTCCAGATTTGCAGGAGCGGGGGTATTTCTGGTTGCCATCCCTCAAATCATTGGCCGAACACTCATTTGCCTAGCTCGGATGGCAAGGCCGGTGCACGGATGGCCAGGGTGCCAGTCCAGCGCGATGGAGCGCCAGTAGGAAAATGGGAGACAAACCAAAGAACCTACTACGATGTTCGAACAATAGAGATCAGCGACGAGTCTCTCACAGCCAATTTTGGCGAATCATAAATCCGGGTTAAGCGAGATCGCTGGGTGGAGGGGCTACTACTTGGGTAGCAGTGCAAGAACCGATTCGCTGGGACGGGCGATGACGTGGGCGGCGATGAGTTTGCCGAGTCCTTCGACTTTTGGTTTGGCTGCATCGATGGCCGCGCGAACGGCCGCTACGTCTCCGCGAATGACGATCGTTACGTACCCGCCGCCCAACTTCTCTTTGCCGACTACTTCGACTTGTGCAGCCTTACAGGCTGTGTCGATCGCTTCGAAAACTGCGGTAAAACCTTGTGTTTCAATAAAGCCTAAAGCTTGAATGGGTGCGGAGCTCACGTTGGATTTCTCTGATTTAGATTGAGGGGAGGAGGTGGAATCGCCGACGACTTGCGCCAGCTCTTTAACGACATTTTGTTGTATCAACGGATTGTATTCGACTGGGCTACGAATCCCCTGTTCGCCACCGGCGCTCAATTTGGGGATGACCGTGCTGACCGGTTGACCTTGCATCTGCTCAGCCACGGCATGACCGACATCAATGGCGGTGCGAACTGCATCGACCGGCCCACGGATTTTGATGCAGGTCCCCAGGAAGTCATTCAATTCAACTTGCCAAAGCGTGATCGAGGCCGACTTCTCCATGGCGTCTAAGGCTACCATGGCCGGGGTCCACCCCTTGGTTTCGAGCACTCCGAAAGCGGCTGAGCTGGCTTCTGCCAAGGCTGGTTTTCCTGGGGGCGGTTCTACTACGCTCACGGATGGACTCTATTCGGGAGGAGGTTAGGGTGACTATGGCTCGTGGGAAACACTAAACTTTAATCTCTTTCATCATGCTTAATCATCGACGCCATTGCTAGTCTTTATTCAAAATTGGGGCGGTCCGTTGGAAGCATGGCCGAAGTGAAGAGATCTTAGCGAAAGTGTTTCCATGCTTCTCTTGGCTGAGTGAGAACCAGCCACCCCAGAGTGCTCAATTTAAGGGCTGGCGAGCAAAGCGAATAGGCAGGTTGTAGCGATTACGCAGGGCAATCCGCGAGTCATCACCGGTTATCAAGAAAATTCCGTGTCAACGGTCCGGGGGTGGTTGATTCGGCAGCAGTTCAGTACGTCGTCACCCCCAAAAACATGGGATTCCTGGATACATGGCTGGAGAGAAGCGTTCGGTAATACGCTCTCACTGCGACCAAAATTCCAGTCTTGGAATCGGTTCGCCGCCACGTTTTCAAGAAACTCGCTCAGGATTTGGTGCGACATTTGCAAGAGTGGCAACGCCATGTAGTCAGTTACATCCGTGCGTACCTTTCCTTGGAGACGAACATGCGATTGAGAAAAGTTGGTTGTGCAGTGTTGATTGCTGGGCTAGTCACAGCCCTGGCGAGCGAAGCCCAAGCGGGAGGATTCCTGAAGCGACTCTTGGGTATGGAATCCGAAAGCTGTTGTGAACCGGTGTGTTGTGAACCAGCGCCTGAGCCGGTGAGTTGTTGCGAACCTGCGCCGGAACCGGTGTGTTGCGAACCTGCACCAGAACCGGCCTGTTGCGAGCCGGCCCCCGCTCCGTGCTGTGCAGCCATCACGGGTATTGCCGATGGCATGGCAGTGTCCGCATCGATCCACGCCAGTATTCCGGTCGCCTACACCAGGCCAACCAGCTACGTTCCGGTGTTGGTTGCGAACCGAACCTATCCGGTACTGCCTGTTGCAGTGACCTCGAGCGCTATGCAAAATCAAACCGCTCGCTACATCAGCTATCGCTGAGTAACGGTTTAACCCAGATTATTCACGCCCCTCGGCTCATGAATAATCCGAGTTCAACACCAAAGTGTAGGCGGCGGCGGGAGTAGTACCGATGGCAACTCCACTATCGGTACTGCCAACCACACTCCTGCCATCGCCTGTGCACTAGGTGTTCTGCATAGCGATAGCGTTACTCTGAAGAACACGTTCTACTTGGAGTGCACAAACTTTACTTCGGTTGCCTGCAACGGCTCGGCGTTTAGTGGAAACGGAGAATTGTCAGCCCGCACTTTCTGTATAATGAGTCCCGCGTTGGGACTCATTTGGGTACGAAACCAGGAAGCTCAGAATGCTGGCGAAAATCATAAGCGCTGGACGGACCGACATCGGCAAGAAGCGAGAAAACAATCAAGATCAGTACTTGATCGCTGATCTCAATAAATCGATGCTCGTGCAATCGACGAGCCTCAATCTTGAAACGCAGTCACGCTTGTATGGTATGTCGCACGGCAAGCTGTTCATGGTAGCGGACGGCATGGGCGGGCATCAGGGTGGGAATCGCGCTGCCGTCTTGGCGATTGACTTGCTGATCAATCAACTTCTCAATAGCATGCACTGGTTTCTGCAGATGGACAAACCGCAGGAGGAACGCGAGCAGGGCTTCATCTCTGATTTGAAAAATATGCTCCAGCGGGCGCACGAGGCCATCGAAAAGGAATCGAGCCAAGAGTTGACCAACAAAGGGATGGGGACGACGCTAACGATGGCCTACGTCATCTGGCCCTGGATGTATGTTGTTCATGCGGGGGACAGTCGCTGTTATTTACTGCGTGAAGAAGAGCTTGAGCAAATTACCCGCGACCATACCGTCTCCAATCAACTGGTGGCGCAAGGAGGAATGACCAAGGAAGAAGCCGATTCGTCGCGATGGAGCAATGTGCTGTACAACGCGCTTGGTGCCGGAGCGAGCAGTGTCGATGCGGAAGTACATAAAGTGGCCTTGAAGCCTCAGGATACGATCCTGTTGTGCACCGATGGCTTGTATCGATACGTTCCCGATAAAGAGCTGAAGGATATCATGCTCAGTGATTTAGAACCGCTCGAGTGCTGTCGCTCGTTCATTGAATTAGCCAATTATCGCGGTGGAGCAGATAATATTACTGCGATCGTGGCCCGACTGGGGAGGCCCGAGGAAGATGAACCCAAGACCCGCGTTGCCGCCGAGGTTACGTTGGAGCGTCTCTTGGGTGATGTCACCGGTTCCCATTTTCACGACAATCACCGCGAGCCTCAGGAAGCGCAAGACACTATCCAATCCGAGCTCGCCGATACGATGGAGATCAAGCCCAACGTGTAGCTTTTGATGTCAATAGTGCAATGTGATGCAGCAATATGGATCTGTCTTTGGTTTCTCAAGAGCTCGACGCCTGCGACCCAAGCGATAATCAGAGTGTGGCCCGGGTGGCGGTTGCGTTGGCTCGACAGTTGCAACGCCGCGCCAAGCAATTACAAACACCGGCTGAGCGCCGGCAACAGGCGGAGCTGGATCGGATGGTCCAGCATCCGCGCGATAAAGCTACGCTCACACAGTTGACTGATCAGGCATTTCGGAGTGAGCAAGCGGCTCGTGCGGCTGATCAATTGGTCCATATCTTAGACGTGCAGGGTGTCCCGCGATTTTTCAGTCCGCTGGAGCGCACGATGCTCCGAGGCTTTCAGTCTTTTGGGGAGTATCTGCCTGGTGTAGCTGTGCCATTGGTCAAGGAAAAGATGCGACAGGAAACGGCTAACGTCATTCTACCAGCTGAACCCGACTTGCTCCGCCAGCACTTGGCAGCGCGGCGTGACGAAGGGGTACGCATGAACGTCAATCTGCTCGGCGAATCCCTGTTGGGGGAGCAGGAGGCTCAGCGAAGACTGGAAGCCTATTTGTCGCTGTTGCAACTGCCAGAAATCGAATGCGTGTCGGTTAAAATCTCGACCCTCTATTCTCAGATTTCCACGTTGGCTCGCAGTGCTACGGTTCGAACGATCGCCGATCGGCTGGAACTGCTGTATCGCGCTGCGCTGCGTTTTCAATTCACTCGTCGCGATGGAACTTGCGTTCCCAAATTCGTGTATTTGGATATGGAAGAGTATCGCGATATGTCACTAACCGCCGAGGTTTTTAAACAAACACTCGAGCGAACAGGTATGGAGCACGTTCGCGCCGGAATTGCGTTGCAAGCCTATGTGCCAGATAGCTTTACCGTCCAACAACAGCTTACTACCTGGGCGCGCGAGCGAGTGGCTGGTGGGCGAGCGCCGATCACGATTCGGATTGTCAAAGGGGCCAACATGGAAATGGAGCGTGTCGAAGCGGCCATTCGTGGCTGGCCCCAAGCGCCCTATCAAGTCAAAGTCGAGACCGACGCAAACTATAAACGGATGGTCCGCTACGGCTTGGCGACCCAAAATATTGCTGCCGTCCGCTTAGGGATCGCTAGCCACAATTTGTTTGAAGTGGCTTTCGCTGTGGTACTTGCAGCCTGTGATGTTAACGATCGGTCGGACGAATTAAAGCTGCCGCATATCCAATTCGAAATGTTGGAAGGCATGGCCAATCATCAACGACGAGCCCTGCACGAGTTAGTCGACAATCTGCTGCTCTATGCGCCCGCTTGCAAGCAGCGCGACTTTATTCATGCCATCGGCTATTTGGTAAGACGCATGGATGAAAACACGGGGCCTGACAATTTTCTGAGACATGCCTTCAAAATCGAAATCGATAGCCCAGAATGGCAGAAGATGGAGCAAATCTTTTTCGGCTCGATTGCCTTGATGGAAACAGTCACTGTGTCTCCTCGGCGAACGCAAGACCGCAGACTAGAGCCAGTTCCGACTACTGCGCCGCCCCACTGGAGCCAGTTGGTAAATGAACCGGATACCGATTTTGGTCTGGTTCAGAACTCACTCTGGGCAGCCGATATCATTCGTCAATGGCAACCCCGCTACGATGCTCATGCCACACAAATTCCGCTTTCCATTGCGGGCCAAGATATCGATGGAGCAGGCCCGCCGGTGGAATCGTTGGATCCATCGCGACCCGGGGTGGTCGTTGCCAGATATCGTCAGGCGAGTTCCGAACAAATTGCGCGAGCCCTTAGGTGCGCTACCGAAGATCCGGCCCGTTGGCGTAGCCTGGTGCCTGATCAGCGCTATCGTGTAATGCGATTGGCGGCCCAGCAAATTCGGATTCGCAGGGGTGACTTGATCGGTGCTGCATTGGCGGAAGGAGGCAAGACTATAGCCGAAAGCGATCCTGAAGTTTCCGAGGCTGTCGATTTTGTCGAATTCTACGCGGCCACCGCATTGGAGTTGCAGCAACGACCAGCCTATCGAGCTCAACCAGTGGGGACCGTGGTCGTCGTCAGCCCCTGGAATTTTCCAATCGCGATTCCCTGCGGAGGGGTGGCGGCGGCATTGGCGGCGGGGAATACCGTGATTCTCAAACCTGCTTCTAACACGGTACTGCCCGCTCGAATCTTCTGCGAGTGTTTTTGGGATGCCGGCGTGCCACGCACGGCTCTGCAGTTGGTCGCTTGCAGCGGAAGCGTTGCAGGTGAGGAGTTGCTGACGGCATCCAATTTGGGCGCAGTGATCCTGACTGGTGGAACTCGGACCGCACAACAAATATTGGCTCGCCGCCCCGACCTGCATCTGCTGGCGGAAACGGGGGGCAAGAACGCCACGATCGTTACCAGCCTGAGTGATCGCGAGCTAACCATAAAAAATGTTCTTCACTCTGCTTTTTCACATGCTGGGCAGAAATGCAGCGCTACGAGTTTGCTACTACTTGAACAAGAGGTATACCATGATCGCGATTTTCGAGCTGGATTGACCGACGCGGTACAAAGCCTCACGGTCGGTTCGGCTTGGGATCTCAAGACCAAGCTGGGACCACTCATCCGTCCGCCAGCCGGTGAACTTCAGCGCGGATTGAAGGAGCTCGAGCCCGGCGAGTCATGGGGCGTGATGCCCCGGCAGCTCGGCGATAACCCGTGTCTGGTTTCGCCTGGTGTGAAGTGGGATGTTCAGGCGGGTAGCTTTACTCATCGGACTGAATTGTTTGGCCCAGTTTTAGGGGTGATGCCCTACCGTCACTTGCACGAAGCCATCGACTTGGTTCATCAAACTGGCTACGGCTTGACCAGTGGTCTTGAGAGCTTGGATGATCGCGAGCAACTGTTATGGACCGGACGCATGCAAGCGGGCAATCTGTACATTAACCGTCCAACCACTGGTGCCATTGTTTTGCGTCAGCCGTTTGGGGGAATGGGGAAAAGTGCTTTTGGACCGGGTATTAAGGCGGGTGGTCCAAACTATGTTATTCCGTTGATGCAATTTTCCAGCTTCGTAGATCCTGAGCTGGAATTGTCTGAGCCAACGGAGTTACCCGTAGCACCTGAGTTGGAACCGCTGTCAATTTTTTATCAGCAACTGCATCTGACGCGCAATCGCGCGGCGGCCAAGCTACGCGAGCAGTTGAGCGATGACCAGTGGCAAAAGTTGCTGGCTGCGATACTAGATTATGATCGCTTTGCCACGCAGGAGTTACGCCAGACGCACGATTCGCTGCGGTTACTGGGGCAAGACAATTTGCGGCGCTACCTGCCGATGACGCATGTGCGCATTCGCGTGACTGCCAGCGACAGTTGGCTGGATATAGCAGCCCGCGCCGTGGCAGTGGTAGCCGCTGGTGGCCGCGCGACAATGAGCCATGCAACTGGCGTTCACTCCAAAGCGATCGACGTCTTGGAAAGCCTGACTCAAGAGTGGGCTGGGGACATGGAATTTGTCCAGGAGTCCGACGAAGAATTGGCCGCCGCGATTGCCCAGGGGCAAGTAGATCGCGTTCGCTATGCCGCGTCCGGAAAAGTGTCGCTGATTGTCAGACAGGCAGCTGCTGAACGGTTTGTGTACGTGGCCGACGCTCCGGTTAGTCCGTTTGGGCGAATTGAACTGCTGTGGTACGTCCGCGAGCAGAGTGTGTGTGTTGACTACCATCGCTATGGCAATCTCGGCTTTCGCTCGACCGAGGATCGCGGATTGATCCTGTAGTGGAAGTCGCCAAGACTTAGCGGGAAGAGCCGACGCGGAGCGTCGGGCCACATTGACGGGATCGGCGATCAATAGCGGGCGATATCTTGTTTGGCCGCTAATCCCAATGCGTCGCCAATTTCACGAGCACTATGGTTCATCATACCCAAGTCGCTTGAAACGGCCACAAACTGCATGCCTTGTCCGATCCGTAAATTGGCTTGCTCGACGTTCAGCACATGCATGCCAATGGGTTTGCGCACATCACGACCGATAGCCAAAATACGTTGAATGGCTTTTTCAAGTTCTTCGTCGCTAGGGAAGCTACCATCGGGTTGCCGCATTTGAAACTTCAGGTCGTTCGGACCAATGAAGATTGCATCGCAACCGGGCAGGGCATAGATCTCCTGGGCGTTCTCGATCCCTTGCGGACTCTCGGTTTGCAAGACAACCAAGGTCTGATCGTTGGCTCCCAGGAAATACTCTTCAACGGTGCAATCAAAATTCAAATTGTGCATGCCGCCACCGGCGCTGCGATTCCCCTGCGGCGGATACTTGGCTGCGGCGATGGCCGCTTGGGCTTGTTGCACCGTCTCGACCATGGGGACGACAATTCCATGTGCTCCGGCATCCAGGGCCCGCTTGATCCACGTATGTGAACCCTCGGGGACGCGAATGAGCGGCACACAGCCTGCATCGGCGATGGCTGCAACCACGGCTGCCGTTTCGCGCCAATCGTAGGGGGCATGTTCCACATCGAGTGTTAGCCAATCAAAACCGCTACGGGCCAACACGCGGGCGATGTGTAAATGACCCGTCGTCAACCAAGTCCCGATCGTAGGTTGGCCGCGTTTTAGTCGTTGCTTGACGCGATTGACGCGCATGTTTTTCTCACTCTAAGTGGAAGTGGTTGAATATAAATAGATAGTCAAATGTATCATTGTCGGTAAGAATCCATCAGCCTATGGCTACGGGTTAAACAATGCCAATGGTACAACGCAACCATAACTCTGGCGGCTCACTTGGCCTTTGCCATGCGGCGTAGGATTTCGATTCCGCGCTGCAACACCTCAGTGGGAGCAGCGTACGATATACGAAAGTGAGTGTCTCGGGAACTAAAAATGTTGCCTGGAATGATCAACAATTCGTTCTCAATGGCGCGCTTGACGAATTCGGAACCGGTACCCCACGGGACTTTCGGAAACAAATAGAAGGCACCGCCAGGCTCAGTGAAATCGTAGTAGTCCTTCAAGCCATCGACCATGAGATCTCGTTTGTGACGATAGTCGGCGCGGTAGCCCGACATGTCGACGTCCAAGGCTGCCAGAGCGCCCCATTGAGCCGGTTGTGGTGCGCAAACAAACGAATACTGCTGAAGTTTGATCATTGTTTCAATCACGACGGACGGCCCATGCACCCAACCTACTCGCCAGCCGGTCATCGCGTGGCTCTTGGAAAAACCATCGATCACAATTGTATGGGGATTGGTGTCGGCCGGAGTCAATAGTTCGCCCTCATAGACAAACTGGCTGTAGATCTCATCCGAGAGGAGAGCCACGTTATGTTTGGCTGCCAATTCAGCTAGACCGATCACTTCCTCACGCGTGGCCGTAACTCCCGTCGGGTTGCTGGGGGTATTGAACAGAATCAGTTTAGTGCGCGGCGTGAGGGCCGCCGCCACACGCTCCAGATCAATCCGAAAGTCGGGATAGGTATCGATCATTACGGGCACGCCGCCAACCAGCTTTACCAACGACGGGTACATCACAAAATAGGGATCGAAGATGATTACTTCATCTCCAGGATCGACCAAGCTCATCATGGCCAAAACCAAGCCGCCACTGGTCCCCGAGCTGAGAAACACGTCGCGATCGGTGTGTTGGTAGCGCGCGTCAATGTGCTCCTTCAGTTTTGCGCGCAGGGGAGCAATTCCCTGGGACGGTGTGTACGCGTTTTTGCCTTGTTGGATCGCTTCAATGCAGGCTGTTTTGACGGTGTCGGGAACATCAAAATCGGGTTGGCCAATGCTCAGGTTGACTGGATTCTTGAGCTTGGATGCCAGATCAAAAATTTTGCGTATGCCACTGCTATCGAAAGCTTGGCTGCGTTTGGAAATCCACTGAGAGGCAGGAGCGTTCATAGGGGCATTCAATGCGCAAGATGATTCATTGGAAGTGAAGCAGTTAAAAGGGTAGCATGAGTTTACCCGCGTAGAAAGGTGCGGCTCGGCTAACCGATTTTATCACTGTGCCGAGCTGCGGCTGCCGCGGGGAGAGGCGCCTATGTGCAAGCCATCAGGCAACGGGCGGGCCGCCGATAAAAAACCCTGTCGGAATAAGTAGGCTTTCAACTCGCGGTACATTTCAAATGAATCGGGGTAGGTCCACACCGTAACCACCGTCTCCGCCGGATTGCGACTGGCCAATTCCAAATTGAGCCTACCGGCTGTTCGGAAGGCTTCCTCCAAACTCTCGTCTTCGGCCGACGAGACCGATTCAAGTTCAAATCGGTCGAGTTCAAAACCGCCAGGAACAGACAACATGCGATATCGCATTAGCCAACCACCCACTGGTCCCAGGGTGTCGTCAAGTGTATTTCGCGAGGCGTTGCGACGCGCAGCCAATGGAACTTGTTGTTTGAGCATTTCCACCAAGCGATCCCAGGGAATTACGGTCAAGCGTCCGTGCTGTAGCTTAATGTGCATCTCGCGATTGAAAACGGTCTTGGCCATGGGCGTGGGAAGGTGTTCGAGCACAATTTTGGGCCGCTTCGTCTCCTCGGCGGCTCCCATTTTTTCATTGAGCTCCTTGAGTTGCAGCTGCAATGACTCCAGCTTTTGCTCTTGCTCGATATTCGCACGTCGGTCGACGTCGAGTGTTTTCAACTTTTCGTCCACTGCAGAGCGGGCTACTGACAGTTGCGTCAAGATGTTGTCACGCTCAAGTTTGCGATACTGTTTTTCCAGTTCGTACTCGTGTTGTTTTAGCTTTAGCTCTACCAGCGACTGCTGCAATGCTTGCACTTCGCGAACCGGCTCGACGAATTCGGGCGCAGGATCTTTGGCGGCCAGTTCACGGCCATAGGCTTCGGCCTCGATCTTGGTTTTCGATCCAATCACCACGACTAGGATGATCAGAATCCCCACCAAGTTGGCAGTGGTGTCGAGAAAGGAATCCTCTCCCACTGAATTGTCTTCTGCATGACGTCGCGGCATGGGGGTTTCGAGCGAAGTGTTGCTGGGAATGGGGAATGGGGAATGGGGATGAAGGATGAAGGATGAAGGATGAAGGATGAAGGATGGGGAATGGGGAATTCAAATCTCAAATTTTAGATTTCCAACCTTACACCTTACAGCTTACACCTTGAAACGTTACTTCAGACTTCGTTGGACTTCCAATCCGCTGCCGGAGAGCAATTGTTGCAATTGACTGAATCGCCACTCGGCTCCGGGCGCGACTTCAACTTCCAAACTCGGTTTCCAATAGCCACCGGTCAACGCGATTCCCCATTGATCAACGCGATCAGCCACCACTTTGGCTAACTTTTCGGCGCGTGCTTGGGGCGTGTCTTCATAGGTGATCGTGATGTTCGGGTCGGTACTTCTGCCTGAATCGGCGAGGATCACCCAGCGGTCTTCCAGGCATTGCATGCGAATTGTGCGGGCAACAGAAGTTTGTGATGGAGGCCCTTGGGACCATGCCCAGCCGCGACCTTTCCGAGCAGCTACGGGTGTGGCAGATTCGCTGGCACCGCGCTGAGGGTTGAAGGTATGATTGACTGACAGTTGCGGCATACTCTGACCATCCATTGGCTGAGTGGAGCTATCGGCCGAGGATTGATTTGAAGAATTGTTGGCCGACTGTGAACCAGACTGTCCACTGGAGCTCCCGGTTCCTGATCCAGATTGCTGGGGAGCGTTGAGCGGTACCGCCATTTGGCTCCCCGCTAGGTTGGTCGCGCCACCGCTGCTGGGACCACTGCTGCTGGGACCACCGCTGTTGGAACCACTGGATGTGTTTGGAGTAGAACTTTGACTGGATCCGTCCCCAGGTTGGTAGCTGCCGTTGGTTGAGTTCTTGCCAGTCGATTCAGCTGAGAACATTTCGTTGCCAGCGGAGCCAGTGGAGCCAAAAAAACTATCTCCCGCTGAGCGGTTACCGAGGTTGCTAGCGTCACTGGCGAAAGCGTTGTTTGGAGCAGGCTGGAAGGGCTGACCAGCGCCGGCTCGTGCCCCGTCGAAATCGAGTGTTGGATTCGAGCTATCACCGAAGCCCAGGTTGTTTCCTGCACCCAAGGTTTGGCTAGCACCTTGTTCGGAGTTCCGCCCATCGGCTAGGGAGTCGCCTGATTGCGTACCATCGGCCCAACCGCCTCGCGAGTTGCTGGTGGCGAAATTGCCATCGCTGCTCCAACCGCCGCCGGCTGCCGACTCGCCACCACTATAGCCACTGGCATAATTCGCGGAGCCATCTCCTGAACCACCTCCAGCCAACGGACCGTTGCGATCGGCGTATTCTCGGTACTTCTGCGGCATGGCCATGATCAAGGCTGCTTGGCGTTGGCGGGCCAAGTCAAGTGTTTGGGCAATTTTTTGAGCCAATCCAGGTTCACCGTCGGGGAAGACCAACTCCAATTCTTTGCCCACCAGCTCGTATCCAAACTGGTCATCCCAACCGCTCATGGCAGCACGAGCCATGGCGTAGGAGCGAATACCAGTGGGGCGCACGACCAGCAGGGGGTAGGCAGTACTGGTCACGGCGTGATTGACTGGGACGTAGTGTGCGCGAATGGTACGAAGCGCGGCATCGAGCGGATTGCCTGGGCCATAGGGTGGTTCTAGATCAGCGATTCTGATGAGCACGCCTTCTGGTTGAATGCGAACGCCCTCTTCTTCGCATTCCAGATAAATGGGTCTGCGATGCGTGCCATTGGGACCATCGTAGGGAATGATGGCGAAAATTGGTTTATCTCCCTTAGGTTTATCCAATTTCTGTTTAAGTTTCTCACCTTCTTCGAGCAATTGTTTTTCGAGTCGAGAGATCGCTTGGGCCTGTGCCGACTTGGTGGCTTCATCAGTTTCCGCATCGGCCTCTGCCAGATCGGCTGTGCGCTGAAGTTGGTCGAGCTCCGTCATGATTTCGGAGATATGGTTTTCCAGATGTTGCAGCGCTAAGCGTTTTTTCTCCAACTCGAGGCGTTCCTCGGTGAGTTGTTTGCGAAAGCCTTGACTGGCCAATTTAAGTTGGCTTTCGACCTCCTCGGTCTGCTTTTCCGATTCTTCGGCGATGTGCAAAGCCGAGGCTTGGGCGCCTGAGACGATCAGCATGAGAATAAGTACCAGCGCACCCATGGTGCAAAGTAGCACCGCCAAGAACGGGAAGAGTGAAGGGGCTACTGCGTCGCGCTGTCGAGTGACGCGGCTCATGCTGCCTTCCTTTGTTCGGGATCAAATGGAATTGCATTGCGTGGGCGAACGTGAGTACCGCGAATCACACCGGTTCTCTCCAGGCAAGTGGCTAGTACGGCTACGGCCTCGCCGACACAAGCGGTTGCTTCTTCAATACGACCGACGTTCTCTAATCTGGCAACGCTGGAATGAATGGTCTCCTCGAGTCGATGTAGTTCAGTGGTCGACTCGACCAACCGTTGCAACGAGTCGCTTTGTTTGATCATTTCCTTCTGTTGGCCTTGAAGCACACGGGCTTGTTCGCTGAGGGTTGTTTGCCACTGTTGCCAACGCACCTCCAAACTGCGATTCCCTTCATCTTGCAGTTTGTTCAGATCTACGACATGTTTATCTAAAGCCCGGGCAACTTTTTCGCTAATTTGCTGTTCAACTTTTTCGCTGCTCACATGCGTCCATTCGCTCCATTGCTTATGGGATTCCCGCAGTGAATCGCTCCATAATGCGGCTTGCTCGGACACCAATTGGCGTACGCCGGCCAACACTCCTTCCATCACTTCGCGGACAGGTGTCAGCAGTGATTCTTGCGCGTCGTAGGGGTCGGCGGCGAGAAACTGAATCAAACCGTCACTTGACGCAGCATCGATATCGCTGAGGATCCCTTGTTCGAGGCGACTGACCGCGAACTGCACAAACATCGAAAACACAGTTAGGATCAAGGCGATGGCTGTGGTATCAAAGGCCACATACAGTCCCGCCGTCAATTGATTCATGGCATTCTCTTGTTGAGTTGCCAACATTTTTGTATCGAGCTGTCCTAGGGTTTGCGATATTCCTAAGACGGTTCCCAGAAAGCCAAGCATGGGCATGGCCCAGTGGATGATGCGTAGTAAGCTATAGCTATCGTGTTGTCGATCGGCATCCAAATCGGTCAGTGACTTCAAATCGCCTTCGAGTTGGTTTCGTCGGCCGCGACTGACTTGCAATTCGAGCAAGCGGGCGATGCGCGCCCCAAACCAGCTAGCTTGGAGATTTTCAGGCTGCGCTTCCCAGTTAGCCACTAGCCACTCGGGTCGTTGCTTGGCAAAAATTTCTTGCCCCTCGGCTGTCAATCGTCGTAGTACGTTAGCCCCGTCCGAGGTGAACTGCGATTGCGATCGGGCAGAGAGCCATTTGAAGATTAGTGCAACAATGCCCACGAAGAATAGACACACCGATGCCACCGCCACCGGGTGGCTGAGGCAGTAGCGACGCAAAATCGCAAAATCGAGCGGGCCGGCCAGGATCAGACCAAAAAACGTAGCAGCCAGTACTGAGCCAACAAATAGCACTGGTGACAAGGATAGCGAGCAGCTTGGGCGCGGAGAGCGACGGCTTGAATTCACTTGATTCACCATTTTCTGGTAGTTCAGCATTGTTTGCCTCTGACGAATCCCATTTGTCCGAAATGGCTTGAGACATCGCTGGGGATTGTGCTAAACCAACGCTCTCACGTCCAGGTCGTTTTCCGTGGGATGCTGTTTCGACTAGAATCTCAATGAAGCGAATCCATTTTTTCATCATGAATCAATTCTTGGTCCCGATGGCACGTGTGGAAGCTAGCTATTGGCTCGCGAACTTGTCAAACTGGTGGCTTCCCGCAAATTGCCATACGTGCTAGCAATAGTGCGGGATTCCGAAAACCTGCCCTGTGTTACGATTGCCAACTGAATTCCCCAACGCCACCCACTTGTCCGCTACATCCATTTCTCACGCTCCAATAATTTCCGCTCACGTAAGCGCTCACTAGATCATGCCTTACTCCCTAACCGACTTGTCCCCCCGGCTTGCCATGCATGGTATTTCCAAACGTTTTGGCGCTACGCAGGCGCTACAAGACGTATCACTCGAAGCGCATGGCGGGCAGGTAGTTGCCCTGATCGGTGAGAACGGAGCTGGTAAAAGTACATTGATGAAAGTTCTCAGCGGTGCCCATGCACCTGATTCGGGGACGATGGAATTGCGTGGTCAGAGCTATCGACCGAGCCAGCCCAACGATGCCCGCCGCGCTGGAGTCGCAATCGTCTATCAGGAGCTTAACTTGGCTCCTGATCTGTCTGTTGAGGACAACATCATGCTCGGCATCGAAGAGCGACGCGGGGGATTCGTCCTGCGGCGGAGGCAGCGACAGCGAGTCCGCACGGCGCTCGAATTGTTGGGACATCCAGATTTAACCCCGGAGCGATTGGTTGGTACGTTGTCCATTGGTGCACAACAGTTGGTGGAGATCGCGCGCGCCCTGGTTTCCGAAGCCGAAGTAGTCGTGTTCGATGAGCCGACCAGTTCGCTGCCGAGGCACGATGTGGAGCGATTGTTCAATGTGATCCGCCGTTTGCAAAGTCAAGGGATTGCAATCATCTACATTAGTCACTTTTTGGAAGAGATTCGCGAAGTGGCTGACCGCTATGTGGTGCTTCGTGACGGCCGACCTGCGGGTAAGGGATTACTGACCGATACTTCTGACGAAGCGATTGTTTCGTTGATGGTCGGTCGCAGCGTCGATACGCTTTTTCCGGAAGTCCCTCACGACTTGGGCGAACCAGTGTTAGAGGTCGAAGGCCTAAGCGGCACTAGCATGCCCCGCCAGGTTAGCTTCGATGTTCATCGAGGCGAGATTTTCGGACTGTTCGGATTGGTAGGGGCAGGGCGAACCGAAACGCTGCGACAACTCTTTGGACTCGACCCGCAAAGCGGTGGTAAAGTGCGAATCCATTCGGCAACCACGGCGGCGCGACCAGCAGCCCGGATTCGCGCCGGTTTGGGGTTTGTCTCGGAAGATCGTAAACGCGAAGGGTTGGCGCAGAGTATGTCGATTGTCGACAATCTGACCCTCAGTCATTTGCACACTTACGCACGCGGCGGTCTGCTGCAATTATCGCGTCGTCGCGAGGCGGCTCAAAGTTGGATGACGCGACTAAAGGTCAAGGCCCGCGATCCGGAACAAACGATCAGCAATTTGTCAGGAGGCAACCAGCAAAAAGTTGCCATTGCGCGAGTGCTCCATCAAGAGGCCGATATCCTGTTGCTTGACGAACCGACACGCGGTATCGATGTGGGGACTAAGGCGGAGATCTATCGCTTGATTGGCGAATTGGCGGCTGCCGGGAAATCGATCTTATTCGTCAGTTCGTATCTTCCCGAATTAATGGCCGTTTGCGACACTATCGGCGTCATGTCACGCGGTCGACTGTTAGATGTGCGACCGGTGATGAACTGGGATGAAAGTGAGATTCTGAAAGTGGCGGTTAGTAGTGGAGAAGCGGAGTAATGGAGTGCGGTAATTCGATCCGCCCTTTGCGGTCGTCTGCGCAGCCTGCTTCGACAGGGCGATAAACATTTCAATTTCATCAATAATCTAAGATTCCGAATCGATTAACACGAATAGAAAGCAAGCCTCCATGGCGGAAGGTGAACCACCAGATAACTCAAATGCCCTGTGGTGGCAGTGGCTACAAGCGCTCGGACCATTGCTGGCCTTACTATTAGTCACGCTCGGTTTTGCTGTTGCCGATCAAGTTTGGGGGCAGGGACGTTTTAGCGAGATGCGAAATTTTCGCGTCGTGCTGGTCCAAGCGGCTCCGGTAGCCGTGGCCGCACTGGGGATGACGTTGATCATTATTTCAGGTGGCATCGATCTTTCTGCAGGAACCGCTTCGATGTTGTGCGCTACCGTACTGGCTTGGCTGCTCAGCGAGGAATACTCTGTCACCACGGCGGTTGTCGTGTCGTTGCTTGCAGGGGCTGCGTGCGGGCTGACCAATGGATTGTTAATTGGATTGTTGCGCATTCCGCCCTTTATCGTGACGCTGGGGACGATGACGATCTTTTTGGGAATTGCCAAGCGTTTGGCGGGCGGTTCGACTGTCTTTGTCGATCGCCGCTTGATGCCCGAGTGGCTATCGAATCTGAGTTCGACGATGCCTCCCGATTGGCATAACGGTCTGCCTAGGATTGCAGGTGGTGTGTGGCTAGCCATGGGGATCGCGGTGCTCGTGGCCGTGGTGCTGCGCTATTCGGTTTTTGGTAGGCATTTGTTTGCCATCGGTTCCAATGAATCGACCGCGCGGCTGTGTGGCGTCAATATTTTGCAAACCAAAGTGTTGGTGTATGTGCTGGGAGGTTTGCTGATTGGCATCGCGGGCGTGTACTCATTTTCACTAGTGAAAATGGCCAATCCAGTCGAAGGGATTGGACGCGAGTTGAAATTCATAGCAGCGGTGGTAATCGGTGGTGGTAGTCTCAGTGGCGGTCGTGGTTCGGTTTTGGGAACACTGGCCGGTGCGGCCATTATGGGAGTCATTGCCAGTGGTTGTGCTCAACTTGAAATTCAAAACTCGACACAAGACATCATGATTGGCGTGATCATTATCGCTGCCGTCACTCTCGACCAGTTCCGCACGCGAGGGCAAGAAACCACCTGACCTTAAATTGTTGCGCGGCCTGACATGGGGTGCTGGCGACGATTACCCAAAATCGACACGAATTCACCTAAGAAATCTAGCGAATTCCGACACACGAATTGATCCGAAATTGATTATGATGAATGCGATTGCGGGGGATCTCGCGTAAAGTTTCTGTGGAGGCGGTGACATGTCGCAGCACAATCGGTTTTCATTTCCGTTAGCGGGAATATTTCTCGCGACGGCGATGTGTGCATTGTTTTTTGCCAGTGGCTTGAGTTTTTGGCTTGTGCTACTCGTCACAATACTGATTGCCATCTGCGTCTGCGTCGAACTGTTGACGCAGGGGATTCCTGCCAAATTGCGCGACTTGTCCCGTGCCAATTGTTTTCGCATGGATGGCACTTTGTCTTCGCGTCGCTCGGCCCGAGAGCAGAAAGCGGTGGGGAAAGTTCGAACGGACATGTGGGCTATTTTCCTGATCGTGGCCTTCATTGGAACGGGAGGCTTATTCGTACTGCAATCCACTTTTCCGATGACGCTGGTCGATGATGTGGTTTCAGCGGCCCGCGATGACTCGGGGGGCTTTAAACTCGCGCTGAAGAAGCGAGGTGTCGACGATCAGTTCTTCCGATGGGCGCGTCGCACATCGCGCAGTTCCAATGCAGAAATTCGAGAATGGCAACAATGGTTGTGGGTGACCTGGCCAGTCGTACTGGGACTGTCGTTTTCTGTTTTCGTCGGTTGCTTAGCCCTCGTGCGATTCGCCTACCTTCGCGCCCTGAGAGACTTGCATGCGGGGGTAGCGGCTCGATCGAAAGAGTATCTCAACCTTGACATGGGCCGCTTGCAGGGTTGAGAACTCCGTTTAACCAGGATTATTCATGACCTTGTGAGCCGAAGGGCGAGAGCCCTCGGTTTCCTAAGCGTTTCAGAAGGCCCGGGGGCTCACGCCCCTCGGCTCATGAATAAGCCGAGTTTAACAACCCGAAATTCTGCGGTAGGCGGATTTGGGGTGTGTCGTCGGCCTTACCTCCCAAGCCGGGAATTCCCGAGCGAGTCGTGTCTAGGCCGTCGAAAAGTTGCTTTAATTTCGAATCTCGCAGCTCGCTGCGTTTCGGAAAACCCCCCCCAATGGACACCCTGAAAAGTCTCGCTAAACTTCCTATTTACCCGGTTTTTATTGAGCACAGCTGGGCGCGCTTCTTAACTTTTCGTGTTTCAGCTAGGCAGGTAATCGTGAATCGAGAAATTACACGCAAGGAATTCTTGGAAATCTCGGGTGGTTCTATGGCTGCTCTGGCGCTGGGCGCGAGCGCTGCTCAGGGAGCTGTTGCCAGCCATCCCATTGCCATCGAGAATGCCAAGGCTGGGAGCTACGACTGGGAGCCAACGAATCAATCGCAGAATCGCGAGATCGAAGGTTATGCCGACAAGACGAGTTTGATAGCAGGTGAGAAGCTCAAGTTCTTCGTTAATACTGCGTCGGCTACCTACAAGATCGATATCTATCGGCTCGGATGGTACGGAGGTGCTGGAGCGCGTTTGTACAAATCAGTCTCGCGAACTGGGGTGAAGCAAGTCATCCCCACACCGGATGCAACCACGGGTTTAGTTGAGTGCAAATGGAAGAGTCCCTACACGCTAACGCTTCCTACCGGCTCTGCGGCTTGGACGAGCGGAATCTACTTGGCCAAACTGACGTCGAAGGAAGGTAAGCAGTCACACATTCCTTTCGTTGTTCGCGATGACACGCGATTCGTCAAGCACCTCGTGCAAGCTAGCGTCAATACATGGCAAGCCTACAATAACTGGGGTGGCAAGTCGTTGTACGACTACAACAGTACTGGTGGCCAGCGCGCCAGCAAAGTGTCCTTCAATCGCCCCTACAGCTCCTATGGCTCGGGCGATCTATACAACGATTGGTCGGGTTGGGAACTCAACACGTTACGATTTCTGGAACGCGAAGGCTACGACGTCAGCTACTGCACCAACATCGACACGCATGCCAATCCCAATCTTTTTGCGCGTTGTCGCTCGTTTCTTTCTTGCGGACACGACGAGTATTGGTCCGTTGAGCAGCGTGACAATGTCGAGTGGGAACGCAATCAAGGTCATCACGTCGCTTTCCTCGGTGCCAACGCCGCCTATTGGCAAGTACGATTCGAGAAAGGCTTTGACAACACTCCCTACCGCACCATGGTCTGTTACAAGGACGCTACTCGAGATCCCTACTATCAGAATCCAGCCACTCGAAATTTTACCACCATTCGGTGGCGCGATTTGGAATGGGACCGCCCCGAAGGGGAATTCATTGGCGTGCAGTTCTATTTCTATCCGGTCCATGCTGACATGGTCGTCAAGAACACCAACCACTGGGTCTTTGCGGGGACCGGACTGAAGGACGATGATCGGCTGCCAGGCTTAGTAGGCTACGAGGCTGATAGCATTATGGAGCGTACACCGCTCAACGCCACGATCTTGGCCGATTCTCCGGTCGACACCGGCGATGCGCAAGGCTATTCCAACATGGTAGCTTGGCAGCACTCGGGAGGGGCGTGGGTGTTTGCGACCGGCAGCATTCAATTTGCATGGGGATTGGACAGTCATTTCGCTGGTTGGAGCCATCCCAACTTGGTCCATCCTGCCGCGCAGCAAATCATGCGCAACGTGCTGGCGAAGTTCTCGGTGTAGACGCTCTCTTCCCTGAGAATTGGTCCGCGGCTAGACTAAAGGCGGAAGTTGCGTTCCGTCACTTAGTCGCCTCCAAGGGTTAGCCCACTATGACCAATTCCGATCAACCGTTGGAAAGCCTCGATGACTGGGAAGATGACTTGCTGCGGCGCTATCCGCAGCCGGTCCAAGCTGAGACGCTGATGACTGCTCCGATGAAAGAGGCGGCGCAATCGGACAGGTTCCGAAATTACGATGCGGAAGCGCGTCCCTGCGTCAAAGAATTCTATCGACTCAATCATCAGTTCCAAACACTTGAGTTCAATCGACAGAAACGGGCGCAGTACCTGACGCTTGATCGGCGGTCGATGGGGATCTGGGAGGCCATGCAGTTTCTCAATGAACTGGTCGATGACAGCGATCCCGATATCGACTTGCCGCAGATAGAGCATCTGTTGCAGACTGCCGAAGCCATTCGTGCTGATGGTCGTCCGCGTTGGTTTATCCTCGCCGGACTGATCCACGACCTGGGGAAGATTCTTTGTCTGTGGGGTGAACCGCAATGGGCCGTGGTGGGAGATACGTTTCCAGTTGGCTGTCGTTATTCCGAGCGGATCGTCTTCTACAGTGCTTTTGAAGCTAATCCCGACAAACAGGTGGCCGAGTACCAAACCGAATGCGGCATCTACGAGCCTGGGTGTGGTATCGGGAACTTGCTCCTTTCCTGGGGTCATGACGAGTATTTGTACCATGTTGTCAAGGATTTCATGCCCCCTCCAGCATTGGCTATGATCCGTTATCACTCCTGTTATCCGATCCACCGCGAGGGAGCGTACACGCACTTGCTCCAGGACGGCGATGCGGAGTTGATGAAATGGGTGGTGGACTTCAATCAATACGATCTATACACCAAACGTGACGAACGCATGGACGTGCCGGGCCTGCGACCCTACTATGAGGAGCTGATTGCCGAGTTTTTCCCAGACAAGCTAGCGTGGTAATTTTCGTAGCGGAAGTCGCCAAGACTTTCGGCGGACTGAGCTGAGCGCGCTGCGGAGTACGGTCGAAACTTTTGGTGGATTTCCGCTTGCCCATTGTCGCGTACAATGTGGATCGGTCTGTTCGTCTGCCCAGCGTCTCAACTGAGGAGAAGGAAATGAATTCTCTTAATCGTCGCCAGTGGCTTCACAAATCGACGTGCCTGGCCGCCAGCTTGAGTTTAGCTCCGCGACGGGTAACAGCTGAGTCGCGCACCAACCCCGCTTGGGAACAGTCGATTCGTTCGGGACTAGATTTTTTGGCTCGTGAACAATCGTCGCGTGGTCAGTGGAATACAGAAGCCTACCCCACCGCGCTGGCAGCCTTGGCAGGCACAGCGCTCATCTGCTCGGGGGCGACGACAACCCAGGGACCCTATGCTAAGCAGATTGCGCGGTGTACCGATTTTCTGATTAGCAAGTGCCGCCCCAATGGCCTGATCGGTGATCCAAATAGCGACTTGCGATACACCTATGGGCATGGTTTTTCGATGTTGATGCTCAGCCAAGTGCTCGGGGAGGAGGGCTATGAAGATCGACGGATTGAATTGATCGATGTGCTCAATCGAGCGGTCGATTTTTGTGCTAGCGCGCAAACCACGGCGGGAGGATGGGGCTACATTAGTGCCAAAGATGGGGCCGACTTTGACGAAGGATCGACCACGATCACTCAGGTGCAGGGCTTACGGGGTTGTCGCAATGCGGGGATAGCTGTTCCAGCGGAAGTGATCGAGCGTGCCAAGAAATATATCTATAGTTGCAAGAACGCTGACGGCGGAATCAGCTACTCCAGCAAACAGATGGGCACCTCGCGTCCGGCCATTACGGCAGCGGCGCTGGCGGCACTGTATAACGCTGGGGATTACGACGGAGAGCATGTTCCCGAGATGCTCAGCTACGCTCGTCAAACTTTACATGACAATATTGCTGATGAAGGCGTGGCTTTTGGGCATTGGCACTACACTTATCTGTACTACAGCCAAGTAGCCTATCGCCAGGGGGACGAACAGTGGATTCCATTTCGAGATCGCCTTTACGACCGTATCGTGGCTGAGCAGCAAAACGACGGTTCGTGGGAAGGGCAGATAAGTCCCATCTACATTACTGCCTGCAATCTCATTATGTTGCAGCTAGATCGTGGTCTGCTCCCCATTTATCAGCGGTAGCTCAATGTGGCACGACGCTCCGCGTCGTAAATCTTGCTACAGAACCGACATCCTGCTATCAAACCGACGGCGGAGCGTCGGGCCACAATAGCTCGATGCTATTATCTTTAGATTGCTCTGGGGGTGGATCGGGAATCTTGATACAAGTCGGTCAAGATTTCGTCACTCTCACCATCCGCCTGGAATCGTCGAAATGTCTTCCGTACCCACCGCTTTGGCTAGTTTTGGGCTGCCGAACACCAATACTCTCAGTGGCACTTTGTCCCCCAGCGCGTTTGTTTTTCCGCGTCTACATACGACGAGTCGCATCGTCATTCCCGCTCGCTTGGCTTCGACGCGACTCCCGGAAAAGCTGCTCTTGCGCGAGACGGGAAAGACGGTTCTCCAGCATACATTCGAATCCGCTTCGAATGCGCGTCGTCCCGGAGGAATCACGATTGCAGTCGACTGCGATCGATTGAAGCGCGAAGCCGAGATGTTTGGTGGCACGGCCATTTTGACGGATCCGAGTCTTCCGAGTGGCACCGATCGCGTGGCTGCCGTGGCGGCAGGCATGCCGGAAGTGGACATTTTCATCAACGTACAAGGGGATGAACCGGAGATCTCGGCTGAGGCTATCGACCTAGTGACGGAATTGCTTGAGAGTCGTCCCGAAGCACAAGTGGCCACGCTAGCTGCTCCGATCCGTCACCGTGAGAGATTGGAAGATCCAGCCTGTGTCAAAGTGGTCCGCGATGGTCAGCAGCGCGCGCTCTATTTCAGTCGCAGCCCCATTCCACACGCGCGTAGT
This sequence comes from Pirellulaceae bacterium, assembly GCA_041739785.1. Classification (GTDB taxonomy): domain Bacteria; phylum Planctomycetota; class Planctomycetia; order Pirellulales; family Pirellulaceae; genus Aureliella. The sequence continues at coordinate 32,154 of JBGSNE010000214.1, forward strand.
TGGGATGCTGCGTTGCTTGAGAGCAACCCACCGGTATTTTTGCAGCATATAGGGCTTTACGCCTATCGCCGCGAGTTCTTGATGCAATTGTCATCTTTACCAGCCAGTCCGTTGGAGCAGATCGAAAAGCTGGAACAACTACGATTCCTCCAGGCTGGTTGTCAGATTTTAGTCGGTCTGATTGAACATGCGCCCAAGGGGATCGATACTCCGAGCGACTATCGCAGCTTTGTCCAGCGTCAGTCGTTAGCTTTGTCCCGACGGTCGTGTTAGACTAGTGTGCATCGGAAAGCGCCCCTTCGCTATGGTCTGACTCTAGGCTCACGAACAAAGCTAGTTGAATATGCCCCCCAAGCCTTCAAGGGTCGACGTCTCGCTGACCGACTTTCAAGCCAAGATTCGCGCAATGTACTACGAAAAGGATGTGCAGCGCGGTATTGATGGTACGTTCATGTGGTTGATGGAGGAGGTGGGTGAGCTCGCCTCCGCCCTGCGTCAGGGAACACCTGAAGAACAAGCCGGCGAGTTCGCGGATGTCATCGCATGGCTGACGACAATTGCCAACGTGGCTGGGATCGATTTGGGGCAAGCCATTCAGGACAAATACGGCACTGGATGTCCAGGTTGCAGTCGCTTGGTGTGCAATTGTCCCATGCAAGAGAAGCCATGAGCAGTCTGTGGGAGTTGTTGCTTGGGACGAAAAGCGATTATCGCACGCGACGATTGGCTTGGAGGACGATGCGGCAATTTGCGGAACCGTCGCGGCTTGCAGAAGAATTCGATATTGAGCCACATTGGCTTTGGTCAGTGGCGAAACAGTTGGCGGCGAAACAGTCGAAGGCGGAGAGCGTTGAAGCCATCAAGTTGCTGCTCACGGGCCACAATGAGGGCCACGATGAGCGGCGCTGTGAAACGGTTGTGCTGTTTCCGCCTGGACGCAGTGGTGCAGTGCCTCAGACAGAGGCTGGCACACCGCGCGCAACGGCTTGTGTTTCTTCACAACCCGGTTGTGGTGTGGGATGTCCGTTCTGTTTAACTGCTTCGCTCGGGTATCGAGGCAATTTATCGACGCAACAGATCGTTGAGCAAGTGTACTGGGCTGGTGTGGTGGCGCGACAGTACGGTCGCAGGTTGCGGAACGTGGTCTACATGGGGATGGGAGAGCCACTGCACAACGCGGCGGCTGTTTTAGAATCCATCGCCTGGTTGACGGCAGAGCGTGGCTTCGGTTTGAGTCCGCGACACATCACTGTCTCGACAGCCGGTGTACCATCGGCCATGTTGCAGCTGGCGCGACGCTTTCCGCGCGTGCGCCAGGCGCTAAGTCTACATTCGGCTGAAGCTCAACAGCGCCGAGAGTTAGTTCCTCGGGCGGTTGGAGATTTGAGCGCGTTGCATCGAAGTGTGGCGGCGGTCAACGAACTGCAGACTCAGTCGGTATGGATTGAAGTCGTGCTATTTGACCAACTTAATGATACACTTGGGCACGCGCGAAAATTGGTTGAGTTTTGTCGAGGGCTGCGAATCGAAGTGAATCTCATTCCCTACAACGCCGCGGGCAATACAGCAACTTTTGCTGCCAGCCCTCGTCAGCGGCGGGAAGCGTTTGCGGGCATATTGCGCGAGGCAGGGATTCGCACCACGATTCGCGCTTCATTGGGAGCAACAGCCGAGGCCGCCTGCGGTCAATTGACGGCCAGCCATTGATGCCTAACGATCCTCAGATGACTTTCACTTAATATCCCGAGGTTGAGCCTTGATTCGACGCAGCGAACGAGTCGCTTTTAAGAACGAACGTGGTTCAGAATTGGCGGGTATCGTTGATTGGCCTGCTCACGATCCGCAAGCTGCGGTTCTATTCACGCATTGCTTTACCTGCAATAAGGACCTTAAGGCGATTGTACGCATCTCGCGCGGCTTGGCAGAGGCGGGGTTTCTAGTTTTGCGATACGATTTGACCGGGCTGGGTGGAAGCCAAGGTGATTTTTCGCAGACTAACTTCACTAGCAATCGGGATGACCTGTTGGCGGCGCACCAATTCATGTCGCAGCGCTTTGCGGCCCCCGATTTCTTGATTGGTCACAGTTTTGGTGGTGCTTGTAGTTTGTCGCTGATTGAAGAAATTCCCAGCGCGCGAGGCGTGGTAACTCTGGCTGCTCCCAGCGACACCGGACACTTGGCCGATATCCTGGAGCGGATGGATCCAAATATTGCGCGTGAAGGCACTGGTGTGGTCGGTATCGGCGGCAAGTCCTACACGATCCATGCGAGTATGCTTGACGACTTTCGCAGCTTTAATTTGCCTGCCAAGCTGCGACAAGTGACCAAGCCGGCGCTGTTGTTTCATAGTCCCGTGGATGAGACGCTTGGCTTTGAACATGTACTGCGATTGTTTGCATTGCTCACGCAGCGGGGTGGTGACGACCCCGATCCATCGCCGGCCAGCCTGATTTGTTTGCCCGGTGCCGATCATTTGTTGGTCCGAAATCCAGCCGATCTCGAATATATCACCGCCAGTATCGCCGCCTGGTTTCAGCGGTTGATGCGTGCCTAGTGCTCTGTCCAGCTTAAGAATTGGGGTTCAACGCGCGTCGGGAAAAGGTGTCCGACACCAAAAGTGCGAAGCACCTGCAGGGCCGTTCCGGCTTTTGGTGTCGGACACCTTTTCCCGGACACAGCTGTGCGTGGCCGCTTATCTAGATTTTGGTTCCTGAACCTTTGGTCAGCGCCATGAAAGCCGATTCGAGATTGGTTTCTTTTTCAGTGAATTGTTTCAGAGGAAAACCGGCGGAAACCAGTGAGGTGGCCAGTGGGCTGTAGTCATGCAGGCCTTCGGTGAGAGTCACTTCCAACAGCCCTTTGGGATTCTCGATCTGCTCTACGCTTTCGACTAACGGTTGCGACTTGATGAAACCGGCTGCTTCTGCAGCGCGAGCTAGCGGGGACACTTGCACTTGTAGAATGGTTTGCGGCCTGACGGTCTTGATCAGCTCTTGAATCGAGTCGTTGAAGCCCATCTCTCCGCGATTGATAATGCCGACTTTGTTACAGATGTCAGCCAATTCTGGCAGTATGTGGCTACTGACGATGATCGTCTTGCCCATCTGACCAAGTTTGCGTAGTAGATTTCGCATTTCGATTCGAGCTCGCGGATCCAATCCACTTAACGGTTCATCGAGCAGCAGGACTTGAGGGTCATGTAGCAGTACGCGAGCCAGCCCTAATCGCTGTGTTTGGCCTCGGGAGAGTGTATTGGCGTAAGCGTCGCGTTTGAAATCTAAATCGACGATATCGAGCATCTCGTCACAGCGTTTGCGTCGCGCGGCGCCCTGTATGCGATAGGCGGCTGCGAAAAACTCCAAGTATTCGATGACGGTCATATCATCGTAGACACCGAAGAAGTCTGGCATGTAGCCAACTAAGCGACGGATCTCTTCGGGATTGCTATAGATGGAATTGTCGCACACGTAGGCTTCGCCATAGGTTGGCGTCAGCAAGGTGGCGATAATCCGCATGGTGGTCGTTTTTCCCGCGCCATTGGGACCGATAAACCCGAATAGATCTCCTTTTTCCAGTTCGAGGTTAATACCGCGAATGGCATACATATCGCCATATTTCTTGGTGAGATTGTTAGTCCTAATCACGCTGTCAGATACCTTTGTTGTTGGGCTCTTCGGAGAGGGCTACTTTTTCGAACTCTGCTTGACTGGAATGGCAATCCGACACCACACGCGATCGAGATCCTGCTTGACTTCTTGTGCTCCGGCTGTCGCAATTTCGGCGTTCGTAACCTGTACTCGACCCCAAGGTTGCTCGAGTCGACCGAGTAGAATGGCGCGATCCGTCTGCAATAGATTTGATTGATCGATCTGCGGTTGAAAGCGATGAGCCAGTCCCGTGTAGGATTGGCCTGACGCGGACTTGTAGAACAACATCAACTCCAACAGGCGATCGATCGAATCGCGATTCGATGGATCCCATTTGATGGTTGTTTCATTACCGTCAACCGTATGTCGACCGTTGAGTCTGCGGGTAATATCTTTGGGGATAGTGTCGAACGAAATGGTGGCTGTTGCGCCGGCTGGAATGCGGCTGTTCAGACTGTAGTACCAATTGTGATAGAACAATACTGGATCGAGCAAATCGACCCCAAGTGGATTGGCCAGTTCGCCTTCGAGTTGATCGACACCGGGGATTTCCTTGAGATTGGAAGACGCGGTTGCCTCAATAGTTTGCGTCCAGTTGGCGACCAGGCATTTAGTCCCTGCTGCGGGAATGCCCACGCCCATCATTTGCGTTTGGCCATCGGGTTTGGCAACGATGCTGTAGCTGGGCATGCCACGGTCGGTACTCAATTGTGAAAGCAGCCCACCGAGCCCCCGTCCAGGTAAACCTTGCCAATCGACGCGAACGGCTGCTGGGGAATTCATGGACTCGACCATAACATTTAATTCGCGGGCAGTGCCACTATAGATGTGACTCCATAGTCTACCTTGTGCCAGGTTGTCCACCACATCCACATCGATGACTTGGGCCGTGTTAACCCGCACTTCCGTGGGCCGAATTACCGCCAGCAGCCAAGTCAATCCGATGGTGCTGGCTAGTAGAGTACTACCAGCGAAATACCAGCTTAGATCGGGCCGCTTGAGCCACTTGACCGAAACAAAGTAATCAACGGGACCGATTAATAGCAAAATACCTATCAGCATGGCAGCCACTTGGCCAAACGTAATCACGCGGACTTCAGGGAAGACATCCAGCGTTGCGCGCAATTGACCAATCAGATCGCTGTAGCCCAGGTAGGATGATTCGCCAACTTGCTTTTCGTCGAAGGCTTCGGTAATTCCGCGATCCAGATAAGGAGCAATCAAGCGCCCCCACAGTCGCTGACGATCCTGCCAATCGTCGAAGGCGGGGGCCCCCAAATCACTCGCAATAAAACGGAGTGTCCCCAGTCCGTGCGAGTAGCTCAACCACCACGGTATGGGGCGCGCCAGAGAGTCGGTGAGGGTCAGTTCCGCTGTGCCTCGTGTGGGTTCCAAGACACAGCAAACAAATGCGTCAAGTGGTTCGTCTGTTGCCACCAATGATTCCAACGCGGCTGGGTTATTGATCCGTCCCACTCCGGTAACATTCCCCGGTAGGAGTGCCGTTAGGGCGGAGACATTTTCCAACCGCTGCGCCTCGGCTCCCAGAGAAATGATGCATGCCCCGCCCCTGCGAATCCACGCGTCGATGGCCGTCCATTGCACAACGCTCATAGCTTCCAGCAGTTCGATGTTCTCTCCGGAAATGATGATCAGGTCGCAGCTCGAATAATCGCTCCAATGCGTGGGCAATTCGTCGGGGTTGGTCATGACGACGGTCGTAAACGTCGAGCTATTGCCATCAGCGCTGGAGCGGCTCAGGCCTTCGATGCCCATGGAGGCCCCTAGTGCGATCACCAAAGGTTGTGCCGACGGCAAACCTTGACTCGACAGTTCGGTATCAAGCGTCTCTTCGTGCAGTGCTCCTTCTGCCCCTAGCACACGAACCGAAAGCTCTGCCGATTGACGACCAATACGAATGGGGAGCCATAAAACTCCGGCGGACGAGAGGCTTTCCGGTGTGATCGCCATGCGATAGACTATTTCTACACCGTCGCCATCGATCGACCCAACCTCGACGCTGGTTGCCTTAGTACGCAAGGACTCGCCTAGTTGCATGCGAACCGGAACCAGATGGCCGAGCTTCCACGCGTTTCCTAGTCCCAGCTGCAATTGCAGCTCTGGGGTTTGGGCGTGACAGAACGATAGCCCCGCGTAGCGGCTCGCAAGAACCACACAGAACAAAACCATTAACACGCGTAGAATCCGCCTCAGCATACTTTCGTCCGCACCCATAGCAAGTCAAATCATGTGGCAATCGACTGGCCACCATCACTTCATTACGCAATTGACCAGCGATTGGCCCATTGGGAAGCGACGATTATGGCAAGAATTGTCTAGTTGTCCAACTACGTATGCCCAATGAGTTTCGGAGAAAGCGCACTGTTGATTGAGCAGCGGGCTTGCACGCTGTTTGTTTAACCCGTAGCCGTAGGCGAGGAACCAGTGCGGCAGACCACGCCATTGGCTGCGGGCTAAACGGCTAGACTAACCGACGTCTTGCACCGACCGCTCGGGGCTCATCCACTTCATACTGTTCGAGGTAGTTGTGTTGACCGATGCGAAGTACCGATAAATTGAGCAATTTTGCAATGCATCGAAAAAAGGGCATTGCACCATAAAAAAGGGCCAAGTGTCCAATTGAACTGGACACTTGACCCGTCATTAGCTGTTTCGTGGTTGAAACTTACTCCTTTTTGCCCAATACGTTGCCGCCAGGGAGTAGCTTGGCCTTCATGCGATCGGCAAAGGTCTTGTGCTTCTCGTCGCCGCTTTCTAGAGCCTCTACCTTTTTGAAAATCTCTTTCAATCGGTCGGCAAATTTAGCGGGGTCTTTGGCGAATTCTTTGATTGGGAATTCGTCTTTCTCCAATGCTTCATGCATGGCTTCGCCATAAGGATTGCGGACCTTTTTCTTATTTTCTTTGTCGACGTGACAGACGTTGCAATTGGCTTCCTCGACGAGCTTCTTGAACTCCGCTTCTGCCTTTTCCCCGGCATAGTTCTCACCAAAAGCTTCCTTGAGCTGCTTTACTGCAAACACAGGGGAAACGGTCGATAGCGTGAAACCCGCAACGACAACCACTAACAATAGTCTCTTCATTCGGTACTCTCCTCGGTTCTACTTCGTCGCCGCACCCCACTCTGGGGAAGGCTGTGCAAGGTTGGTATAGCAAGTGTGCGCAGGAGACGCAACAAAATCAAGGCTTAACACCGCAATCTACGCCCAGCGTGGGAGTTTTTTGCGTTCGGCGAGTCGAAACGCACACTAGTCGCGGGTAAAGGTGTCCGACACCAAAAGTGCGAAGCACCCGCAGGGCCGTTCCGGCTTTTGGTGTCGGACACCTTTTCCCGACCTGGTGTCCGACAACTTTTGTGATAGAGCCTAGTTTTTGAGTATTTTGTCAAAGAACCGGCGGACTTGCTCGAGTTGCTCTGGTTCGCGAAACGGACCATGACCCCCGCCAGGTACGATGATCAATTCGGCCGGAACGTTTGCTTTTTCCAAGGCTTCTTGCAATATTTGACTTTGTTGGGGCGGGACCAAGGGATCCTGATCGCCATGCACGATTAAAAAGGGTGGGTCTTGAGGATCGATATAAGTAAGTGGATTGGCGATCCGCGCCGCCTCGACTTGCTCCTGTAGCGGTCCTCCTAGTAATTTTGATTCCGGAGAGTCTGCCGAGTCGTGATCGAGGCGACTATTCGCACCCGATTGGGCTGCCATTTTTAACAGGTCGGTTGGGCCAAAATAGTCGCAGACTGCTTGCACGGCACTACCCCCCTGCGATTCTCCCAACTCTCCTTCCAGCTGTGGCGCATTGCCCGAAGTTCCCAGCAGTGCCACAAGATGCCCCCCGGCACTTGAGCCCCACACGCCAAACCGGTTGGGATCGATGTGATACTCGTTGGCATGATGGCGGAGGTAACGAATCGCCGCTTTGCAATCGTGAATCTGGGCTGGGAATTGTGCGCTGTCGGTCAGGCGATAACCGAGACTAGCCACCGCATAGCCATGTTCGGACAAAAACAGAGCAGGGGATGGGAAGCGATTGCCTTGCCTCCATCCGCCTCCATGTACCCAAATTACCAATGGCAGCGGTTTGTCAGGCCGCTCTTTAGGAAGGTAGAGATCCAACCGTTGACGTTCATGTCCATCGGTCACGTAGGCGATGTCGCGGTGCGCCTCAACCTTCTCGGGAATTGCCTCACGCGATTTTCGCTTCGCTTGAGTGGAGGCTGGTTCTTGTCCCGCTAGCGGCGGAGCCAATAGGCCAGCGACTGCCAACAGTCCGAGGATTGCTCTTAGGTCAAAACGTTGAATCATGATTTGGACTTTCGAAGCATTGAGCTCGCGAACGGCGGTTAACCAAGTTTATCGTGGCTCATGTCGGGCATGGAATGCCCAACGTACAAAGCGTGTAGACCGGTTAGCCCGAGTAACCTAGAGCCACTCTTGCGCGACCGCGCTATAGCGGACAATTAAACTAGCGACTACCACGCTGACGATGCTCATGAGTTTAATGAGAATGTTCAAACTGGGACCGCTGGTGTCTTTAAACGGATCGCCCACAGTGTCGCCAACCACAGCGGCCTTGTGAGCCGAGGAACCCTTGCCACCCAGTTTACCACTCTCAATGTACTTCTTGGCGTTGTCCCAAGAACCGCCGGCATTGGACATGAACAGCGCCACACAGAAGCCGCTCGACAATGAACCTGCCAATAATCCCAAGACACCTCCAACGCCTAGCAACAGACCAGTCGCAATCGGTGTCAACAATCCCAACATCGCGGGAAGTATCATTTCCAACTGAGCGGCTTTGGTGCTGATCAGCACGGGGCGCGCGTAATCAGGTTTGATTTCACCGGTTAGGATCCCGGGCGACTCGCGTAGTTGTCGTCGGACCTCTTCGACCATCCCATGCGCGGCGCGACCGACAGCTTTCATCGTCATAGCGCAAAAGACGAACGTGGTCATAGCGCCTAAGAACAAACCTATCAACATCCTAGGATTCAAAGCGGTGGCTTCATAGTAATTCGTAAAATCGACGATGGTTGCGGTGCGCAGATTAATCAACTCATCACCACTGGGTACAAATGTCGCCATTTGGCTGTGTTCCCCCTCGCGGACGGCGATCAATTCGTCTGGGATGCGCTGTGGACCTTCGGAAAACTTAATATTGTTCCAGTTCTCACGAACACGTCGGTCACGCCGCGAACCGGGCATCGCGAGGAACGATTCAATTGCTTCTCCCTGCTTCCAAACTAATAGACCAGGCGAGAGCTTGTACAGTCCATCTTGGTCGATCGATTCGGCAACCTGCGTTGACCAACGCTCGAATCCAATGCGTACTTCTTCCACATATGCGGCCAACAAGGCCAACGCCGTCAATGCCGCGGAGCCGATGGCAAATCCCTTACCAGTTGCCGCAGTGGTGTTGCCCAAGGAATCGAGCGCATCGGTCCGCTCGCGCACGTGGTGTTCCAGGCCAGCCATCTCGGCGTTGCCGCCGGCATTGTCAGCAATCGGTCCATAGGCATCAGTAGCTAAGGTAATCCCCAGCGTGCTGAGCATCCCTACTGCACTGATTCCTACACCAAAAAGTCCCAAAGCAAAGTACTGTGGTTCATTAAGATTCCAGCCGCAGGCAAAACCGAAAGCCAGCAACATCGCGCTACATATAATCAACACCGGAGCCCAAACGCTCCCCATGCCATCGGCGATACCAGCAATGATGATTGTGGCAGGACCTGTCTCGGCTTGTTCAGCCAGTCGTTGGGTAGGCCGATAGTGATCGCTGGTCGCGTACTCAGTGTATTTGCCGATCAACCAGCCCGCCGCCAAGCCTACAATCACGCTGAACGCCACGCCGGGAATAACGCCCCACAGCAGTGTGCCGGGGATGTGGGGCATTAGCCACCACGTCAATCCGAGCGTCACGATGCTGACCATAATGGCCGAAAAGTTGATGCCTCGCCCCAGGGCGTCGAGCAAGTTTTTTTGATTGGCATTTTCATCCGTACGAACCAGATAGATGCCTGCGATCGACAGCAAGATTCCCACGCCCGCCAAGACCATCGGCAACAGCAGGGCGGCCAATTGATTGGCTTGCCGCTGTTCGACCGTCAAATCGGCAATCAATGTTGGACTTGCAAAGGCGGCCACGCCCAGGGCTGAGGTAGCTAGGATTGAACCGCAATAAGATTCATACAGATCGGCTCCCATCCCGGCCACATCACCCACATTGTCGCCCACATTGTCAGCGATCGTGGCTGGGTTGCGGGGTGAGTCTTCGGCCATGCTCTGTTCGACTTTTCCAACAAGATCCGCGCCAACGTCGGCCGCTTTGGTAAAGATCCCTCCTCCGACACGCGCAAAGAGTGCCTGTGCGCTGGCCCCCATGCCAAAGCAGAGCATGGCGACCGTGATCGCTTCCAACGACAGTGCGTCCTCAGCTCCAGCCAGCGCGGGCCAACCCCAGTAGAGTAGCGCGAACCAAATCGTGATGTAAGCCAGCCCCAAGCCGACCACAGTTAACCCCAGCACCGCACCACTACGAAACGCAACTCGAAGGCCCTGGTTGAGTGAGGTCCGCGCCGCCTGTGCCGTGCGTGAGCTGGCCTGTGTGGCCGTCTTCATTCCGAGCCAACCACTTAACCCCGAGAAAAATCCACCTGTTAGAAAAGCGATAGGTACAAATTTGCTCTGTAAATTGAATCCGTATGCGGCTACGGCCAGCAGCGCCGCAATTACCAAAAACACGATGAGCACCACACGATATTGTTGTTTCAGGTACGCATTGGCACCATCGCGGACCGCCGCTGCGATCGTCTTCATCTCCTCCGTCCCCTCGTCGCAGCCCATCATCCAGCGATAGAAGAAATAGGCTTGAACTAGGGCTACGATCGAACATAGAAAAGGGACCAACCAAATGAGTGCTTCCATGACAATTGCAATCCGATTTCAAGGGTGGGAGCTGAGTTATTGACCACCGTATTCTTGGCGCAGCAGAAGCTTCTTAAAGGCTCACCAAAGCGCGCAAGATCAGCGGCAAACCGAAGTCATTGCATGCAAACAGCAACCGCTGGGCCAAACCAGGCAGGTGATTTTAAAGATAACATTTTCACCGGCCAGGGGGGAGAGGTGATGGGACTTTCTTTTCCTCAATAGTCGATTAACGGCTACCAAGACTGCGTTGTGGTCGTTAGTAGACTGCCAGATTCTCCGAGCATCTAACCGGGCGTATAAACGCACGGTTCTCCCGGCACACAGTCGCACGACTCTCCACGTCCATTGTCGCACGACTCTCCGAGTCGTGACTGGACTATACTTAAGGCGAGTGAACTTCATTTTGCACCGGGCCGCATCACCGCTGGCCGGCTTTCACATCCGCCATCGCATGCCAATCAAGGAGTTGATCTTTGGCTTCTATAGCACCCAGAGTTGAAACGAATTCCCCCCAGCGACGATGGTTGGCCGATGTTCGAGACAGGTGATCATCTCAGTCAGGCAGAGTTCCATGAGCGGTATGAGAGGATGCCCGAACACATCAAAGCTGATCTGCTAGGGGTAGTCCACGCGAGCTTGCCAGCTCTCCCTAGGCTTTGTTTGAAAACCCGTAGCTACGCTCGCCAGAGCGTGGTTTTTGTCCGCGGTCGGGCGATCGCAGCTACGCTGATTCCGACTTTTCAAACTAAGCCTAGCATTTAACTTCTTCCACTTCCTTCATAACGATTCGATTTTTTCCTCGCTACTCAAGTTCCTGGCGATAGTAGTCACAGCGATTGCGAAGTTCTTGCAATCGTTCCGCTTGTCTCGGATCGGTGGCCAGGTCGCGTTCTTCGCGAGGGTCTTCCGAAAGGTGAAATAGTTGCTCCACGGCAGGTTGGAAATCGGTGTAACGCACGTATTTCCAATCGGTCGTACGCACTCCCTCCGATTTGGGAATGGCATGTTGGGGCGGATTGGCATAGGTGTGCTCGTAATACCAATCGGTCCGCCAATCAACATCCTTTCCAGCAACTAGTGGAACCAAGCTACGGCCTTGCATCGCGGCGGGGATCGCAACACCGGCCAAATCGAGCATCGTGGGGCCTAGGTCGATCGTCAACACCATCTCATCACGCCGTCGTTGGCTCCCTTGTGCTTCGGGACGAGGATCGTAAATGATAAACGGTACCCGGATCGATTCTTCGTGCATTAACCACTTACCGGTCAGTCCGTGGGAGCCAAGAAAGCTACCATGATCCGACGAGTAGATCACCACCGTATTCTTGTCAAAGCCCGAAGCCTGCAGGGCATCTCTCAAGCGACCCAGTGCTAAATCAGCCCGGGTGATTAAACGATACACGGTCCGTGTTTGTCGCAAGAGTTTTTCAGGATCTTCCAGACGCTCTACGCCTCCACTACCACCCAAGGATTGTTGAATGAAGTCAGGCAGCGCGTCGTAGTGTGCTCGAGTAAAAGTCTCCGGGGGTGGAATTTGCGCAGCGGCATAGATGTCCTCCACATGGGGATCGAAGTAGTTAGTCGGTCCGTGCGGTTCCTTGAGCGCTACTGTCAAACAGAACGGTTGATCTTTGGGTTGGCTTTTTAGAAACTCAACAGCTTCCTCTTCCATGCGCGTCGTCAAGTAGCGTTTTCCAGTGGTGTCTTCTTGCAAGAAGTTGATCGACTGCGGAAAGCCATACCACCAATCGAACCGATCGGCCGGGAGCGATAAATGCTGTAGTTCGTCCGAATCACGACCGATGGCAAATTTCCCAAGGAACCCAGTACGATAGCCGTGGTCACGCAATAACACCGGATAGGTTTGCGACATGGCTGCTGCGCTCAACGGTTTTTGGAATTCTTCGATACCATGTCGACGCATATGTTGACCGGTCAGGATACAAGCTCGATTGGAACAGCAAATGGCGGTGGTCACGAAGGCATGGTTGAACAACACTCCCTCGGAGGCCAATTGATCGATATTGGGTGTTCGGATATGGGGATTTCCTAAACACCCCATGCAGCTCTGCGCTTGATCGTCTGTGAAAACGAACAAGATGTTTGGGCGCTCAGTTGCGGGCTCGGCTGCCGCGCTTCTTGAAATCAAACCCGCCATAACACACACTAAAAGCCAACCAGCGAGCAGGCTAGCAGTTGTTGGCTGTAAGCGGTGGTTGACCGAAGCTGCCGAGGCGATTGTGTTTGAAGCAATTGGCATGAGTATTCTTTGTTTAGCTCGTGTTATAGGAGGCGTCGGGCTTGGCTGCCGTGATTCGTCACCGCTTTAGATTTCCCTACGGCTAACGTCACAGGGAACCCCAATTGTCAATGATGCCACTGTTGTGTGATGTCGACGGCAGAGCGTCGAATCACATTATCAAAGGGCAAACGCCTTAAGGCAGTTGTCCGAAGCCGGGTAGTTGGCGGAGGGTGGGTTTGACAAGCGAATTGTCGTAACTGAGAACACGTTCAGAGCCGACGAAATAGGTATGAAAGCCATCGACGACTAAGTTATACGTCTTTTGTTCGGTCGGATTCGGAACAAGTTTGTCAACGGTCATCGTGCCGGTTGCGGTGTGCTGCAGCATTTCCGGTTCTAGCTCACGTGTTCTGAGCCAGCCTCGACCGCTAACCCACCACAAATGCCCGCCGGTGGCTTCGATCATGTTACGACCGCAGACGACTTGAATCGTCGAGTTGGGAGGTCTAACAGTGGTTAGAATCACTGGCTTGAGCGCAAGTTCGGCCGTTTCGACATTCTGAGAGAGGACGCGATCACCGACTTGAATTTGTTCGATGGGAACTAATCCGCTCTCTGATTGCACTAGCGTTCCCGGGACCAAGCAGGAGTACTGCATTAGCATCTTCCCAAAATCACGCGAGGTTTCACCGCTTTGTTCGGAATAAACGTGAGTAGCAATTGCAATTTGTTGCCGATGCTGACTATGAGAAAAAGTGGTTGGTTTCGTTCCTTCGTACCGTTCACTGCGTTCGTTCCACCAACTCCACCACAGTTCTGGATCGTCTCCAACATCAGCTTGGGTAGTGGCGCGGAGCAGAGTACAAACTTGATTGACCTGTTGTAGTCGCGCCCGGTTCTGTTGAGCCGCAGCCCGCGCTGCTTGTGTTCCTTGTTCAGCCAGATTGGCGGCGGCCGACACCGCGACTTCGCCAGGGACATACGCAACTCGGGCGGAAGCAGCTCCAACGTTGATTGTGGTAGAGGCTTCCAAGGTCCCCCAATGGACAGGTGCACTTTGAGGCACCTTCCAGTATTCAGACCAATACGATACATCTCCGAATTGCTTGTTGTAAAGTTTCATCGAATGGCTGGCCGAAAAGACCGAAATAACATTTACCAGCTTTTGCAGTCGCTGAACCTGTTTGCGATTCTGCAACTCCTGTCCGATCAACGTTTCCAAGCCTACATTGCCGTTGGGGTGCATGACTAGTTGGTTGACTACCTTGATTTCACCCGAGAGCATTGCCAGAAGTTGCGGGACAAAAAAGGATTCGGGGTATTCTACGATGGCAGTAGCTGTAATTCGCCGCACGTCGTCGCTAGCGTGAGCCAGCGCGATTCGTACTAACGCCTCGCAAGCGTCGCGAGATTTCAGGCCGGCTATTTTGCGAATCAGCGGCCGCGCCAAATCGTCATCGACATTGGATGCCAACAGTTCCAGCGCAGGGAGGGCAGCGGCGACATCCATTTTCTCAAGTTCGGCTAGACCCACACGCGTGACCCTGGCGTCACTAGAGCCCAGCTTCTTAACGCTCTCCTGTACCGTCGGAATCCAATCATCGAGTTGCGTCAATTTTTCTCGCAGGTTCTGTTGCGAAAGGCTTAAGTCGGTTTGGTCGACCCATGTATCACCGATAAACACGTGCCCCAAAAAATTACGTGCTTCCATGTTGTTCGGATCGTGAATGAGGACTCCAAAATAGTGCGCCCGTGCACGGTCCGTTAGCTTTTGCCGCGCGCACCATCTAGCTAGAATCAAATGAGATTGAGGGCGATCACTTAATTCAGCCCGTTTACTGACATATTGCTCAATAACTGAGTTCGAAGTTAGCGCTTCGATCGATTGCCACTGCTCGTCGCACTTGATCAAGCCACCGTGCCAAGCGGAAGCTTCGTCGCGTGGCTGGCTGACATTGGACAGTCGTCGGTTGACGGCTACGCCAGAGGCCTCTTGTTCAAGTACTGTTTGCAAGTCGTTTGGTTCTGCGGCGGTCAGTGGAATGGCAGGGGATGCAATCAGTCCCAATGAAAAAACCGTCCAGCCGACGATCGAGTGATTGAGCAAGCGTTGCATGTTTAGTTGCCCCAGTTGGATGAGAAGCGGGAGAGGTGCCGCCAACCGTATTAGAAGGGATTGCAATCAACGATGCAAGTTTTTTTCGCCTCCTTTCCGCAATCATTATGTCCGGTTGGCACGTTCCCGCGGGATACCCCAGTAGTATGCAAGCTCAGCTTTCTACCTTGGCGATCTCCATATGGCGACCTGTGTGAGGCATGTCATCGATGGTTGGCCAATTTTTCCAGTCAAACGGTTTTCCGATGGCGAAGACTGGTTTCCCAACGACGAGACGGGTAATTTATAGATTGCGTTCCAGGTTCACTCGATACCTCCGAATCGATTTTACAGCGTCTTTCAGCTGCGTAGCTTTCGAAACTGGCTAGTGGCTAGCGCGTCAATCCGAGATACGCACTGCAATTCGCGAGAAACGGTCGTCAAAATACCGAGGGCTTCAAATTGTTGGCGTTGGATTCAATACTAACCGAGTTTAACTAAAGTCGACCCCATGACACTCCTGCGAGCCCTACCGATGGCGTTTTGGATGGCATTCTGTTCGGCGACTATCGGGACGATGCATCACGCAGATCGAACGGCGATGGCGCAGTCCCCTACGTCGTCTTTTGAGCTGTGCATGGCTTACGTCGCGGCGACGGAAGAACTGGAAACTAAATTCGACAGCCATCGGGCCGCCGGTCTGGAGCTGATCGCCGAACGCCGCGACACGTTCGTCCGCTTGTTGCAAACCAGACAAGCCATCGAGCACCTAGTAAGACAGCAGACACTTAAGTCTCTGCAACAACTTGAATCTCAGATGTTAGCCGATTCGATGGCGGCGGAACTCAACGGCATGATTGCTGCCAAACAACAAGCGTCAACGCATGTGTTGGACGTGCGCTACGATCCGACGAGTACCTTTGGGCATTTCTTCCAACAATCGCAAGAACGTCTGCGAGCCCAAGATATTCGGACGTTGGGAAATCACGCCGCTCAACTTCAAGTGAATATGGATGCCGTCGCGCACGATATGAAGACCTTTGACGAAGCAGGTCGGATTTCGGTCGAGCGCTATATGAGTCAAGTTCGCGACCTAGAGCGGATTGTTCAGGAATTGGTTGCCTGGGATGAGAATTCGCGGAAGCTATTTCATCAATACTGGCAGCTGGCCGACGTAGCAGGTGTTAAGAGCGAGTTTGAATGTCGCATGGCGCTACGTGAGTTGGAAAAGGCTGCGGAGCAAAACGCGGGGGCGCTTTTCGCGCGGGCCGTAACGTTGATCCGTTTGGAGCGTGGTGACGAAGCGCTGCCGATGCTTGATCGCTTGCTCAACGTTCCAGCCGTTCACTGGCTGGCGCTGGCAGCGCGGGGGGAAATTCTAATGCGGTCTGGCCAAGAGCGTGCAGCCACGGTGGAGCTGCGTAAGACTTTGCCTGTAGGACAACACGATCCGCGAGTCCGCATGCAGCGGGCGATGGCTTTAGCTGCCGGCGGACAGCTAGCGCTCGCCGAAACTGAATGGGAAGCAGTTCTAAAGCTCGGTGGCCATGAAGTCGCTGCGCGTCGCGGTCTAGCGCTGATCAATTCCTCGCAGCCCACACGCTCTGGGAAACAATTGTCCAGGGCATTGGAGCAAGCCGAGCTAGCCTCGCAGTTGGCCCCCGATGAATGGTCCTGCCAATTGGCTTTGGCTTTGGCATTGGAGGCCAGCGGAGAATCTGACAAAGCATTTGCTGCCGCCGAAAAAGCAGCCAAGTTGGCCGTGGGAGAGAATCAATCCTACTGCGAAGAAATTGTTCAGCAAATAAAAAAAGGTGCGGTTCCTGTTTGGGAATTCTGATTGCACGGAGCCAATTTGCCCCTGGTTTCAAGACGCTAGTAGGACCGTTACTGGCTCGATGTGGTAATTTCTACCGAGCCTACGCGAGCAATTTTGGGGAGCGCAGACATTCATTGCCGCTTTGGATTTCTCTGTGGCTATCACCACATGGAAACTTAGTGGTCAAATATGTCGACGGTGGGGCGTCGAGTCACATTGGAGTCACTTTGGACGCGGAGTACATTAGACGCCACACGCAGGCGGTGGCTAAGACGGTGATGGCTTGTAGACATTGCCAGGCTAAGCTCTGAGCAAGTCGATCCGATTCAATCGAGAGGATCAAACTGCCATGGCGCGACGCGGTCGGTAGGCTCATTTCCGTGTAGGTGGCAAAAAAGACGGCTGCCAGTGCTAAGGTGGAGCAGTTTCTGACCCATGCAGGTCGACCAGCGGTTTTCAGAATCCGCAGCAAAAGGATGGCTGAAACCAGCGGTGTCAAGAATTTTCCGAAATAGAATATCGCGCTTGGCACTAGCAGCTGTTTCATGGTCGGATTGGATTGTGGGTCCAGCGAGTCGACGGTCAACTCAACAGCCAGCATGCCTGCGAGGTAGAAGGAGAGGCAGATGGCCATCGACAGCGGCAATGGGAGCAGTATGTACGACCAGCTGGGGAGCCGCCGATGCCAACGCGCACTGCGGTAGCTCCGCACGAACTCGTCAGCCAAGCCATCGATGCTATGAGTGATACCTCGCCTGCCAGCGGAGTCCGGTTCCGAGCGAAGCTCCAGCGAGTGATCGTTAAGTTCGAGGATCGATCGAGTGACATACTCTCGCGGTAGGCCAGCCCGCTGAAGCCGCGTAGCAAATTCCGCCAGCCACGGTTCGGTGCTCATGACTCACTCCCTTCGAATACGGCATTGATCGCCCCCACAATTTGCTGCCAATGCATGTGAGAAGTGGCCAGCTGCTTACTTCCCTTGCTGGTGATTGAATAGACCACCCGCCCACGTCCTTGTACCTCGATGGTCTTGGTTTTGAGCATGCCTTGCGCCTCGAGCCGATGGAGAGTTGGGTAGATGCTCCCCTCACCGAAAGCGAGTTGCCCTCCGCTGTTGAGCTTGATGGCTTGCACCACCGCGTAACCATGCATCGGCTGCCGTGAAATGAGTCGCAAAACCAATAGCTCAGGGACTCCAGTTAGGAAATCAGGATTGGTTTTTCTACTTGTCATCGTAAATCACTTCCATTGCTACCTCTGAGTTTGGAGTAAACAATCGTCGCACGACTCTCCGAGTCGTGAATAGTTTCAGGTACGTATTGGGCCAAGCCGGGGATTCGACTCGGAGAGTCGAGCGACGATTGTCTAATAGTGGGACAGTTGTCGATTTTCAATGGCTGCGGTGGCATGACCGGCGACAGCCCCGACGACTTGGAAGACCAAGCTGCCGTCTGGGAGCAGCCTCCCCATTTCACCTCCCAACGAGACGCCATACCGCGCGTACAAATCATCTCGAATAGCTTGGGTCTGTTCGGACGAGCCGCGAATGGACACATAGGTCAGCACTTCATCAGTAGCGATCGTCTCATGCCACATCGCAACAAGGGGCAACATTTGTGCCGTCGCATAGCTGCCTGGGTATTGGCGCTGGTGAACGTCTCGCCCGTAAGCCGACTCGGCCAATGCCATGGCTGGTATGTCGGAATAGACGTTGACCGTATTGGTAAACGGGTTGTATTCATCGCCGCCAAAGATGCGACCCGGCAGGAAGATGTACTGAAGCTGCTTAAGTGTTCCCACGGTATACTTCCAACCCGGCGCTATGCGTTTGTTTTCGACCAATCGGTCCCAGTTTCCAATGGGATCGTATTGGTTAACGCGGACTCTAACATCTTGTAGCCCACTGTAGGCAATGTAATCGGTGACTTCTTGAACCGTTTGCGGCGAGATATTATGGTTGTCAGCGCGGCGATCCCACAACAGCAGTTTTTGAGGAATCCCAACCACCCAACCGAGCGTATCGATCACGGGGCGCCGTGAGCCGAATTCGACTTCGACGGGTGCGGCGAAGTTGTCACACGGCATTGATGAGTCTGGATTGTCTCCGAGTGCCAGCGTTTGAGCATGGTTTGCCTCAGCACTGCACAATAGGCAGGCCATCCAGGCAATCAAACGGGTGTTGTGCTTGTGTTGTTTTCGCATGGGACCACTCCTTGGTTGCGGGGAACGACTGATTCTGAATGTATCGGTGTTTGATGCATCGAACTTAATTGTACCTAGAACGAAATAGTATATATAGGTGCAGGCGCACAGCTCAGTTTTGAGTGGCAAGAGTTAAGCGAGCGAGGGTGTTGCGGTGTACGAAATCTGCTAGGCTGATTGATCGATGACCATGGACCAGTTGACCCCGGGGAAAAAGTGTCGGCAATTTGGAGATCATCAGCATCGCCGGGGACCACTTTCAGTTTTTCCACGCGTGGCGGAACGATCGTCGATAGTGATTTTTTCCCTCGCGCAAGTACGTAGTTTGGCAGCAACGCAAAACAAAGCGCCGCATGCAGACGAATTATTAGAAAGGCTGCGCGATGAACTGGCTCGACTATCTAGTACTAGTCGTTTACTTTGCCGGCATGATCGCCATTGGCCTATGGTCGATGCAGCGCGTGAAAGGGCAAGAGGATTACTTCTTGGGAGGCAGAGGTTTTGGCAAGCTCTTGCAAACTTTTGCCGCTTTTGGTTCGGGGACCGGTGCCCACGAACCGGTCACTGTGGGACGCACAGGTTGGACCAGCGGATTGAGCGGAGTGTGGTCGGCACTGATGTGGTTGTTCGTAACTCCCGTCTACTGGATCGTAGCGGTCTGGTATCGCCGCATGCGGCATTTAACCCTCGGCGATTGGTTCGTCGAACGCTATGAATCGCCGGCGATGGGGGCGGCTTACTCGCTGTTTGCGATCATCTTCTACGCTTTTTATCTGTCGACTATGTTTTCTGCCATTGCTAAGTTTGCGGTGCCGCTGTTGGGGTTCGAAACGATTGCGGGAATGCCACTGGAGTACGTGTTGGTGCCCGGTTTGGCATTGATCGTTATTCTGTATGGCGTGCTCGGCGGACTCACAGCGGCCTATTACACAGACTTGATTCAAGGCTTGTTCATTATATTGTTGTCAGTGCTGTTGATTCCGTTTGGCTTGTTGGCGCTAGTAAATAATTTCGGCGATCCGAAGACGATGGGGATCATGGATGGCTTTCGCATCTTGCATGAACGCGTTGCGGAAGACTACTTTAGTCTGTTTGCTGGCCCGAGCGCCGGTGAGTTTCCCGTGCAGTACATAATTTCGCTAAGCATATTGGCCATGGTTGGCATTGTGGTTCAACCGCACTTTATCGCCACCGGTGGAGGCTCCGCCAAGAGCGAAGACGAAGCCCGAATAGGTTTGGTGGTAGGGAATTTCCTCAAACGCCTGTGCACGGTTGGTTGGGCGATGACGGCCTTGATCGCGTTGGCCTTGCTGGCAGGCAATGTGGAGATAGCCATGGACCCCGATCGCGTCTGGGGTGTAGCCGCTCGCGAAATCCTGGGACCACTGAATATTGGATTGGTGGGGTTAATGCTGGCCTGCCTCATGGCGGCTATGATGAGTTCCGCAGATGCTTACATGATCGTCACCGCTGGTTTGGTCACGCGAAATGTCTACGCCGCCTTCATCAACCGCAAGGCGGACGAGCGGACCTATGTCTTGGTTGGACGCATTTCCGGCTTGTTTATTATTATGGGGGCGGCTTTAGTATCGATCACCATGGCCGACGTCTTTGGGCAGTTCAAGTTTGCGGTTGAACTGCCGATATTATTCGCGGCTCCGTTTTGGTTAGGAATGTTCTGGCGACGTACCAATCGCACTGCGGTGTGGCTCACGATCCTCTTTTCTTTGACCGTCTTCTTTATACTACCACCGCTACTCCCCAGGTTGCTTCCAGCGCTCCGCACGAGTTTGACGTTTAGTGCATCAACCCACTTGATGACGAAGACCACATCACGGTTTGCAACCGCATCCGATGTCGCTCGGTATGAGGCTTGGCAGCAAGTGGCCGAAGGTGCGCGATTGGAAAATAACGAAACGCTGCTAAAACAATTGGGTGCCGAGCCCCCTCAGGCTTCCGTCGGCCAGCCAATCGAAGTTGTTACGACTAGCGGTGGGCGGCCCATATTTTGGAGCGATGCGCTTGAGACTGTAGGGGGTTCATCTCTAGAGAAAGTCGCCGAGTATCAGCAAGGAGAAACTCGCGTGCTGGTGCAGCGCAGACTGGGGCGTTTCATTGGCCGAGGAGACTTCAATCTCGACTTTCTACTGTATCCTCTGCTGGGCATCGACCTGAGCACCGTTTCCAAAGCTACGTTGGAAACACTGCGTTTACCGCCACGGGTGTTGACACCCTTTCTGGTGTTAATTTTAACCAGCCTAGTCACACCGCGCAATTCCTCCGCGACTCTCGATCGCTACTACGCCAAAATGAAGACGGAAGTCGATCCCGATCCCGCCGAAGATCGTCGTCAGCTTGAAACGTCTTATGCGAACCCGCGCCGCTTCGAGGAGCAACGGATGTTCCCTGGATCCGATTGGGAAATGCTCCGACCGCGATCCAAAGATGTGATTGGCGTTCTGATTTCCATCGTCGTCTGTGGAATGATCATCGGTCTGGTCGTGTTCCTGGCCGGTATCGGGAAATGAAACTACCCAAACGCGATTTGTCAGACTGGCACCTCCCAGTGTTGACCTAGGTGTGCGAAAGGGGAATCGTTGATAGGTTTATTTTGTCCCGCTGCGCAGTTTTTGCCCAACGCAGCCCTGTCCGGGGTATAACCAGGAGGATTGATTACTATTGAACTCTAACGCGGAAAACCAAAAAACGGAGAGCATCGCATGAGACAGGTCCTGCTATTTATGCTTTGCCAAGTTCTAGCTCTGCATGGCCTCGCCCAGGAGATTCCCTTTCGACATGTGGTAATTGATGACCATGGCCCCGTTGACCCTTGGGGTAAAAGTATAGGTGATCTCGATGGCGACGGACTGATTGATCTAATTGTCGGCGGCAGTCGATCGGGTGGACTGGTGTGGTATCAAAATCCAACTTGGCTGAAACACGTCGTTTGCGACACCGACCAATGGAGCACCGATCACGAAGCCGCGGATATTGACCGTGATGGCGATTTGGATTTGGTGGCACTGACCAAGACTGCTGTGCTTTGGTTGGAGAACCCAAACTGGAAAATGCACGTGATTGACGATGTCGTGTTGCACGATACCGAAGTTGCCGATTTTGATTCCGATGGTGATCTTGATTTGGTGGGCCGCGACCAAGGCGAATTTGGTCACAGCGGCGCCCGGCTACATTTTTATCGACAAGACGCCGGTGAGAAATGGTTTCATCGTGAGCTGGTTTGCCCTGACGGCGAAGGGCTAAATGTGAGTGACATCGATGCCGACAATGATCTAGACGTAGTGATTAATTCGGTGTGGGTAGAGAATACCGGCAATAGTATTGAAGGCGGAACTTGGGACCAGCACCTGTATGCCGAGCGGTGGGTGCATCCGGCCACCTTCGTCGCTACACAGGATGTCAACGGTGACGGCCGCACCGATATTCTGCTCTCACCCTCGGAATTGGCAGGCAGGCACTATCGAATTTCTTGGTTTGAAGCTCCCACCGATCCCCGCCAGAAGCATTGGACGGAACATCCCATCGCTCTAGATGTTGAAAGCGTGCACCACTTCCTCGGCGCTGCCGATTTCGATTTAGATGGTGACATTGATGTTGCGTCGGCGGAAATGGTTCAAGGCGCCGACCCCGATCAAGTGCTACTTTATCTCAATACGGGAGATTCTCTTCAGTGGCTGCCGCAGGTCATCGCTACCAGTGGTTCACATAGCATGCGGGTATTGGATGTGGACAGCGATGGTGATCCCGATCTGTTTGGTGCCAATTGGCAGGGACAAACGGTAGATCTATGGATAAACGAAGTCGAGAAACCAACTCTCGATCAAACCAAGCAGGCATGGCAATATCTAGAAATCGACCAGTCACGTAGCGCGCGCTGCTTTGGGATTGCAACAGGTGATGTCGATGCAGACGGTGATCTCGACCTGGCTGCCGGAGATGTTCTGTATCGCAATCCGGGCAAAAACATGCAGGGAGCGTGGGAGCCAGTGCCGCTACCCAAGGGCGTTGATGTGAATTGGATGTGTGATATCGATCACGATGATCGCGCTGACATTTTAGCGCAACGTATTCCACAGATCGTTTGGTTGGAAGCCACCGATGCCCGGGCCACCGAATTCGAATTGCGGGTCGTCGTCGATGGACTGGGGGCCACCGGTCATGATAGCAGTCAGGGATTTACCGCGGGTGATATCACTGGCGATGGTAGGCTGGATTACGTGTTGACGAGTGGTGACGGGATCCACTATTTGTCGATTCCCGAAAACCCACAGGAGATGCCTTGGACGCTCGTGAAAGTCACAGGCAATGCGCCGGAAGAAGGTGTGGCGGTAGGGGATATCGACAACGATGGGCGGGCCGACGTCGTCGCTTGGATTGGTTCTGGCTCAGGCAGCCAACAGCTTGGGTGGTGGAAGAATCCTGGAGCTGGAGCAATCAGCAGCCCTGAGTGGGAACAGCGCGCGATTGGTGCGGTGACTGGTGATGAAGGAGATCGCGTCGCCATTGCGGATATCAATCGTGATGGCCTGCTGGACGTGGTTGCAACAGGCACCAAAAACAAATCGAGTGGGAGCGCAGTTTATTGGTTTGCCAACCCAGGCGCCAAGGCTCAAGTCGGAACTGCGTGGCTGCGGTATGACATTGGCTTGGACCAAGGAGCCATGAACTCACTGTCCGTGGCCGATATCGATGGCGACGGAAGAATCGAAGTCATCACTGGTGAACATCGCGGAGCCAAACGTGTTTGTGTGTGGTCTGCTGCCGAGGGGACCAACCAGTGGAATGCACAAGTTGTTGACACAGGTAAGGAAAGCCACCTGGGGACACAACTAGCTGATCTCGATGGTGATGGTGATTTGGATATCATCAGTATAGCGTGGGATGATTTTCAGTTTCTTCACGTGTGGCGAAACGATCGAAAGTAAACCTGCTCCGAAGTTTTTGTGTTCGCGCGAGCGTCTGTAGGTTTCATAAGAGAGCAATCGATTGGTTAACCACCCGGCGACTGATTTGGGCGCTGCAATGCCAAGCCGTCTATCCGTTCATCCGGATGGAGCGATATAGACCTGACTGTCTGCGTCGTCCTTACCGCTTGCACTGCCGTCGCCATTGCCAAATTGCTTGAGCCGTACATCACCTGTCCATTGGCAAGTGTGAAAGTAATTGGCGGTGAATCCCGATCGATTTGATTCTCGGCCAAGCCTTCACAAAAAGGCAATAGCTCGACCAGAGTCAACCCTCGATGACGTCGCCCAACGTAGCCGCGCGAAGGTGTGTTACCTGGTTGAGGCCGCAATGAAATCATGGACTGAACTCGCGGAAGGCAATCAAACGGACCGAATCAAAACTTCAGGAATCAGAGGCCGAAGGTAAACAGGGCGCTACCGGCAGCGATTGTTAAGTATTGCTTCCCCCCTACTCTAAACGATATGGGGGCGGCGTGGATATTTCCTCCGATATCCAACCGCCACAATTCCTCACCGGTTTCCGCGTTAAGCGCGTAGAAGTTCCCGCTCTTGCTGCCACCGAACACCAGATTGCCCGCCGTGGCTAGCACGCCAGAGGTCGATTTTGCTTCGACGGCGTACTGCCATTTAAGTTTACCGGTGGTCGGTTCTAGGGCTCGCACCGCACTCACATAGCTTGCATCCGGATACTCCTCGTATTCGTTCGACGTCCCGCCGCCTCCGGTAAACGTTTGTCCCTCCACGTGCTGCGGATTTTCCGTCAAGTAGTAGGTTCCCGCGCCATCAAAGGCCATCAGGTAGAACAAATTGGTGCGCGGACTGTAGCTGGGGGACCACCAATTCGCTGCTCCGCCGACGTCGGGATAGACCAACACTCCGTCTTTCGACGGTAGTTTCCCAGGGACACGCACGGGCTTCCCGTCGGTAGCGATCTTTTCCGCCCAAGTCTGTTTGGCAAAATTGGTCGCATGCAGAAATTTGCCATCTTGCCGATCGAGGACATAGTAAAAAGCATTGCGGTTACCCCACAGCAACAGTTTGCGTGGCGTGCCTTCATATTGGGTATCAACTAGGACCGGAACCTGGCAGGCATCCCAGTCGTGAACATCATGTGGCGTAAATTGGAAATGCCACTGGATCTTTCCGGTGTCAGGATGGATGGCGAGCACGCAGTCGGAATACCAATTGTCTCCTTCGCGGACTTCGCCATTCCAATCCGGTCCAGGATTCCCGACCCCCCAGTACAATAGATCCAGTTCTGGATCGTAGGAACCAGTCATCCAGGTTGGAGATCCGCCGACCTTCCACGATTCACCTTGCCAAGTGTCATGCCCTTTCTCTCCCGGTCCAGGGATCGTATGCGTGCGCCACAACTGCTTTCCGGTCGTCGCGTCATATGCGTCGAGGAAGCCACGGATTCCGTATTCGCCCCCCGCAATTCCAGTAATGACCATGTTTTTGACAACCAGTGGTGCGCCGGTAATGCTCTGTCCCTTGCTTGGCGATCCTACCTGTACTCGCCAGCGTTCACGACCGCTTTTACAATCGATGGCCACCAGTTGTGCATCGAGCGTCCCCATGTAGAGCGTTTCACCTAAGATTGCCAGACCGCGATTGATCTTGCCACAGCAGACCGCCAACTGATCTGGGAGTGCGTATTCGTATTTCCAATATGGCAAACCTGTCTCCGCGTCCAAAGCCCATATTTTGTTTTCCGGCAGTGTGATATACATCACTCCATCGACGACCAACGGAGATGTTTCAAATAGTTCCGCGATCGGAAACTGACGTACCCACTTGACTCGTAGTTGGCTTACATTCTGCTGATCGATTTGATTAAGACGACTGAAACGCTGGCTGTTATATTGTCCCGAGTAGGTCAACCAGTTGCCTGGGTTGGAATCCGCCTGCAACAGGGAGCTGAAAGTGACCCCTGAATGTTCCGGTTGCGCCTGCCGGTTCAAACGCTCGGTCTGCGCGTTAGCGCGAACAGCAACGAGACTCGCGCTCAATAGCACACACGTTATGCTGAATTTCATTTGGCTTGTTCCTTCGATAACGAAAAAATGTAGGTCGCCAAATCTTCAATGTCCTTCGGACTGAGTACATCTTTGAAGCTTGGCATAAGCGATTGGTGCGGACGATTAATCTGGGCAATATCACTGGAGCGAATCGTTAACAAATTCTCTTGCTGGTCCATTAGCAGAATAAAATGCGCGTTTTCGTGCAAACGTGTCCCTTCAATGATCTGGTCGTCGTCCATTAAGAGTTTGAGCAGTTGGTGTTCCCCGTCGATCTGCGAATTGGGGTCGATCAAGGACTGACGAACATAAGCCGGTGTGGCGGCAAGCATCGACAAATCCGTACCGCGTCGCCCGCCTTCGGAACCCGTCCAGTGACAGCTAGCGCACTGGTGTTTTTTGAAAAGCTCATAACCTTGCAGTGCATCACCAGCGACAACCTGCTGGGGAAGCCGTTTGTTTTTTTCCCCCTCGGTTCGCAAGTAGGCCACGATGGGCCACCAGAAATCGTCATAGGGCCCCAGGCCCGGCATTCCTCGACCGCGAATTCCGTTGATCATAATGTTCATCAAATCATCATCGCTCTTCGCGTGTCGGAAGCGGCCGGTTGTCAAGTCTGGCCCTTTACCACCTTTACCATCTCGGCCATGACAGCGACTGCAGGCCGCGTTGAGATTGTGCCTCCCCTGTTCGGCTAAGTCCGGCCGCTCAGAAAAATTCGTCGGTCGTGAATTCGGAACGGAATTTGAGTCGCGCCCTTCTACCACTTGCTCAGCTTGCGCAAACAGGGAACCGGCGATCGCCATGAGGGCCACAGAACACGTCGATATTGCGAAAAACTTCATTCCATGTCTCCTAGTTTCTCGAAAGGACTTTCGGTGTATGGCTTTCCGGGCGTGAAAAAAGTGTATTTAGTCCGCGACCAACGAGGCGCGAGTTGCGATATGTGTGCTACTTGATTGTCAGTGGTTGCTCTTGCGAAGGTGGGAAGGTCAAGCGTGCGGCTATCACCATCAATAATCTCGCAATCAAAGCCTTTCATCCGCCAGCTTGCAACTCTGCGGCAACATTCGCCTGCGTAAGCTATCGTCTGCGGAAGGGGTGTTGAACCACTCTGTGTGGTGGCATTGAATCTGAGTCAAGCAGAGGGGACGATGTGGTCTACCAAAAACGAATGGCAGGACTTTTATTGAATGATTCGGGGCGCGAGTATGAACAGTCCGATGGTTCAAGACGAAGCGGCGGGCTCGGTCACGGAGTGCATCTACCGGGCGCAGCAAGGGGAGTCGTTGGCACAGCACCAATTGTGGGAGCGGTACTTGCAACGCCTACTGGGTATCGCGCGAAATCGACTGCGCGGAGTTGCCGATGCAGTGATCGACGCGGACGATGTGGTCATCAAAGCATTTCACGAATTTCTGGCTGGCGTGGAACGGGGGCAATTTAGCAAGCTGGAAAATCGTCAAGATCTGTGGCAGATTCTGATCATGTTAATCGGTCGCAAGACAATTGATGAAAAGCGACGGGCCAATACATCTAAACGCGGTGCGCACCTGCGTGCCATGGAAGTGGTTGAATTCGGACACGAGTCGCTAATCCAAGAATTTGCCAGCTCCGATCCAAGTCCCGCCCAAGCGGTTGAGTTGTCCGAACAGTTTGAACTGCGACTCACTCAACTCGGCGATGAAAAACTCCGCCGCATTGCACTCTGCAAAATGAGTGGTTTTGGAAATCAAGAGATCGCCCGGCAGTTGGGCTGTTCACTGCGCTCGATTGAACGCAAGCTAGCGCTGATTCGCGGCAAATGGTTGTCGGAGCTATCCTGAATTCTGTTTCGGCAAATTGGATAGCGTCGAGCTGGTATTCAGGGAGTTTGCGCGAAAATGAATCTGTCGGAACTTTTTACTGATCATCGACAGGCATGGTTCGGACAACCCGAATCCCTATTTGCCCGTGGCGAGCAAAAGGTGCGGTGGAGGAATGGTTTGCCACATACACGTCGGCTGCACGGAAAGCATAAGATGCACCACGCTTACATCGATTATTGTTGCTGGCGACTTCCGACATGTCCTCTAAATCGTCACCCAGCGAGCCGTAACCGAACGCATCATAGGGCCTTTCCAGGCCCCACTCTTCAACATTTCCCAGCATATCGAACAGTCCCAAATCGTTGGGCTTTAGACTGCCGACCGGCCACGACTTCATTTGGGAGTTTTTCTCGAACCACACGTACTTGTCCATGAATTCTTCCGACTCTCCAAAGTAACGTGCGGTGGTGGTCCCCGCGCGACAGGCGTATTCCCATTCGGATTCGGTGGGCAAGCGATATCCGGTGCGGCTAAGGTAATTCTGGGCCAGGAAGACCTTTTCGGAATCACTGTCCGGCAAATTTGTCGGCCATTGGCTGCCTGGGATGTGTTCCTTGAAGTTGAGCATTTCGCAGTACAGCGCGGCATACTTCCAATTGGTTCCCCCCGCAGCGCACCGCTGTTTCCATGCGGTCCGCTCACTCTGTGGTCCGATGACCTTAATGGCATCCAACAATTCGTGCAACTGTTCAGCAGTAACTTCCATGGTGGCCACGGCAAACCGACGCGGCAGTCGAGTCCACACCCGATTTTCGTTGTATATCTCCGCTATCGCCAGGCTGGCGCGCGATGGTCCGCGCATGAATTTAAGGGGTGCATCGATCACGGAAAATGTATGATCGGCGGACTTCAGTCGATACCACTTGCGTTCCCCTTCGGGTTTGCCGGTGGCCAGTCGTGCGTTGACTTGATCCATTTCCGCTTGCCAGCCCCATTTACGAAGCAGCCACTCGCAAGCGCCGTGAACGCCGGCATCGATGTCGTTTTCGTACCAATCGAGTACAATATCCTTTAGCAAGTCTGCATGTAAGTCTTTCAAGTCATATTCCCCCAACGCGACGATCAGCGCCCTCCGACGCGAAACTTCTTGTTCCATGCGTAAGCGATTGGTAAGCAGGTCCGGATCACAAGAGGTGCGTTGGAGTTGATGGATAATTCGCGTTCGCAAGCGTGGGTCAGGACGGAACTGGAGCAAGGGCCAAACCGCTTCGGCGGAGCCGAGTTTGAAGGCCGCCACAGCCGCGTTGGCTTGCCGAATCGCCAAACGCTCTTTGTCGGTTTCGCGTATTGTGGGCCGATGCCACACAGACGCGGCAGCGACATTCGCTCCAGCAGCGGCCAAGCCGATGCTAACGGGGCGATAACCAGCCGCAGCCATTTCCATGGAACGTTCCAAGTGCTCATTGGCCGATACGCCGTGAATTTCGACCGAGTCAAAATCTGGGCAGATGCAGCGCACGCCTCCAAAGCCGACTTGCGGCGGAGCCGCCAAGCGCAAGGCATAAAAACTCGCTGTGTTGCGAAGTGGATCGAAATCAACATTCCGATTGACGCGAAGCCAATCGCTGAATCCCGTTCGCGAGGCATCGTGGAGTGCCTCCACGGCTTTCCAGCGATACTCATCCGCTTGGACATTGGATCCGCTGATTTCACTCGCGGCAGCGCACACACTGTACGCGGCTGCGCGTTGATAGTGGATTTCCACGTCGTTAGGTCGGCTCTGGACGAGCGCTTCCAGTTTCGCTAGCCATGGGTTTTCCTCTCCAAAATATGCCATGACCTTGCACCATAATCCGCATACTTCCGGCTCGTTGAGGCAGAGGCGGGCGAAAATACGAGCTTGCTCCTGCGCTTCCTCGTATTGGCCCTGCACGGCATGGATCCGACTGCGGTAGCCATATACGGCGGCGCGGTGACTCCATGATTTGATCAACGAGTCGCAATGTGACTTGCAGTATTCGAGATCTCGTAGATGGAAGATCGCTTCAGCCAGGCGGTGGTAAATGAACCGCGAATTGAGCCAATCCTGCCGGTTGTCCATCGCCTTCCAATCCGACAGTGTAATTGCGTGATAGCTGGTCGCTAATTGCGGCTTGTCGACGGGGCACATGGCGATATCCCACAAGATACGATTCCAGTCGTCATTATCCACCAACTCCTTGGTTGTTAGATTACGAAAACTGACGGCGGAGCGGGTAGGGTGTCGGGCCACAATACCGCAATACTTGAGGCTTCCGCTGGCGTCCTGATAAGACTGCAACGCCGGTAGGAACCGCATCTGCTCCCGAGCCAATGTCGCCTCACGTTTCCATTGCTGAGAATCGGGAACACCAGCATAGATATGGAGGTCTTTCAGATCCAAGTGGTTTTCGCCATACAATACACAAAATCGTTCGCGTTCACCCCCAGCCGGCGGATCTAGATATCCAGCCACATCGATAGGAACCAATTCTGATGTCTCGTCAGCGAATTGCAATTGATCGATTTCAGCAGCTGTGAATTCCTTCTCCACGTGCCACCGGCCACCATCTCGCCACCAGATAGCCGCGCACAGCACCTGCCCATTGAGTGCGTAGGGACGCAGGCGCGTAGGTCGAAAATGAAACGTGCCCAGCCTATTTGAGAGATCGCGAAATTGATCCAGTGGCAGAGCCTGACAAAAAGCAAAACGCTCCGTCAACATCCCCGAGAATTGATCGATGGTCGATCCAATGGCAGCTTGGATTGCTGCCAAAGGCTCGCTGTACTCCGCATCGTCCCAGCGGTAAGTAGCCTCGCGGTCAAGCTCTTTAAGTGCCATTGACAGGCCGGGCTCCCCGTGGCGTTCAAATACAGAGAACAGTCTATTGAATTGTTCGACCGAAGAATCCATCAGTGCATCTGTCAGAATCTCCAGATCCTCCGCCGCGAATTCCGCCACCAGTTCTGTTGCCAGGCTGACGTGCGTCTCGGAATACTCACCGCTGGTATTGCGAAAGATTCTTCCCAGCGGCTGCAAGAGATGGTGTTTCACCGGTAGATGGTGTTCGGCCCAGTAAGCCAATCGAGACGTTTGCCGGAACATCGCATTGATCAACTTTTCAGCAATGGCAGTCCATTTGTCTGCGGTGCGCGGATCAAAACCGGCTAGTAAGCTACTGGCTCTGAGCAATGCCTCGTCTTGTTCTTCGTTGGCTGACTGAACGATGCTCCATAAATCATCGATGATCAGATCCTGATATGGTCTCAGCATTTGTTCTATGATCCGCATATGCTTGGCGTCATAGGTGGGCAAGCTGTCAATAATCTCCGATAACTGTTGGGGGCTGTCATCCAAGGTCGCCAACCGGATCTTCAAATATCGCGGCGAACCCTCGGGGAACTGCGCGAGGGCGGATTGCAATTTTGGCAACACCCATCGTCGATGAGCGCGTACTTCTTGGGCGATCACCGGTAACCTTTCAAATTCGGCATCCAATAATCTTCCCGTGATGTCCGTGGCTCGATCGTCGGCCCGCCATGCATTAAACAAAAGTACGCCACAGACAACCGCCAGCAAGCTGGCAAATAGTCGTCTTGCATGCAGATGTCCCGCAGCCTCCATCATATCGCGTTGAGCAGAATTCCAATTGCATTTCATCGACCACCACTTGAGTTCGACCCACTCTAGTAAGCCTGGTAAGAAACGGTAATCAGCCTTGGCGGTCCATAGCGTAGCAAACTCATCTAGCTTCAGTTCCGCGCGGCCACGCCGCGTTTCACGCTGTTTCTTGGTCAACCAAATTCGCAGACTTGGTACCAAGTAGTCATGAGTTAGTTGGAATAATTGACTTGATGAGCTTGTTGGCTTACCCTTACCGTTGGCTCTCAACGTCAGTCGCGGTTCGGTTGCATCGACTGGGGTGATCAGATGCAATTCCTGGTCGAGAATGCGCATTACTTCACGCTCCTGCTGTGAGTCGTCGAGGTTGGCCACCGATTGAAGGTGCACCTGCGACTTGGTCGCCCCACGGATCGAAGTCCCTGCGGGAGGAACCAGCTCGGCAAGAACGCGGCGAATCGCCGCTTCATGCGCACGGCGATGGGGGGCGGCTTGAGGGGCACCAATCGACTCTTCGAGATAGGCGACACCAACTCCCTCCACCCCACCGACCGATTCTAGGCTCCGAGGTTCCCAGCGTCGGTGTTTCATCATTTCCGCCAGCAGCGCGACGCGCAGGCCCACGACGCGACCTTCCTCGCAAAGTTGTTGCACTGCTTGTTCGATAAAGGATCGATTATGGTCGCTCAGCTCCGGTCCCAGCGCTCCGTAACCTTGCCCCAACAATTCAAGCACGCGCCGCGCATGGTTTTCCGTAAACCTTGGAATCAAGGCATAGTTGTGCCCTTCGCGCAACGGAACGCCAAGCTCTTGAAACAGCAAATTGACACTAGCGAAAAAATCATCACGGACGATCAAAATGGCCTGCAGATTTGTTCCATCACAGCGCTTTAAAACGTTAACCAGCTCGTTGTCCTCGAATTCATGGTGCGCGTGCAACCACTGTTCAAACTGGTCGAGTAGCAACACGACTTTTTGTTGCCGAGTTCCAAATTTCCCTGAGACCAAGTCATCGAAATAGCTATCTAGACTCTCAATATGGTCCAGTTCTGAGACTTGACTCCTGATCTGCTCTATTAAGTCGGCGGCAGAGGTCTGGCTTCCCATTTGCCAATAAATGCTGTGTGTCTTGGCGTCATCCAGGCGTGGCAGCAAGCCTGCTCGGACAAATGATGACTTGCCACTTCCCGACGGGCCATAGATTAATCCGACCGTTAACTGCGGTTGAGTCTCGGTTGATTCGATTTTGTCTATCCAAAAGCGGATAGATTCCGGCAGGCCGAGTTCATCACGCGGGCCAGGCAATAGTTGTGGAAAAAAGTGACTGTCACTGCGTGTGTAGGCTCGCAGTCCTCGCGGCACCAATCCCAAGCTAATTATTTCTGCGGTCTCCTGATGAACTAGATTGTTGTCAGGGTCTGTCTCGCGCTGGCTATCTACTAGCCATGTATTCAGTTCGAATCGTAGCTCACCGGCGGTTGAGAATCGTGCGTTTGGATCCTTTTCCAAACATTTCATGCAGATCCGCGCGAGTGCGACTGGTATTCGCTTATTGATCGCTTGCGGGAGAACTGGCGCAGTGCTTTGAATGTGTTCGAACAAATCCTGTCGAGAATTTCCGCCGAAGGGACGTCTGCCCACTAGCAACTCGTAGAGCATCACACCGATGGCCCAAACATCTGTGCGCATGTCGATAAACTGCGGTCGACCATCAATTTGCTCTGGGGCCATCATGGCCGGGGTGCCCGACAATTGAAGCTCGCTTTCACCGATCACATTCGGCGGGCGGCTTAGACCGAAATCGGCAATATGCGGTGCGCCATCTTGGTCGATCATAATGTTGGACAATTTGAGGTCACAGTGAATCACCTCTTTTTCGTGCGCATGCCGCAACGCGTCCACAATGGGAATGAACATTCCCACAATTTGCTCAAACGACAGCTCCCGTCGCCTTGACCAGGAGGCCAGGCTCTCGCCGCGAATGAACTCGTATACGATGTAGGGTTGCCCCTGTTCCAATCGGGCGTCAAACACGGAAATCAGCGCGGGATGACGCAGTTGGGCCGCTGCCCGGGCTTCTCGTAGAAATCCATCGACTTGATCGGTTGTGAGACCAACCTTGGGCAGCGGGCATTTAATGGCCACCAATCGATCCAACTGCGGATCGCGGGCCAAGTAGACAACTCCAAAACCGCCACACCCCAGCGAGCGAATAATTTCAAACCGCCCGATACTTTCCGGCAAACCGAAGGTCCGCTCGCGTTCCCACTGTTGCGAATCGGGCAAGGTGGACCCGAAAGCAGCCATGACGGAATGAATCAGCTGCAAGTCTTTGGGAAATCTGTCTTCGAATTCGCCAGCGGTCGGTGGCTGCGTCGCTTGGCTTCGCAGTTCCAACTCGAGTCGTATCAATTCCCCCAGCACTGCGTCGCGAGGAAGCGCGGGATTATCCCGCAATACGTTTTCGATACGCGGCGACTGTCCGTCTATTAATTGCCGCTCGAATTCATCCGCCAATTGATCGATTCGCTCGGCGATTTCCAGCGGCAGCTCTTCGTTCGATGTGTCCATGTCGCGCACCCTTCGCCAGCCTGTTTAACCCCAATGCCGTTCAATTTTATCGTGGCGTAAGCATCCTGCTTGCGAACTTGACCATCAGTTGTGCAAGCCTTTCGTTGAAGTCACTACCGGTTGGCAAGCTGGAAGCATACCCCACCCTCATTGAACGGTACAAACCACAAGCACTTATACCATGCGAATTCGGTCAGTTTTTCCGCAGAGTGGCTTGCGCTTCACGGAACAATATCTCCGCGATCAATAGATCATGAAAACCCTTGTTTGCGTCATCGCCGCGCAATGTTTCGAGAATTTGAGCGGCTTCTCGCAAAGCCTGTTCCGCTGCCGCGTCGTTGCCTAAAGCATGCTGAACCATCGCCTCCATAGGTAGGTCAGCAGCTTGAGCATAGGTTAAGGTGGGGAAATCCTTGCTTTTCGTCAAGCATTTGGAAGCTAGTTCAAAATCGCCGCTGCGATAGGCCAACATTGCCCCCATGCTGCAAGACCAAGCTGAATTTAAGGCTGTCTCCATGATCGGTTTCACAATTGCGTCCTGAAGCAATTCACTCGGTTGGTATTCCCCAGGGAGCAACAGGCAGACTTTGCCGACCCGTCGCGCTACGGTCGCATCCTTATTCTCCTTAAACTGTTGCAGAATGGCTTGGCAATGCTCTCGGTAAGCGTCTAAGTTTCCCGTTAAGATTAAGATCGGAGAGACAGCGAGCCACTTGATAGTATCCGTTGGCAGTCGCTTGACTTCCATCATTCCAAAGTCCAACGCATCGTCCCAGCGTGCGGCTCGCCGGAATTGAGTGAAGGCATTTTGCGCCAGCTCGGGTTGTAGCTTCACCGCCCTGTCCCAATCAGCCCGGGCCGCATCCCACGTTTCTGTTTTAGCGTAGGCAGTTGCCCGCCGCGCGATGAGGGCGGCATCTTTGGTGTTAGGCGTAATGCGTTTACTGTAAATTTCCGCCGCGCGCTCCCAATCGCTTTTTGAGTTGAACAGTTTCGACAGTTGTTTCGGAAGTTCCGCACCTCGCGCATTCAACGAAACGACCTTGCCGTCTCTGTCCACCAAAAAGACCGACGGAATGGACCTGATCCCATACTTGACCGCCATGGGATGTTTCCAGCCCGCACCGTCTTGGTACAGGTTGGCCCAAGGAACTTTCTCCTTCTTGATGTATGCCTCAAGCGCACTCTGCTTGGTGTCGAGGCTGATACCGACGACCTCAAAACCTAAATCATGATAGGCGTCGTATTGAGCGCGGACATTGGGTGCTTCTGCGATGCACGGTCCACACCAGGTTGCCCAGAAATCGACCAATACCACTTTGCCTCGATACGCAGCCCAATCGAATTCCGTTCCGTCTAACAGCTTTCCTTCGAGCTCAAGCAGATTGCCCAGCAAGCCTAATCTTCGAGCCGAACCGGCGAACTGGTCGGCGTAACGTTTGTAGTTTGGATTATCCACCTTGGCCAACATCTCAGAAAACGTTCGGTAGGCTTCTGCAGCTAGCTTTGCATCCCCATATCTCTCCAGGTAACTCGCCAGGGTGCCCGCGTTGGAGATTTCAGATTGTTGCAGCCCTTTTTCGAGTCCAATGGAAAGTTGACGCGTCGCTTGCGTAAGCAATTCGTGTTGGGTCTCTTCATTGGCGTTGGCCAGCCCGCGAATTCGCGTCGCCAATCCGAATTTGGCCGCTGCGTAGAACAGCTCGTCCGAAATGTTTTCCGCGTCATC
Organism: Pirellulaceae bacterium; assembly: GCA_041739785.1. GTDB lineage: Bacteria > Planctomycetota > Planctomycetia > Pirellulales > Pirellulaceae > Aureliella. The sequence goes on from JBGSNE010000214.1 coordinate 67,862, forward strand.
GAGAATCTGGCTGGAAGCGGCCGCCTGCGCCGCGGAGATTTTCTTCATCGCCGCTTGATAGTCTCTGGCGATATCCTGTTGCAGCTTAGCCATCTCTCCCAGGAACTCGACGACCTCGTCGCCGCTACCCTTGGGCACGACGATCTCATCCGTGTCTTTCAGTGCGTCGCGCAGATTCGACACCGACTCTTGTGCCGGCAAAGATGAGCATAAACATAACACTACACCAACCATTCGAAGCCTAAACAATAACATGGGAGACTCCTAATCCAGTTGAGTTAACGGCGGGCGCAAACATTGTACAGAAGTTTTGGGAGCAGCGCCCGATAATTTCAGCATCGATTTCTGTTTGATCAGTAAGTGTGATGAGTGTTACAAATGGTTCGGAGTTCTACTTCGCGACTGGTGGGTTGACGCGATGCATGACATCTTGCAGCGGATCGAGTAGCTTGCCATCGAGCGAAAGTAGACCGCCGGTCTGAATGCGTTTTCCGTCGGGCGTGATGGTCCAAGTCACCGTGCCGGTCATCGACTCGCCATTCGCCATACCGCCTCCGGTTAGATTGAAGACCCACACTCCGTCATCGCGCCGTTTGACCGTGGCGAAGGCGGCACCGCTACCTGAGTTGTTGGCAATGGCGATGATCTGTTTAGAAACCGAATTCCAAACGAAAACCAAACGCCCGGTTGAGTTGTTGTCGAAGGATACTTGTTCGATCCCATAGCCATCGAGGACCCAACGGAATTCCTCGTAGCTGACTGCCTTTCCTCCTTTGTTCGCTTTAGGATCCGGCCAGTCTTCGATGTAGGTCACGTCATCAACCCAGCGTCCAACGCATGCCTGGCCGAATTCTTGGAACAGTTTAAATCCTTCGGGTGAATCTTTCGCTTGGCTAACGCGTTGCCAAGTACTGCTAACTCCCAGATCTTCATTGCCCTTGACCGTCCACGATTGACCATCCTGGGCGAATTCGATGGAGACGTTGACTTGCAGGGTGGTGCCGTCCTTCGACATCCTTTTGCCGGTTGACTTCCAAGCCTTGCCGTCGGGGACCACGTACTCGTCAGAAAGCATACCTTCGGAGTTGACCCAAAAGATGCGAATGGCTTTGGTCGCCGAGTCGTAGCAATACATACCAGTTACTGAGATTTCACCACCGAAGAAGCGCACACGCATCGCATGACCATCCTCTATGTAATCCGCTTCGATGAAAGCAATTACCTTGTCGCCTGTCTTCGCAAAATTGCTACTAGGCTTGGTAGCATGTGGGATATCAACTCCCCAAGTGGCCGCGCCAATCCAGCGCCCTTCGATTGCATCGCCGTAGCGACGGAAATCTTCGAAGGTCGCTTGTTGAGCGAAGGTCGTCGTGGCAGAGACAAACAAGATTGCTGTCAAGATAATGGGGATTTTCATCATCGGCTTTCTAAATTGGAGTTGCTGCGTTAAGGGTGAAACACTACTCAACCTAACGCAGGCGTTTGTAAACATCCCGAAGTGGATCGAGGGGCTGAGCGTTCTCGGTGACTTGCCCCGAAATTTTAAACTCGCTTCCGTCCTCGCTGAACTCGTAGATAATTCCACCACTCAATGGGCTCCCATCGGGTAAATGAACACTGTTGAGGGTTGCGATCCAGGTGCGTTCACCGGCCTTGCGCAGTGTGGCTCGACCGGTGATTCCACTAGCTCGGCAGGCGAAATCAACGATCTGCTTCGTGCCTGGGTCCCAAGTGAAGATCTGAATTCCCGAATCGTCGCCGCAATAGTCCACACGCAAGATCGCATGCTTATTATTGATCCAGCGATATTCAGAATAGGACTTGACCTTCTCGCCCCTACCTTGTTGCTGGCCGGGCCATTTCTTGATGAAAGTGATGTCACCCTCCCACAGTCCGACAATCGATTCGCCGAACTCACGGAAGGCTTTTGATCCCGCACTTGCCGGGACTTGGTTGCTGATGCGCTGGAAGACATCTTGTTGCTCAGGACTGGCTTTGCCGTCCAGCGTTCCGGTCCGAGCCCAGGTGTGCGTGGCGCCATTGTCTGAGATTGTCAGCTTGTTTTTAAAGGCAATCGGCTTGCCGGAAGTTGTCCCTGCGCCTACCTCGTACCAATTCTCGTCCTGCTTGTAGATGATTGCGGAGTCCGAGTCACCGTTGGACGTAACAAACATCGTCCGAATGCGATGAGCACCTTCGTCGTAAATGATATTCCAAGTCGCGGTGCCGCCACCAACATACATCTTGCCAACGAGGAGGTTAGTATCATCAGAAGTTTGGTAGTCGCCATACAGGATCAACTTTTCACCCTGTTTTCCGATGCCCTCGAAGTCGGCAGTGAGTGTTACATCGCCGACCCAGCGACCTTCTACGGCCGTACAGAACTCTTCGAAATCGGCTCGAGTTGCTTCCTGAGCCAGTGCGGACTGCCAAGGCACGGCGTCGAGGGTCAAGAGTGCTACGAAACAGGAAATCCAAACAGGAATGGTAGTCTTCATTTGGTCGCTCTCGTCTAAATAGCGGAAAGTTGGCTGATACTTTCTAAGTAAGAGTTTCAGCTAACCATTTAAAAAACACGGTCTACGCTGCCGCATTCATGTGTTCAGTGGTGGTTGCGGTTCTTGCTTTCCTGATGGATTGCATACGTCCGTTGAGCAACCAGCCGAGCCATGTGGGGCGAACGAGGAAGTGATAGGTTGGAACTAATGCGGCCAATGTGGCAAAGACATAGAACCCAAACTTTAGTGTCCAGTGCCAGGGTTGATCGCCAACCCAAAGCAGGATTTGGAATTGAACCAGGAGGTGCATGAGATAAATCCAATACGACGCATCGGAAAAATAACGCCAGAAACGACTGTGTTCGTTGAAGTAGCGTTGCGTGAAGCCGATACAACCAAAAATTAGCATCCAAGTCGTGAGCGAATAGATGACACAGTAAGCGATTCGGATCGCCCTGTAATTCGGTCGGTTGATATCCTCGCTCCACAGGATTCCCGCGAAGCCAGCTTGCAGAATTTCACGGTTGAGCCGCTGGATGTCACCTGGATTACGGTCCTGTGACGGAAGCTCCAGAATTGCCCTCTCTCTTGGCGAGAGTTCCCCCATGGCCGTCGAAGATGGCTGCTCGGAGAATTCAGCCTTCGCCAGAACGTCCGTATTGAGCGCGGTGAGCAAACCTGACATCTGATTTTCAGTTGCTGTTGGGTTTTCTCGTAGAAACTGTTGGTTCGGTTGGGACAACATCCGCAAAGCCACGCCGGCGATCGTATTCTCGCCAGCACTCAGCAGTTTTTCGCGAAACTGCGGATACAGCGGCTCATTGGTCGCTGGGTCGTAATGCATGTCATGCACGGTCAACGCGGGATACCTCCACGTTTGATATCCGTTGTGTGCCGTGTACAGTGCGAAAAAGTAGAAAGGAACCGTCAACAGGGTCCCCACCGCCAATTGCCACTTCCAGCCGCGCAGCATCGCGCTTAATTGATCCACATTGCGAAAGATGAACCAGCCCACCATAAAGAAGGCTACATAACAGAGCAGGCCGCTCCATATTGGATAGAGCGAAAACGCATCGATTTGGATGCCGAAGAAATCATCCATCGGCAGCATGAAAGCGCCGGTCAAAACGGCTAGCGGAAGGACAGACCAAGAGCTCGTCAGGACTCTGCAAAAGACGCTTGAAAGCCAATCGCGAAACGTAGCATTGCGGTCGACGATGACCACGATTGTCCTGGCCAGTAGCACGATGATGTAAGTCACGAACAAATAGTAGATGAACCACAAGTGCATGGTGAAGACGCTTTCCGCCGTCATGTTCTGGTAATCCGACTGAACCATGCCCCAGGCTGTCTTATCCCCTTGGATTTCACCAGACTGGATTTGCGCCTCATAGAACTGGGCGGTCATGGGTGGCCGGAGCACTAGCCAGAACAACAGCAACGGCAGACCGACACGCAGCAGGCGATTGGTGGAGAAATTCCATGCGCCCCGTTTGCGGATTAGTAGGCAAGCGAAGAATCCGGCCAATACGAAGAACAACTGCATACGAAACATGTGAATGCTACCCGCCAGATAATCCATCCAGGGCGAGGCGGAAGCATCGGTTTTAGGCGCACCAGAACTGCCGGGGGTCATGATCCAGGCGGCGTGCAACACCACCCCCATCGACATCGCCCAGGCCCGCAACGCGTCGAGTCCGTGATAACGAATGGATGCTGGATGTTGCGCAGCCTGCGCTGACGAAAGGGGCAACTCTGCTGATTGCAATGCGTTCATGCCGCGTACCGATGACGAGAAACAGGAATGTAGTTGGTCCGTTACCGTTATTTCTCGCAAATGGGACAGGGCACCCGCCAAGAATTTGCGAAGAGGTGGTTTGTTTAACCGCGCAGCGCGACCGCGCGCACGATTCGGCGACCGACAAGCGATCAAGTGGCACCGGTTGGTTTGTCAACTGGTTCCGCAAAGCGGTCTGTCTTCAGGCCTCTCAACCTAGCGGGCGCGCTGGCGCGGTTAAACGAAGGGCACAGCCGCAGCCGTAATTTAGCTGGTTGTCCGATACTCAATGATCACGATGGAAAGTGAGCTTTAGATCTGGTTGAGGTTCGCCGTCGATCATGCTTTCTAACTGCGTCCAAGAGAACGAGTTAGGGGTATCGCTTGCGGATTTCACCTTCCCGTTTAGGGACTTAGTTCCCTTGGCAACCAAGCCTTCCAGCACGCCCTGCAACGAGCCTTGGGCGTCGAATTTGGCCCGCCACGAATTGCGATCGCCATCGGACCAAAATGAATGTTCGACGATTTCCAGCGTTTTTGGATCCCAGCCCAAAATGCCAGTTCCGAAAGCGGTACCGAACTGTGAATCATTTGGGGCGCGCCATGCAGCCTTCCATGCCACGCATCCCGAATTTTCCCACGAGTAGCTGAAATCGGCTTCGAAGATCTCGTCACCCGCCGAACCTGTCATCGTCCAATCGCCTACCAGATTGGCGAGATAATCACGTGCCTGCTGAGGCAGTTGCTCCGATGGCGTCCGTCGTTTGCTGACAAGTGACACGGCGACTTCTTCGTCTCCTACTTTAAACGTCCCTTGTTCATTAAATGTATTTTCGTCGACTATTGATATTTCGGTGCTACCGACAGCGCTTTTACCATCCCATAGGGTCCAGGGTTGCTTGCGCTGCACAATCCACTTCTTTTCACCTTGCTGGGCCCAATTGAGCACTCCATGGCCGCCGTAACCTCCGAATCCCCATTGTTGGATCTGATTGGACTTGGGCTCCCATCCGATCATGGCTCGTTCGGAAAGTTTTTCGCCATCCTCTTTCGACTTGGATTCGATGCTGACCAGCACAAAATTTCCTTGCATGATCCACTCGTAGCGCACTTCAATCGTCACCTCTTTTCCGAGGTAAGTACCGCTGGCCTGCCAAGATCCAATGAAGAAATCCAAGGCTTTGAGCTGATCGTGGGTGGCGCCTGGTTCCACGATCTGTGCCCGCACGCAGTTCGCAGAGCCTAGCGCGAATAGTAGTATTGCCAAGCAATTTCTAAAGGTGTTGGTATTAATGACCAATGTAGTGTTCCTCTCTAAAGGTTTGTTGAGCGCTAGATCACAGATATAAAATGGACGGGTGGATCATCCATGGACCGCCAACGCATGCGCGTCGGCCGGCGTGTTTCGTTAAACGCTGGCTGGAACGCAGTTGTTCTCTTGGTCGGCGATGTGTCACTCCACCCTTCCGTCGGCGTACACATAGTCCGCAGTCGACGAGAGTGCTTACTTGCGCCTCAAGTAGTTGACATTCTTACCGTCGATGGTGTAGCGATACCCGTCCTCGATCGGCTCGAAGAGACCACTATGTTCTGTCTCTCCAGCGGGTCTGAACATCGTGAAATTGCCCGCGACAGAACCGTCGTCGTTTCGTTTCCAATTCCCGGTGGAGTATTCTTCGCCTTCGTGGATCCCCATAGCCAGCATGGGATATTCCCGATTCGAAGCGTTCATCCCAAAAATTCCACAGAAGCGATTTCCGGAACCGACGAATGCCAGGCCAGATTTGTCGCGTTCCAACCGAAAGGAACTTGTCGCACCATCCGAGCCAGTAAATTCCCAAATTCCCTCCAGAAAGGACCATAGGTTCTCCGATGGTTCGATGCGTTCAAACACGATGTCGATTACGGCTTGGTCGTTGTCCCCCACGCGGTAGGTGAAACGATTCTCCGACGTGCGTTCGACGGTTACTGCGCCCAGAAAGGGCCGCCCGTCGAGCCTGCCGCTGCGGACCCCCTTGGCGGTGCTGAGCCCTTTGAGTGGCTCGCCCTCCCAGCGGGTCACCCAATGGTCGCCGTCGGCGGCATGAGCGGTTTCCATTACGCTGCCAGTAACCGGATCAATGCCACCGATCGCCGATCCGTGTTTCGTCGCTCCGTCGCGTTCCATTTCCCATTCATAGAATTGAGCTTTTCCATCCGCGGTCGGGCGAACGCTCATGCTGCCACGAACTTCGCTGCCGCTGATGGACCCGCTGACATGCCAGTCACCCCATAAGTAATTGCCGATAGTCGGTAGCTCTCCTGTCGGCTTGGCCGTTAACGGCAGGTCCTTAATAGGCCATGCGCGTTCATGCACAATGACCCACGTGCCATCGCGCTTTTCGTAAACGCAAGTGTAGCTCCCGGCAGTAGCCATGCCGGCGGCGGAATGGTTGGACTCGGTCCACGTCCCCGACTCGATGGCCAGGCTGCCCGAAAGCACACGATGCTTGACGTTATGCAATTTGGTGGTGACGTTCGGATTGTCCGTAAAGTGCTTCCTATACTCGACTTCCATCTCGCTGCGGCTGGAACGAGGCTGCCCATCGTGCAGCACGTCGCAGTCAACTGCATACTGTTCCGCCACTTTGGCAGCATCGTGTGCGTTGAAATGCGATTGCCAGTCACTAACACGCTCTTGCAGTTCTCGCTCGATAGCGGCGTTATCATCCTGCGCGAGAAGACTGGGAATCAGTAGTGGCCAGATCAGAATTGCCAAGGGTAGTCGATAGTTCATGGCGGGAGAGCCCTTATGGAAAAGTTGTTTCATGATTGTGTCCAATCAGATGAGAGGGGATGGGAATGTACTTGGGAAGATATTCGAGGCTACGTTACTCACGAATTCGTTTCCACGTCTCGTCTAATTGTTCGGCCTGGTCGTTGAGCGAGTTGGTTCCGGTGACGTGAACTTCATCTGCTCCCTTGCCTTGATATTGATGACCAAATCTTGAATTGCGGACTCCGATACGCAATGGCCAAAGAGTTGCCAAGTGTCTTTGTCAGGATGCAGCGACACGGAGGAACCGATTAATCCGCTGTTGTCGATGGTCAGCCAATCCAGGCACTGCGAGGCGTGATTGACGGCGATATGCGAGATCCCGGGAGAACGTCCCCCTTGTCGATCGAGTGTTAGCACCGTCTTACCTGGACGCCAGCGGTACGTGTGCTTGGCGGGTGGCGATTGTTGTTCGCAAACCCATGAGCCACCGATGGCGAACTCGGCCAGGGCTTCAAGTGATTCCTGGGCTGCCTCCAACGGTTGTCGCGTGTTGAGCTTCTTCAATTCTTCATCACCGGCTTGGCCGTGAAAAGTGAACGTTCCATCGCCAAACTCAACGCCGACAGGCCCCTCCATTCGAGTGCCATCATGCAGCTGCACTACTCCGGTTCCCGTCCAGTCCTGACTACTGGTTTTACGCCGATAGCGAACGTCGACCGTTAGCGAATGGCCTGCCCAGGCTTCCACGTATTGGTTTGAGCTATCATCCCAATAGCCAATGCCCGTGCTCACTAGCCCGCCTTCGTTGTCGCGGAGCATTAAACCTGTTTTGGCGGGATTCCACCAAGCTTGATAGACACCGACGATTGGTTTCCCATTGCGTTCCCCATGAGTGGCCCAAGTGCCAACGAGCTGGGACATCATGTCGGTAGCCTCTTGTGGGAGGGGAGACTTTAGATTCGATTGACTCCAGCCGGTGGATGTCAAACCGCAAACGATTAAGCAGACTTTCAAGACTTTTGTCATGACGATTCTCCTGAGGTTGTAGAGGGATACGCGTCAAACAGAGCAGCTAATGAGCCTTGCGGCGATGTTTGAAATCCATGGGTCTATCAAGAGGTACTCGTGGAGAGGTGTTGGCACCCGCCAAAAAATTCGCGAAATGCGTCGTAGGCGGATTTACCCCAAATCTGTGAAAGCCGCTGACAATAAAGAGACAAGTATTGCCTAGGATTGTGCGAGCAAGGCAGCGGCTGATGATTTCCGACTGTTTCCGACACTTTGGAAAAAGAAAGCGGTGATGAATCCCCGCACTCCAAAGTCAAGAATCGGTGTTGACGGGGAATTCCTTGGTGCGGACTAGAAATAGAGCGATGGCCAAGACGATGAGGGTATAGGCGACCAGGCAGGCCAAATGTAGCCAAACCGGTTCATAGCCAAAAAGCTCCTCGATCGCCTGACGAAGTTCGGCTAACTCAACCCACTCGGCTAGTAGCGCTCGCAGTCGATAACAAACGGTGAATTTGTTGATGGTGGCTGGAACGGTGGACAGCACCGCTTCAAACAGCAGCGTGTAGACTACAGCCACTACGGTGGCTCGGGCGGAGAAGGCAACGCCAATCAAAACGTATAGGGCGGCATAACATACGCAGGACAAAAGTACCAAGACAACCAAGGCAGCGCCTAGTGTGAGTGGTTCGGGATACTGGCTGGCATAGGCGACGCCCATGGCCGACAGGACGCCGGCCGATGCGGTCCAGGCGGCAGCCACGAAATATTTGCCAAGTAGAATGGCGATTTTGCCATGCGGACGCAGTGCAAGATAGATCCAAGTCTGGGCTTCCAACTCAGAGCCGATCGCGGGTGTGGCCCACATCAACAACCCCAGCATACAGCCGACTTGCACCACCAGATAAAACGACATGATGGCTAGCGGTTCACTGGGTATTTCCTGCTTCGCCTGCGATTGCAACAGGGCCATCAACAGCGAAGGTAAGATGGCCAAAGCCAACCAAATGGCGAAACGTCCACGCGTCCGCGTTCGACGTCCTTCAAATCCAACTACTTGCAACACCGCCCGCAACATCAGTTGGCCTCCCCACGATGGGCTCGCAGTAGTAGCTCGAAGGCACCCTCGAGACTACCGTCGGGGGCTTCGACGGAGCTGAGATTCACATCCGCATCGCAGGCGGCCTGGGCCAGTGCGGCGAAAAACTGCGATTGGTCAGTCACACGGACTTTCAATCGTTGGTGATCATCGCTAAAGCTGAGTCCTCTGAACCAAGTCTGAGTGCTAAACAGTTGGGCCAGATGTGTCAGGCCTGAACCCTGCAATTCAACTTCGACGGGAAAGCCGCTAAGCATGGAACGCACTTCGCGTGCATCTCCACTGGCTAACACGCGGCCGCCGTGAATCAATAAGAACGAGGTGGTAATAGCTTCGACCTCGTGCAATATGTGGCTGGCCAGAATCAAATTGCGGCCGTGATCAATCCACTCTCGCAAAAACTCAGTCAACTCATGGCGTCCGATGGGATCTAGGCCATTAAACGGTTCGTCCAGGATCAGTAGCTGCGGTTCGTGCGCGATGGCCTGCGCTAATTTCGTGCGCTGCCGCATGCCCAGCGAATAGGAGCCGATAGGCCGCTCCTGGTTGTCGCTCATGCCGACTCGTTGCAAACTTTCGAGGGCGCGCTGGCGGGTCTCAGTTCGCGAAAATCCATGGAGGCCTGTCATGTACTCGACCCATCGCAGGCCGCTGATGTTGGGATACAAAATATCACTGGCAGGGCAGAGTCCAATTTCGCTAAGCACACTGCGGTGTCGTGCCGGATTTTTTCCAAGAATGCGAACACGACCGATCGAAGGGCGCAGTAGCCCCGTGATCAGGTTGATAAAAGTAGTCTTGCCCGAACCATTGGGTCCGATCAAACCGTAGGCCCCGTACGGCAATTGCAAATTTAAATCGCCGACACCAATGACGGTCTTGTAAAAACGCGAAACATGCTCAAGCTCCAACAATAGTTCGCTCATGCCTGCAACCTCGAACGGAGCTTGCGATGCACGAACCACAGCGATACTAGCGTGACGGTGCATAGCACGAGCAGGTAGGGCCAGATCTCTTTGTCTTCGGGATACATGCCGAATACCCATTGCTGCACACGTCCCAACAAGTGATAAGGGGATAGCAATTCCCAGCGACTTTGGAAATCAACCACTTCGATTAAGCCACCCCGCCGCCGAGCGCGCGGCATGCGCACATCCGGATCTCCCATTCGCTCGCCAAACGACAGGATCGAGTAAGAAACCCAGCCAATGATCCACAACGCAAACCAACTGAACGCGGCATAACGGCTTTCGATGGTTAAGGCGGAGCAGGCCAGTGCCACGGCCGCCGTGGGGAGCATGAGCACACAGGAGGCGGCCAAAATTCGTGGAAGTATGTCCCACGTCAACCCCACGACATCCAAATGTGGCGACAACAACACGCCAACTACGTACAGGCACAAGGCTGGAATCGTGGTGATCAGAGCTAGAAAAAACCACAAGATGAATGACTTGCCCAGCATGTACTCCCAGATGCGCATCGGTCTTGAAAAATAGAGGAGATAACCGCGATTGCGCAGGTCGTACGAGATCAATTTCGGCGCGACGATACCAACCATGATGAGCATCATGATGGCTTGCGGATAACGAAAAAAGGAGAGCACCAGAGTCGACCAAACTTCGTGCCGCACCGTCTCTGGCGTTTCCATCACGGTCCGCGCCAGTTCACGATTGCTGCTGGAGATGAGTACTAAGTTAGCGATTGCCGCTCGTAGCGGCGGATTGACGATCGACTGTTCATAAGCGAAGAAGCCTGCGCCGATAATAATGGCTGGGATCCACGAAAAGGCCAGCGTACGGCTTAGCCAACTGGTACGAAAGGCTAGCTGAATACCGACCAGCGCGACGACCCACCATCGCGTCCAGCGCCAGCTCTTGCGGCCACTCCAACCGCGATAGCCAACATCATGCAGAGGCATGTTGCGCCTCCTGCACCGCTTGAAAGAAGACTTGTTCGAGCGAATTTCGAGCACTAGCAAGTTGTCGGATACGCACACCGCAGTCGCGTGCTGCTTCCCACACGCTTCGACAGTCGTGTTGGTCTACACCGGCTACCCAAACACTTCCGTCGCGTCGCACTTCTCCCGCCAGTCCACGCTGATTCAAAAACTCAGTCAAGCTGCGTGCGTCGGGATGCGGCTCATCGACGGTTGCTTCAAGTGTACGGTCGACTTGTAGAGTGATCCCTTGTTGAGCAGGGCGGCTGAGATTTTCCAAGCTATCCACCAATCGTACTTGGCCGGCGGCCATGATGACCACTTGTTCGCACACGGACCGCACGTCGTGCAGAATGTGTGTGCTAATCACAATCGATTTGCTGTGCTTCCCTGCGAGTGTCTTGATTTTACGAAGCATCGAGACGCGTTGCTCGGGATCAAGCCCGGTGGTCGGTTCGTCCAGGATTAACAATTGAGGATCATGCACGATGGCTTGTGCAAATTTTAGTTTCTGTCGCATGCCGGTAGAGTACGTTTCGACGTTGCGGTAGCGTTCTTGGCCAATGTCCGAGAAGTCGAGCACTTCGTGGGAGCGACGCAAACCTTCCACAGCACCCAAGCCCGAGAGTCGCGCCATAAACTGTACGGACTCGATGCCGGTCAATCCGGAGATGAAACAATCGTCTTCAGGTAAATAGCCTACCGCGTCGCGAATCGCACGCAGTTGTCTGGGGAGACTGAAGCCGAGCACCTCAGCCGAACCAGCCTGGATGCTCAGGAGTCCGAGCAATGCCTTGATCATGGTACTCTTGCCCGAACCGTTGGGCCCCAAGAGTCCTGTCACACCCGCCCCGATGTTCAGTGTCACATCATTTAAGGCGGTGCGTCGACCGTAACGCTTGGTGACTCCGTGGAGCGCAAGTACCGGTTGGAAGGTGGGCGTCGTCAAAAAATTCGCTACTGACAAGTGGTAGTCTCTGGTTGGAAAGGCTCCATTATACTGTCGAGCTGATACTGGGACCGACAAAAGTGATACCGTCCAATTTGGAAATAGCGACTATTAAATATCAGTGCAGGGATTGGCTATATGCAATCCGGGTAGAATATAAGTTCAAAATTGTTGACCTATGACGCGGGAGTGAACGAAATGCGATGCTTACAAATGCTTTTTTGGGCGGGTGTGTTACTCAGCAGCAGCACAACGCGGTTGTTTGCCCAAAACGTACAGATTGCTCCGGATGTCGTCTATGGGCACAAGCTCGGATTGGCGATGACGATGGATGTTTACACACCAGCCGCATCGGCCAACGGGGCGGGCGTAATATTTATGGTCAGCGGCGGTTGGTATTCCAGCTGGACGCCACCGGAAAAAATGCTTGGTTTTTTTCAGCCGTTGACCGACCAAGGCTTCACCGTGTTTTCCGTTCGCCACGGTAGCAGTCCGAAATTCTCGATCGAGGAAGCGGTAGCCGATGTTCGTCGTAGCGTAAGATACATTCGGATGAACGCTGAGAAGTTTCATATCGACCCACAGAGAATTGGTGTCTACGGAATGAGCGCTGGTGGGCATTTGTCGTTGATGTTGGGGACGACCGCCGACGATGGTGATCCCCGGGCGGAAGACCCCGTAGATCAAGTGAGCGATCGAGTTCAGGCTGTGGTGGCCTATGTTGCCCCAACCGACCTGCGGATCATGGCCACCGACTCCAAGGAACGCTTGCCCGCCTACGATCGATTTCCAGCCTTGCAGATCGATCAAAAAACGGCCGAACCCAATTCGCCGATCAAGTATGTCTCCGAAGACGATGCCCCGACGTTGCTTTTGGCGGGCGCAAAGGATGACCTAGTACCTATATTTCACAGTCGCAACATGCACGCAGCTTTTGAACAGGCAGGTGTGGTGGATCGCCTAATCGAATTCGAAAATGGTGGACATGGGTTTGGCGATGACGATGCGCAGCAAGCTACCGAGGCGATGGTGAATTGGTTCGTAACACATCTTACATATAGCAAACCAAGCGACCAATGAAAGCCCTCGTCATGCGCGTTTTCGATTTTGGCAAATGGTTTTACAGTTTGTGTTTGGCAATGCTCTGTGGGGGAGCAAGTTTCTGGATCGAGTCTAATGGTTGCCCGGTCGCGAGCGCACAACAAGTGGTCGAAGCAGATTACGCTGCAATTGGTTCGCCGCAACGAACTCCCTGGACGACATCCGCGCTGCATGGCTTCCCTGATCCGCCGCCTCCGTTGAAACTGGTCGAGGCCTATCCGCAACTGAGAATCCCCAAACTGATAACACTCGGGGCAATTCCCCATACCGACTGGCTGTTAGCCGTAGATCATGAAAACGAGTACGCGGGTGGTAGTCGCGCAATCGGTTTTCGCGATCAAGCGGATGTCAACATTACGCAGGCTTTTTTTGAAGTCCCCGAGATAGTCTATGGCATTGCCTGGGATCCGCAGTTCGAAACCAATCATTGGGTATACGTCGGTTGCAATGGACGCTCGGAACAGTTGGATGCAGTAGCTACCAAAGTGTTGCGATTCGAAGTTGAGGGGGACGGGCCATATCGTTGTGACCCGGACTCGCGAAAACTGATTATCGAATGGCCGTCGGACGGTCATAACGGTGGCGATTTGGCCTTCGGCAATGATGGGATGCTTTATGTCTCAGCCGGCGATGGTACCTCCGATTCAGATACCGCTCGCAACGGACAGAATCTGTCGACGCTGGCCGGCAGCTTGCTACGAATCGACGTCAAGCACACATCGCCCGGCGACTCTCCGAGTCGTGAACCCAACGACGTTGATCACACTTTGTCGCACGACTCTCCGAGTCGTGAACCTTCCACCCCACCAACCACCGCTCCTGAGCAACTCGCATATCGCATTCCTGCTGACAATCCTTTTGTTAATTCTCCCAATGCGCGTGGTGAAATCTGGGCCTATGGATTGCGCAATCCTTGGCGGATCAGTTTTGACGCACAGTCGAATCAGCTGTGGGTTGGCAACAATGGACAGGACTTGTGGGAGTCGGTCTACTTGGTCGAGCGTGGCGCCAACTATGGTTGGAGTATTAACGAATCGAATCATCCATTCCATACACAGCAAGACCATGGTCCGGTAGCCATCTCTCAAGCCACCGTCGAACATCACCACAGTCAAGCGCGTTCATTGACCGGTGGTCATGTCTATCATGGCACCGAATTTCCAGAGCTACGTGGCGCGTATGTCTACGGCGACTACTCGACCGGCAATATCTGGGCAGTCCGACACACTGGGGAGCAAATCGACTTTCAACAACAAATCGCCCGCTCGCGCGTGCAGATCATTGACTTTGGCTTCGACTCGCAGGGAGAGCTCCTAATCGCAGACCATGCTGGTGGGATTTATCGATTGGCTCGCAACGCGAGTGAGGTTACTGTCGACTTTCCTAGACGGCTGAGTCAAACGGGACTGTTCCGCGATGTAGCCAGTGAATTACCTGCTGAGGGTGTTATTCCTTACAGTATCAACTCCCCTCTTTGGTCGGACGGCGCAATTAAGAAGCGTTGGTTAGCAGTTCCAGGTAGTGAAACGGTCAGTTTCACGCCCCGCGGATCGTGGGATTTCCCTGAAGGGAGCGTGCTCGTCAAATCGTTTGCTTTTCCAACGGCCGAAGCGGGCGTGAGCCGAATGGTGGAGACGCGACTGCTGGCCAAGCAACAAGGGGAATGGTTTGGTTACAGCTATCGTTGGAATGCGGACCAAAGCGACGCCGAATTGATCGAGGATGAGGGCCGAGACGAGAAACTCGATTGGGTTGTCGAGCAGGGTAGGGGAGTGGACATTCGATGGCGCTACCCAAGTCGCACGGAGTGTATGGTCTGTCACTCGCGAGCTGCCAAATTTGTATTGGGATTGTCGGCGGAACAAATGCATCGAACTCAAGCGTATCCGAATGAAGATGGAAAAGCGATCGACGCACCGCAGCTCCAGACATTGGCTCAGCTCGGATTGTTTGGCGATACTTGGGAAGCTCCGGAAGAGGCCCGAAGTGAAACGTTAGTAGATCCGTATGATACCGATCAAGATATTGATGCGCGGGCACGTTCCTATTTGCATACCAATTGCTCAAGCTGTCATGTGGCTGCCGGTGGTGGCAATTCAAAGATTGTGCTCGACTTCTTTACGCCATTGGAAAAAATGAATCTGTTGGATGCCGATCCGTTGCACGGAAGCTTGCGCATTGCCGGGGCCAAGTTGGTTCGAGCAAGCGCTCCGGAACAATCGATTCTTCACGCGCGTCTAGCGCATCGTGGCCCAGGTCAAATGCCTCCCCTGGCTACCAATCGCGTCGACTCCGACGCTGTCGAACTCATCCGCCAGTGGAT
Organism: Pirellulaceae bacterium; assembly: GCA_041739785.1. Classification (GTDB taxonomy): domain Bacteria; phylum Planctomycetota; class Planctomycetia; order Pirellulales; family Pirellulaceae; genus Aureliella. The sequence continues at coordinate 83,311 of JBGSNE010000214.1, forward strand.
TGCCAAATGAATTTGGAGTGCTGTGACTTGTCACAGCTTTCACGTGTCCTGTGGATTGCATAGCTTGGAAGCACCGATGCCAGAGCATGGGTTCGCATTGGCTATTGCCCAGAAAACCCATTGCCCACCGACCCCTGCACCCGCTCTGAAGCTTACTGCCAACGCTCAAGCGGTGCTGCCGTCTCACTGCTTATCTGTAGACTTCCCTATTGTTTGGGCTCCTTGGAAAAGGAAAGCTCCGAGAACTCGGAGCACTCCACAGAGCTACCACCGAACCTACCAGCCCGCCGACAGCATGTGCAATTGGCAGCGGCACAAAATCGACTTGTTGTACGAACAGGACTTGCCCCGATTGGAATTCGAGGATGATCTTGCTCCACAGTGCTACTAGCAATAAACCACATACAACTTCCTGAAAGTGATCCTGTACTGGCCTGGATCGAAGCCAGAGAGCCGTAGCTAGCAGTGAGAAGATTGCTGTATCCAACCCACTCAGACCCCGATAGACGTCGATGTTGGGATGAGCCCAGAAAACCGCTAGAGGTATAGCCACAGTGCAAACCAAGAGAGTGATGGTAAACGCGCGCGGTAGCCATCGCTCGCAGATTGCACCGAGCACTACGAACATCGCTAGATCCCAAAATAGGTGTTCGCCCGACCAGTGCAGAAGGTGGCAACCAGCCAATTGTAGTAGCCCAATGGAATCGGGCTGATGCATGTGGATTTCAAATGTTGATTCTAGTGAGTTGCTTCCGCAGGAGTTACACGAAAATGCAACCAGTGCCAAGGCGGCAATCGTCAGCGTAACGGGGATCGAACAGAGTAGTTTTAGAAAGCTTCGGGAAGGCATCGGTGGAACCACTTGTGATAGAAATAACCGCTCGATTGATTGACCTGCAAGGTGGCACTGGCCGGCCGCCAGTGCCACGACACGTTCGAGGCTAATTCTTTCGCTGGCGGCGACGCGCTGCCAGGGCGGATGCTCCAGCGGCACCCGCGGCCAAGAGGGCAGTGATTGGATCAATGGCTCCGCCACCTCCGTGACTATTGCTACTGTTGCTATTGCGTTCTGTCGGTCCAAAGTCCAGATCGCGAGGAGTACTGCTCGACGGAGCGGGCAGGGGTATAGCCTGTTGTACCGTAGAATCGCTTTGTTTGACCGATTCATCGGTAGCTTTGGTCGACACCATTTTCTCAACCGTCGGTCCAAGCTTGGCGAGCGATTCTTCACGCAAGCGTGCGAGTTCCGTGCGCAAGGCGGCTTGAGCTGCACGGTCGCGGCCGGAACGATTGGCGTTTCGTCGTTCGATGGCCCACCGCGCGTACTCGGCGTCATTTTCCAACACAATGAACGAGGCATACTCGCTAACAATCGAGTAGCCTTCGCACAGACGCACGATCTGATCAATCGCCTTTTGATTCTGTCCACTGGCGCGCAAGTCATTCATGAGCATCTGGACTTTCTGATAAGCCCACAGACGTTCGATTTCTGGATTGGTTTCGTCAACGGCGGGGAAGGTAACATTCAGCGTTGTCTCGAAGGGTTGCCCAAGAACTTCTGCCGAAACCGTGACACGTGCAGTGCCTGCTGACTGGTAGCGACCGATCATCCACACCGGTGCGCCGTAGAACAGATCGGGCAATTGATCTTCGACGATATCAAAAGTTCCGACGCCATCCACTGAAATTTTGACGTTGGTGGCTACCGGTCGCATGAGTTTGCGGCGGAAGGCTTGGGCTTGTCGTGCAAAGTCATCTTGATGTGAGATGAACGCCGCCAAGCCACCTGCCCCTTCAGCAATTTGTTTGAGAAGTGGACGATTGATGTCATTGCCGATGCCGATACAGAATACCCTTGTACCGCTTGGGGCAGATTGGATTGCAGTCAACAATTCAGTCTGTTCAGTGACTTCGGTCATGCCATCCGAAAGTACGACTACATTCAGTGGTCGATCGCTGTCCTTAAATTTGTAAGCGGTCGTGATCGCGGGACGCAAGGCGGTGCCACCTCGAGCGCGTTGTGACATGAGGAATGCCTCCGATAGCTTTTTTGCTTCGGCGTCGACAACCTGAAGTTGACCGAACTGCAATTCGGGATTGGAATTGAAGGTCATCACGTCGAAGCGATCTTCGGGACCAAGTTCACTGATAAAACCTGTCACCGCTGTTCGCGATATATTCAGTTTTCCGTCGTTGGCCATGCTCCCCGAAATGTCCACTACGAACACGTAGTCCATTCCGGCCGCTGTTTCTTCCAATTCCTTGCCTGCCGTCATCGACAGCATGAAGTAGCCGTCGCTCCCAGACTCTTTGGAGGTAATCACGTCGATACCTGTCCGTGGACGCTCAACATCCAAGGCAATGACCACATCTCGGCTGAGATCTCCTTCGGATACTTCCAAACTTGCGCGGCTGTAGTTAGGTGTAGGACTGGTGACGACGAAGTCATCGCGGTGCGATGGACTGACCAATTTCAGGATCGGGATCTCGCTTTTCACATCGATTGTGAAAGCGAATTTGCCGTGAGTCTTCGCGTCAATCTCGGCAGTGGTGGTGGTAGCCAGCGGATATACGTAGGTGATTTGGTTGTGGTCAAAGTCCAACTGTTGATAGTAGGTAACACTAATTCGCTGTTCGGCACCGGCTGCGATGGGAAACACACGCAATTCAAAGGTCTTGTAGTCCACTTGTTCCAGCAGGCCTGGATCGCGACGCTGGACTTTGTAACTCTCGTAGATCTGGCGAGCGCGTTGCTTTTCGACAACTTCACCAACCATCTCTTGACCATTGATGATCATCGTAAAGTTGCTGACGCTGGCACCATTGGGAACAGGGAACGTGTACAGCGCTTCGACAATACGATTTTCGGTGTTGAGAAATACCTGGTCGATATGCGTGACCGCGATGCCGTTGTTGATCGTGACGTGCACGTCTTGCTCGACGATTTGCAACTTGCCTCCCAAGCCCCCGTCAGCGACCAGCAATCCAGCGGCATCCGCCGGGGATAACAGAACGTTGGTTGCGAAAAGTAGTAGCAGCGCCGCTGCGCAGCATCCCTTGATTCGTGACATGATTGACCCTTTTGCTTGTTGAGTAGATAGTGACGAACTGCGTCGGAGACGAGATACGTCGATTCAAGCGAGGGTTAGCGCTAACCTGCCTATTTCCCAGATGTCGGTGGCGGACCGACTTATGCGCGGGAAAGGCGAAAATAAGCTCTTCAGAAGAATTAGTGGGTAAACAACCCCGGGCGCCATGCCTTTAAATACCTATCAAACTCGATTCTTCAATCGATATGACTAGCCACTAATTCTGCTGAAGAGCCAAAAAATAAGGGAAGCGCTGCCGGTGGCAGCCTAGTAAGGTCAGGCTGGAAGCCTGAGGTGCGCTACATCCGATTGCGGAAATGCTTGTCAATGATCCGCTCAAGCCCGCTACGATTGTCGCTGTTGACCACAATGTGATCCCCGGGCATCAACGCATAATTTTGCCCAATGTTGGTGGACTTTCCCGCATCGTCGGTACGAGTATCCAAGCGGACTGGCGGTCCACCATGTTTGTCCGGCCGCATCACGGAGATCGCTAACTCCCCAAAACGATCGTGCAGACGAGCTTGTTGCACAATATCCTCGATAAACACGGCGCGATCCATGGGCAGTGGAATCGACTCCAGGTGCCGGTCACCGTCGCGAACTTCCAAAATGACTCGCGGCGCACCATTGTTATCGGGAGCCACTGGCGAGGGCATTCCGCCGGGTGGAATCGAATAGCCCTGGACTTCCAGCATACTCGTGTCCAATGTGCCGGACTTCGACTCTCCCAAAAACGCGCTGAGCGTCAGGCAGCCACTTTGGGAGACCAAGCACAAACTCAACATGGTTGACAACCCACACTGCTTGGCGATCGACATCCTGGACACTCCCAATTGGTATTTTCGAACTAATCACTTCTCCATCGTTATCGACACGTGAACTTGAGAAATTCACTCCGAGCCCGAAAATGTTGCCTAAATCCCCGCGTGCAAATTGCTAGCATCGCGCTACTGACCTTACCGTCCCGTCATACCCCAACGATTGCGTAAGAATGCGGAGATAACGGCAAACATCAGAACGACACTGATCGCAGCCACGGCAAAATAAGCCACAACCATCGTCCAGTCGCCTGTGCCGTCCATCACTGTCGCGGAATTACCACTTTGCACGTCGAGAATGTTGTCATCAAGTGGAACCCAGAAACTGGCCATTAAGGGGCTGGCTACTCCAAAGTTTTTTAGAATCTTCATTGTGGCAGCGGAGGACTCTAAATTGCTGACACTGCTGGCGACGTACCAAGCGGCCACGGGTAAGAAGTAGACGACGATCAAGATTGAATAACTCAATATCATGGCTACCGATGACTTGCGGCAAATGGCCGAACACAGCAGCGCGCTGACTGAATTGAAGACCGCTGCCGTCAAGACAATTGCAAAAAAAGCCAATACGGAAAGCCAATTGCTGTAATACATCTGAAAGGCCAGGATAAATGCCAATACCATGGGCCACATCAAGAACATGGTTAGTACGTAGGACACGCGAAAACCGGCCAACAATTTCCCCCACAAGATCTGCCACGGCTGCAACACCGTGGTTAGCAACAACTCAAGCGTTTGACGTTCACGCTCGCTGGTCAATGCTCCGGCTGAAAAAACCGGGGCCACTAGGATATTGAAAACGAGTACATACGAGATGTACCAGGGACAGTACATGGGGCGAATGAATAAGAATACCGCCATCAACGGTATCGCCAGCAACATGCTGATTTGAATCACCAGCCGCAGCATCAACGTTCCTTGGCTGAATAACTCCGCATGAATCTCCTTGTCATAGACTGGATTGGCATCGTCGCGCATTAAAGCGGTCCGCCGTGGCGGAGCAAAAAGCCGGTCTGGAAACTGGTCGCGCTGAATGACCATGCCGATCGCGTTCTTCGATTCCTCTTCCAAGTCGACGACATCCTTTCCTTCACTTCCCACGTCGGGCGGGTAGAGTAAGCGATTGGCTGTCCAATGACAAAGGGCTCCGCTAATGGTCAAGTAGAGAGGGGGCAGAATCAAGACGGAGATCCACAGACGCAGCGAGCCCGAACTTTCTAGGCCGCGCCAAAAGATTGCCCCCAAAATCACCATCGGTAGAATTACCAGATAGGAGACGACCAACGAGGATGCGGTCCTTTGAAACCAGCAACTGCAGGCCAGGCCGATCGAGCCGAATAATACGATCGAGATCATCAGCCACAAATAGGCCCCTAGCACTTCATAGATACTTACACCCCCGAGAGGCAGTGCCAGCATGATGATCGGTAGCGAAGCGATGATCAGTACGGCCAAGTGCGTCAGAGAGGCGACCATCTTGCCAATCACTATGGCCCACGGTCGCAGCGGACTAGCCAGCAGCATCTCATAGGTCTTACGCTCCTTCTCTCCGCTGATAGCGCCAGCCGCGAAGGTGGGGGCCATGAGCGAGGCAAGCACGTATTGCCCGAGAAAGAAGAAATCAACCAATTGTCGCGCGGCCGACGAATCGGTTGACAAGTCGACGCGTTGTCCGGTGGGATAAGCCACCAGCAGGACGGATGCTAAGGCCAATTGATAGACCAACATCAGTACGAACGCACGATGAGCTCGCAGGTTGGTCAGCAACTCGCGCTGCAAGACTGGGTTTTCAGTAAGCAGCATGTGGCGACGCGCCCGGCTAGGTGCCCAAGAGTTGAGGATCCTGAAAAGTTTGGAACCTCAAATTTAGCCGTTTCCCAGCCAAAATGCCAGCATGGCTTTATTCGAAGCGGACGTTACTTCGGGGACGTCTTTCCTGGACGTCACCGGGATTTTCGGCTTCCGCGATTCGGCTTACCAAGTCTATTTGCTACTTACCCCAGTTGGCATCGCCTCAAGCGGGCCCATTTCGGAGGCAGGTGGTGGTGGAACATTAGGGTCGTAGCGCAACACATAACCGCTACCGCGAACAGTGAAAATCATTTGCGGCTCGGTACCACCATGGGACAGTTTGGTGCGCAAGCGATTGATATGTACTTCGATGACATTGGTTACTCCTTCCCAATCAGGCTGCCACAGGAACTCGCACAACATCCGTCGTGTGACCGCTTTCCCCTGGTTGCGCATTAGTATTTCAAGGATTCTGAACTCAGTTGGGGTCAGCGGGATTAATCGCCCATTGCGAAGCACTTTTCGCGAGGTCAAATCCATGTAGACTGTACCGATCTCCAGCACCGATTTAGGACGTGTCTTGGAGCGAATCATGGCCGCTTCCACACGTGCCCAGAGCTCATCGAGTGTAAAGGGCTTAATCAGGAAATCGTCGGCCCCTGCCTCAAGTCCAGCCAATCGCTCTTGACGAAACTCGAGGGGCGTTAGGATCAGGATATTAGCATTTTCGTTCGCCTCACGAACGCACCTCAGCACGCCCAGTCCCGATTCATCTTCCAATGCTAAATCGATAATCACCATATTAAAAGCTTCGGTTTGGACGAGCTTCAATCCCGAAGCACCGTCTATCGCAAGGCTACAAGCGTAGCCTTGGTCCGATAGCCCTTTGGTAAGGGCGCGACCTAAAATGGGATCGTCCTCGACAACCAACAGCTTGAGGGATGGTACAACCTGATTCATTTATATTTCGACACGCTAAGGTGAGGATTCTGCAATAATTCGTAAACCCAATCCCAGTACAATCGGACCGCGTCGGTTGTCAAATTCTCTCAAAAATTTGAGAATCGTCCAGGCTTCAAGTTTGCTGCCCGTGGCCCCTTCAATCGCGTATTCTCCTTCGAATTTCGGCCAAACGCTGCGTTTGCTGACCCTCCCAGCCCCGTGACGTAGGGGTGTAGAATTCAAGAGCGACCCCCAGGTAGTCCTGGTCGGCCACCCCTTCGGGGGTGTCGTGTGCGTAGACATAGCCGATGCCGTGCCCCAGTTTTTCTGCCCCGGCATAATGACCATCACGCAAAGCGAGAGGAACCGGCACGGTTTTCCCTTCGCGCACTTCGCGACGCGCTTGACCAATGGCAGTCGTGGCCGCATTGCTTTTTTCAGCACAGGCCAAATAGATCACCGCTTGCGAGAGTGTCAATTGGCACTCCGGCAATCCAACGAATTCGCATGCCTGCATGGCTGCGACGGCCACGACAAGCGCTTGCGGATCGGCATTGCCCACGTCCTCACTGGCCAAGATGACCAAGCGGCGGCAGATAAACCGAATGTCTTCGCCCGCCTCCAACATCCTGGCTAGCCAGTACACGGAGGCATTGGGATCGCTTCCCCGAATGCTCTTGATCAGCGCGCTAGTGACGTCATAGTGTTCATCACCTGAGCCGTCATACTGGAGAGTCTTTTGTTGCATGGACTCATGGAGCAAATGGGTGGAAATTGAGACCGGTCGTTGGCTATTTGATAACACGGCTACTTCCAACACTCCCAACGCCCGCCGAGCGTCACCGTCTACGGCCGCCGCCAACGACTCCAACGCCCCGGACTCGATCTCAGTCGCCACTTCGCCCAGTCCACGCTCTTTGTCCTTAAGCGCTCGTTGCAGCAATTCCAAAATCTCCGATTCGCTCAATGCTTGAAATTGAAAGATTTGGCTTCTGCTCAGGAGTGCTCCGTTAATCGCGAAAAAGGGATTGCTCGTCGTCGCCCCGATCAACGAGACTGTTCCTTCTTCGACATCAGGCAGCAAGGCATCTTGTTGCGCCCGGTTGAAGCGGTGTATTTCGTCCACGAACAGTAGTGGCCGCGGCGCGCCGGTTGCTATTTGATCTCGCGCCCAAGACAATACTTCGCGCAGCTCTTTTACTCCGCTGGTCACCGCACTCAGCTGCTTCAGGGTGCCGCCCGTTTCGGCAGCCAGCAGATGCGCCAACGTCGTCTTGCCGGTGCCCGGTGGACCGAAGAACAGTACTGACCCCAACCGCCGCGCAGCGATCAGGCGCTGCAGTAGTTTTCCTTCGCCCAGGAAATGCTGTTGACCAACAAATTCGCTCAGCCGCCTGGGACGCATGCGTGCCGCCAATGGCAAATTGCTCTCGCGATGCTGCTGTTCCTCTTGGGCAAAAAGGTTCATGGGACTCTCACTTCCGTTCTTTCCGTCGCTGGAGTTGACTGGCGGCCCAAGGGGCAAGCTGCTCGCGAAAAATTTTGGAATTGTGTCGAATGTCCGTCGGCAAGCGTTTGGGATAAATCAGGATCTTCTCAATGTCACGCGTCGTTTTGTGTTCTTTTCCCAAACCTCGCAATTGAGCGATGAATTGTTCGGCATTCAACGAATCGGTTGGTCTATGTTCGGGCCATGGTTCGGCGATCAATACGGGCGTTTGATCCCCTGGAGAACCGATGCCCACCAGCGCGCTGCGATACACGTGAGGATGATTATTAAAAATTGCTTCGCAGGGTTCAGTATACAGCTCGCGACTTCCAATCCGCACGCGGTGGCTCTTGCGACCACAGCACCAGAAGCGTTCCTGCTCATCCAAGTAGCCAATATCGCCCATGCGATGCCAAACGCTGTCTCCGTCTTGGACTTTATGGAATGCATTTTGATCACAACGAGTGACGTACTCTCGTGTAACTACATCACCACGCACCATCAATTCTCCGACCTTCCCAGTGGGGAGCTCGTGGGTTTGATCCATGGAGGCCAGCGGCTTATCATCGATAGAGATTATTTTCCACTCGATCCCGGAAAATCGTTTGCCGACACAGGTCCCTGCACCCTGGCGACACAAGGCTGCAGTCTCATCCAGAATTTCGCGCGACTCAATTGAGGCAACGGGAAGTGCCTCGGTGGCTCCGTAGGGCGTGAACATGCAACCGTCCTCGGCCATCGCACGCCTCATTCGCTCAAGTACTTCTGGCGGAACGGGGGCGCCGGCGGAAAAGACTCGGTTCAAGCTCGGCACTCTACGTCCAGTTTTCTCAGTGTAACGTCCGACTGCGGTCCACAGTGCTGGAGAGCCAAAGGCCTGATTGATCTTCCACTGATCAATGGCATCCAGCAGTCGCGGTGGCTCGACGTCTGCCGGTCGCGTTGGATTCATGTCGGGAATTATGGTTGTCGTCCCCATGACCGCATTGAATAGTCCGAACAGAGGAAAGCCAGACAAGTCCTTGCCGCCAGGTTTAATGGCGTAGTGTTCGATAAGCTGGTCGACTTGACTATTAAAAGTGCGGTGTGTGTAGAGCACACCTTTGGGCGGTCCAGTACTTCCGGTTGTAAAGATAATTGCCGCGGGCGAATCGAGTGTTATGGGAGGTGGTTCATAAAGGGCCGAGGGAGTGCCGGCCAGCTGTTCCAGCGTCGGTTTGGGGAGAAATCCAAAACGCGGTCCCACCGTGACATTCAGTATTGCCTTGGGGAAGCGATGCTGGAGCGCCATGCGCACAATCTGCGCTGCTGGAATGGCTACGAATCCATCTGGTTTGGTTTCTTCCAAACAGCGAGCCAAGTTCTTGCGTCCCATGCCGGGATCGATCAATACGATTACCGCCCCCGCTTTGAGCAGAGCGAAGACGAGTGCGATGAAATCGACACCGAATCGAACCAACATTACGATGCGTTGGCCCGGTACCACTCCCATTTGCTGTAGGCCGGCAGCAATCGACGAGGTCTCTAGCTCTAGGTCGGCGAAGGTCATGGTGGCATATTCGCGGTGGGTCCCTGCTCGAAACCGCCCCAGTGGCCGCGCCATGGCCATTTGTGACGGCTGACGGGCGGCCACGACTCTCAGTCGCGCAGCGATATTGCCAGATTGCAGTTCATTTACCAAGTTCGCTGAATTCTCCATGACCCCTCGTAACACAAATGTGGTGCTGCTGACTTAATGCATGATCGTTTTCAAAAACTGATAGGCAATATCTACGTCCAAGGCTTTTGCCAACCCTCGCCACCCTGGGACGGCGTTCACTTCTAAGACCAGCACTCGACCATCTCGGGCGGGCAAGAGATCGACACCTAACAGAGTTCCCTGCACGGCCGTGCGTGACCGTAGTGCCAAATCGGCTTGCTCGCTGGTCAAACAATGCGGCTCTGCGCGACTTCCTTGCGATATGTTTGTTCGCCAAACTCCTGGAGTGGCAATTCGGCGAATGGCAAAAATTTGCGAGCCAACAAACAGCACGCGAATATCATAACCAAAATGCTCTATAAACTGTTGCACATAGATGACCTGCCCCAATTGCTGAAGCGTACCAAAGATTCGCCAGGCAAGATCCTTATCGTTGGCTCGTAAGATTCCACGTCCCTCCCCTCCAAACAGCGGTTTGACCAACACATCGCCCCCCAGCGTCTCGAAGGCTTCCATGGCGGCGACCCGAGTTTGGCAGCAAATGGTCGGCGGTATGGCGACACCGGCTTCATGAAGGCGTTGTAAGCACAGCCATTTGTCGATAGCCACTTCTAACGCGCGCGGAGGATTGTGCACTGCCACCCCACGACTGAGCCAAGTTTGTAAGCAATCCATCCGAAAGATCACTTGTTCTAGCGAGCCGATCGGCATGGAGCGAACTACCAACGCATCGAGCTGGTTTGGCTCAGCGCTCGCCGTGATTGAAAGCGAGGCATTTAGCTGGTTGCCACTCAGGTTAGGAACCAGTGGTAGAGTCTGCTCGATTTGGGGATCGCCGATTCCCACTTGCAATTCACCGAATCGCAGCACGCTGGTAGATGATTTGGGGAAGTGTTCACGAGCTGCGCGTTGTAGATCGACGACGTAGGGATTATCAGGTGTCCCCAAAATTCCGATGCGCATAGTAAGGACTACCGCTTACCTACACTGTGGCCCAGATTCGTTGCGAACGACTGGGCTACCAAATCACCGCGCAATTCGCCGAAGCGCCAGCTGTGTCCCGTTCGTAAATTCATCACCATAATCTCAGCTGGGCTGAACAAGCCGGGATCGATTTTGTAAAAATCATAGCCACACTTTTTAAATGTTTCCGCAAACGGGCTGCCGAAATCTGGGGAGGCGGAGCTGGGGAGTTTTTCGCCGACAGTAGCGATTTGTTCATCGTCGGCTTCCACCCACAAAGTGACTTGCCCACCATACAAAATCGCATCGTTGGTGCGTCCAATACCCAATGCGAAATCGGGGGTCGGAGGGGGAACTGGCGCTACTCCATAAGCGCTGTGAATGGACGCAAGATCAAAGCCCAATTCGTGCAGTTTGTGTAAACAGGTTTCGACGCTCCGCGCTACCACTTGTACGCCTCCGGCGATGCTCCGAGTCGGCGCCACGGCAATGTGTAAATCACTGGCGGGCACTCCACAATCGGCTGCCATCATCAGCAGCACTTCTTCACTCGGAAGCTCATCGCACTCAAGCGTTCCGACCGCTGGACCAGCATGATCAGTGGCCCTCAAATCCGTTAGCAGCTCTTCGCGTCCACGACACAGCCGCATCGCCCCAGATCCCATCGCAAAGAACTTTTCATGTTTGACCGGCCAACCTGCATATTGGGACAGCATGCAAGCTTCCAGTGGGTGATCCGTGGCGACTTGCACCCAAGGGCCAGGCCATATATGACGATCGCCGTTGGTTAGCTGGAGGCTGGCTCTGCCCGCCATGCAGATCGCCGCCATATGCAATCCGGCTTCCAATCCCCCGCTCGTATTCACTCCGAAGTCAAGTACTTGAGCGCCACAGTCGTACTTGGGGGTCGTCAACCGCAAGCGTTCCGATCGCTGTTGGGCTTGTAAGAAGCAGTCGCGAGCCTTTCGATTTAAACCTTGTCCTAATGTCATAAGTCCGCATGTTCTCAAGATGGATGGTCAGCCAGTCGTGGTCGGTCCCTGTTGCTTGGCAGATATCATCCGCGCTCCACGCCTCATCCGCAAGCCGTTAGACTAGGCTTTGTCTCAAAAGGTGTCGGACACTTTGGAGGGCAAGCCAAATTGCTTAAATTTACTTTTGCCCTGAAAGTGTCCGACACCTGTTGAGACACAGCCCAGGCTTTGTTTGAACAGTGGGCTGGCCGTTTAGAGCCAAAACGTCTTACCTTAAGTTTCAAGCCCCTTGCCGTTTGGCCAAGGTTCCTTTTCAAATCGGGCTCCTTATCACAATAGACCCCTATTTCAAATCAAGTCTGGCGCCGCGCACAATTATCGACGCTGTAGAACCAACCCATGGACCCCTCGATGTATCTGCTATCACTCATCGTTGCCCTAACTATAGGCGGGTCGGTTGGGGCCACTCTCCATCTATTGCGACATGGCATCGACCACCGACGCGGGCAAGTGGCTGAAGCACTGGCCGTTGGCCTACCTCTGTGTGTGGCGTGGATCTGTTGGCCAGTGTGGCCGTGGGTAGAACTAGTGTTTGTCGCGCTACCGATCTTCATCGCGTACCGCGCGGTGGAACGCCTACGAGCTGGTGATCAGCTGCAAATCGCAGACTTGTTTCGGTTAACAACGACCGTCGCCCTCGCCCTGTTTGTCCTCAACTGGCTGAGCAATCCTCTTGGCTTCATCGATATCCTCATGTTGACGGTCATCTATCTGGCCGCCGATTATGCGTCTCAGTCTGCGCATCTGCACCGCAATCTGGCCAGCGTATTCAGTCTAAGTTTTGTGGCGGTTATTATTCTCAGCCTCTTAATTGAACGCCCTGTCGCGTTTTCAAAATTCAGTTCGGCAATTCCTGCGCGGCCATGGTACGGGTTGCTGGAATTGGTAACTTGCGTGGGAGCATTCGTTACGACACCAACCTGGCTGGCTACATTGACGAAACATATCCAGCCGCTAAACCAATTCGCCTTGACGCTGGCAGCTTGGCGTATTGCTTCCGCAAAATCGTCCTTCGCGATTACCATGCAACCAGTACTGCACCTGTGGCATTTTCGCAAAGGAGTTTGTTACCTAAATCATGGTTCGTTTGGTGCTGTTCCCATGCTGCTTCGCCAAACGCAACAACGGATTCGTGCGGAGTGCGAGGATGAACCGCTCGATTTTCTGGCCCGGCATGCTGAAGCTCGATGGCTGGTCGCACGACAGCAATTAGCCGCATGGCTTGGGGCAGCGGCGGAGAATATGGCCTTCTGTGAAAATGCAACGACAGGAATGAATGAGATTGCGCATTGGTTTCCACTCGCCCCGGGAGACGAAGTGCTCATCAACGATCACGAATATGGGGCGGTGAAAAGAATCTGGCAGCGCAAGTGTCAGCAAGCGGAAGCTAAGCTAGTGACGGCCACGCTCCCGTTGCCGTTGGTCGAACCTCAACAAATCACAGACGAAATTATCGCCAGCGTTACCGAACGAACCAAATTGGTAGTCTTCAGCCACATCACTTCACCGACCGCCATCATTTTCCCCGTTGAACAGTTGTGTGCTCGACTCAAAGAGAAAAATATTCCCACGTGCATTGACGGGCCACACGCGCTGTTGCAACAACCACTCAAACTCCATTCGCTCGATTGCGATTTTTATGTGGCGAGTTGTCACAAGTGGCTGTGCTCGCCGTTGGGAAGTGGCTTTGTGTATCTAGCTCCTGGCTGGCATGATCATTTTGTTTCGACGCGTCTTAGCTGGGGACGATTGCAGCCCGCCCAACCGAGCAATTGGAGCGAAGAACTGTTGTGGACCGGCACTCGCGATTTTTCGGCCTATCTGACAGTCCCACATGCTATTCGGTTTTTCCAAGCCTTTGATGCTAGCCGCTTGGACGAGCGCAATCACGCGCTGGCTAGTTATGCCCGGGAACGGCTGTCGCTCTTGGCTGGAGCCGAGCCGGTGACGCCGGCTGGTCGCGAGTGGTTTGGGTGGATGGTGGCGGTGTGGTTGCCCGACGGCGATCATTCGACGCTGCAAAAACGATTGTGGAATAATTTTCGCATCGAAGTCCCCATCGTGCATTTCGCCAATCGCTGGCTGGTGCGAGTCTCCTGTCACCTGTACAACACCACCACAGATATTGACCAGCTAACTCGCGCACTTGCCAAGGAACTGTAACCGATTTTAAAGTGCTGGAGCTGGTTCAATTTTTTAGATTGCTGTCAATAGCCTTTCATCACAGAATAGGCTCGGTCAGCTTGTTCCCGCAGCCATTTGGCACACAAATTGCGTTCAGTAAATGTACTTCCCTCGGAATGTTTTTTTGCAAATTTCTGGAAAAAGTTAGCAACCAAACAACTATCAAATTTTGGCGAAAATCATCGATGATGGGGCAAAGAATCGTCGATGAACCTTGCTGTCAGCTTAGCTTGGCCTATGATTAAGTTTGTGGGCCATGATAAGCCCACACAACTATAGCTTCCGGCCTCATTCCGGCAGAGGGACCAATTTTTAGCGTTGGCCTAGATCAACCAGTAGCATGTGCAGAAGCACGCTCGATCTACGTCAGTCTCGCAGCGGCTCCGCTTTTTGCCGCCGTCGGTCGGAAGTTTTGAAATAGCCGTTGAGGACCAAGTCATCACTGACCTGCGCGCCTCAACGGCTTTTTTCGTGTTCGTACGTCAGGCTTTCCAGCCAGACGTCCGTTATGGGCGACAGAATTTGCGCCGGCCACCAACCCAAACCATCTGCGCGCGACCTTTTAAGGGCTTGCCCAATAATGGTGTATTGCAGCTTCGTGAATGGAGTTCGTCGCGCTCAACAGTCCACTCATAGCCAGGATCAATGAGCACGACGTCAGCTGGCTTTCCAACAGCCAATGATCCGGCATCGATGTCCAGCACTTCGGCTGGACTGCACGACAGACACTCGATCGCCCGCTGCCAGCTGAGTTTTCCAGGCAATATCAAACAGGTGATTACTTGCGCTAGCGCAGTATCAAGTGTGCTCATGCCGAACGGAGCGGCATCCATTTCTTGCATCTTCTTTTCAAGCGACTTGGGTTGATGCCCGGCGGTGATGACGTCAATTGTCCCGTCTTCGATAGCTGCTAAGCATGCCTCAACATCGGCCTGGCTACGCAACGGTGGGTTGACTTTAAAGTTCGAATCAAAGGTACGCAATTGTTCTTCATTAAAACACAGATTGCCGATCCTAATTCCAACTGTAACTTGTGTACCCCGTCCCTTGCTGCGTCCGACTAGCTCGGCACTACCAGCGGTTGAAATGCTACTCAAGTGCAATTTACCACCGGTGGTTTCCAACAAACGTAGATCGCGTGAAGTTGCTAAGTCTTCCGCTTCGGCAGGCATTGGAGCCAGCGCCAACACCAATTGCATCATCCCTTCGTGCATCACCCCGCCGCGCGTTAGGCTGGTAACTTCCGGTCGATCCAGGATTGGCTTGTCGAACATCAAGCAATACTCGAGGGCTCGGCGGAGCAGCGCAGTGTTGCTGAGCGGTCGTGGCGAATCGCTGAAGGCCACGGCACCCGCTTCGACCAACGAGCCGATCTCGGCCAACTCTTCTCCCTGACGTCCCTTGCTCACACAGCCGATCACGTACACCCGGCAGCGATCCGCCCGAGCCGCCTTTTGCCGCACAAACTCAACGGTTGTGGCCGTGTCGATCGGTGGATCGGTATTGGCTGCGCAGGCTATCGAAGTGAAGCCACCTGCCAACGCGGCCATGGTACCCGATTCAATCGTCTCATCTTCCTCTCGGCCTGGCTCCCCGAGTTCCGTGGCCAGATCGACCAAGCCTGGGGCTACGATCCAGCCGCTAGCATCAACCGTACTGCAATCCGGGGGTAGGTCACCGTCGCTCGGATCGATTGCGGCGATATGACCACCGACTAGCAGCAATCGCCCTACGCGATCAATCGACTGTCGTGGATCGATGATTCGTCCGTTTTCGATCAACCAATTCCTATGCACGTTACTCACGTTGTCCGAGCTCCCAACAGTAACCACAGAGCAGCCATTCGTACCGCGATTCCATTGCTAACCTGTTGCAGAATCACCGAGTGTGGACCATCGGCCACTTCGGGGGTAATTTCTACTCCGCGATTGATTGGTCCAGGTGCCATTATCAAGATATCGGGCTTGCTCATCTTCATCCGTTGGCTATTCATGGCGTACAACAAGGCGTACTCGCGCACCGAAGGAAAGGGGCGAGTCGCCTGGCGTTCGAACTGAATTCGCAACAGATTAAGAACATCGCAGCGCGGCAAAATTGCGTCCAAGCTATAAGCCACTTCTACGCCCAACGCTTCCCATTTCTTCGAAACCAACGTGGCGGGGCCGCAGGCAATGACGTGGGCCCCCAACTTTTTTAACCCCCAGATGTTCGATCGTGCAGTGCGGCTGTGTGAGATGTCACCCACCAGCGCCACGGTCAAGCCTGCGATCGAACCACGATGCTGGCGGATAGTCAAAATGTCTAGTAAACCTTGTGTGGGGTGTTCGTGAGGGCCGTCACCCGCGTTGAGCACCGAGCAATCGAGGTGTTCGGCCAACAAATGCGAAGTCCCTGGAGTCCCATGTCGCGTTACGACCGCGTCAACACCCATGGCTTCAATCGTCTTGGCAGTATCGATAAAGGTTTCACCCTTGGAGGTTGAAGAACCTGATGAGGAAAACTCGATCGTGTCGGCCCCTAAGCGTTTGGCCGCCAGCGAAAAGCTATTGCGAGTCCGAGTGCTATTCTCGAAAAACAGATTGGCGATGGTCTTACCTGCCAACAAACTGAGTTTCCCCGAATCGCGAAAGCGCCCGTTTAACTCTTCGGCCGTATCCAGCAAAGTGGTGATCTCTGCCGCCGATAGGCTTTCTAAATCCAGCAGATGGCGTCGCTGCCAGCTCTCCGGGAATCGCATCGTTTTTATTTCAGTTCCAAGTTCCAAGTTCCAAGTTCCAAGTTCCAAGTTCCAGATTTCAAGTTCGCGTGGGAGCCAGATTGTACAAGCTCGCGGGGGTTTCTTCGACGGGCGATCAGGCGTCGGAGTTCGGCAAGCAAAGCTTGCATGTCCTAAGTTACCAAGCTGGCACCCAGAAACCAGATGCTGGCCCCCAGAAACCTGAAACCTGGAACCTGGAACCTGGAACCTGGAACCTGGAATCTGAAACTATTTCCTCACGCTTCTTGTTTAATGCTTTTGGCTAAATCGCGTAGTGGTTTGGGGAGCGGGAAATGGACTTCTTCCTTGCGAACTACCTCTTCGCGAACGGTGGCCCCAAATTTATCGACCAACCAGGCAATCGTCGATTGCACCACGGACTCCGGCGCGCTGGCTCCAGCGGTAACCATAATGCGATCCTCGGGGCGAAACCACTCAGCATGCAGGTCATCGACTCCGTCGACAAGGAAAGCCCGCTTTCCTTGTTCGGCGCCGAGCTCCCTGAGACGCTGGCTATTGCTGCTGTTCTGACTCCCGAGCACCAGAACTACGTCGGCTTGTTCACTGAGCAAACGGACTGCTTCTTGGCGGTTCTGCGTGGCATAGCAGATATCTTCCTTAGGCGGGCTTTCGATCGAAGGGAATCGCTGTCGGAGTCGCCCAATGATGCGGTTGGCGTCATCGACGCTGAGCGTGGTTTGGGTCAGATAGGCTAGTTTCGTATCAGCCGCGATATCCAACGCGTCGACGGCAGATTCGTCTTCAACCAAGATGATCGCCTCAGGAGCCTCCCCCATCGTGCCGATCACCTCATCGTGCCCTTCGTGGCCGATCAAGATAATCGTATAACCTCCCTTGGCATACTTGATTGCTTCCAGATGAACCTTGGTAACCAGCGGACAAGTCGCGTCAATGGCGAACAGGCCGAGACGGCGTGCGGCAGCGCGAATTTCGGGGGAAACGCCATGCGCCGAGAAGAGAACTGTGGAACCAGCCGGGATTTCTTCCAGCTGATCGACAAACACAGCCCCCTTGGACTGGAAGGTCTTAACCACATACTGATTGTGGACAATTTCGTGGAAAACGTAGATCGGAGTCCCGAATTGAGCGATGGCCATGTCTAGGCTGGTGACCGCCATATTGACACCCGCGCAAAATCCTCTTGGGGCTGCAAGGATGATTTCCATGTTTGAACTCGTGTTAGGTAGATTTGCTTGGATGGTTATTTGTTGACTGATTGTTGTTGACTGACTCGTATTATGCTGGAAACAGAACTGGCGACGACCTCAAAACACCTAGATTTCAACCGCGAATTGGCTCGCTTCGGTCCCAATCAGGTTGGGACCCTCCCTCTGGCTGAAGCATTTGCCTATTGTAGCCGCTGGGCCACGCTGCACTATGAGAATTTTGTGGTCGCTTCCCTGCTCTTACCCCGCGAGTTCCGTCAGGACTTCCACAATATTTACAGCTATTGTCGATGGTCGGACAATTTGGCCGACGAAATTGCCGACCCACAACAGAGTCTGGATCTGCTCGATTGGTGGCAGGCCGAATTGAATGCGTGTTTTCATGGGAGCCCCCGTCATCCAGTAATGGTCGCCTTGCAGCAGACGGTTCGCAAGCGTAGCCTTTCGCTCGAACCTTTCACCGCACTATTGAGTGCCTTTCGCCAAGATCAGCAAATCATTCGTTATGACGACGACGCGCAGTTGCTGGACTATTGTCAACGTTCAGCGAACCCGGTAGGGCGAATTCTGTTGCAGTTGGCGGGCTGTTCCAACTCAGAATCCATCGGCTTCAGCGATCGGATCTGCACCGGATTGCAACTCGCCAATTTCTGTCAAGACATGTCGCGCGATGCCGAGCAGGGGAGGATCTACGTACCCCAATCACGCTGGAATCAGCATGGCGTCGATGAAGCGATGCTACTGCGGCGTCAGGCGACCGCTCAACTGCGAGCGATGATGGCTGATTGGGTCGCCTTGACGCGAAACGAGTTGACTGCAGGTCGCCCGTTGGTGTTCCAAGTTCCCCGCTGGCTACGAACCGACTTAGAGTTGTTTATCGGCGGGGGGGGAGCGATTCTTAGCGCGATTGCGAAGCAAGACTATGATGTCTGGACAAAGCGTCCTCGAGTCTCCAAGTGGACTCAACTCAGGCTGCTGTGTGCAAGTTGGCTGCCTAAGTTGAGGGGCCTCGCCATATGAGAGAAACACTTGAACTACGCGGCAGCCGTCGTTTGTGCGGGCGAATTTGTCGTCAAAGCAAGAGCAGTTTTTTGGTCTCGTTCGCCCTGCTCGACGGACCGCGACGCAAGGCGATGTGTGCCCTGTATGCTTTTGCGCGGCTTACCGACGATCTTGGTGATAGCCAGGAATCGGTCGAACTAAGGACGATTCAGCTAGCCCAGTGGCGCGAATGGCTATGGCAGTATTGCGATGGGAAAGAGGGCGACAATGTCGGTCGGAAACAACGCAGTGAGCTGAGCATCATGGGGCAGCCAACCATTTGGCCCGCCCTACGCGATTGCGTAGTTCGCTACCATGTACCAGTGAAACTGCTCGACGACATTATTGCGGGCGTGTGCATGGATGTGCAGCCACAGCAACCTCGCGATTGGATCGAGCTAGAACACTACTGCTATCATGTTGCTTCGTCCGTTGGTTTGTGTTGCGCCTATATCTGGCGAAACGATTGCAACGCAATGAGTACTATGGCCAGTCACTCGCCGATTCCTAACGACATTTCACGAGCAGCCATTGATTGCGGCCAGGCATTTCAAATGACCAACATTTTGAGGGATATTTCCGAGGACGCGCGAAATGGCAGGATCTACATACCACAAACGTTGTTCGCAAGTTTTGATGTCGACAGGCAAGGTTGGTTGGCCGCTCAGCCCACGGGACAATGGGAAGCGATGTTGGATGAAATAGCGGGAAGGGCGAGGCAACTGTACAGCACCGGATGGCCTACGATCGAGGCTCTCACTCCGCAGAGTCAACGCATGTTTTCGCTAATGTGGCGCAGCTATCGTGGCTTGTTGGAGCGCATCGCGGTCGATAAATCTCGGCTGTGGGACACACGCCGAATCCGTTTGCCACAACGCCAACGTTGGGGATTGCTCACCACTCATTTCGTGACGCCGATGTACGCCAAGTTGTCGCCACCCTCCCTATGCCCATAGCGGCGCACGACATGTCGGAAACCTCGTTGTCGAGTTCTATTAATCTGTCGAGTTCTATTAAATCGACCATCGTCATCGGCGGTGGTTTGGCAGGCATCGCCGCAGCCCTGTCGTTGGCCAAACGTGGGGTAAAGGTCACACTGCTCGAATCCCGTCAGCGATTGGGTGGGCGAGCCGGTTCCTTTACGCTGCTTGATGACTTCGGAGTTGAAATTCAAACGGTCGATTACTGCCAACATGTGGGGATGGGCTGTTGTCACAATTTGAAAAAACTTATTCAATGGCTGGGGCAAAAGGACGATTGGCACGAACATCGGCAGCTGCATTTTTTCGGCCCCCACGGAGACTATCAAAGGCTTGGCGCTTGGCCGATTGTGCCCGCACCATTGCATC
Organism: Pirellulaceae bacterium; assembly: GCA_041739785.1. Lineage (GTDB taxonomy): Bacteria > Planctomycetota > Planctomycetia > Pirellulales > Pirellulaceae > Aureliella. Next base: position 103,658 of record JBGSNE010000214.1, read on the forward strand.
TAGCGGGCTGGCTATTGAAGTGGCCGCACTTGCGTTTACGCGATCGCGCGAGCATCGCCCGCGGCATGTGGGCTGTCCGCAAGCTACCATTGAATAGCCAAACCGCATCCCAACCAGCCTTGGATTGGCTGCAGTTGCACGGCCAAACTCCGGCAGCTATTGAGCATTTTTGGTCAACCATTATTGTTAGCGCGTTGGGCGAAGAGCTTTCACGCGTAAGCTTGGCCGCCGTGGCCAAAGTGCTACAAGACGGCTTTTTGAAGCATCGTGATGCGTTTCATCTGCTAGTGCCCCAGCGACCATTGGCAGAATTGTTTGGTACGCAAGCCGTGCATTGCTTGAAGCAACAGGGGGTGGAGCTGCATTTGGCGACTCCTGTCACATCGTTAGCGCAGCTTACTCCCGAAGCACTTCGCGTCGACACATCGCAGTCGAGCTTGGAAGCTGATTCGGTGATCCTGGCAGTCCCTTGGCACCAGTTGTCGAAGATTCGATTCGTCGATGATCGGTGTGGCTTAAGCGCCCTAGCCAGCATCGCGGGGCAGTTGCAAAGCTCGTCGATCACTGGTGTACATACCTGGTGGGATCGACCGTGGCTCAACCTTCCTCATGCGGCCATCGTCGGAAGGTTATGCCAATGGGTTTTCCCCAAACCCACATTGGTGTTCCCCTCTGCCACCGCTTCAGTCAGCCAGAGGCAGGTCTACTACCAGATCGTAATCAGCGCGTCACAAGCGCTGCGTGGCGCGGAGCCTGAAAAACTAGCGTCAGCGATTCACGAAGATCTACAGAAAGTTTTCCCCGCGGCCCGTGGAGCTCGACTATTGAAGTATAAAGTTGTCACGGATCCGCAAGCTGTGTTTTCCATAACGCCGCAGGCGCATCTGTTCCGACCTGAGCCGGGCGTTGGTCCCCGCATAGCGGTGGCTGGCGATTGGACTCAGACCGGTTGGCCAGCCACGATGGAAGGCGCGATCCTCAGCGGATTTAAGGCCGCCGAACACATCTTGTGGATTTAGTGAGCCGCGACGCGTGAGCGGCCGGGTGACCAACTTTGCCCGGTGCCTCACGCCCCTCCCACACCGCAGCGCCACTGACGGAAAAGCCTGAAGTGCGTTAGGCGATGACATCGTGCACCACGCGACCGTGGACGTCGGTCAAGCGGAAATCGCGTCCACTGTAGCGATAGGTCAGCCGCGTGTGGTCGATTCCCATCAAATGCAAAATGGTGGCATGTAAATCGTGGACATGGACACGGTTCTCGATGGCGTGCATCCCCAGCTCATCCGTGCTGCCATACATCAATCCACCGCGCACGCCGCCACCAGCCAGGAACATCGAAAAACCTGTTGCGTGATGGTCTCGACCCGCTTTTTGGATGTCCTGCTTCTTGTCAAGTTGCGAATAGGGAGTGCGTCCGAATTCTCCTCCCCAGATAACCAATGTATCCTCCAACATGCCGCGGGCTTTTAGATCGCAGAGCAAGGCGGAGGTTGCGCGATCGCTATCGGCGCACAAACGCCGATGCCCACCATTATTGTCGCTGTGCGTGTCCCAAGGTTGTTTCCCCTTGTCAACATAGTAGACCTGTACAAAGCGAACTCCGCGTTCTAATAACCGACGTCCTAGCAAACAACTTTGTGCAAACGTAGAGTTGCCGTACTCATCATGAACGCTTTGTGGTTCGCGTGAGACGTCAAAGGCCTCGCTGGCTTCCGTCTGCATTTGGAAGGCCAACTCCATGTTGCGAATGTGGGTTTCCAAACTACTATCAGCCGGCCGCTGTGCGGCATGCAATCGATTGAGCCGCTGCGTCAAATCGAGTTGTCGACGTTGTTCGGAGCGAGTTAGACTCGGGTGATCCAGGTGTGCCACCAGCGAGCTGAGTTGCATGTCCGAGGTATTGACGCTTAGCGCCTGATGGTTGCCCGGTAGAAAAGCAGAGGACCAAAGCTGTGGACCGACGACTGGCAATCCAGGACAGAGGGCCACAAACGCGGGCAAGTTCTCATTCTCCGTCCCTAGTCCATACGAAGCCCACGAACCCAAACAGGGGCGCGTAGGTTGTTGATGCCCAGAGTGCATTAGCAGCAGTCCTGGCTCATGATTGGGCGTGTCAGTATGCATCGAACGAATCACGCACAGGTCGTCCGCATGCGCAGCCAACTGCGGGAAAAGCTCACTCATCACCACGCCACTTTCCCCCTGGGGCGCGAAACGAAATGGCGAGGGCATGAAGCCGCTTCCTTTGGTCGATACGCCTTCCGGCTGCTGGCCTTCGACTTGCGCTAACTTCGGTTTCGGATCAAACGTGTCCACATGCGAAGGCGCGCCATTCATGAACAAGAAAATGACGCGCTTAGCCCGCGGTGCAAAATGCGGACCCAGTGGTCGCTCCTGACCAGCGCTCGATTGCTGCAACAATCCAGCTAACGGCAGCATGCCAAATCCAGCCCCAGCCCGTGTCAACATGTTGCGTCGCGTGTGAAACATTTGGAGTTTTCCTGTTGGGGGGTGGGAGTGAGAGCATGTTGCAATGGCCATGGGCCATTGGTGCCGCTAACCGTACGCCTGCCGTCGCCTGCGTAGATTGCGACTATCCTCCGGCAATATTAAACCTTCTACAATGACCGACGCGCTAGCCAATTTGCTCTGTCACCGCAATCTGCTCCGGCTCGGCGTTAAACGAATAACGTTCCACAACTCGACTACTGCAAATCAGTCCACAAAAAACATTTCGTTCGACATCATCACGGCATGCGCATACTGATCGAGATTACCGCCGTCGATCCGCAAGTATTCTACGGCTGCCAGCAACTCGTCTGGCGAGGGTGGGCGAGCGAGTAACCGTTGATATGTTTCATCGACCGCCTCCCCGACGCTGCTACTGTGCTCGCGTAGGCTCTCCGCCATGGCCCTGGCATGTTCGACCATAAAGGGACTGTTCATTAGAAATAACTTCTGCGATGCGCTGGTGGTCCGCACTCGGCCATCGCTGTGGGTGTTTGGGTCGGGGTAGTCGAACAAGGCTAACATTGGATTTAACTTGAGGCGACTGGCAGCGCTGTAGATGGTTCGATGTGAGGCTTGAGGGTCGCCCGGATCGATGTTTGCTTGAGCTGCCTCCTGCTGTAATCTGCCGCAAGCCAACAGGATGCCGTCGCGCCACTGCTCGACACTTAAACGCTTGCGATGCATTCGCGACAGCCATTGGTTCTGTGGATCCAACTTCGTCGGCTCCCTAGAACTGGACTGTTGATACGTTGCGCTGGTAACAATTTCATGGCACAACCATTTGAGCGACCAGCCGTTGTCCATGAATCGCACGGCCAGATCATCAAGAAGTTTGGGGTGAGTTGGACGCTCACCCAAGCTCCCGAAATTGCTGGGAGTGCCCACCAAGGGCTTGCCGATCAAATGTCCCCACACGCGATTGACCAACACACGTGCGGTCAGCGGGTTTTCGCGGGACACAATTTCATGAGCCAATTCGGCGCGTCCACTGCCGTGGCGATATTCCTGCCGCACACTGCTGGTTAGTACCGTCAGAAAACCACGCGGGACAACTGGCCCCAAGCGATTGACATCGCCACGCACCATGATCGACAAATCGCGTGCCTCGACATCGCGGATGATATGCAATGCATCTTTGGGTTCCTTGGCATGCCCTTTGTCATTTGTCTCACGTTCTGCATCAAGTGGTCGATTGAACATTTCGACACTGGCAAACACTCCTGCCAGCGCGTAGTAATCCGCGGTGCCAATCGGATCGTATTTGTGATCGTGACAGCGGGCACAGGCGACCGTCAATCCGAGCAAGCCTCTTGACAGTACATCGACTCGGTCTTCCCACTCTTCCGCCTGAACCTCGGGGCTGTTGCGGCGGTAGTATTTCGGCCCCAATCCCATAAAACCCAGCGCTACATCATCTTCGCGATCGTCGGGTGTCACGATGTCGGCGGCTAACTGCAATTCGATGAAGCGATCGTAGGGTAAGTCCAAATTCAGGGCCGTGATGACCCACTGGCGATAGAGATGCGAGTTTGGAAAGCACAACGATTGGTCATTGCCGACAATATGCGCTTGATCGTCGGCGTAACGCATCAGGTCCAACCACATCCGCGCCCAATGTTCGCCAAAGGCAGTAGTGTCGAGTAACTCTTGCGTGACTCGATCGACGAGCACGTCTGGTGAAATCGAGTTCCAGCGAGCGAGTTGTGCTGGCGTAGGGGGCAAACCGGTCAGGTCATAGGCCAAGCGACGCAGCAGCACTGGTCGCTCGGCCGGTGGCGCAGGTGACAGTTGATGTTGTTCCAATTCAGCGGCAACGAAGTGGTCGATCCGAGATTGCGACCAATCCTGAAAGTGATGCTGGGGAAGTTCATGTTGGATGGGACGTTGAAAGCTCCAGAACTTTCGCCCTTGGTCGTAATCGATGGCTGACTTCACTTCTTCAACTTCGGCCGCGGATTCGTCACGTGGGTCATGAGCGCCCTGGGCGATCCACGTTTCGAAGTTCTCAATGACTTCCGTAGGGAGCCTTCGGTCTGGGGGCATCTCCAGCGATTCATATTTGAGTGCCGCTAACAACAGACTCTTGGTTGTTTGTTCGGGCAAGACAGCAGGACCACTTTCCCCTCCCCGCCGAAGCGCCTCACGCGAATCGACCCTCAGACCTCCTTCAATCTGTTTCCCTTCCGACGAATGGCAGGCGTAACAATGTTCCACCAAAACCGGGCGAATCTTGCGTTCAAAGAAATCGAAGTTGACGTTCTTTTGTTTGATTTCCTCGGTTTCGCTTGACGCTTTGTCAGCTGCTTCATCATTACCCCGCAACGGAGAGACTGTGGCGAGTGAAAGCAAGCACAACACCGAAAGGGATAAGTAGGCGCGCACGAGATGCAATCCCAGCGAAGGAAAGGACAGGGCGAGATTTTGGAGGCGGGGGGGGGAGTGCCAAGCAAAGGTGGCACCTCTAATGATCAGTGTACCACATCCGCAGACCAGACGCGACAGAAAGTGGCCGCCGCAGGCTGCAGCTTCATGACCTTCGGGCACGAAGCCGAGCTACTAGTTGGCAATGGCAGCCTTGTAAGTCCTCGGTTATTGCGGCGTTGCAAAGGAACCGGGGGCATACGCCCCTCAGCTCATGAATAATCCAGGTTTAGCGCTGCCGCAACGCATCGATGACTTGCAGACGAATGGCGCGGAGCGCCGGAAATAGACCGCCGATGAGTCCCATAGCTAGTGCTAGGGCCATGCCTTGCAAGAGAACTATAGGGCCGAAGCGGAAGGAAAAAGTGATTTCACTGAAGGTCACGAAGTTCTGCGTCCCTCCGGAGATGCCATTGAGAGGCAGTGTTGCCAAACAGCCGAGCATGCCCCCCAATAGGCACAGGACTAAGGACTCGAGCATAAAAGATGCCAGCACTGCGCGACGCGGAAAGCCGATGGCACGCAGCGTGCCTATCTCACGACTGCGACTGGAAACGGCGGCGTACATAGTATTGGCAGCAGCGAACATGGCGCCAAACGTTAGAAAGAAGGCGATGATATAGGCCACCACGCGAATTGCCACCGATGCAGATTTTTGCTTGTCGAAATAATCTGTTTCATTCACAGCCGTCAGTTTGAATTGCTCGTCATCGCGCACGCGGCGTATGATTTCGCTACGCGACGACTCGTCCATGGTCCGCATGTTAACCACAGAGACCGCTCCGTCGTAACGCTGTGCCGCGGTGAGATCGCGCAAATCCGCCCAGACTTCCGATTCGGCTGAACTCCCATCAGCCTCAAACAGTCCCACTACGGTAAAGACAATATTGTTGATGTCGATCTGTTCTCCTACCGCCAGATTTTCGAACCGCTTGGCAATACTGCGACTAGTGATCAACTCGTTCACGCCGGGAGTCAGATCACGTCCTTCGACAATCGTGAAATTGGGGCGCAATTGTCTGCCAACGTTTTCCAAACCGCGGATGATAACATTGGCCGTTCCGCCGTTGTTGCGACGAGGTTTAATCAGAATTGTGACGAATTCTGGTGATGCGAGCGGTTCTCCTTGTGGCCCCGTGGCAATACCCGACAAATTGGCCAACTCCCGCGCCGCAGTGGGAGCAATGGTGCTGGACATTTCGTCGGAAGAGCCCTGGCGCATGATGATCAAATCGGCTGGGTCTCCCGAAGTGCTTAGCGCGTGCTCGATCCCCGAGACCATGCCAAAGGTCAATACCGACGCAAACACTACTACGCCAATGGCAACGCACGTTAGTAGAGTTGTCACCCAGCGGACGCGTAGACTGCGAAGATTGTATTTCAATGGAATCATCGATGAAACTTCAGCTTCTTAACGTTTTGCATGTGCTTGGAACCGCAAATGTGTAGGCAAAAAAAATTGTTTGGCTTTTATACAACGCGCCGCAAACCGTTAACGACTGATAGTTGCGCGGCCATGATCGCAGGGAAAAGTCCGCTGATGAAACCAATAGCAGCTGCGACTGCCACCAGTCCAAGCAGCCACGGACCAGCCAATGCGGAAACGGGAATTGGAAACAAGGCTGCCGCGACGGGGACGTTGGAAACCAATTGTAGCGCGCCTAGTCCCCCGGCGATTCCCAACACACCACCCAACATGGCAATCATGGTTGACTCGCCGAGCACCAACATGAGTACGCGTTGCTTGGAAAAGCCGATCGCTTTGAGTACCGCCACTTCAGTGGTTCGCTCGCGCATGGACATGGCCATCGCCGACGCCGCCACCAAAGCTAACGCGAACACGACGGCTAACGAAATGTAGCGAATATAGGCTTGCACGTCCCCCATCATGTCGGCAAACATTCGCTGAAAGGCAGCTTCGCTTCGTGTCCGGGTCGCATATTCGCTATTGGCAAACATGCTGTCGATCTGTTCACTGACAATTGCTACCTCTTCCGACACTGTGCACTTCGCATAGAGCATGCCGGCATTCCCCGAAAAGGTTGCACTGGCTAATTTTAGTTGGTCGTCTAAGTAATTCCAATTGAACCACAGTGACCCAGTGCGATTGGGAGCTTCGAAAATCCCAACAACGTGCAGATCTAGATTTTGAGGGTAGATGGTTCCTTGGAGTGGGATGTGCTCTCCCAATTCCCACTCCATCTGTTCCGCCAATTGTTTATCGACCACGCAACCTTGTTTATCTTCCTGAAAGGCGGTTAGCTGTTCAGGCGGGATTTTATACTCAGCAAATACTTCAAAGACCGTCTTCGGCTCGACGCCAAATTGAGCGAACGGCGATTGCTGCTCTTTATAGTTGCCTCCGAACCAGGAAAAGGGAGTAACGGCTTTCACCCCTGGCAATTTGGTAACGCGATCGGCGTAAGCGATTGGCATCATGGCCGCAAAGCCCAGTTTGTTGAGCACGGCTACTCGATCGTATTTGGTCGCCTCTCGCTCGGCTACATTTTGCATCGCCAAATAGCCATACAAAATGGTCATCAGCGCGAGGCTGAATCCAACCGACAAAATGGTCAAGGCGGACCGCAGTTTATTGCGAGTCACGTTGCGCCAAATATAGATCAGTAATTTCATGAGCGTGGTTCGTTCGGTTGAGGAGCAGGGGATACGGTTGCTGAACCTGCCGTCGCGACCAGCGAGTTGGCTGAGTCACTGACCAGTTTTCCATCTTCGAGCATTAAGATCCGTTTGGCGCGTTTGGCTGCGCGGGGATCGTGTGTCACCATGATGATGGTTTTATGGAACTCTTCGTTGAGGCGTCCCATCAGTTCGAGAATCTCACTCCCGGACTTGGCGTCCAAATCACCGGTTGGTTCGTCAGCCACGATCAAGGTCGGATCCGTAGCGATCGCTCGCGCGATGGACACACGCTGCTCTTGCCCGCCGGAGAGTTGTCTTGGGTAGTGGTCCATGCGATCTCCCAAGCCAACAATTTCCAGTGCAGTGCGAACTTGTTGATCGCGCTGACGTCGCTTGAGAGGAGTAAGGGTCAGAGGAAGTTCCACATTTTCGTAAGCCGTCAGCACTGGAATCAGGTTATACATCTGAAAGATAAAGCCCACGTGTCGCGCCCTCCACTTGGCCAAGGCACCCTGCGAGGTACTACCGAGATCCTGCCCGCAGACGATCACTCTTCCAGAGGTCGGTTTGTCGAGTCCGGCGATTAGGTTGAGCAATGTCGACTTACCGGATCCTGAGGGTCCCATCAGCGCCAGGTAATCGCCGGCCTGCAATTCTAGATTCATCCCTTGTAACACAGGTACGACAAAAGTATCACGCCGATATTCCTTGTAGACGTCTTGCACAGAGACAATCGATTCGGACTTGGTACTTGCGTTGGACATGCGCGGGACTTTGAAGTTCGATGGTTGCTGATTTCCGTAGCGGAATTCGCCAAAAATTGCGGTTTTCGTAGAGGGAATCGCCGTGCCGAAAGTCTTGGCGATTTCCGCTACGACCTGGCTTTGTGCTACTTGCTACAGGACAAGTGACGATACCCCAGAGGCATTCTACCCGGTGTTCGCCTGGCTATGTGGCGGATGCCTATTCAGTGATGTTGAGCGGAGTGCCATCCTGCAAATCCTTGGGATTCACGATCACTCGTTCCCGGCCCGTCAGCCCTTCGAAGACTTCGCGCTGGCCATTCCGTTCCACACCGACGTTGATTGCAATTTTTCTTGCGCGTTTCTCCTCATCGGCGATCCAGACGAAGGCCTTGTCGTCTCGCTCGTCGACAGCTGCCGACTGACAGAAGATACGCGGAGCGTCGCTAATCTCGGATTCATGTTGCTGGGGTAGAAAGTAGGCTGTGCCGCTCATTTCCGGGAAGAGCAAATGATCAGCGTCGTCGATTTCGACTTGAACTTTGATGGTCGCCCGTGCGCGGTCGCCCATGGGGATAATCTTGTAGACGGTGCCATGATACTTTTTACCAGGCACAGCATCGACGGCGATGTCGGCTTCCTGTCCCTCGGAAACTCGCGAGATAAAGTCTTCCTTGACGTCGCATTCGATCCGTAAATGCTCTAGATCGGCGATCGTGGCTACGCTACCCCGTCCAGAGCCGACTCCCATGCCGCCAGGCAGAATGGACTCGCCTAATTCTGCATCCTTGGAGATGACGGTACCGTCGAATGGGGCGCGAATGAACATGTTCTCAACCATCGATTCAACTTGTTGCAACTGTGCTTCGGCGAGTGAAATTTCGGCTCGTAACGTATCGAGCCGCGCCTCGGCGGTGCGATGGGCAAAACGCGCTTGGTCATATTCGGATTCTGAGATGGAGCGTGAGCGCCAAAGTTTTTCGGCGCGTCCCGTTTCCAAGTGTGTTTGTTCCACCGCAATCTGTTGTTCGGCTAGCGCCGCTTTGGCACGCTGAACGGAAGCTTCCGAAGCCGCTTTGGAGGCTTCCAATTCCCGGTGCTCGAGTTCCGCGAGCACATCACCCTTGCGGACTTGGCTACCTTCTTCGAAAGACAAACTCTCGACGCGGCCCGCTGCCCGAGCGCCGATGCCAGCTTGTTGTCTGGATTGCAAGTATCCGGTGGCCACCACCAACGCATCAGCGGCTCGGCCCTGTTGGACCGTCACGGAGACCAACCGCACTTCGACCCGATTCTGCATGATCTCGGGGACCCACGTTGAGCCACCACTCAGCAGGGTCTGCGGCAAAACGTTTTGGCTTAGCATAACGCGATACGCAACCATGCTTCCACCACCGAGCAACAACAGGCCAGCCACCCACCACCACCGACGGTTGCGAGAATGGCGATCGCTCTCCGGACCGGGCCGTTCAATTCGCAATGATGCCAATGCGTCGCGCGGAGCAGATACCGCTTCGACCGACGGCCGCTCATGTTGCTTAGGGAGTGAGTTCATTGCGGCCAGAATCAGGAAGATGAGAAGAAATGGGGGAGTGCCGATCGGTCTGAGATGCCAAAGCTCGATGCCCGATCGGCAGTCTCACAAGTACCGGTAAAGTATAAACTATCGCTTCGTATGTTGTCCATTAAAAGCATATGTGCTAGGTACAACTTGACACACGAGGTTACCATATTCGCGATTTCGATCGGCCACGTATATTAACGCAGAGGTCGCAAAGACGCGAAGAACGCAGAGGTTGGAAGCATTCTCGCTCCGCGTCCCAACGGAGTTATGGTGGCGTTCACCGAGAATTGTCCCTTTCCTTATAGTTTTTGCTCGTCAAATCCGAATTGCCCGAGAGGCTCCGGCTACTCGGATCTTCTCGGTGCCATGCGGTCTTGATATTGCTGGTAGCGTTCAAAGTTTTGGGCTTCGCGGGAAACGGGCGCGTACTCAAACGGCTCTCCAACTTGTTGATCGTAAAACTTGCGTTGTTTGGCTGTTAAGTGAGCCAGTAACTTGGCGTCGTAGTCCTCGACGATCTGGCGAATCTCAGCTTGCTTCTCCTGTTCGTACTCTGCTGCCTTGCTGGTCATTGTTTCGCGTTGAGCGTCGGAGAAGGCCAACTCGTCGGCCAGCACTCCGCGCAGCAGCACGTTGCCTAGACCGGCTTCCTGGATTTGGATGCGCAAAGCAATTTGCTTAAGTCGATTGTACTTTTCAGGCGGAAAAATCTCATTCAAGGCTTCTGCCGTAGTATGTTCACGTTCTGCTTGTAGCTCTTTATACTTTTCCATACGGGCTTGCATGGCCTCGCGATTCGACGTGTCGGTTGGATCGAAATCTTTAAAGACCTCCGCGCTCTTTTTCATGACTTCGGCAAGTGCCTTCGCTACGAGGCCGTAAGTTCCGTGATCAATTTCCAGTTGGGCTTGCACCACTGGATTCATCAATAGGCTTTGAAGCTTTTGTGGTTGGTATGGGTTGAGCCGCTCGCGCATCGATTCCAGGTAGTCAGGAGGCGGGGAAAACGAGCGCGGGATGGGGGGCGTTGGCTCTCCGCGTGGCCGTGTAGACTCTTGTGCGTTCAGAAAGGATGAAATTGCAACCAATACTGGGAATAGACTCATGGACAAATCGCCGAATGAAACTCGCATCATCACTACCCCCCCCTTACTAGAAAAAGTTTGACATCGGACCGCCAGCTCAAGCTAGAGGCCAGCCATGCACTAGAATAGCAAAAACTAATCGACAGTTTACGTTGACGTCCAGCGATTATTTATCGAACGGCACTAGGATAAGAAGTAGTCTGGGACGCGATGTCTTTCGATATCGTACTCGCCATTGGATAGCGAATTTCTCGGCGAATTCCGTGACAAGTTTTGTTAACAGAACAATCTTTGGGAGAGACAATCATGAGCGAAGGGGACCTGCTGGCAGAGATTACTGCTTGCCTCAAACAGCAAGATCTCGGGCGGGCCGAGGCCGCTTGTCGAGCGGCTATGAGCAGCCAGCCAAATAACTCACGCGTCTGGCAACTGTCGGGTATTGTACACGCGCAAAGGTCGGAATTCGAACAAGCCGTTGAGTGTTTTCAGCAAGCCTGCGAACTGGATGGCACCAATGCGCTCTATCACTACAACCTGGGGTTGGCCTTCAAGGCTTTGGGCCGTATCGACCAAGCTATCGAAGCTTATCGCCAAGCCATTAACGTCAAAAATGATTTCTTGGAGGCTCGCAATAATCTGGCCAATGCCTTGATGCAAAACAGTGACAACGCAGAGGCCATCGATGCTTTCCGCGAGCTTGTTGAATTGTTTCCGGACAATGCTGACAGCCACTACAACCTGGCGAACTTGTTGCAAGACACAGGAAACTTTGACGAATCGCTGGAGCACTATCAGCGGACCCTCGAACTTGATCCCGACCACTCCGCAGCCCGCGAGAATTTAGGACGGGCCTACACCGATGAAGGACTCGAAGAGGAAGCCAAGCAGGTTTGGCAAGCCTGGTTGGAACGCGAGCCGAAAAACGCGATCGCCAAGCACATGGTTGCCTCAACTAGTGGTCAAGCGACGGTAGAACGCTGCGAAGACGATTATGTGCGCGAAACGTTCAATCAGGACTTCGCTAAAAATTTCGACAGCCAATTGGCGCGACTTGGCTACCAAGCCCCGCAATTGGTGAGTGATGCCTTGAACTCGGTTGCCAAGGACTTAACCGAAGCCGTTGTGCTGGATGCCGGGTGTGGTACTGGCCTGTGTGCACCGTTTGTGCGTGGCATGTCCAAACGGTTGATCGGAATCGACTTGTCAGCCGACATGCTTGCTGAGGCACGCAAACGCGGCGAATACGATGAATTGATAGAGTGCGAGATTACCAACTATTTGAGTGTGCATCCGCAGTCATTTGATGTCATCATCAGCGCCGATACGTTGTGCTACTTTGGCAACTTGACCGAAGTGCTGGCCACCGCTGGATCAAGTCTCCGTGGCGGCGGTTGGCTGGTGTTTACGGTTGAAGATCGCGGCGAGCCCGATGAATTGGGTTATCAGCTCAAGCAACATGGCCGCTTTTGTCATACTGAGCAGTATGTTCAGCGGACTCTGCTTGAAGCCGGATTCTCTGTGAAAGAAATATCACGCGCCACTTTGCGCAAAGAACGCGGTAAAGCAGTCGAGGGAATGGTCGTCACAGCAGCCCGAAAATCGTAGCGGGAATCGCCAAGATTTTCGGAAGCTGGACTACTTACCTACCGCGCGCAGGTTGGCTGACACTGCACAGACTCAGCGAGCACAAATTGTGCTATTCCGCTTAGCGGACGATGGGTGTGACCACATTGACATTAAAGCCATCGTTGTTGTTGTCGTCAGCTAAAGCTGCCACGCCGACGGCCAAGCCAGCCACACCTAGTAGGCCTCCTATCCCACCCAAGCCGCCTCCGCCTCCGCTGAATCCACCGCCGCCACCGAATCCGCTTCCTCCGGAAAATCCACGGCCAGCGAAACCAGCATTGGCAAATCCACCGCCAGGAAGTCCGCCAACTCCAGGCAAACCACCGATGGGTGCTCCGGGTGGTAGCGGCTCACCCACCGGGCCTGCCAGACCACTGGCACTTGTATTTGCAGGATATTCGGCAGCTACGGCTTTGCGAACCGCTGGCATTAGCCGGGGTGGGATGATCAACACTATCAGTTCACTCGATGCTTCGGCCAACACATTGCGCGAGGCGACAAAATGTGCCTGACCGGCTGGGACAATATTGGATAGCGGTAGCTCATTGAGCCTGGGGGGCAAGACTTCGAAGGCGAAGGAGGCGTGCCCCGGAGGTCCGCTGGCAAACACTGAATGCAATCCAGGTTGCAGACCCGCTATCGCAAACGATCCGTCAACTGCAGAAGTTGTTTTGCCTTCCAAAAACCCATTGCGAAAGAACGACAGGTTGACTGCGCCAGGCGTGCGCTCGAAGCCCGCTTCCGGGACGATGACCTGTCCCAACAGAGTCCCATCGGGTTGGAGGTAGACTTGGAATCGATTGGCAACTCCTGGTGAATAGTCCGCTAACTTTGTGGATGCAAAACCTTTGGGAGCATTTCCCGCCGATTCAACTCCCGCATACACTTCGCGTTCATCAACTGTGGCAACTGGGACCTCGTATGCCGTTACGGGTTGGTTACCAGCTCCCGGTACCGCGTATAAGGCCATCGCAGCGTAGGCAGCTTGTCCGCTAGCAGCGACGAGCGATATCAGTCCCTCGTTGACGCCATCAAATGTCATCTCACCATTTGCATCTGGACGCAGTTCTGTCGTAGTACCATCGTCTTGAATCAACGAGACCAACAGGTCGCGATTGGGATGGCGCTCCGCCAAGCCAAATGACTTCAGGGCGATCTTCAGTCGATTGCCGTCGAGCCGCGCGACAAAGTCTTCTGGCAATTTGATCTCTTTGCCTTGGAGCAACACCGGAATGGTTGTCCCAAGTCGTTTATCAGCTTGTTGCCCATACGCGGTTGACCACGACAGACTAGTGAGCACGATGGCAATCGTGAGGATTTTTTTTGCAAATGATTTTTGCGAGACATACATGTTGAGTTCTCCAGTGGTTATCTATGACCGAGCGATGGATTGGTTCTCAGCCAGCACCCAGCCTTTAAGTTTATTCTAGATGCTCCCGTTAGTCTATCAAAAAGTGCTTCTGGTGTTTGGGCTTTAGGCAGTTCTTTTTCAAAGCGGTTTCCCACCGCTGGCTGGAGGCTTAACCTGGGTTATATCGCCTGCCGGACGAGCTTTGAGATCACCGATAATAATGGGAGTCGCGGGCCCCCCCCCCTGATTGATGTCGTCAGCCACCAGTCGATAGCTACAGGGAGTGCTGATTTTCATCCACCCATTCATATTGTCAGTGAACTCTACCCGCTCGAGATCGACAAAAATATCGGTTGGCGTCCCTCCTTTTTTCTGTCCAAGTTGTTCGTGTGAGGTGACGAGGATTCCCAATGAATTGGAATGGAACCCCCCCCCTTCTAGTTTGATGGACCCTGAAGCGATCAGCACACCACTTACATTATCTCGAAACGTACAGTCGCGTGTGGCGAGTGCGTTGGCGTAGCTGTCGACCCAAATCCCAGCCCCTTTATTCTTGATCAGTTGACAATCCGATAAGACTGCGGTGGCATCTTCAATGTAGAGCCCCATCAATTCGGTGTCTGAAATGACGGATGTTTGCATCCTCAGACGACCTTGGGCGGCTACTTGCACACCGGTTTGGCCGCTGTTGCTGCAATGCAAACTATCTACCCGCACGCTGGCTCGCTCAATGCTAAGTGATACGTCATATCCTCTGATGGCGCAATCACCGATGGTCACTCGTGGTGCAACGGTCACTTCTTCAGAATCAACGACGCGAATCCCCAATTCCCCTAAGGCTGAATCGATGTCGATTCCAGAGATTTTAGCTGTGGATCGCTCGAGAAACAAACCGTTGCGGCAGCCGTTGAGCACGATACGCTCTTTGCCAGCGATCGTGACTTGGCTGCATGCCTGTACGACAATTCCAAATTCGCAGTCTTCAAAGGTAGAGTCTTCGATCGTGACTGGCTGCTGAGTCGCATCCCAGTGAATGCCAATGGCAGCGCCAGAGCCCACAAAGCTACAACCGCTGATGGTTCCCTTGCAGTTGCTGGCTTGCACGCCGATCGGAATGATGCTGTCATCTAGCCGCGGAGGGTGAATATCAAAGAAGCAGCCACTGATCGAAAGCTCTCGAGTACCGTCCGCGCGGATAGCGGGGTGAGACGTCGCGCGAAAGCGGCAGTTAGTCGCCACTAGGCCACTGCCTGGCTGCAGTTTCACGCAATCATACGAACGCGTGTTAACTTCGCAATCGTCCAGCGTCAATGTGCCGCCCTGTACGTCAATCGTATTCAAGTCCTTGTCACCGGACTTATGGCCATCCAGAGTAAGACTCCGGAGTGTCACAGAAATATTTCCCGACAATGACACCGCGTTTTCGTTCTGCCCCACAATTACTACGTCTTCGCGCAATCCCTCACCGACCAGGTTGACGCTGCGGTGCAGCGCCAGAGTTTCCACGTAGTTGCCTGGAAGAATGGTAATGGTTTCTCCTTCTTCAGCATCGGCGATAGCGGCTTGAATTGTATTGTGCGTCCCATCGCTCCCTTTGGAAACACGAAAAGGACGATCGGGGATTGTGCTGACAGGTTGGGTCAACTCGGACTCAGGCAGCGAGCCTTCAAGTTCTGGGTTTTGTTCCGTCGCCAATGTGCCGGCATCTAGTATGCCGGAAACTGTTGAGCTCGATTTCTCGGACTCGCTTGGGCTTGGAACGGGACGTGGTGGCCAGAGCATGAAAGCCACCAGCCCAACCAGTGTTACACTCACCAGCGAGATAGCTAGGCCATACTGCCTGAGGTAGCTTTTCCGATCTTTTTGCAGGAGTGTAGTCCGCACTGGCTCCGCTTGGCGGAGCGTCTTTCGTCGCACTGAGACAGGCAGCGGCGTGGACGGACGGCGGCTTGATTCAAATTGCCCAGCGGGTAGACCCAGCGGGGACACTTGCGAATCAACCTGCGTCATCTCGGACAATACAGCTTGTAGATCAGCTACCAATTCGTGAGCATTGGCGTAGCGCTCGTTGACCTGCTTGGCGCAGCAATTTTGAAAGATCACATCCATGGCCGCGGGTATATGTGGCACACGTTGTGTGATCGGCTTGGGATCACGATGTAACACTTGCTCTTCTAACTCGGCCAAACTCTGCGCATCAAACGGAGGGCGACCTGTGAGCATCTCGTAGAGCATGATCCCCAAGGCATAGATGTCCGTGCGCCCATCTAGCCATTCTGTTCGACCGCGCAGTTGTTCCGGCGACATATACAATGGCGTACCGGCTCGTTCGCCGCGGTGTTGCTTCTGATCCTCTTCGAGGATCGCCAGGCCAAAGTCGGCCACCCAGGGCTTGCCAGCAGCGTCGATCAAAATGTTGTCTGGCTTTAAATCGCGATGAATCATCCCCACTGCATGCGCATGGGCCACTGCTTCGGCAATATCCTTCATCAAAATACATGCGCGGCGCACATCCACGCCCCCGGCCTCGATCACTAATTGACGCAGCGAGCAGCCGTCGATCAGCCGTTGCACCACAAACGGTTGACCATCGCGGAGTGTTCCCACTTGAAAGACCGGGACAATTCCGACTGTTTCCAATTTGGCCGCATTGCGGGCCTCGCGAATATATTGCTCGCGTCGGCTCGGATCGTCCAGCAGCGAGACCTTGATCGCAACGTGACGATCGAGCTTCACGTCGCGAGCGCGATACACAACGCCAAAAGCTCCGCGCCCAAGTTCCTCAAGGATTTCGAAGCCGGGAATCAAGACCTTCAGGTGTTTGACGTTGGCGGTACCATTTTTGATCGTCGCATAGAGTTGGCTATCGATGGTCTGATCGAGTTGAAATCCATCATCCTCAGAAGAGCTTCCTAGGCGGAGCGTCTGATGGATGTCGGATGGTTCGGGGCTATCTTCAGAGGGTGGCATAGAAACCTAGTTTCAACATTTCGCTGCACCCACGACCGCGAGGTTCAGTGAGCCGTTCAGTGAGCCGTTCAGTGAGCCGAAGACGCTTGCCGCGGGGCGGTCGGCGGCGGGGACTAGTACCGAAAACCATGAGGTTAACGCGTAGCGGAATTCGCCAAGAGTTTCGGCCTACGCAGTTTTCTCTTGAAAAGTCGAAATTCTTGACGAATTCCGCTACGAGGAAATTCTTATCCTCGCTGCATTCGCTACTAATCCGTGATCGATACCAGTCAGTATACCATGGATTGACTTGGGCACATGGCAAGAAGTCGCTGTAAAATCAGGCAGCCCCCTGCTGGGATACGAAGCTCAGTAGGCGGAGGCTTTCCTCGCGCGGTGGACGTAAATGACTCATAGAGTTGCGCCGGATCGTATTTCCCTAGCGATTGTTGCCAAGCAAGATTTTCACCGCTAATCTAACAGGCTTCGCCAATTGCTATTCCTGTTGTGTTTTTTTTCCTACGTAAGCCGAGAATCATGTCTGGATTGAATGAGACATTGACAACTGCCGACTCCGAACGGTCAGCGGTGAAGCGGCCGCGAAATGGAAATCGTCCGCATTTTTGGCCTTGGGGAATATTTGTGGTTGGCATGCTGCTGATCGATTTCGTGCTGCTCCCGGCACATCGCCTAGTCGTAGAGACTAGCACTCTTTCACGCGGCCTAGTCGATCTTGTGGTCATCGGCGGAATCGGTTGTCTGTCAGCCCAAGCCTGTCTGATGGCGGTGCTGGGGGGCCTGATTGGCAAGTCGTGGGTCAGTGGCTTTTCAATCGCGGCGCTACTCTCAGCCATGGGAATTGGACTGTTACTGACTGGTGAAGAACTCAGCATGTGGTTCGCTTACGGCGTATCGCCGCGACATTGGCAGATGGTCGTCATGGTCATGCTCGGCGCTCCATTGTTTGTCCTGGCAGTTTCCACGCCCACGTTGGCCATGCGGCAGTTTTACTGCTGGACATTAACTCGCGATGAACGTGTGAGACTGTCGTCACGGGCCATTGGCCTGGAAGATTTATTTATCGGTACAGCGATCGTAGCGGCGGGATTAGTGCTGGCTGTGGCTGGTCGAGAAATCGGCGAGATGCAAACGAAGCAGTTCTGGCTCCCCATTGCCATCTGTTATTCAGTCATGGCATCGGCTTCGCTAGTTATCGTGTTGCCCACCGTGTGGGTCGCTTTCCGAGTTGAGAAGCTACAGCGACGAATACTGCTGTTCGCGATCCTGTCGGTAGTCTTTACGTCAGTCGTCGTGTCGTCCACGCTGGTGGTGAACTATTGGATGCCGCCGGGCGGTATTCTCGTCAACCTACTTGAAACCGCATTTTATTCCACTGTCTGGATGATTGCCGCCGCAATGACTTTTCTGTCAGGATTGTCGCTACTACGGTTCGTCGGATTTAGGTTGACACGCCGTCTCGACTCGGAATATTGCCCAACACGCTCAACGCCGCACGACTCTCCGAGTCGTGACCAGCACCACCTCCTTCAACAAACGGATGTCGACGCTAGGCAATCAATCAACCATCATCGCCGCTGGGCCGCCGCCGTTTTCGCCATTGCCATTTTCATTAACCAGGGCGCGTCGGCCTTTATTGGCAACCGCACATCGACCTTCAGAAGACTTCAACAAACACAGCGAGAATTGTCTCAAGAGGGTGGTGGGTTAGCGTTGGACGCAGAGCAAGCCGTGGTTGAGTTGTCGCTAGGCAGTGGAGCCACACGTGAAGACATACAAGCTGCGATGGTGGCCTTTCCTCGGTTAAAAAAACTTTCGTTGGCAAACAGCGACATCGTTGATTCCGATTTGAAACTGCTACGCTCGTTTCCGTTACTACAGGCGGTTAACTTGAATGGGACGCCGATTACCGACGCAGGGCTAGCGGAACTTGTCGATATGTCCAGACTGGCGGAGCTGTCCGTTGCAGATACGCAAGTTACGATAGACGGTATTGTCTCGTTATTAGATGCTCATCACGAACTTCGCTCGGTCGATGTGAGCAACTTGGGATTGACTGACGAGGATCTGGAGCGACTGTTAGAGTTGCGTTATTCACGAAATTTTGTCAAGTTTTCGTTGCGCAGCAATCCCGTTTCGATGTGGGGAGTGATGCGATTGAAACACGCGCCGGATGGAGTCGAAAGCCTCGACTTAGCGGACTGCCAATTTAATGCGGATTCCTTGTATCTACTTGCCGGGCGTCAATTCATCGAATTGACACTAGATGGAACACCACTGACGGACACTACGTTAGCTTCGGTGTTGCCAAAATCGATGGTGCGCCAGTTGTCATTTGACCGTACGCAGGTCACCGATGCCATCCTTCCGCACATCGCCATGGCGGGTGGCATAACGGGGCTCAAGCTGGGCGAATCTCAAATCACCGAAGCAGGATTGGCTCGTGTTCCATTCCCCAAGTTGCAGCATCTAGACTTAACTTCACCAAAGTTCGATGGAAGTTGCTTTAAGACTTGGAAGCCTCTGGGCCTACAGACATTGAGCCTGAGTGGCTCGGCGGTCTCCGATAGGACGGTCACAGATATTGTGCAGTTGCCTAATTTGAGGACCCTCGACTTGTCGCATACCAGCCTTACTGACACCGCACTATCGACGCTAGCACGCTCTCCAGTTACTAGGCTCGACCTCAGCCACACTCAGGTGACGGCAGCCGGATTAGCTAAGGGCAATTTTAGCAATGTGATTGTCCATTTGTCCATTGATCAATTCTCCGTTGAGGAATTCAAACATATCCGTCGGGCGTTGGCCGTCAGTTTCGAACCGCTGCCGCGGCGTTATTAACATTTGGGGCTGCAGTCCAATTTGGAGGTGATGGCATGAAGTCCCAGGATCACGATCAGCGGCTAAAAACTCTGTTGAAGGAATTCATCGAAGCTTTCTTCGAATTGTTCCTTCCTGACTACGTGCGGCTATTTGATTTTTCGCAGGTCACTTGGCTCGAGAACGAAGCTTTTCCCGATCCGCCACAAGGCCGGCGCAGATCACTCGATTTGGTGGCAAGGTTGCCTCTGATGGAACCAATTGAAACGGGAACTGTCGACCGCATTGAAAGTTTGGTGGCGATTATCCACTGCGAAGTCGATGCTGACGATTCGGTTCAGCCACTGCGCGGACGTATGTTTAACTACTATGCGATGTTGCGGCAGAAGTACAGCGAACCGATCTTGCCTGTAGCGGTCTACTTAAAGGTGGGCCTGGAGGGCATTGGCGTAGACAGCTATCAAGAAAAGTTTGGTGGATTTGATGTGCTACGATACAATTATTGGTATATCGGCCTGCCGGCTTTGGAAGGCGAGAAATATGTGGATGCCGATAACCCTCTTGGGATAGCTTTGGCTGCGTTAATGAAAGTTCCAGAAGGTTACCGTGCCGTGTTTAAGGCTCGGGCGCTCAAACGAGTGTTGGAGAGTCGCGAAAACCAATACCGCCAGTTCTTGCTAGCCGAGTGCATTCAGGCGTACCTGCCATTGGTCACGCCCGAAGACCAATCTCGGTTTGAAGAACTAATGAATTCAGAGAGTTATGTGGAAGTGAAAACAATGTCTACAACTTGGTTTGAGCAGGGTATCGAGCAGGGTATCGAGCAGGGTATTGAGCAAGGGGAAAAAAGTGGACAACGAAAACTCGTCCTTCGTGTTTTGACTAAGCGCTTCGGTACGATCAACCAAGAAGCTCAACAGAGGGTCGCTAGTTGGCCGATCGAGACCATCGAAGATTTAATTGACCGGGCATACAAAATTGACTCGCTCGATGCACTGTGAACGTAATTGTCAACCGAGAGTGAAGCAGACTTCTAATCGGTGGACGATTGCTTTGCTTTGCCGGCTGGCTCGCGCCACAGCATCAAAAATAACACCAACCCTAGCATGGGTGACCAGCCTACCAAGGTGATCCCCAAGTCGAACGAGCCGGTGCGGTCAACGGCTTCACCAAAAATTGGCTGCATGGGCGAAGCGGCCATCCAACCGATGAACGACAGCACCCCTGTGAGCTTGCCCATGTGTCTGTAGCTCACTTCTTGTGTGAACGAGTAGTAGCAGGGAAACAACCCTAGCGTTCCGGCCGCGACCAGCAGCAAGACACCCAGCAGCAGCAAACCAGCGGGCAAAGCAGCTGCTACGGTGGTCAACGCGGCCAACATTGCGCAGCCCAAAAAAACCAATAGGCGGCTGCGATGTACTTCCCATCCAGACCGCGTCAACCACAAGCCAACAACGCCCGCCAGAATGCAACCGACATCGGTGGCGACAAAATAGGCTGAGTTGAAATAGAGCGCTTGAGGTTCGGAGTAGCCGCGGCCTATTTGTAAAAACTTTGGCAACCAATGTCGGATCAACTGCCAAGAAGTATTGATCGAGATGACCATCATGGCCAGTGCCCAAAATCGTCGATCCGAGACGAACGCGAATAACCACGCCCATGGTGCTTCTGCCGTTGTTGAATCACGCTCCACTGTTAAATCTCCGGGGCGAATTACCATAAGCCACGCTACCGCCCACACTAGCCCCACTCCGCCTATGACGTAAAACGGGGAGCGCCACGCGTCAAGAGCAGGGTTATCTGCCACGATCAATCGAATAATGATTGGCGTTACAATTGCTCCCAGCGATGCTCCACTCTGTAAAACGCTATTACCCATCACTCGACCTCCACGCGTCAAAACCGTTTGGGTAACGATCAAGGCGCATGGCCAGTGACCCGATTCAAAGAACCCCAACAGTCCGCGGCAAACCAGCAGGGAGGGATAGCTCCGCGTAAAACCAGTGGCGATGCCTACTACCGACCAGGCGATCAAAATCATGGGATACAGCATCCGTACCGAAACGCGATCGGCCAAGGCACCAAACACTAGCGATCCAATGGCGAAGGCCACGCCAAATACAAGCTCCAAATAGCCATATTGGACATTGGTCATCTCGAATTGCTGCGTGATCCGCACTGACAGATTGGACAGTGTTTGACGGTCCATATAGTTGATCATCGTCGCCAGTAGCAGCAGGATGCTGACACCAGTTTTCCAGGACGTCGAGCGGTTGCGGCTAGGTTCGTTCACTGGTGAGTCCTGGTGTGCTGTTTTGGCAAATTAGTGGGTGGCACTGGCCCAATCAGTGCCACCGGTTTTGGATTCGGATCGCAATCAAATCCGCTGCTACTAAAGTTCGTCCGTCCAAAACATGGATTGTTTGGGGGAAGAGTATTTAATTGCCATGTCTGGTGTTGGCACCGAGGTTTGGCCCTTGAACAACGACTCAACCCCCGCAATCACCATCCCCGACGTCAGCAAAGTTCGTTCGATCGGATAGGGGGTATGTTCCAGTAAAATCATCTGCTCAACATGATGGCTGAGTGGATTGAAAAAATCTGCGGTAGTAGCGCTTGAGCCAGGCATCGGCAGGTACATTTGGCATCCGACAATGTTTCCATCGTCCATGAGTCCGGCGTAGTTGAAATCACGAATGTCCGTCATAAACACCGCTGTGTGAAAGCCATCGAGATGTTCGATCAAATAACCTATTGTGTCGGGCAATGTTTGCTTGGCCCACTCGTAGGTTACCGGTCCTGTTGGATAACCAGTCTCGACAGGCAAGTTGTGGCTGCGACACAGTGCGGAAACGAACAGTGCACGCGTGGAATCGCGTTGGGGTTGTTCCAGAATTTGAAACAGTTTTTCACCACGTGCAGCGTGGACAGACTTAATTCCTACTTCTCCCCCGCGTCTGCGTTCCGACATGCATTGTGCCGTTTCGAGCGCATGAAAGTCGTAACTGTCGATACCGCCATAAGCGACACACACGCTTTCAATCAAGGGGGAATGGAGTGGCATTTCGTAACTTGGCAAACGCCACGTCACCGGTAGTGAGGAGCCGGCGTAGAAAGGAAAGTTTAGCCGCCGCGCATCGGAGACCATTTCTCGACACTCGTTCCAGTCGGTCGAAAGATGTTTGTCATTGAAGACGGGCACCGCGCGACCACTGCTTTCAAATACTTTCACGACTTCCTTGAACCAACGGTAGCGAGGATAGAGTGTTTGGCCACGTTCATTCTTCGGATACTTGCCATGTTCGCCGATGATCACCACGCCATCGACGGCTAATTCTTTGCCGCCCAGTGTTAGGGCTTCGGTGACGCTCGGAAAGAGTTTGTGGCCGTAGCGCTCGACTCGCTCTGTTCCCAAATCCTGTTCATTAAACTGGTCCAAGTAAACCGCCGCCACGTCGATTGGGGGCGCGCGCCATTTGCCTCCCATAGCATAGCCCATCGAAAACCGATCTAGGAAATGCTGGGCGTGTGAGTGCTGGCGAACTTCGGTGCCAATAAAGGCGATGCGTTTACGAGGTTGTGCGGCATGGGCCGACGCGGGTAAAGTCAAACCAGCGGCCAGCGATAGAGCGAATTGACGACGTGTGAACATGATTTAACCCTCCCAAGATTGACCATCCCAAGCGATGACCCGCCCGAGCATTTGCTGAACATCGCGACTGAACGTTGCCAAAAGTGCTTCCCCTTTTTCCGGCGTGGCCAAGTGAGGCTGGCCAATGTGTCCCGGAGTGGAGCGTTCCTTGGTAATCCAGCCACGTGTGGCTGGGAGAAAGGGATTGCCCGGGGGGACCTCTTCCGTATTTCGGTAATCTCCAACTAAGTGCGGCGCGATACGGAGGATCATCGACGTTTCCCACTCGCAAGCATGTCCCATCTCATGCTGCACGATGTCCGGATGTTCCTCCCACGGATGGCCACCCAATGACCAATACGTGCTGAACAGCAATAATAGGTCATTGCGTTGCCGGTATTTTTGACGCAGCTCAAACACCGCTTGCTTCCCCGGCACATCATTGCCACCGTGACCATTGAGCATATACAGCCGTGTAAAACCGTGTGCAATCATATTATCAAACAGACCGACCAATAGATCGAGATAGACGCGTGGGGCTGCTGAGAGAGTGCCAGGAAAATCGAGGTGGTGATCCGAGTTTCCTAGCCACATCAGCGGAGCTATTAAGACGGAAGCGGACATCGCCTCCTCCACACGTCTGACAATCTCTCCCAGCAACATACTGTCTGTCGCAACCGGGAGATGATGTCCATGTTGTTCGACAGCAGCCACTGGAATTAAAACTGGCAGGTTATTGGGGAGCGATTGGACAGCTGGCCAAGAGAGGTCGGTGAGTAACATGCTGGTCTGACGCCGGGTGGGGAAATAGTAGGCAGAGTCTGAGGCGGAATGATAGAGTATAGTAAAATGCACGTTCCACCGGGGCTTGCTAGTTGTGGAGTCGTGTCCCCCAGGTTGAGTTGGCTCATGAACATCTTTAGTTACTCGATGATCGGCTCGATACTGAACTTGGTATTGAGTTCACTATTCCTACCCGTTGCGACATCTTTTGCAGACCAAACGCTCGATACCAACTTTCCGCAGCTCGTTAAAGAAATCGGTGATGCGCACGCGGCATTGCTCAAGTCGGGAAGTTGTCAGGGGCGTTTGAGAATAGTGAATAAAGGGTTTGACCAAGAAGTGGCTTCAACGCTCGTCGATTGCGACTTTCGCGTCGATTTTGACGGACCAAAAATCCGGCTGGAGAGAATCTATCACGTTAACAAACTGACTAAGGCCCATCAGCCGGGTGCATGGGGACTTGAGCCCGCTGGCTACACACGCCATGTCTTAATTTCGAACGAAGACGACAACTATTGGGCGAGGTTTGATGACCAAGGTCGGACTTCTTGTTTTGTGCTCAATCGTCAGTGGTGTGACCGTTTGCTGTGCAATATCGACTCGCCCGCTCCGCATCCCATCCGACTATGGGAGAATGCAGTTAGTGCGTTTCCGTTAGAGGCCTTAGAGTTCAACGTCGGGCGGCTGGCTGGCAATGGACTGTTTGCGAAAGGGGAGGGGAGAGGTTTTTCCGTCGAATGCTATTTGCTCCCACCTGAACCGTTGTGCCTGAAACGTTTGGTCTTGAGGGACGGGCACGCTGCTGAGATTGAGCATATGCTTCAATGGGCCGAGTCCAACGGTGTGAAATATGTCAAAGAGTATTCCAGAAGCATTGTCGAAAGAACTTCGGTTCAAAGACGCGAATTCACGACCACGATCAAGGTTTCTGATTTTCAGGTAAATGCGAAAGTGGAACCAGAAACGTTTGAGCTGTCGTCGCTAGGGATTCCTGACGGTACGGAATTCCGTGCCAATGCTCCCGTGCCTATGCGCTACATCTTTGACGGCGCGGCACTTGTCAGGCAAAACCGTCAATAGCGAGTGTTTGCTGAATCCGTTGCTTCGGCGCCATTCCGTGCTTAAGATAGGACTAACGGTGGCGGTCTGGCGTAATCATCTGCGTAGTCAGCGAATCCAACCGCGTCGCCGCCGACCAAGTCGCTTTTAACGACGATTTTCACGCACTTAGAGTGTTTCATGTCTTCGCTATTAAGCAATGCGTCCATTCTCGCGAGCGTTGAGCCAATCACAGTACAACAATATCAACGTATGGGTGAGGCTGGGATCATCGATACTGGGACGGAGCTTATCGCAGGAGTGATTTTTAGGAAGATGATCAAGTCGCCACTGCATACGTTGACCGTGAAACGCCTGGTTGAAGCCCTTATGCCACAACTTGAACAACACATCGAGTTGCGAAAGGAAGAGCCATTGACGCTCAAGGACTCCGAACCGGAACCTGATGTGGCGCTAGTGTTGAGAGGTTCGTACGACCCTGCCAGCTGTCACCCGTCGACGGCGTTGCTCGTCATCGAAGTGGCGATTAGCTCCGAGGCATTGGACCGTGCCAAAGCGACAGTTTATGCCGC
The DNA here is from genome assembly GCA_041739785.1 of Pirellulaceae bacterium. Taxonomy (GTDB): domain Bacteria; phylum Planctomycetota; class Planctomycetia; order Pirellulales; family Pirellulaceae; genus Aureliella. The sequence goes on from JBGSNE010000214.1 coordinate 129,434, forward strand.
GGCCAATGTATCCGAATACTGGCTTGTGCTACCCCAACTAAGACGTGTTGAACGTTTTGCGAATCCACAGGGGGACGGCTACCTCAGCATGGAAACCTTTGGCTTCGAGGGCGCTATCGGTTCTCTACCAGAGTCGTCCGTGGTTGTAGATTTTCGGCACCTGTACGACTAACGATTTTTGGGGAGCGACCATCCGCAATACTTCAGCCAACCAATGCAGAGCATACCGTATAGATGCAAAGCCAAACTGCCAAGCATGCCGGAAGCGAAAGCGGTGGTTGCGATCTGCGGAGAAAAAAAGATCGCCCATGATCCGTTGTAGGTCCAATCCACCAGAAACGCGCTAGCTGCACCGAATATGATGCTGCAGCACAGCCAACTCAGGAATAGATAGCGTCGAGTGTGTTGCGAACCGGCCCGCCACCAGCGTGCCAACGATAGACCGGCAGAAAATGGGGTGGTTACTCCCACCGCCAACGCTACCGCCAAGGGAGCGAGGACTCGTTGAAGATCAAACGATCCGGTCCAAAACATGATTAGCGCACAGAGCACTCCGGCCAGGCCCATTAATTCCATCAACGTGGCCGAGGAGAGGCGTTGGATGTCTGCTTCGGTCGCGGTCTTCTCCAGCGTGGCGAGTCGACCTGCGTTGCGAAAGAACAGTGTCGCTATTATTGCGGTCGGGAACAAAATGAGCCATGAGACCACGTACATCGCCGGGGGAATGCGTTCCAGGCCATTTAATAGGAGAGACACCAGAATCACAGTTAGTCCTAGTCCAGCAACTAGGCGTAGTTGCCACAGACGGTTGAACGGTGGACACAAGAAAATCCCAGGCACTGCCAACCAACAGGAAATCAGTCCGCTCAAATCGTTCAGTTCATCGACTAACTTCACTCTTGGCACATATCCCAAGCTGTCCGACACGAAACACAGTACCGAGACAATGAGCGTCAACGCAATCGTGCAACGCCAGCCAAAGCTTCCCCGCCAGCACAAAATCGGTAGGGCGGCGAGGAGAGTCATGCTCGGCACAAGGCACCAGCAGACCATTTGCTCTATCGCGCTCAGACTACGCCACAGCATCGCAATAGGTAGGCTCCCCACGAGTCTATCCAGCAGCCAGCTGTGGAGTACTTTGCTCACATAGACAGAAGCTAGAGCAGTCGCGTGGGCCAATACCGCTAGTCCGGAACAGCCTAACCAAAAGCTCTTTACCGCTGCGCCCGTTCCCGGATTCCAAAAGCTCCATCCCTGCGGCGAAGTTTCATCTTCCAACCAATCGTCGGGTGTTGAAGGCATGTAGTTTCGTAGCCTGACGGGGCTTACTCTAAGCTGAAATCGTAAGCTCTATTTGTTTAGTTCTTGGATGCGGACGTTTTTCCAGAGTACTGTGCCTGCTTTGCCTTTGTGGATCTGCAAGCCGAAGAAACCGGTAGCGTAGGTTCCGTCATCTACCCAATGTGCTGCAGGGACTCCGTTGACCCAGGTTTTGACTACATTTCCCTGAGCTTTGATCGTCAAGCGATTCCAGCCTGTGCGATCCAGGGCGGCGCGGGCTGCTTTGTGCTCGGTCAACCACAAGGGATAAAAATAACCGCCACAACTTTGGCCATAAATGCCTCCGTTCCAATAGCGATCGCCGGTGATGCCTTCCATTTCAGCTTGTGGTCCAAAGACAGTTACTGAATCGCCTGCCCCCTTTTGTTGAGCTCGAAACATAACGCCCGAATTGCCGTTGACTTCCCATTTCATATCACAGGTAAAAATGAAATCGCGGTAGTCATTCTTCTCCGTGCACAGATAAGTGCTGTTCGATTCGGGGACGCAAGTTCCCACCACTGCGCCATCTTTGACCTCGAAGCGACATGTGCCACCGCGCGGTGTCCAGCCACTCAAGTCCTTACCGTTGAACATCGACGTGAAGCCTTCTACCAACTCCGGTTCCGGATCGGTGTTGAGCAACATGTCCTTTAATTGCGGGATGTTGTCTTGGTCTTTGTATTTGTCAAACCACTGGGCCTGCGCCGGATCAACGACCCGCTCTTGGGCCATCGAGTTGGCGGCGAGGATGATGACTACCACGACGAAAGCGAGCGAGTTGTTCATGAACGAATGAATATTTTTAGTCACAGGAATGTCTCCAGTTAAATTTGGGTGTAGCGGAAGTTCGCCAAGACTTTCGCGTGCAGCATCGTCGCACGACTCTCCGAGTCGTGTTGCTTTTCGGCGACGAACTGCCGAAATTCTTGGCGAATTCCGCTACGGTTGAGGGAATAGTCAGGCACGAAAACCTGACGTACTTACTTGATCTCGGCGATCTTTAAGCTGTGAAAGGTGACGTCCGTGGTGGCGTCGTGACCTTGCAGTGCAATGGGACCAGCCTCGGTTCGCGAGCCCTGACGCGGGTTTTCATTTGGCTCACGTGTGTCAAAAAAGTCGGCGACTTGGACGCCGTTGACCCAGGTGACCATTTGTGGGCCCGCGGCCAATAGTGTGAGGTAGGTTGGCTTCGTGCCATCTCCCACCACGACTCGTGCAGGCTGTCGGCGGAAAATGGCACCCGCTCCGGCATCCAGCGGTCGCAGCGGATCGCCATCGGCCATCGCATGATTGACCTGACACTCGTAACCATCCAGCAGTGCATCGGGAATGCAGCGAAAGAAGATCCCTGAATTCACTTCAGGCTTAGCCAGCGTATAACGAGCTTGCAAGAAAAAGTCACCATACACTTGCTTCGATTGCACTTGTCCCGCGCCACCAACCAACTTCAATCCATCGTCGCCGGGTGTTGCAGTGAAGGTGTCGGGTTCTTTTTCCGTCAATGTCCAATCCTCTTCCCAGTTTTCGCCCAACTTCAAATCGCTGAGGCCGATGGGACGCAGTAGCACATTACGGAATTCAGCCCTGCCCGCGTTGTGTTGCAGACTGATGTGGCCATTGGGGGCAACTTCAATGTCATCGAGTAGCATGATCTGCTTGCCATCGAGCGACACCTGCACTTGTTTCCCCTCGACACGCACCAAGTAGGTATGCCACTCGGTCGCATCGAACTTGCCTAGCTTCGCAGGTTCAAGTTTCATGCGTTGGACAAAGCTCCCAGTGGGAAAGGGGTTGTCAGGCGGGGCGATGTTTAACTCCAGGCAATCGAATTCGACATCTTGCGGCTCAGGTCCGGTGCGCAAGAAGATGCCACTATTGGTCTCGGCATCGGAGCGAAAGTCGACTTGCAGTTCATAGTTGGGAATCTGAAAACTAGTGCACAGGTAGCTGCGTTCGCCACGTGTAACCATCAGCGTGCCTTCAGGGGTGATCTGCCAATCTGCATTGCCGACGACAAACCAGCCGAACAGCGATTGGCCATCAAACAGTCGCACCCAGCCTTGTTCAAGTTGATCCCGAGTGAGCTGAGCGCTGAGCAACGCATCGGCTCTGATTTCAATCACTTCCGGCGGAGCGATTGGGGTTTCTTCCTTAGCGGGTGCCGTGTCGGTAACCGTCGCTTGCAGTGCATCGGTTGTCTCGGTGGCAGACTCGTTCTTCGCCTGGTTTTTCACGCCGCTCGAAGCCGATTCGCGACAACCGCTAGAAATCAAAAGCGACAGCAGTAGAAGCGTGAGTAGTGGGCAGGGACGTTTCATGGCACGGTCTATGGTTAAAGTGAATATGGATAAGTTACCGCGAATAGAATTGTACTACTTTAACCCGACCTGCCGGGAATCTAAACCACCCGCAACGTTTAATTCCCGTGTTCACCGGGGACTATTAAAAAGGAAAGCTACGACAAGTCGCAGCACTCCAAAACTCATCCACGTTGAGAACGTTAGGCGATTTCGATGACGATCTCCATATGGTCCGTCAACACTGGCGGTTGTACCTCGCTTGATTCGGGTACCTGGCAAAGAATCTCCAGACGATTAAACGGTTCAAGCCGTTCGCCGATTTCCGCTACGATGCGGCCTTCCGTTGCGACGGTTGGTAGGAGCTCTGAGTTGAGAGTGATCGCCACGCACTCAATTTGGCCCCCAACGTGGCCCGACGCTCCGCGTCGGTTCTGCGACTCCACATCGCGCATGACCAACAGAACAGATTGCTCGGGTTGCAAACCCGTGGGACAATTGAACGACCGCCGATAGCAGGCGGTTCGGTAGGGCGTGCCCGTGTCGGCTGGATGGCTGTTGGAGAGTTGGTCGGCAGTCGCACTCGGCAAGTGCGACCCACTTGGCGAAGTCACACTCGGCAAGTGTGACCCACTTGGCGAAGTCACACTCGGCAAGTTTGACCCACTGGCACACCAATGGGCTGGCCAGGGTTGGCGAAGTCGAATGGCGTGCATAGAAGAGCGACTTACTTACTGCGAGACGAATTCCTTAGCCGCCGACATCTGCTTGACCTGTCGCGACAATGGATCTTCCATGCGCACGGAGATCTTCAGGCCCCGCAACTTGGTGGGGTAGGGGGGAGATGTCTCCAGTTCAGTTGCATCATCCACTCCCAAACCCGTGAGAAAGAAAGGTGGCGGATTGTTGTCGATGCCGTCGGTGGCAGCATCGATGACTGGATTGCCAGCATTATTCCGCCATGGAGGAAAGACGCTGTTGGCATCGTTGCCACTTCCGCCATACAGGGCGTTGGTTCCATTGATACGGGCGATTCCTGCGCCGCCAATGAGTTGGGCTTGCAACACGCCGTCCCCTTCGAAACGCGACGTCCATGTGTCGTAGCTGGGTTGTAGCACCATTGTTACGTTGCCGGTCGCGTTGAGTACCACGTTCCCCGATTTGTAAAGTGAGTCCGTGTAACTGTTGATGCCCGCAAAATTGCTTTGCGAATAGCCACTGAAGGAACTCCAGACATTGGTACCAGCATTAATAGTTCCACCATGGGCGACCAACTTACGAGCCCAAGCAAGATCGACGTACTCACCTGTGCCAACGGGCGGGTTGCCAGCCGCCAAAGCCGACGCATATCCAGGATCATTGGGTGTTAGCACGAGATCATCCGAACCAGCCCAGCCAAGTTCATCGAGTTCATTGAGAGTGCCATCTTGATCATCGTCGAAGGGGGTACCTGGGAATGTGTCGTTTCCGGGCGAACCTAGCAGAGGTGCACCAGAATCAAACACCTTGATGTCGAAAGCCAGGATATCACTTGCCAACACATCTTCGCCCGCGCGATCATCAAGCAGCACAAATGCTGGATGTAAAAAACCCGATCCAACTCGAAAAGGATTGGTGCCACTTGGAAGCGCGGCAGTTAAAGTGCCTGTAGGATCGTTAGCATTGATGGCTAGTGGCGCTCCTAGTGCCAGCAGCGGCATGGTGGTGGAGCGTGTGCCGGGGATTGGAACTTGAACATGTGCGAAACGATTGGCGGGGTCCATCAAATCTTCAAGGTTGTTGGCGGCTACATAATCGACGCCCGATGGGAGAGTTGAAGGGTCGTAAATGCGACGTACGGACAGGTCGCACTGCTGATGGACCGAGTGCATGTCACAAAGTGGAGTGGGCAATCCACTAACCGGACTACAGGCTGTCCAGTAGTTACCGTTACTGTCCAGTCCGCTTGGTAGCACGCCCGAGTTTGCCAGGTTTAAATCGGGACGAATCAGCAAAACACGATAGTGCAAACGAAACCCATCAGGGAAGCCCGGGAATGCGTCGGTGTCTTGAAAGTCGACGGCACCTAGCGGTGAATTAGCAATGAAGTAGCGCGGATCGCGATTGGGGTTGTTGATATTGGTTACCACAGGCTGCGCGAAAATTGCGATCTCTGCGTGCTGGGATGCTATGGAAACCAATTGGAAATCGGACGCATTGGCGGCGACAGGGTCCCTCTTTGCTAAGACATAAGCAGGCACTTTTCCCGTAAACCATACGTCGCCCGAGCGGACGGTGGCCATGATAATGTCATCGACATCACCAAAGCGGCTTTGCGCCAGGGGCGTTGGAACTGATACCAGCGTCGTAGAGTAATCGGTCAACGAGCCATCGAAAATCTGAACATAGCCAGTGGCAGTGGCTGGGTCGGCCGGGGGCTCGGGGATTGCCGTCAGATTGTCCAAGTCCGTGCGTATGCGATAGACCACGCTTCGCAAGCGATTATTCAGCTCCAATACCGCGCGACCCTGTTTCATGCTGTCGCCGATGACTTTAAAGATCTGCGCCAGTGCCACCATCATCAACAGCGTCACCGCCGTGGCAATCATCACTTCCAGTAGGGTAAAGCCGCTACGAGTTCGACCGCGTCGAGGTTGGCCGCGCACCACGCGGATGGCAGGTTGGATTTCGGTAGTCTGTCTAGTGGAAAACATGTCGCACAGGAGCATGGGGACTTTCCTTGGAGCTACCAACACTGGCGTCCACTTTCCCAACTAGACTGGTAGCCCAACTAGACTGGTAAAAGATGCAGAGTGCGTCGGTCGCTTTTGACGTTAAGATGAGATCGAACAGGGGCCGAAAGTCCTGAGGACTTGCGCTACGGTTTTGCGGGACTGTCAGCTACTAGTCTAACTAATGGGTGCAAAAATAGCTCCCACAAAAACAACTCTAACAAAACCGCACGGCTTGCGAGTCGCTAAACCTAGCGAACCTCGAACCCACTTTATTTTACTCACACCGAATTCCCTTGCACAACCCAGCTCCAACTGACTCGCCTCTCGCCCTTGGGCCTCCGTTCAGCCTGCATGGGTGGTGGCTGGGGCTGGCAATTGTGGTTTCCGCTCTATGGGCCTGCGGTGGCGCGACAGAATCGCTGTGGGTGGACGAATTGCATACCAGTTGGACCGTTTCTGGCGACTTTTCCGAGGTGGCTCATCGCGCCCGAGCCGGCAATCAGTCGCCCTTGTTTTTCTGGCTTTTGTACGGTTTGAGCGCGACACTTGGTAATTTACCCTCGGTTTCCCAGGAATGGGCGCTGCGGTTGCCATCCGTCGCGTGCTGGGCTGCGGTCGTTTTTCTCTGTCTGCGCGAGGTCTGTGGTCAACGAGTTCGGCTTGGCAACAACTGGTGCGGAGTCAGCCTCCCGCTGGCGACTCTGGCGTGGCTCATCCTCGATCGTGTGCAGCTGTTTTACGCCACCGAAGCGCGAGTCTATTCGGCCGTGCAACTGGTCAGCTTGTTGAGCTGGATCGCAGTCGCGAGGTTAGGAATGGTAGCCGAGTCCTCAGACGCAATGAAAAACTCGTTCGCAGGGACCAGGACCGTGTGGGCGTGGTGCGGTTTGAGTGTGATGTTGGTCTTCTTGCACATCACGGCGGTGTTGGCCGTGGCCTGCCAAATCGCTTGGGGGACGATGTTGGTCGTGCGTCAACGTTCCGAACTTCGACAACCCTGGGCTGCAGCCGTGATTGCGGTGGCACTTGCCACGGCAGTTGCGTTGCTACTTTCCGCACGAGTGTGGGAGCACCGTGCGCAATGGGACAGTTTCGCTGGTGAAGCCACGTGGAAGAGTTTTCTTGGTCTGTTGCCTTTGGCGGCCTATGGTGTTCCGGTTGGCTTGGCGCGAGTGGTCGATTGGCTTTCTCGCAGTGGAAAGCGGACTGGTGCTGGAGAGCCGAACGATTCACCTTGGTGGATTAGAGGATGCTGGAACACGCGAGACTTGGGTGAAGATTCGAACGGTCGTCGTGGTGTGTGGTGGTTGGCCGCCTTCGGACCATGGATCATCGCATGGTTCATTACTGCGCTCGACTTGGCCCCAATCTTTCATCGACGCTTTGTGATTGTCAGCGCGGTTCCATTGGTGATGTTGGCTTCCATGGAAATCGGACGCATACGCCATAACTGTTTGCGATGCGGAGCAGTGATCGGAGTGTGCATCTGGTTGATCGTTAGCCAAGGAACGCTTGACAATTGGCGGGCCGGCCATTGGTACGGTTGGCAACGCTGGGAGGGGTGGCGACAAGCGACCAATGCACTTAACGAACAATTGCAACCCGGAGACGAAGTGTGGTGTGCCAGCGGACTGGTGGAAGCCAACGGAGCGACTTTGCCAATCGATTCAGAGCTCAATCGTTACTTGAGTTTTCCCTTGCGTGGCGCCTACCGGGCAATCGACGCATCAGGGCAATTCATTGAGCCGCACGCATTGCTAGTCAGCGGAGAAGAATGGGCGGAGCAGCTGTTGGCGGCTGCGACAGCTGAACAGTCAACGACGAAAACGCACTGGATCGTCTACCGCGGCAGTCCTCGAGGGTTTGAGGAGCGACTGGCGAAAATGCGACGACGTGTGGCTTTGGAAAAGGGTTTGCTGTGTCGGATCGACGAACCACAAGCCTTTGGGTTGGTGAGTTTCGTGCGTGTCTTGGTTGGATGGAAATAGACTTAATCGATCGCTTAATTACTGACTTCAGGTTTGTTCCATCCTAAACGTTTGAAGTATACTAAGTTGATAGGACCAAGTGCATTTACCTCTCACCCGTAAATCGAATGAACGCCATCCACAGCCTGTTTGATTCTGTCGGCCAGTGCCTAACGCTTGATACCGCCAGCCGTCTAGATAAGTTTGCAGTGTCGGAAGAAGTCCAGCAGCAGCTTGATGACTGGGCCGATAGTAATTTGCTGGGTGAACTAACCGAGGGCGACAAGCAGCAGTATGAGGCTACGATGCGCGCTCTCAATTTTATTGCCGTTCTTCAGTCTAGAGCGAGGCAGGTCATAGCGACGCATAGAAATCCATGAGCTTGCCCGTTGAAATTCGGCGTGAAGTTCGCGAGCGGGCAGGCAACCGCTGCGAATACTGCCGCATTTTTCAGAATCGGTTCCCGCTAGTCGCGTTTCATGTAGAGCATGTAATTGCTCGTCAACACGGAGGAAGTGACCAACTTTCGAACTTATGCCTTGCCTGCCATTGGTGCAACCTTTTTAAGGGGCCCAATCTTTCCTCAATTTACGAGGGGAAATTGGTGCGACTTTTTCATCCGCGTTCGGATTATTGGGATGAACATTTTCGGTTGGTCGACGGTAGAATCGTTGGGTTGACGGCAATCGGTATCGCGACCCAGCGACTTCTAAACATGAACGATCCAGACCGTGTAGAACTACGAATCAACTGAGCGTAATAGTCGATTCAATCAAAAATGTCTTGGTTGGTTTCATTTCACAATGAACTCAATCGCAATTCGATCTTTGGGTTCGACGGTAGCCACGTTTCGCAGGTCGACTTCAAAAGGTTTAGCAATGCTGTTGCCACACAAGTCTTCCAGGATGGTAGAGACTTCGATGTGATACGTGCCTGTCTTCCAAGCTGCCGTGGGAGTGAATTGCCACCGTGTCTCTTCCGCAACGACTTCATGGCTGCCGGCCACAAGGCTACCGTCGCGGCTGGTGACATCGAGTACCCGCGTGAGCATGGCATGGTCGAGCGGTTCGTCGAATTGCAACGAGACTGGATCGGTCGAGCCAGCGGCTGGTGAGTCGATCCTCCAATGTTCGGGATCGAGCTGCTCATCGTCGCTGGAAGTCACTGAAAACTTCTTTTCGAAGGTTTGTGTCAGCGGTTTTCCGTCAGCATCGATCCACGCTTGATCGACCCGCAGCGTGTACGATTGGCCAGCCATCAGGGCTGGGCCAGCTTCCTCGCGCGAGCGCAAGCCGTGTTTGATTCTTCCGGGATGAATGAAAAGCGTGAACCGCTGTTGATCGGCGTCCCAGAGCTCTTCTCCCAATTCGAGGAAAGGTTTTTCAACTGGTTCTGTGCCATGCAATAGTTGGATCTGTTTGTAGGCTTGGCCGCGACTCACGGGGGCTGAGAAATGGATATAGAATTTGAGCAGATTCTCAGGCAGCTTATCTGCCGTAGGAAAAATGGCGCTAACGGAGGTTGGAGCGCTGGCGGGCGGAGCGGGAAGTTGAAAAATCAGTTTCTCGGGAGACGATTGTTTCTCGTTGCTTGGTGCCAATTCTGCCCGCAACTCCTCGCCAACTCGTAAGCAATAGACGATCGATGGATTCAGCGGATAACGTGGCGTAAAGCTCAGTGTGCTTGGATCGACGACGCTGTAGTCACCTAGCAACGCTGGTGTTTGCGGCTGGTCCGATTGTACATGGACGTCAAACAGGCGCTGGAATTCGCTAGACGAAGGAGCGTCGCCGGAGTGAAGCTTGCTAAACCCGCTGACGATGAAGTGAGGCGTAGGAGCAAGTCGCAATTCGGCCGTGTGTTGGGAATCCAGCGATTGTGAAAGCGGTGGCCGTTCAGCATGTAAGCTGCGAATGCCGAGCAGGGTCACCACCAGGCAGACGAATGGTAGGTACGATTTGACCATGCTGACTTTGACCATGCTGACACAGACGAGTAAGTGGCTTGATAAAGCAGATTTCACGTAGAGGAGACTCAACGTAGGCTCGCATTTTCCATAGCGTTAAATCCCAAACCGAAGATCCCCCAGTTGATGTTCGCCTACGGCTTTTGAAGCCCGCGTTTTTTAGTGCCGAAGGCACGGAATTCGATTAGCCTGGGGTGCAAACCCCAGGTCAGCGAAGTATCCGCGCGTTTTTCCAGTTCGCCAGCGATCGACCGCGAAAGCGGTCGATCGCTGACGAACTGGATGTCGGTAGATTCCATTCTCCCTGGGGTTCGCACCCCAGGCTACTAGAGGACACCGCTTCGCGGTTGAAATTCCCGGCAATCCAAACGCTATGGAAGTGCAATTGACTTGAGGTCGACGCTGCCGCTGGCTTGAGCAACTAACATGACGGCATGACCTTCGTCGAGTTTGTCGAGTTGCACGACATTTTCGTACGGCAGTGTCTCGTAGGAAACACCGGCCGTGCCATCAATTTTGGTGTCGATCGACTTGGCCGCGTCGAATTCACTTTTGTTAAGCTTGAGCTTCATGACACCACGGGCGTCGTTGGCCATTAGCAAGTAGTTCTGGTCGCCTTTTTTGTAAACAACCATATCGAGCGGGTTGTTGCGATTGCCCAGTTCAGCGATCGTTTTTCCGGTAATCTTATCACCTTTGAGATCGTCGACTGGAATGGTGACCAGCGGCGTGCAAGTGTACGCAGCCAAAACAGTGTTTTCGTAAGTAATGAAAGTCCGCACGGGAGAAGCGGTTTCTAGTTTGCCGTGGGCACCGTGATAGACTTCGATGCTGGTCGAGGTCTTGTCGCCGTCAAATGGGAAATTCAGCACGCGAAGTTTGGAAGCAAATTCTTCATTGGATAGGCCAGCCACGATGAGCTTTCCATTGTCAAATTGCAGGTCGGTGATCGTGCTTAGGCGTGGATTGCGGCGACCTTCCTTTGATTCTGGCGCGTCATCAAAGGCTACCTTAGAAAAATTGATGTCCTTCATGGAGACTTCAGAAACATTCCCCTTGGCGTCCGCCTTAAAGAGGATTGGTTGTGAATCGGGTCCGAGGCCACGCGATACCGATAGGTAGACATTGCCGCTGGCTGGATTGACTGCCATGTCGTTGATGACTGTTTCCTCTGGAGTGCTACCGATCATGGCAGCAATTTTTTGGTTTACTCCGGCGACGTTAATTTGCGATTTGGAGGCTAACTGACCTCTGTCAGCTGTGTCGATGGCATAAATGGCTGCACCCCGGGTATCACCAACAAACAGGACACCATCGGGACCAAAGGCCAGCGGTCCAGCATGTTGAATATCGGGGGTGCCCTTGGTCATGCCGTGGTCGGCAGCCATCGAGGGTAGGGGAGTGAGACAAACACAGGCTGAAAGTGCGCTGAGGGCCGCATGGCGAGCAAAACGTAATCGCGACATGAGAGAGACTCCGTGGAAGGAATGGTGAAATCGCAGACAGATGTACATCAAGCGCTCGCATTATCGCAGATCGCCCGGCGGTTTCAACTACGTGGGTCGCTCCTGCCGGGTGCGACTTGCGATTTTGCTCAGCCTGCGAGCCCCAATTCTTATCGATGCCCCACGATGGGCTCCGACTTCCGAAAGTCTAGGCGACTTCCGCTACGAGAAATCCCTTAGGAAAGGGCGTGGTCGCACCCCTTTGGCTGGCGGCAAAGGCACCGCAGTGATTGGCAACTTTTACAATCTTTTCGTCCGGCCAGCCAGCAACCAGGCCTATTGCCAGTGCGGCCGACGCGGCGTCACCAGCCCCAACCGTGTCTGCATCTTCGGCCGTGGGTAAATGAGGGACCTCGGCTGTGGTGGTGAGCGGGCCGCGTTGAAGCACACATCCCTCGGCACCTTGCGTCCAGAAGACTCCGCTGAGTTTGAAGCGTTCCTGTAAAGCGGTCGCAATGTTTCGCGCTGCTCCAGTGCGCTGGGCCCGAGAATCAGATTTAGTGGTTTCTGCCATGGCGAACTGCTGGAGACCCAGCCAATCGGCTATCTGCAACAATTCCTCGGCATTGCATTTGAGAATATCGGCACGAGTAAGACTCGCTTCAATGATTTCGATAGGCGGGTACGGCTTGCGCAAGTTAATATCGAAGACCTTCACGGCTTGGTCCGCCGCTGCCAGGCACTGAGCCAAAGTGTCGATAGTCTGCGGTGAACGTTGGGCTAGTGTACCGAAACAGAAGGCGGATGACTGGCGCGACAGGCCCAGGGAACAGTCGTCCACAGCGATATGATCCCAAGCGACGCGCTCGCCGATCACGTAACTGGGCTGGCCCGCGTCCAAGGTCACGTCGACAAAGCCGGTGGGGCGCTCGCCATCCACTTGGATAGCGGAGGTGTCCAAGCTGGTAGTTTGCAAGTACTGAAGTATTTTTTGCCCTCGTTCGTCGCTCCCAATTCGACTGAGTAAAGCAGCCGACCAGCCCAGCGGTTGTGCGAGTTGCGCTGCACGGACGGAGAAGTTTAACGGGGCACCTCCTACCACTTCACCTGACGGAAGCACGTCCACGAGCGCTTCGCCAAAGCCTACGATTAATTTGTTCATGGTATATTCTGCAGCGGGTAGATACGTGCGTCTGGAATAGTTTTTCAGACAGAGATTGTACCGAAACCTCTGGAATGGTCGAATGCTGGGCTACCCAGCCCACTCTGGCTGGGCTTTCAACGGTTTTCCGACTGGGCAAATTCGGGCTAAATGCTGGGCCGGGTGGGTTCTCCAAATCGAACAACTAACGGATAATTGGCGGCTTGCATAAAACAATGCGGTTCCGCTACGTGTTTGGCGGTTACGGTGTTTTGGCGGTATTTCATGAACTGTAGGAGTTTTCCAACTGATGACCACCCAAATTTTGGCTGCCCGCGCTGGCGAAATAACCGCTGAAATGAAGTTTGTGGCTGAGCGCGAACAATTGCCCGTCGAAACGATCCAATCGGAAGTGGCCGCCGGACGCATGGTTATCCCCGCCAACAAAGTTCACTTGCAAGGGCGACTCGAACCGATGTGCATCGGTATCGCTGCTAAGTGTAAAATCAATGCTAATATCGGCAATAGCGCGGTCACCAGTAATGTTGGTGAAGAACTCGATAAACTACACATGGCCGTGCATCATGGTTCAGATACCGTGATGGATTTGTCGACCGGCAAGGACATCGACAATATTCGTAAGCGAATCATCGATGCCTCCCCAGTGCCCATAGGTACCGTTCCCATCTATCAGATGCTGGAGGAATTAGGGGGGAATATCGAAGATATGCGTCCCCAGCATTTTTTAGACATGGTGGAACATCAAGCCAAGCAGGGGGTCGACTACATGACGATCCACTGCGGCGTGAAGCTTGAGCATCTGCACATGACCACCAAGCGTGTCACGGGGATTGTCAGTCGTGGCGGTTCATTGATTGCCAAATGGATGATGGTCCACCGCAAGCAGAATCCGCTCTACGAAGCGTTCGATGACTTGTGCGATATCATGCGGCAGTACGATGTCACCTGGTCTCTCGGAGATGGATTGCGACCTGGATCGATTGCCGACGCCTCAGATGAAGCGCAGTTCGCCGAGCTAGATGTGCTCGGAGAATTGACCGCGCGTGGGCAAGCAAATGGAACGCAAGTCATGGTCGAAGGACCGGGGCACATTCCGATGGACCAGATCCAAATGAACATTGAGCGACAGATCCAAGTTTGCAATGGCGCTCCGTTTTATGTACTAGGCCCGTTGGTGACCGATGTGGCTCCCGGTTACGATCACATCACTAGCGCCATTGGCGCGGCTATGGCCGGTTGGCACGGCGCGGCGATGTTGTGCTACGTGACCCCCAAGGAACATTTGGGATTGCCCAACGAAGAGGACGTTAAGCAAGGAGTGATTGCCTACAAGATCTCCGCACACGCTGCCGACGTAGCACGCGGTCGCCCTGGCGCACAAGATCGCGACAACGCACTCTCGAAGGCTCGTTTCGAATTCGATTGGAAAGAACAATTTCGTTTGTCGCTCGATCCCGAAACGGCCCAGCGTTATCACGACGAGACCCTCCCGCAAGATACCTTCAAGAGCGCTCACTTTTGCAGCATGTGTGGTCCCAAGTACTGCTCAATGAAGATCACCGAGGATATTCGCAAGATGGCCAAAGACGGCGAGTTGAATGAACAACTGGTTGAGATCAGCCCTGCCAAGTGAGAACGTTAGAATCGCACAACTAGCCCATGGGCCACACAGCTGTGGAGTGCTCCGAGTTCTCGGAGCTTTCTCTTTCAAGAGAGCTGGCAGTACACGGAAATTCTCTGGTAAGACGCGCGTTGGTAGTACGTGGATTCAGCATTGGCAGCACGCCGAATAAACGTTGGCAGCGCGGAATGCCAGGTAATTCTAACCGACCTGTTGGCATCTGAGTTTCCGATTGTGGCTGTCAACAGGAAAAGTGAAAGCTGTGACAAGTCCCAGCACTCCAAAGAGCATCACTCCACTCTTAATACATCAAAATCATCGCCTACGTTTACCTTGTCGGTCTTGAAACTGTAAATCGTCTTGATCTGCGAAGGGCTGGCTGTACGTTCGAACCAAGCTGCTGAACACCAACGATACTGATTGGCGATCGCCACCAACCCATGTTTGACGGCATTTTGGTGAACGTATTTCAATCGAGTTAAATACGACTTTTCGAAGGTTAGCGCTGTATCCCAAAAGTTAAACCAAACTGCGCGTTCCGATGCATTGTCCAGGCGATTGATCTCACGTGCCGTATCTGCATGTAGATGCGTCAGGAATGGTTTGAGCGTCTTAGCATCGTTCATAGCATGAGCAACGAAATGATAGTGATTCGAAAACACCGCCCAGGCTTCCACTTGCCACTGATATTGCTGAGCCTTTTTCAATAGTTCGGACATAAGAAAGTCCAAACGCTCAGTTGTTCGAAAGAAATGCTGTTTGTTATACGTCCCCGCCGTTACAATAAACGTTCCCTGGCCCGTCAGGCGGTGGATAGGTGCGTGCGGCCAATCTTTCGACGGTAGTTCAGCGGTGGCGTCTCGCAACCTTTGCGTCGAAGTTTGTCCTGCTAGAGACGCCACTAACCGTTCAACTTCGCCCAACTGAAGCGAGTTGAGTTGCTTGACGCGTTTAAAGAGTTTGGCAATGCGAAAGTCGGCATCCATGATGCGCGGTACCGTGCAACGGCTAAGGAAGTAGGCAATTATTCGATAAATGGTTCACTACGCTCGGGCGGTAACTAACCCCTGTGGAGTGCTCCGAGTTCTCGGAGCTTTTTCTTTCAGAAGTGCTGGCATAACACGGAAATTCTCTGGTAAGTTAGCGCGTTGGTAGCACGCGGATTCAGCATTGGCAGCACGCGGAATAAACGTTGACATCACGTGATGTCGGGTGATTCCAACCGACCTGTTGGCATCTGCGTTTCCGCTCGATGCAGTCAACAGGAAAAGTGAAAGCTGTGACAAGTCCCAGCACTTCAGAGTCCCAGCACTCCAAAATTCCAGCAGGCCACCATTTCCGGTTATTCTAACTTCAAAACAGTTCCGATTTGTTTGGCAAGTGGTGCAAGTTTGCGATAGGCGGCTGATTTCTCAGGCGGTTGACCAGTGAGGTTTACGGTTGCTTGCGTGCAGGCGATCAGGCCGGGTAGGTCCCAATAGCGGGCGGCTGCAGGAAGAAAACTAGGATGGCGAATCGAATCGACCTGCACGAAAGAAAAATCAGCCGGGGCTAAACTAAGTTGCAATCGCAATGGTTCTTCTTTGGCCGTGTGCGCTAATTGCTGAGCCACAAACGTTCCCGCGGCCGCCAAAGCAGCTTCGTCACCAGAGCCGTGGAGCGTGATGGTGGCTTGCGGATTCTGACGGGCAAGCCAGCGCAATGTTAACCCAAGTTGCTGCGCGCGCTGTGCGAATAAGGGCAAATTGTAACCATACGTAAAGGCTGCAGCCAAACGCGGATTCTCCACAATGGCTTGCAGGCGAACTTGTTCATTTTTCGCCTCCGAAGATTGCTGGCCGGCGAGATCCGGGGCGAAATGGAGTGTCGCATCTGATGTTTTCACTTCAATTCGAATGGCGTCGGATGGCTGCCCCGCTTCCATGATCGCGTGATGAGGCGTTTCGGAGTCGCTGCTTGGACTAGGGGACACAGAACGCTTCTCAGTGGTGGCTGTCAGAGGGCCGGCTACTTGAAAGAGGTCCCATTTCGAAAGTGACTGGTGCTCAAATTCAATTGTGACATTTGAGGGCGCCGCTTTGACCCTTGGGGTAGTCAGCGTGGTGGTCGTCAGCCCCAAGCAAACTCGCCAACCGTCGCTGAGAGTTTTTGCAAGCTGTGTGACTTGAGCCGCGTCACCTTGCAATTGCGTCGTCATTTGTCGATCGAGGATTTCGGCCCACAATTTCAGCAGTCGACGTTCGAAATCCTCTCCCCCTTCAGGCTGCGGGTGCGCTTCGTCCCACACGGTCAATTCATCGCGCAGGGCAATGTCAAAGTCGCGTTCCAGAACTGGCTTTTCGAACCCCAGGTCAAAATGGTCGTTGATCCAACCGTACAAGCCCACGCGACTAACATGATTGAAATTGTGTCCAAAATGAACAGCGGGAAATAGCGCCACCTTATTCTTGGCACCAAACAAATCGTACAGTTTTTGCAATTCTGGAAAGCCATCGTTGGGCATGTTCTTGGTCCAGTCGTTCGCGGCGGTCAAGCCCAGTGGGCGCGGGGCGATCAGAGCCGCCATTTCGACATTGCCGGTTCCTATTCTTAGCAGGCAGGCGTTTTCACAAGTGCATCCACCTTGCATACCAGTACTGACCATCACTGCGGGAAATGCCAGACTAATTCGTGGGTCGGTAGCGGCTCCCAAAAAGGATTGAGTACCACCGCCACTGGCACCCGAGATGGCGATGCGTTGCGGATCCACTTCGGGTAGCGCCAGTAGCATATCAACGGCGCGATGAATCGCTAAAGTCTGCAAGCCTAGAATCGATTGTCCATGCGCTTCGGCTGGCGGGCTGAACAACAACCAGCCTGCTGCGTTGACCTCGGATTCTCGAGGCTGTTTCGCGAAACGATGCGCGCGTTCGGAATTGATCTGCTGGTTATCGCAATAGCCGATCATATCCCAATGAAAGACGATACAACCCATGCGCGCCAGTTGAACGCACCGCGCTTGAATGTGATTGCGAGCTGCGTTTTCAAACCGCTCCGAGCCATCTGCCAGCAGCTTCTTCACTTCCGCCGGGCTGGTATCGTAAAACCGCGCATTGTCCCAGTGCCCATGCGGGGCCAATACCGCTGGGACTTTAGTATTAGGAGCAATCTCCTTCGGTCGGTATAGGTTGCCTGTGACCAGGAAGCCAGGCAAGCTTTCAAAGGTGACTTTTTCAATGGTGTAGTCGTCCCGTTCCACGCGACCATAGATTTTGGGTTGGACTGGATCCAGTTCGATGGCCGGATACAGTCCCAAGGCTATTTGGAGTTGCAATTTCAAATCGGCTGCCCGCGATTCCCAAGCACCCAGCGATTGCGGTGGAGTGAAGGGACAGTGGGTGTTGAGGTCACGTAATGCGACCTCGGTACCTTGCGCACAGAGCGTGGCATTGAGGAAGACAACAACCAGACACGCGAGTTTAATCCGGAAGATCATGGCGGTAAGCTCTCAAAAAAGTCCAGGCGGGAAGCACGGCGCACGAACCGTGGGCCATGGTAGGCCACTATTATAGTGGACAAAACTTGTCAGATTGCGACTAAGAATCAATCTAAGTCGAGCGGGTATCGAGTTCAAACTCGGAACTGTCCCAGTAATCCTCGTAGCTAGAGGCTAGAGGCTAGAGGCTAGAGGCTAGAGGCTTGAACCTGGAACCTGGAACCTGGAACCTGGAACCTGGAACCTGGAACCTTTAAACTTCCGGTTTGTTGGTAGCGGGTTGGTGGGGTTCGAACACGGTGCGGCGTTTTTGTTCAGCGTGTTTGACGGCATCCAAGGCTTGTTGGTAGAGCGTCGATTGTAGTCGCAAGGTGGGTTGGCCGTTTTCGGTTTGGCGACGAACGTATTGACTGGTGGGCTGCAATTGCCAAGAGTTCGAGGTGTCGCGAAAACAAGTTTCGAGCATCGCAATCAATCTGCGCTTGCAAATTGTGTCACCGACAGGGACCAGCAATTCGACTCGGCGGTCTAGATTACGTGGCATCCAATCGGCGCTGCTGATAAACACTAGATCGTCACCACCGTGATGGAAATAAACGATTCGTGCGTGCTCTAGGACGCGATCAACGATACTCACCACGGTGATGTTTTCGCTTAATCCTGGCACACCCGGGCGGAGGCAGCAGACGCCACGAATGTTTAGCCGTACTGTCACGCCGGCCTGTGAAGCGCGATATAGAGCTTCTATCAGAGCCGGGTCGACCAGCGCGTTAAGCTTAACCATGATCAGGGCGCGCTGCCCCTGTTTTTTGCGTTCAATTTCGGCGTCGATCAGGTTGATCGTCTTCTTTCGGAGGCCGATGGGAGCGGCTTCGAGCGCATGATACTGTTGGGGTTGGCTGTAGCCGGTAATAGCATTAAAGAACGCGCTGGCGTCGGTTCCCAGCTCATCGCTACAAGTAAAGTAGCTAATGTCGCCATAGAAGCGAGCGGTAGTTTCGTTGTAGTTGCCGGTGCCGAAGTGCATGTAGCGGACGATGCCTCGTGGCTCACGTCGGACAACAATGCAGACTTTGGCATGTGTCTTGAGCTGCTTCACACCGTAGATGACTTGTACCTGAGCTTCCTCCAGCTCCTGAGCCCATTCGATGTTGCGGGCCTCGTCGAAGCGAGCTTTCAATTCAACAATTGCCGTGACATACTTGCCCCGCTCCGCCGCTTTACGTAACGCACCCACAATTGGGCTGTGACGGCTCGTGCGATACAGAGTTTGCTTGATAGCCAGCACGTCGGGATCCTCGGCAGCCTCTTCCAACAATCGCACCACAGGGGTGAAACTTTCGTAAGGATGGATGAGCAATACATCGCGCTCAGAGATGGTAGCGAACATCGACTGGGTTGGGTCGATCATCGGACTACGCTGTGGACTCCAAGGAGCATCTCGCAATTGATCGAAGCCCTCTAGGCCACTGAGTTGCATGAAAGCGGAGAGGTCGAGTGGAGTGGCGCTGCGTGTCGACTTCTGTTCAGTGACGCGGAGGCTGTGTTGTAAGAACTGTACAGTGGCCTCGTTGGCTCGCGACTCGATTTCCAGTCTCACGCACTCCGCGGTCTTGCGTTGTTGCAGCAATTCTTTCATGCCGTGCAACAAATCAGCAGCTGAATCCTCTTGTATGCTCAAGTCCGCGTTGCGAGAGATACGAAAGGCAGCTGTCGACAAAATCTGCTCGCCATTAAAAAAGCTGCTGGCGAAACTACTGACGACATCTTCCAACAGGACGAAGGAAAACCCGTGTTCGGTGGGGAGGGTCAAGATTCGCGGCAGTGCGCGACCGAGCGGAATCACGGCAAAGCGAAATTCGGCCTGCTCCGCAGAGCGTTTGGATTTCGGAATCGCAATTTGTACGCACACATACAATGCGTGATTGACAAGTAAAGGAAAGTCTTCCGAGTCGCGGATAGCCATGGGGCTCAGCACTGGGAAAATCTCTTCCTGAAATATCCGGTCAGCTGCCTCGGAATGCTTGACGCTGGCGTTGCTAAGGCAAATGCGGTGGATGCCATGCTCGGCCAGCGCCGGTTCGAGCTGATCTAGAAAACAGGCATACTGCTGGGAGCTCATCTGCGAAGTTCGCCCGTGGATGGCGTCAAGCTGCTGGGTGATCGACAGCCCTGACTGATCGGTAGATGCAACATTAGCTTGATGTTGCAGTTGCAATCCGCCAACACGTACCATAAAGAATTCGTCAAGATTGCTGCTGGTAATCGCTAGGAACTTTAGGCGTTCCAGCAATGGCACGCTAGGGTTCAGAGCCTGATCCAATACCCGCTGATTGAATTCCAACCAGCTCATTTCGCGGTTAATATAGTTTTCAGGTTGCAATGCCATGTTTTTCGAATCAATGGGAGTCCGAGTGTTATGAAAAACTTCCGGGCTACTAACATAAACCCTACCGGCCTTTTTCGCTACGTTGCGAGAAGATCGTTATTGATGAATCGGCCAATCCTTCCACGGCAGACCCCAACATGACCCATCGTAGAAAGTTCTCTTGGACGCGTCGGCTCATCTTTTCCCTGATTCCGGTCGGGCTCCTACTGCTACTGATTGAGGGACTGCTGGCTCTGGCTGGCGTACAGCCAGTAACCGAGGTACGTGATCCATATGTTGGTTTCGCGAATCAATCACCGCTGTTCGAGGAAATCACCAATGGTCCCACTGCCGGGACCATGAGTACGGCTTATCCCAAATTGGTTTGGTTCAACCAGCAATCGTTCCCGCGCGTGAAGCCCGCGGGGACGAAACGCATCTTTTGCCTGGGTGGCTCGACTACTTTCGGGCGTCCCTATTCCGATCCAACATCTTATGTCGGTTGGATGCGAGAATTGCTCGCCGTGGCTGACACTTCATCGAAATGGGAGGTGATTAACGCAGGTGGTGTAAGTTACGCCAGCTATCGTGTCGCGGCCTTGATGGAGGAGTTGTCGCAATATCAGCCCGATTTGTTTGTTGTCTATTCGGCCCACAATGAATTTCTCGAGCGGCGTACCTATGCTGGGATGTTTGAGCAGTCGCAGTTCTTCATCGATCTCCAAGCCACGGCGGCACGCACACGGACGTTCGCACTTTTGGATCGTTGGTTGATTGGCCAGTCCACCGCTGACCAGCCGAGTGATATTTTGCCGGCCGAAGTGGACGAACGACTCAATCACACGATCGGTCCGGCCGACTACACTCGCGATCCGGTTTGGCGGCGCTAAGTTGTCGAGCACTATCGAGTTAACTTGCACCGCATGGTCTCGATCGCCACAGCCGCCGGAGCGAAAGTTGTGTTCATTGCTCCGGCATCAAACGAAAAAGATTGCTCGCCGTTCAAAAGCGAAATTAATCCAGATCTTAGTCTACAACAACACGGTCAGATTCAAGACTTAATCGACAGTGCTCAAGCGGCAGCTGCTGCCACGCACATGCAGCAGGCTCGTGAGCTCTATCGTCAAGCTCTGAGCATTGATCCGGGGATGGCAGCGGTCCATTACCAACTAGGGCAATCACAGTTTTTCTTAAAAGACTATGACGCGGCGCACGAATCATTTCGACGTGCAATCGAAGAGGATGTCTGCCCCCTCCGCGCGATTGAGCCTTTGACTGTCGAGCTGCGGAACGTGGCGGAAGCTAAGTCCGTGCCGTTAGTCGATTTTGATCGCTTGCTGACAGAACAATGCCAGCAGCGGTTGGGACACAAGTGTCTGGGAAGCGAGTTCTTTCTGGATCATGTGCATCCCACGATTGATGTGCATCGCGAATTGGCGGTATGGATCATCGACGCGCTCCAGCAAGCCAGATTGGTAAGTGGCCGCAGCCTGCAAAACCCAAAGCTGGCGCCCGCCGTGCAAGAAGTAATCGAACGTGTCGAGAGGGCCATCGACCAACAGCGACATGGAGTTGCCTTGCGCAACCTAGCCAAGGTTCTGCACTGGTCAGGAAAGTTTGAAGAGGCGGCTCCGCGGGCCAGTGATGCGCTGGAGCTGCTTCCGCAAGATCCCGAAAGCCGTTTTGTGTTGGCCGATTGTTTGAAGAATATGGGCGATTCAGACGGAGCGTTGCAGCAGTATGAATTGCTCTTCGAGGACTCGCCAAACTTCGCGCGAGGCCTGCTTCCTTACGGTGAGCTACTAGTGCATTTGGAGATGTGGGAGCGGGCCAGATCGCAGTTGCTGCTGGCCGTGTTACACGAACCGGACAGTGCCTACACGCTGTATCTGCTTGGCATCGCGCATCTACGACTGGGGGAGATCGCGTTTGCGGTCGAGTGTCTTGAGAAGGCCGACCAGCTCTATCCTGGTGAACCCCGGACACAAGCGTTGCTCAACGAAGCACGGGCCCAGTTGTAACACAGATTTTCGAGTGCTCCGAGTACTCGGAGCTTTCATTTGCAGGAGTGCCAAAATCACACTGACATATGCTGGGAAGTTAGTTGGTTGGAAGTAGGCGAGAGCGGCGTCGCGGACTGTCGACTGATGCCAACCGAGTCGTTGGCATCTGTGTTTCGGATCGATGCCGGCCTCAGGGAAAGAGAAAGCTGTGACAAGTCCCAGCACTCCAAAAGTTCAGAGCCCTCCGGAAATTAACGGTCAGAGATCATTTTCGCGGCGAGTTCAGCGAGTTCGGTAGCGGTGGAGCGTACAGTGAATTTGTCGCGCATCCGGGCTGCCGTGGCCTCCAACTTGAGAATCCAATCGCGCGAGGGATTGGCCACGGCGGCTTGGGCTAGCGTGATTTGATCGGCCAACGATCGCGGGTTGTTCGGCTGGGCAATCCAACTGCTGCATTCCGGATTGCCGACGGCCAACACTTCTTTGGTTCCTCCCACTGCCGTGGCCACGATGGGTTTGCCGAGCATTTGAGCTTGGATCAAAACCAATGACAGCCCTTCGGCATGCGAGGGATGAACCACTAGATCGGCTGCGTCGAGCAATCGCTGTGCGTCGTTGCGATAGCCCAACAAACGCACTTGTGCAGATAATCCGCGGTCGACGAGCTGTTGTTCCAGAGCGCTGCGTTCTTCACCTTCGCCTGCGATCAGAATGAAACTCGGCGGCGAAGACGTAGGGAGCAGGCCGATGGCATCGATCAACTCGCGGTGTCCCTTGATGGGCAGCAAACTTCCGACGGCCACGATCAAAAATTGATCGGGGGAAATGCCAAACTCAATACGGACCTCTTGGAGAACGTCTGCATTGCTAATCACGGGGTGGCAACCACCATGAATCACCACGGCATGGCCAGCGGGCAGGCCGCCGTCGAGAACTGTTTGCATGGCGGCTTGCGAAACGCAGATTAGCTTGTCGCTCAATAGACGATACTTCAGTTGGCTGTTGAGTCGAAAGATAGTGTGCTTCATGGCCAACCGCAACGGGCGGGGGCGTCGGGCGAACCAAACAGCAGAACCGACCAGTGGCACAGCGTGTGAATCGTTGAGCACTACCACATCGGGGCTCCAGCGTCGCAATACATTGCGGATGGCTAGCCAATCGGCCACATTGGACCCACGTTTCTTAGTGGTATGTAGAATCACGGCACCACTGTCATGGACACGCTGTTCGGCTTCACCACCGTGCCGAACAATGCAGCTTACCGAATGCCCGAGATGCCTCAGCTCACTGCCAATCGAAGCGAGTAGAGCTTCCCCTCCCCCCCAATGTTCTTGTGTACTGACTAAGCAAAATCGCATAAAAACCCTGATTGTTTTGTTGTCGGTAACTTCCTTTCCCATCGTAGGTTGCGGACGGAGAAAATTCTATCTCAATCCGACCATGGAATATTCGCTATAACAGGCCGGTCACGCTCTGCCTTGCAAAAATGGAAACTTTTCGGAATCGGCGATAGCTAGCAATGAGTTAGGCCGATACTTAAAAAGCTTGCAAAATGCGTTCGCTAAGTCTTCCTCTGTGACATGGACAGCACACATTCGATTCCGACATGGAATGCGACGCGCGGGTGGTCTTGACCTCGGTCGAGGGTCTGTCCTATAAGTTGTTTTGAGCTTTCACACGCAGGGGAGAATCCAACGTTATGCAAATCCACAGTTTGCAATCCACATCAGCCGCACAAGCGGTAAATCGCGTCAGCCAGCCAAACGCCGGTGGGAAATCGGGCGGGGGCGCTAGTGCGTCGATCTCGGCGGTCGACGAGCTGGAATTGTCCTCAGAGGCACAGCAAATCAGTCAGGCCCAGAAGATTGGCCAAACGGAAGGTCCATCTGGAGACATACGCAGCGAAAAGGTGGCCGCCCTCAGGGAAGCCATTTCCAGCGGAGCTTACGAAACGCCTGAGAAAATGTCCGCCGCCTTAGATAAGCTGCTGGACACATTTGCTTGACCAGCAACAGACGAATCGGCACTGAGTTAACCAGGGTTGATCACGACTTCATGAGCCGAGGGGCGTAGGCCCCCGGTTCCTGTGCAATGCCTCAATAACCGAGGGGCTGACGGGTTTGTTGATTTAATCGAATGATAAAACCTAAGGGTGAGCCGCGGGCCGTAAGCGCTTGTTGATTTAGTGTTGATTCGACGGCTCTTTGTTTAACCCGCAGCCGTAGGCGAGGATCAATGGGGCGAACCTCGCCTTCGGCTGCGGGTTAAACGAATAAACCAACAAGCCCGTTGCGCCCCTCGGCTCTCTCCCTCACCGCTGGTCGGCTCGCAGACGCTTGGCATCTGACGTATAATCAAGGGCCGTCGCTAACTCTAGCGTTCTTCGGCCCACTCCGGCAGCTCATTCCCATTGTTTTGCAGCTCTAGTACTCATGGCCGAAGATTTAGGCAATGTGGAAGTTTCCCAGTCGCCATTGGAGCGGTTTGAGGAGTATTTGCTCAGCCGTGGTTTGCGGAAAACTGAACAGAGACGGTTTTTAGTGGAGCAAGTTTTCAGTCGCCATGAGCACTTTGATGCCGATCAATTGATCGATCAATTGCCACGCAAGGGAGACGAAAACTACGTGAGCCGCCCAACTGTCTACCGCACGTTAAAAGAATTTGTCGATGCGGGGTTGCTACGGAGTTTTGAACTCAACGGTCGCAGCGTCTACGAACATGACTATGGATACCCCGAGCACGATCACTTCTACTGTGTCAAGTGTCACTTGCTGCTCGAGTTTCAGTCCGAACCGCTAACACAGCTTCGCGACGAAATTGCTCGTCAGCATCGCTTTCGTGTCCGCAGTCACCGCTTAATTATTCAAGGTGTGTGCCACGAATGCAGTAGTCGTCGCAATCAACGCCGTCGCCAAGATCTTGTTTAGGCACAGTTTGGGCCGTCGAAAGTTTTGACGACTGTCATGGCGACTTCCGCTACGAAAAATCAGCAGGTGGCCGCGTCGTCGTCGTCTTCCGTTTCCATCCCTAGACGAATCGTCAGTTGTTCGAACTGCGAATAGAGTTGATCACTGCTCGTGTGTACGTGTTCGGCTTCGGTGATGAAGCGAATGTCGTTGTCGATATACACATCATGCTTGATTAGGATCCGCTCGTAGGGTTCCAGAGGCGAGCCGTACGCAATAATCAACTTGTGCTCGTCAAATTGGATTTCTTGTTGTCGCTTGGGGTTGAGTACTGCGATCCCTGTGCATCCGTCGTTAAGGAGCATCTCTTCGAAATCATAGAGGATGCTCTTGAGCACCGGCATGTCGATATGCTCACGGTAGTGGTCTTGGTGGCCACCGGTGTGATAGTGGCTGGTCTCAAGTACGACGTCAACCACCGGTCCCAGCGTATCGATCATATCGATAAACAGATCGAAGAGTCGCTCGCGGGAGGCGGAGGCCATAATAACAGGGACTTTCGTCTTGGTTGTCGGGTCGACGTATACGTCGTGTCGAAAACCCTGTCGGGGGACCACTTGCAGATCAACGGCCGGTCGAATCGCATCGGTCAAGTCGAAGGCGCCGTAGCGGAAAACCTGAAGGTGAGCTTCGAGCTGCTCGTCGGTCAGGCTGCCGAAACTGGTCAACGCATCGGTCTTCGATGAAGCGTTCTGCGTCGTGTTGGATGTTTGAGATCGTTGTTGCGAGCCCATAATCGTTCTCTTGAGTTCGGTAGTCGGGGGGGGAGGCGAGTCAGGAGACCCGATTGGATTCCTGTCGCGGACAAGCAAAACTAGGTTACTGGTCGAAACTGGGATTACTAACTTGGAAACTTGAGCGTTTTCCCAGAGGAGGATGCGGGCACGATTGTTACAGCCCCCCCAATCTGAACGGGGGCCCCTGGATCGTTGCAGGAAATCGACCGATTCCGACTACAATTGATGCTAAATGGCATCACGAAAATTGCATTAACAACTTGACCTGAAGGATCACTGGATGCAAACCACAACTTCTAACCACCTTCGATGGATGGGTGTCACGACCACGTTGATGGTTCTAGCGGGACTTGTTGGCTGCGACCCGACATCGTCGAGTGATGCGACGGCTCGCGTGCCCGCCAAACGCCCAGCAGTGCCGGCCCCCTTAGACGATACGGTGGAATCGGAGGAGGACAAACTCCCCTCACCCGTCGCTGTTGAGTCGGGCGTCAAGCCGTGGATTGCTACCGACCAACTCCCCTGGGAGGCTTGGTATTTGCAATATTTGGACGGCAAACGCATTGGATACTCGCATGTCGAAGTCAACAGAACTTCTTTGACCAACGATGATAAACGTATCCGCATCAATCGCACGGACTGTATCGAGGTCGTCGGCAATGGAACCCAGGCCATCTTCAAACGCACGATTGAATCGACTGAGTACTCAGATGGACGTTTGATTTCAATGACTGATATCTCGCAATCGGTCGACAATATCGCCACGACCGAAGGGCAATTGGTAAAAAACACTTTTTCCGCGAAGACTACGATTGGCGAGGAAGTCAGCACGAACTTGGTGGCCTGGGAGCCAGGCGCGTGGGGCCTGATGGGCTTACAAGCCATTCTTATGCAGCATCCACCCCAGCCTGGAGAATTGCTGGAGGCCAAGGTCTTTATCCCGCAATTGTATAAAATTGCCAAAACTGAATTGTTGGCTGGACAGCCCGACATCACGACACTCCCCGGAGGTAAGACTGAATCGCTCGTGCCAGTTGACGTGATCTTGTGGACCGAAGAGACCGGTATGCGCTCGCGAAATTGGGTCAATGGGCGTGGTGAAGTGCTTAAGACCATCTCACTGTCGGGACCCAACCTCAGCACTTTCTGGACGACTGAGGAAGTTGCGCACCGCGTTCGCGACGAATTTGAACTCGACGGATACCTAGCGCAGCGTGTGCCGCTAAGTGGCGGGCAGGACCTAGCCGCAGCCAAGCAAGTTGCCGATAAAGTCGTTTTCGGCATTGAACGCAATGCCGAATCGACTGGCGTCGAGGTCTACAGCCTGCTGGCTAAGTCTGGCCGACAAGCGGTCACATCGATCAACGCGCTCAGCGCCGAAGCCACGGTTCGAAGAGTTGATCCCCAGCAACTCGACTCCCTGGGTGATGCGCAAATAGACGAAATTCCCAACGACAGTTTTCTCGCCGCTACGCCCCTGCTTCTTTCGGATAGCCCTCTAATCAAACAATTGGCTGCTGAATTGAATGGGGGACAAACCACCAGCGACGACGCAGCAGCGAGCCCCGCAGCTTCCCTTGCGACGGCGCTACGACTCACGCGTGGTCTGCACGAAAAACTGACTGAGACGCCCCTCGATCGCCAAGTAGCTAGTCCTCTACAGACGCTCCGCGACATGCGGGCTGACCGGGTGGAACAGGCCATAATGCTTGTCGCTTTGCTACGTAGCCAGCAGATTCCCGCTCGTGTAGCCAGCGGATTAGCAGTCGATCCGGACAATACGACTCAGATGCAATTTGCCATGTGGACGGAGGCTTGGTTGGAAGGTCGATGGATTCCACTCGATGCCACCACGGGCCAAGTCATTGGTATCGATCACTTGAAAATTCTCGACAGCGATTTATCCAGCGAGAATCCCTACGATGCCATCCTACCAGTCTTTCGAGAGTTAGGAGGACTGGAGATCAAAGTCCTGTCTCATGAGTAGCAGCGTAAACGTTCGGGGAATCGCTGGAAATGTTCGCCGGCCGCCTGTAGTAATGGATCGATGGTGCTGGCTTGAATCGGACGGTTGTGCGGCCACTTGAACCAGCGAAAGCCAATGTGTTCGGTCAGTACCGGCGGGGATGGTTGCGGTACATAGCCTAAAAAGTAGGTAACGCGTTTGAGGTAATCTCCACGTTTAGCATTCGACACTTGATACTCGACGAAATACTGAAAATCGCGATCAACCAAGATGCTCTCGGTGGCAAACCCAGTCTCTTCTGCTGTTTCCCGCAGACTCGTCTGCAGGATGTTCTCGTCTGCTTCGGCGTGTCCTTTGGGCAAATCCCAACGATTTGCGTGTTGCATCAATAGAAAGCAAGGCTCCTCCCCTGGGTGAAAGAGCAGGAACCCTCCCGCCTCGATCAGTCGCGACATATCGAAATCCTTCGAGCCAATCAATGATTCAATTGAGAATTGGTACAATCTACATCTTAACCTTGTGCCATTCGGAACGGTGCCATTCGAAACGGACCTTGGTCGAAAAATTACTGAAGGGTTTCCATCATGTTTGTTCGCCTCGTTTTGGCTAGGTCGCGAGCCTTGGCCGTTTGCGGTAGCTTAGTCGTTGTCATGTTGCTCGCAGCGAGTTCGATGGCTCAAACGCAGGCTGTGCGGATTGGCGATTACGAATTTGTGATTCCCATCGGGATGAAGCTCGAACGGGTCGCATCGGAGGAACTCACGACTTGGCCCATTGTGGTTGATTGGGATCACCAGGGCCGACTGTTGATCGTCGAATCAGGTGGGGTAAGCAAACCAATCGCTGAGCACAACAAACAGCAATTGCACCGAGTCGTACGGCTCGAAGATGAAAATGGCGATGGCGTTTTTGATAAGCGCACCCTGGTCGCTAAAGATCTTCCCTTCATGGAAGGTGTGCTGAGTATTGGGAACGATTTGTTAGTTTCTGCACCTCCTAACATCTATCGTTTGATCGACAGCGACGGTGACGGCGTGTGTGAAAACCGCGAGGTGTGGTTCGATGGCCAAACGATTACCGGCTGTGCCAACGATCTGCATGGTCCCTATCTGGGAAGAGACGGCTGGATTTATTGGTGCAAAGGAGCCTTTGCCGAGCAACAACACGACTTGCTAAACGGCCAGCGACTGACGACATCCGCCGCTCATATTTTTCGACGAAGACTCTCCGGTGGTCCGATCGAGCCGGTGATGTCCGGCGGCATGGACAATCCCGTCGAAGTCGCTATCACTCCGGAGGGTGAACGATTTTTTACCAGCACTTTTTTACACACTCCCGGAAAAGGCCTACGGGATGGAGTCGCCCACGCCGTGTATGGCGGCCTGTTTGGTAAGCCTCACGCTGCAATTGACGGACATATGCGGACCGGCGAACTGATGCCTGTGATGGTCGACCTGGGGGCAGCGGCTCCCAGTGGTCTCATTTGCCTTGATTCCCGGGAACTGTTCCCCACAGCGCAACACGGCGAGCGTTTCTTGGTTGCGGCTTTGTTCAACTTGCAGAAAGTGACCGCCCATCGACTGGCCTCCCAGGGGGCTTCGTTTGTGAGTCACAATCAAGACCTGGTTGTCGCCGATCGCGTTGACTTTCACCCAACCGATATTATCGAAGATGCCGATGGCAGCCTGCTAATTGTTGACACAGGCGGTTGGTACAACCTCTGTTGTCCGTCGTCCCGCGTCGATCAGAAAACGGCCGCAGGGGGTATCTATCGCTTGTCGATCGAGAAAACGGCCGAGCTTGCCCCCGATGAAAAGGTTGCGTTGCGGTCGGTTGAGACCGACAAAAACCAACGCAAATCTCAAGACAATATCCCTCGGTGGCTAAACGACCCGCGACCTTGGGTGGCGCGCCGCGCTCAACTGGACTTGCTCGAGATTTCGAGTGAACGGGCAGACAGCCTCGTCGCGCAATTGGCACGCGACGTAAACGATTCCTCGCGTACCATCGACCAACGTCTGAAGTCACTATGGGGCCTCTGTACGCTGGGCAGCACTGCGGCTCTAACGGCGATCACTGAGCAGCTATCCGATTCACTGACGCCCAACGATGCCAATGAGGAGCAATTGCAACAGGCGGCTTGTCATATGGTATCGCTTCATCGCTTCGCACCGGCGCGTCCGCACCTGGAACGTTTGCTACAGCACGCTTCGCTGCAAGTCCGTCGCGTGGCGGCTGAAGCGTTAGGCCGAGCTGGCGATGCCGATTCGGCTCGCGCACTGTTGGCCGCGCTGCAGGCAGAAGAATCCGACGATCGACATTGGCAGCATTCAGTGACTTTTGCACTGATTGAACTCCAGGCCGTTGAGGTTGCCCTGGATTGGTTGGCAGCTTCCAAAGTTTCGACCGAAACATCCGCCTCGCAAAACATGGTGGCCATGATAGTTGTCGACCAACTTGGGGCAGCTGATCGCCTGACACCGACAATGCTTTTGAATGGACTGAACTCCGGCAATGCAAACTATCGTCGCACCGCTAGCGAAATATTGGCGCACCACCCACACTGGGCAGCCAACTATCAAGCCGCGATCGACGAATTATTCCAGCAAGCCAGCATAGACTACCAGCTGTCGACTCAACCTATTCCCTTGTCTACCATCGTCGCCGGTTGGCGCGAAACCCAGACGGTACAAACGCTGATGTCAAAGTGGCTGTCGACGGCCGTCGGCAGTCAGCCCGCCCAACAGCAGCTGCTGTTGCAGTTAGTGTCGGCCTACGCCGAGTATCCAATTCCCGCTGATTGGAACGAACCATTGGCCAAGTGGTTGAGTCAATCCAATCCTGAGCGGCAATTGCAACTGGCACAAGTCCTCGCGCGTGTGAACCTCACTCAAGCTGAGCTGATTACTGAGCAGTTGTTGGAACAAGCCAAAGCAGCCAAAGATGCCGAGCGAAAAATCCAATTTCTCGCCGCTCTACCAATTGGGGTCAGCTGCCAGGATCGGCAATTGGAGCAAGCCGTCCTGGCTACGCTCCAAGCCGAATCGATAGAACCGAATGCCGAACACGACCTCGGAATCAACCTACAATTGCTGGCGCTGCATACTCTGCAACGCGTGAAACTCAGTCTTTCCAGCGGACAAATGCTGCTGGCGAGTCTGCAGGACTATTCGCCCCGCGTCCTGCCGACCGTCCTGGAAGCGATCAGTCGCATTGGCGATGATCGGCTCGATTTGGGCATGCTCGGCAAACTCGCCAGCATTCCAGCCGCGCGCACCTTGTCCGAAGATCAAGTGCTTAATTTGTTTCGCTCCCGATCGGAGGCTCTGCGCAATGCGGCCGCTGAGGCGGTTGCAAATATGACGCGGCCATCCAGTGAAATTGAGCTGCAGGTGGACGCGGTGTTGGCGCGACTCACCCCTGGAGATCCAGTTCGGGGATTGCAGCTCTTTCGCAGCAATAAAACCGCCTGCAGCGGCTGCCATCGCTTAGGTTATGTCGGTGGCGAGATTGGACCGAATCTGACTCAAATTGGCTCCACTCGTACTCGCCGAGCATTGCTCGAAGCCATCCTCTTTCCCAGCGCACGACTCGAGCAGAGCTATCAACCGACCAAGATCTTGACCCACGACGGACAAGTTTATAATGGTCTCATTACCAAGCATCTATCTCCGAAGCAATTTGAACTGCAATTGACCGCCGACAAATCTTTGATCCTCAGTGTCGATGAAGTGGCCCAGCAGGAGACTAGTCAAGTCTCCATCATGCCCGGTGGGTTGGCCGAATTATTGACCCCCGAGGAACTATCTGACCTGATGGCGATTTTTGATTCAGCCAAGTAAGTTTAATCATCAATGAAGATCTATACGAAAACGGGTGACTGTGGAACGACGGGACTATTTGCGGGTCCCCGGGTGGACAAGGATCATCCGCGGATTGAG
This sequence comes from Pirellulaceae bacterium, assembly GCA_041739785.1. Taxonomy (GTDB): domain Bacteria; phylum Planctomycetota; class Planctomycetia; order Pirellulales; family Pirellulaceae; genus Aureliella. The sequence continues at coordinate 161,385 of JBGSNE010000214.1, forward strand.
ACCTATGGCTCGGTCGACGAACTGAGCGCCGTGCTGGGTGTCGCCATAACCTCGCTACAGGAAAATGTAAAGACTTTTGGGAAATCGCCAGCTGTGGATCCCGACTGGGCTGCTATGGTGGACTGCTTGTGCGGTGTGCAAAACGATCTATTTGCAATCGGCGCCGAATTGGCGACACCCGATCCAGCCAAACACGGAATGTGCTTGTTGACAGAAGAGCGGATAACTCAGCTCGAAGAGTGGATTGACCGTTTGGACGGGCAGCTTCCGCCATTAGAGAATTTTATATTGCCGGGTGGCAGTCAGTCCGCAGCCCTGTTACAGCTGGGGCGAACTGTCTGTAGGCGTTCCGAGCGACAGGTCGTGCAGCTATCGCACGACCCTGATGTTCACGACTGTCGTTTGATCGTGGTTTACCTCAATCGCCTCAGCGATCTATTATTTGTACTAGCTCGCTATGCCAATTCTTTACTCGGCATTCCGGATACGCCTTGGCGATCCCCAAGTGTGTCGAGTGGTCCCACCTGACCTTTCGATAGCCGCTTCCGCGCGTGGGGCAGAAACGGTAAACTGTGCGGTATTGCCTGCCGGAAGCAATCGTTATGGCGGAACGAGTCGTCAGGTGTCGCGGGTCAATCGCAAGTCAATTAGAATCCATCGCTTAGTTTCGCCATCCAGTGGCACGCAGCGCTGAAAAACCTTTGGAGATCGACGGATGAAGAAGATCGAAGCCATTGTACGGCATTTCAAGTTGGAAGATGTCAAAAACGCGCTTACTGAAGCGGGGATCCACGGGATGACCGTCAGTGAAGTGCGTGGTTACGGTCGTCAGAAGGGGCACACCGAGATTTATCGTGGCACGGAATACGCCGTCGACTTTGTTCCCAAGGTCAAAATCGAAGTGATCTGTACCGATGCCAATTTGCAGACAGTGATTGATACTGTCTTGCAAACGGCACAGACCGGACAAATTGGCGATGGAAAAATCTTTGTCACGGATCTCAGCAATGCCATCCGTATTCGCACCGGTGAATCGGGCGAGGAAGCCATATAAGTGAGGCATTAAATGGCAGTGGCAGGTGGCTTGCCACCAGCGGTTATTCAGGCGCGCGGACGTCTCAAGCAAGGCCGGCTCAAGCTTCGCGCACAGCACGATAGTGGTTCGCCGAGCGTTCAAGTCTGCGTGCATCAGACTGACCTCATCGATTCGATCGTGCTCGACCTGTTCGACGCTGCCTTGGAACAAGCTAACCTACGCGAGCTGACGAGCCAATTTGCTTTAGTAGCCCACGGCGGCTATGGGCGTCGCGATGTGGCTCCCTACTCCGACGTCGACTTGATGTTACTCCATTCCAAGACACATGCCTCTGAGGCGGCCGCGTTGGCCAAATTGCTCAGTCAATGGATTGTCGATGTCGGGTGTCAACTCGGCTTTTCATTGCGAACTACCTCTCAAGCTTGGCGGCTAGCTTGGACCGATGCAGTCGTCTTCAGTTCACTGGCCGAAAGTCGATTGCTGACCGGTAGCGTTGAATTGTTCACGCGCTATATGCGTGGCCTGCGCCAGGGCGCACGGCGACGGAGTAAGAAGCTCATTCGTGTGGTCGAACAAGCGCGTTGGGAGGAACGCCGCAAATATGGTGAGACCGTGTTCTTGCTCGAACCGAACATTAAGCGCTCGCGCGGAGGTCTGCGTGATATTCAGTTGATTCGTTGGATCGGCTTCGCCCAATATGGGGAAAGCGATTTGGAAAAACTGCATCAGCTGGGGCATCTTGCAACGGAGGATTTTCAAGCCCTGCGGCGTGGTTTTCAGTATCTGTTGCGTCTTCGCAATCAAATGCACTTTGAGGCTGGAAAACTCCAAGATCAACTCGACCGCGCACTTCAAATGCGTCTGGCACAGTGGAGTGGCTTTACCGGCGCCGATGGGATCCTACCCGTCGAACAATTCATGAAAGAGTACTTTGAACACACTAGCGAGATTCGCTACTGTAGCGCCCACTTCGTCGAGACCGCCAAATGGCAATCGCCGGTCGCCCTGTCGATTGAACATTCGATGGCAATTCCCGTGCAAAGGGATTATCGTGTTGGTTGGCGGCACGTCTGGGCAACTAAGTCGGGCTTGGTGCGTTTGCGTCGCGACCCGGCTTCAGTACTTGAGTTGATGGCCATATCGAGTCGCTTTGGCAAACCCATCGAACATCAAACGTGGCGTGAAATTCGTTCAGCGATGCTCACTCGAAGGATTACTGAGATCGACCGGGTTACCATCCAGCGATTCTTGGAATTGATGTCCAGTTCTGGCAACTTGGCCGATCAGCTGCGAAGGTTGCACGAATTGCGAGTTCTCGAGCAAATCATCCCCGAGATGACCCATGCCCGCTGCTTATTGCAGTTCAATCAGTATCACAAATATACCGTTGACGCCCATTCGATTCTGGCGGTGGAATGCGTTTCCGATTTGGAGAGCGACCATGGCCTAATGGGAATTATCTATCGTGGACTAAAGAATAAGACCATTTTACACCTTGCGCTGTTGATTCACGATTTGGGCAAAGGCTTTGCTGAGGATCATAGCGAAGTGGGCCGGCGTATCGCTGAGAAGACTGCTGAGCGACTGCGGCTCAGCGCGCAGGATAAGGAAACGCTGGTCTTCCTAGTGCATCAGCACTTGCTGTTGGCTACTACCGCCTTTCGCTTTGACTTGAGCAACCGTGACGCAGCAGTCAAATTCGCCGCGGTGGTCGGCTCTAGCGAGCGTTTGCAGTTGTTGTTGCTGCTGACTTATGCAGATTTGGCCAGCGTTGGACCCGACGTGGTCAATCAATGGAAAGTCGATTTGTTGTTGCAGCTCTATCATCAAACCGACGCCAACTTTCGCGACGACAAACCTGGCGATGGTTTTCGTGCCGAGATTACCGAGCGACGCCGGGCGATACTCCAAGCCATCCCTGCCGATGCGCGTGCCGCTGGCGCAGAGGAAGTACAGGCCTGGTGGCAGGCTCAGGTGGATGCCCTCCCCATCGGTTACTTAATGCGCACGCCACCCCACCTGGCCGTTAGCGAACTAGCCAACCTGCAGCGGCTCGAGAACGAACCGTCGCTGGCTTGGGGCAGATACATCGATACGCAACAAGCAGTCGAGTATACGATCGCCACTAGGCAAAGCGGTCGGCCTATCGGTACCTTCCATCGCATCACCGGCGCTCTATCCAGTATGGGTTTGCAGATCAACGCAGCTGATATTCACACCCAACCGGGTGACATCGCCTGGGATCGGTTTGTTGTCGAAGACCAAGAATTCGACGGACCACCGCCGCAAAGACGAATCGATGCCGTATGCAAGCGCATTAACGCAGCTCTCGATCCTGACAATACAACTCCCCCCAGTTTTCCAAAGAAATGGAACATTGGCAAAAGCCAAGCTGCGGTCGCGGACCTCGAAACGCAGCCTACGCAGGTTCGCTTTGACAACAGCACCTCCGACGATCACACCATCATTACGCTCTTTGCCTATGATCGCATGGGGTTACTCTATGCCGTCTCAAAAGTGCTGTTTGATATGCAGTTGATCTTGCATTTCGCCAAGATCAGCACTCACCTCGATCAAGTCGTCGACGTTTTTTACGTTACTGACTTGAAGGGTAGCAAGATCGAGGAAAGTACTCGCCTGTACATGATTCGGCAGCGACTATTGCAAGCTGCTAGAAGAAAATCACCCTAACTATTTAAACTCCAAAACTTCACGAATAGTGAGGGGGTAGATTTACTTCCCAGTAGCCGTTCATGTCGCGTCACTGACTAAGCGCGAAGGACAGCTAGAACTTGTCCGGTAGCAACATGTTCGCCGACAGCCACGCTGATTCGGTCAACTGTTCCATCAATCGTGGAGGCCACATCGATCTCCATTTTCATGGCTTCCAGAATCAAAATGGTTTGGCCCTCTTTCACTGAGTCGCCCGAGTTGACGAGCAGTTTAAAAACCGCGCCTGGCATTTGTGCATGGATTTCCGTGTTCGTCGAGTTCTCGGCGACATTTGCCGACGAAGTTCCGTTTGTCCTGGGTTGGATGCCAACTCGGTAGACCTTCCCCTCGACCGTGGCCATATTTCCTTCGAAAGCCATAAACACTTCTCTATCATTTACCGTGACGACGTACTCGGCGGGGCCAGGCTTGGCAGGCTGAGGGACCCGATCCGTCGATCCGCCATTATTGTGCGGTTCTTTTTCGATTTTGCGCACGCCAACCTCAGCTTCTCCCTTCAAAAAGCGAATCCCTTTTTCTTTGCAAGTTGCCGCAATAAAGATATTTTCGTCGGTCTGGGGTAACTCCTCTTTTTCAAGCATCAAGGTGGCAGCTCGAATTCCTTTGGAAGTGTCCGCATCGTTAAGCTCCAGTACCGGACGCGTCGTTGGCTCCAGCTTTAATTGTTGACGCGCCAGCTCGACAACTTCGGCATCGGGCGGAACCGGCGTCTTCCCAAAGTAACCGAGTACCATTTTCCCATAGGGTTCTGCAATTTTTTTCCACGGCCCAAACATGACGTTGTTGAAGGCTTGCTGGAAATAAAATTGCGAGACAGGTGTTACCGAGGTGCCGAACCCGCCTTTGCGAACCACATCGCTCATGGCTTGGATGATCTCCGGATATTTATCCATAATGTTGTTGTCGCGGAGCATTTGTGTGTTGGCTGTTAGGGCTCCACCAGGCATCGGACTCCAAGGAATCAATGGCTCTACCGCGATAGCTTCGGGAGGCAGGAAGTAGTCGCGCATGCAGTCCTTAAAGACCTCTTCCGCCACGCGTATCTTTTCAACGTCAACGTCCAATTCATAGTCGCTGCCACGCAGCGCATGCCACATGACGAGAATGTCGGGCTGGCATGTTCCTCCCGAGCAGGGTGCCATGGAGAGATCGATGGCATCCGCGCCAGCTTCCAAAGCCGCTTTGTTCGCCAGCACACTAACGCCCGCAGTTTCGTGGGTATGGAAATGGATAAACGTGTCTGCCGGTAACAGTTGTCTAGCTGCCCGAATCGTCTCATAAACCTTTGAGGGGACAGCCGTACCCGATGCGTCCTTGAAACAGACCGCATCGAAGGGGATCTCGGCATCCAAAATCTGCTGTAGAGTTTTCGTGTAAAACTCGACATCGTGTGCCCCGATGCAACCAGGCGGTAGCTCCATCAAAGTCACGCACACTTGGTGCTTTAGTCCCGCGTCCACTATGCACTGTCCGCTGTAAATCAAATTATCGACGTCATTGAGCGCATCAAAATTGCGAATCGTCGTCATGCCATGCTTCTTAAACAGTTCCGCATGCAATTTGACGATCTCACTCGGCTGTGAATCAAGCCCTACTACATTGACACCGCGAGCCAATGTTTGCAGGTTTGCAGTTGGTCCAGCCGTTTGGCGAAAGGCATCCATCATGTCAAAAGCATCTTCGTTGCAGTAGAAATACAACGATTGAAACCTGGCGCCGCCGCCGGCTTCAAACCATGTGATCCCCGCATCCCGTGCCGCTTCGACAGCTGGTAAGAAGTCTTTCGTAAATACCCGCGCTCCGTAAGCAGACTGAAATCCATCTCGAAACGCCGTACACATAAACTGGGTTTTTTTCTGAGCCACGCTATTCATTCCCAACAAATTGCTGAATCAAAAAGGTGTCCGACACCTTTTTGGGGGTTTAGGTAAGGACTGCCCAGAGTACACCGGCTGCGATGGCGGAGCCGATCACCCCGGCGACATTGGGGGCCATGGCATGCATTAACAGGAAATTGTGCGGGTCTTCCTGCTGACCCACCATTTGTACGACGCGGGCCGAATCAGGTACGGCCGATACACCGGCGGCACCTACCAACGGGTTAATTTTTTCGCGCAAGAACAGGTTCATGAATTTGGCGAACAGCACTCCTCCAGCCGTTGCCATCGCAAACGAAAGAGCACCCAGGCCGAATATCATCAGCGATTGCGAAGTCAGAAAGGTGCTGGCTTGAGTGCTCGCGCCAACAGCAAATCCGAGCAGGATAGTAACGATATCGATCATCGCCGAACGTGCCGTTTGGGCCAATCGCTCCGTGACCAGGCTTTCTTTGAGTAAGTTGCCAAAGAATAACATTCCGAGCAATACAATCGCTCCGGGGGCTATCAACGTGCATATTAAAAAGGCGGCTATCGGAAAGATCATCTTTTCACGCTTGGAAACTCTACGCGGTGGGCGCATGCGAATCAGTCGTTCGCTGCGCGTCGTTAAGAGTCGCATGATGGGCGGTTGGATCACGGGAACCAATGCCATGTACGAATAAGCCGCGATGGCGATGGCTCCCAGCAGATGCGGCGCCAACTTGGCGGCCAGAAAGATGGCGGTCGGTCCGTCGGCCCCTCCAATAATTCCGATCGCCCCCGCCTCGCTGAAGGAAAAGTTCAACAACAGCGACCCCAAAAATGTCAAGAACACACCTACTTGGGCTGCCGCCCCCAGCAACACCAACTTGGGATTCGACAGCATGGTCGAAAAATCAGTCATCGCTCCGATACCTAAGAAAATCAACGGCGGATAGATGCCTTGGCTCACACCGAAATAGATATAGCTGAGCACACTACCGGGAACGTACTTAACTTCGTCGCCTTCTAGCAACCATCGATGCTGGTCATAGACACTGAGCGACATCCCTTCCATCACCGGGATATTACCGACTATCGCCCCCATGCCGATCGGAACCAGCAGCAGCGGCTCGTAGTCTTTGGTGATCGCCAAAGTGATAAACAGGATGCCGATGAGAATCATGAGGGCATTGCCAACCGTCATCGACGCAAAGCCCGTAGTCGTAAGGAAATCGAAGAATATGTCCATCCGTTGCTTTCAATTGGTAGCGGAAGAGAGTTAACACTCTCGAGAGTGCCGAGTTTTACTTGATGTGAGGCCGGCGAAAGTACTGGCTGTTTTCGACTACAAGTGTAAACATTTAGCCGTGGCCTAGCTCGCACCACTGCCCGGCTTGTTTGATTCCGCCATGCGTTGCTTTTGCAATTCGGTGTGTAACACAAAACCAATTGCGGCCAGTATATGACCATCCGTAATGGGCTGTTCAACGGAGTCGTTTCGAATCGCGTGGGGCTCGTCGACTTCAGGCCAAACTTTGGCAACGACGACCAGCAATTTTGGGAGCGACGCAATGAAGAGACTAATCAGGAGCAGCGCGACAAACACGATCACCAAACCTGAAAAAGCAATCGCTAGTCCTCGCGAGAGAATTGCGCCATCCACGGCGAGAAGAAGCTCCATAAAACGGTCACTTTTCGTTGTCAAATCAGAGGGAAAAAGTAGTCAGGCGCACGGTATGGTGACGCTCGGATGCCGCAGCGGACTTTAGTCTAGCACTTCGCGGTCGCCGATATCAGCGCAAGAGGCTCTAAATTCCCGAATTCGGTTTTGGCTTTTTCCGCGATTTAAGATTGAAATACTGCTTGCGAATCGCGCAAATGAGCGCGAATCAGACGAGGTCTGACGGGAGAGGTTGGACCAGTATCGCGACTAGTGGAAAAGCAGGAAAATTCCTCACGTGTATCGCACACGGCTAGCGCCTGAGGTTTACAATCCTGAGGTTCAGGATGAGGACAATACGAGTGCCAATTGGCCTAAACTCTTAGGAAGTCACACGACGACGACGGGCGAACAAGCCGGTGACCACCAAGCCTAGAACCCCAAAGCTCGATGGCTCAGGTACGGCGACTTGTGAAAAGGTGAGGTTGTCGATCGCGGTTCGGACGGAATCGACCCCCAGGTCGTCAAAGTCCAAGAAGTAATTGGTACCGAAATCACCAGTGAATGCCAATTGAACGGTCTGTTGAGTGTTTGGGGCGAGTACGTTGGAATTGGTAGTGAACACAATGACGTTGTCGGATTCGCGACGCACATTGAGCGTCCACATTTGAGATACAGTTGTGTCGCTGGCTTGCCCCATATCCACGGAAAGCAATCGCACGGCCACACCCGGTGTGACACTGAATAAAATGCTGGGGTTAGGCGGAATGTCGCTATTGGGTTGTGCCGACCCATCCAGGTCGAATTGCAAAACGCGATCACTTCCCCCTGTGTTGAGTGTCCAAGTTGTTGCAGCATGGAATTCCAAAACATTGGCGATTTGCGGGAACCAAGTCAGGCCAATGTTGGGGGTGGCACCAGTAGCACCAGAAGTTATGAATTCGGGGCTGTCGTTGGCCAAAGTCAGATTGCTTCCATAGTTGTAGCCGCCCGACGCAGTATCTATATCGGAATTGTTGGCGTAGGCGGAATTGTTAAACGTGACAATGGTCGCTTGCGCCAAAGGTGAAGCCAGCAAGACGAAGGTCAAACCGACAGCGGGCATGCAAATAAACTTTGTTGAACGCATCTTAAACCTCGATTGAGAATTTGGCAGGGAATTGGATATGAGTGCTCTGGAATGACGCTGGATTCAAGTCATGCGCTAGCCGCGAAGTAAAATGCTTCCTGAATATTCGCTGCGAGAAGTCTTAGTATTTCGCAATAAATATCCTTGCGCATCTTACCTTAGCTGCCAGGATTGCCTAGGTCAACCTATGGCAAGGGTGCAAAACAATCGGCCGATTTGCCTTGAGTGGATATGCGAACGACTTCATCACGCCGTGAATTCCGCCACTCACCACCACGTCAACTTCCAGACCAAACGTGCTGCCAAGCCCGCGTCCATGGCGTCTCGATTCGCAATGATGGTTTATTCTTAACCGGCTCGATCAAACGTAGGTGTTCCGGGGGGGCTCTCTGAAACGTTCGTCTGCAATTTCATGTGTTTGGCAAGCAAGAACGTGGCGTTCAGCGCGAAGCGTGGTATTAAGCATCCTCCGCAGACTCCATATCGCTATAAAGCCAAGCTTTGGCGTAGGTCCAATACCGAGAAGCCGTGGCCCGTGAGATATCCATGGCTGTGGCAGCTTCCTGAAGCGACATGCCCGCAAAGTAGCGGAGCTTGACCAGCTGTGCCTTGGCTGGTTCCTCCCGTTCGAACCGATCGAGAGCATCGTGAATCTTGAGGACCTGTTGCGCTCTTGAGTCGAAACCGATGCAATTGGGATCCAAATCGACTCGTCGAAGGTCACCGCCATGTTTGGACCGAGCCTTACGCCGCGCTCGATCGACCAAGATTCGACGCATTGCCTCCGCGGCAGCCGCGAAGAAATGTCCGCGAGAATCCCATGCCTGAACCTGATCGTGAGCCACTAGGCGCACGTACGCCTCGTGTACCAGTGCCGTTGGTTGCAACGTTTGCCCTGCGGGTTCGTCGGCGAGTCTGGCTACGGCCAACTTGCGCAGTTCGTCGTACACCAGTGGCAGCAGATCTTCAGCGGTCACGGCGTCGCCGTTCTCGATTTGGGACAATATCCGCTTGGCGATTTTGGTTGGAATCATGTTGAACTCACAACGTACTGACAAAACACGAAAACTGGACTCCTTCGTCTTGAACTTCAAGCCGCAGTGCACGCTCATCATGCAACTTCCTAGCTCTCCTGTCAAACAACATTGAGGCGCTATTTAGTTGGACAGAATGTGGCGTTGACCAATTTGGATTCACCGGCGGTTGAGAAAAATTGCGGACTGACTGAGGCGCTATGCAGTTAAAACTCGCATTGTCTATTAAGCAACAACCCATGGTTCGCCCCGTGGCGACACATGGTGTCAGCTTTTCGTCACATTCTGATGAGTAGCTTAGGACAATTATTCTTGATCCGCGTTGCCGAGTTATAGCCATTGCAGGCTACACAGCATTTTATTTCTTGGGGGGTGAGTAGCATGAGACGTTGCGAGTTGAGTTTTCGAAGCGGCGTTGGTTTTGCAGCAATAGCTGTCCTATGGTTGATGGCATTTGTCGTCACGGACCCAAAGCCGTGCCAGGCGGAGGGCCAATCCCGACATGGATCACACAAGCAGAAGCCACCGGTGGTGTTCGTGTTCTACAAATTGTTGGAAACAAACGAGACTGGCGGTCCCGAACCGTTTTCCGATGGCTTCGCCTATTGGTATGGCAAAGGAACTTTTATCGGTTCCAGAAAAGTCTATGATCTGAAAGTGACACTGCCATTTGACAAAAAGTTTCCGGGCTTCGGCAAGAATGGGCAACCCGCGCCCATGAATATCACTCCGACGGAAATGACTTACGAAATCTCACGAAACGGCAAGTTGGTCAGTCAGACCACTTTCACTGGCTGGGCTAATTTGGCGGACAGTTCATTCTTTCTGCACGATGGTAACGTTTCGCCTAGGGAAGGTTGGCCCAATGCGTATCCGCCAAAAGCATGCCCCAATCCGGCTCCCAGCGGATTCTCGTTTACCCACTCCTATAGCAACGCCAACGTGCGAATGTATGGGGTCATCAAATCGATTTGGGCTGGTGCACCGAATCCATGTACTAGCACAGGTGCCAGGGGCCCCAAGTTCGTGTGTGGCGTAGTTGTTTTTCCACGTAGTTAGCGTCTCCCGTCGAGGCGGTAACCTCTATCCCAACGCTTGTTCCGCGATGCCCAGGTTGGTCCCCAGATTCTGGTGGACCTGCTTGGCGCCTTCGCGGAGGTTGAAATTCAACGCGAACAGCGTGGAGCCCACTCCATTACGGAATTTCGCGCTGAAATCAATCAAGTGTTTGACCGGCATAGGGTGAATCTTATGATCCACGACTAGCGGCGCTCCCCGACTGCGCAAGTGTGATTGAAAGGCTCCAATCCATTCGGATAGGGCCGCTGAATGAAGGCCATCGGCCGTGAGTTGGGATGACGGTTGCCAGCCTGGTTTGACTCGGGCAATTTCCAAGAGTAGCGTCTGAATTAGACGCACATCACTGGAGTTATTGGGTTCGCTGTTACCCACCGGCAGTTCCGTGTTATACATCGGTGGAATCATAATCGCCATGAAAGCGTTCCTTTCGAAAAATTGAGTGTCCCCGGCTAAGCCGCCAAGGCACTGTTTCGTCTGGGACGATTGACAATGCAACGCCTGTCAGTAGTGATCGTAATTACTAGCAGAGAGTTGCTAATATTTTCAGACTAGCCGAGAAAATCGGAGAATCTTGGCTGACCTACACATCGAGTCCATCGCCGCGAAAACAGGAGATAACACTGGGCTGTCAATTAGTTTTGGTGGCAGGATGTTTTCGACTAGCCTTTTAGTGCGATTGGTTGCTGTTGAGCGACCACTTCTTGCTGCACGCAATGCAAATGTCACGGTTCGGAGAACCGTGCGACGATTCCGCCACCATCAATGTGCGGAAAGCATCACCCTTACTATAACAAAGAAATTCCGCAAATAGATAACCCTCTGACTGGCTAAACTTCAGTTGGTTTTCGTTTGTCTGCTATTTGCAGTGGCCCCCCAGCAGACTCTCAGCCCGTGAAGGCTAATTGCCAAAGGGAGCAAGGCGGCGAAGGCAAACAGCCAGGGGATTAAACCGTGGAGGCTGCTGAACTCGATTTGTGTCTTCGATAACTGCTCACGCTGATTTTGTAAGCGAGCTTGGAAGGCAGGAATCTGCGTGGTGCGCAGTTTTGAAAGCGCGGCTTCAGCGTGCGCTAGATTGGCCTTGCCGGCCTGGATACTCGTAGGCAACTCGTGTGTCATCGTGGATTGCACTTCTTGCAGTGCAGACGCAGAATCAACCATCGCGACCGCAGAGCGGTCAAGTTGCGCCGCCGTATCGACTAGCAACTCTTTCTCCTCGCCCATCAACTCCCGGTAACTCACTTGCACATTGTCTGGGATCGAAAAACGATACGGCTTGTTGATCACGTCCGGCGCAGCAGGTAACGCAACAACGCGATTTGCAGAACTCACATCGAGCGTGGGTACATCCAACTTCACCGAGGTTATGCCGAGATCGATCTCCTTTGTTCGGCTGCCGACGGTTACTGTAGGGTAGGGGAGCTTGACCTCCTGTTCCTTAAAAGTAATTTGCGGCACATCAAAGCGTATATCTCGCATGTCCATGGAAATATCAGGGATCCTTAGTGGCAGGTAAGTTGCAAACTTGCGAGCCACACGACCAGCGCTGCTGGCGACGGTTGAAGCTTCGCGCAAACTTGACTCCCACTGCGCAAGTGACCCTGCCATTCGCCGGCTGGTGTTCTGCAAAGAGTCCAATGACTGTTGGTGAACGCGAGTGGCCTGTTCCAAATCGCCGCCAATCAAACTCCAGTCATCCAGCAGTTGGCTTCCAATCTCAGCTTGGATTTGCGCATCGCCAGCCATGTGGTCCAAGCGTCCGAGCGCTCTGTGCATTGGATCCGCATAGCGAGCGTAAAGCAGTCCGCACAAGGCCAGCCCTGACAGGCCAACGGCGAGCTGGGCGTAGGCAAGTAACTTTTGCATAGGAGAGTTGCTTCAATGACGGAGTTGCTACTGCGGCCGATGACTCGATGCGCGAATTTCCAAGATGGCCTCCGCAAATGCCTGGCCCATCAAAGCGAATGTCTTGGCGCATCCCAGGTAGTGGTAGCCGGCATTCGACGCGCCTCGCTGTCGAAGGTTGGCTTCTGGCTGGCTGATCAATTCCGACTCAAACTTCGCGAGAAACTCGCGCTGTTCTGCATCGTTCATGGAACCGTCCGCGTTGGCATGGTTCTTGTTCTTGGTTCTTAAGAGGTGTGCCATTTGTTTCACTTGTTCGTACTTCTCTTGGATCGCCCCTAAGGGTTCGTCCCAGAAGGGCGAAGTGGGGACTGCGACTACATTCCCACTGAATTCGGGGAGCAAGGCTGGGGCTGTCATCGCCTCGCGGAACTGCAAATTGCCCTCGTTGGCCTGTTCGCCGCCAACGCCCATGACTCCAATCACAAAGGGCATCTGAGGCGCTTTCAATTCCTGGCGCACATCGCGAATAAGAGTCGCTAACCATAGGCTGTAATTCGCAAAGCGATTGTCTGTACTATCCCGCGGCAGCTCCGGATAAACATCGCGGTTGACCATGTCATTGAAGCCTTGAAACCAAACAAAGCCTGCCAATTCATAACCTTGAGCGGGATTGTAGTCTGGGCAGATGCGTTGAATATCTCCAAGTACGAGTTGGATATGCGCAATCATCAATCGGAAGTAGTGACCGGATCCCTCCTCCAGGTTGCGTTGTTTGGCAATATCTTGCGACGTGCGTGGGTAAACTCCGGCGCTGGGTGGACGGAAATCGTAGTACAGCGACTTGCCACCCCAAGCAGTCTTGATGATCAGGATCGGTTCTTCGAAGACTTCGTCCATGGTCAGTCCGAAGGTGAACTCCGGTCCGATCTTCCCACCGTCCTCAGTCGGATTGCGTCGCGAGCCATAACCACTGGTCAGCTTTCCATAGCCCTCACCATTTTCGTTTCCCATTCCCGTCAGGTACGAAATCCAGGCACCCTCGGCAATGCGCGGTTGACCTGCCGCATCGCGCATTTTTTTTAACAGCGGCGCGGTGGCAGGATCGTCACCGATGTAGTCGAAGGTTTCGATCTTGGCATGTCCTTCCATATTGGATTGGCCAACCAAAATAAAAACCTTCAACGGGCCGGTTGGTTTCTCGACTTGTGCGTCAGCCATGGCAGCCAACATCAGAAGCACCGCTTGAGCAACGATCATTGGTAATTTCATGGCAGCGTTTACTCTTCGCCTCGGGTTTGTTTGGCAATCCATTCGAATAATTCTGGAGTGGCATAGGCGGCCGACCAGCAGTTGTGTCCGATGTGTTCCAGAGAAGTGAAGCGAATTTTTGTACCGCCCGCTTGCTTGATCACTTCTACCATGTCGACTGACTTCTGAATCGGCACGGCCTTATCTTGATCGCCGTGAAAGACCCAGATGGGCAGTCCTTTCAATACGTCTGCGTCGGCCGGATCTCCGCCACCACAAACGGGTACTACCGCCGAAAACCGTTGTGGCTGATCGGCAGCCAATCGCCATGAGCCATAACCACCCATGCTCAAACCCGTGAGACTGACGTGATCTTCGTCAATGCTATGCGTCTTTACTACATGGTCCAGTAGTTCAATGAGTCTCTGTTGTTGCGTGGGCTTGCTCCACGAATCGTCGCCTGGGCATTGGGGAGAAACCAGTACGTACGGCAAGTCGTCGCCCTCGGCGGCAAATTTCGGTGGCCCCCATTTGGCTACTAAACTTAAGGGACCATAGCTCTCACCGCGTCCATGCAGGAACAGCATCATCTGATGCTTTTTGGTCGCATCGTAATCTTTTGGTAGGTACAGTAGATACGCGATGCTACCCCCATCGCTGGTCTCAAGACTCTGTTCGACTTGTTGACCAGCAGCGAGTGGCGCCGACTGAGCCCAAGCCACGTTGCTCAGCTGGATCGTGGTTAACAAAGTGCACGCAACGCAAGCAAAGAAGAATTTCACAGTAGACCTCTTGGTAGATTGATTTGTGTTTAGCAATCGTGTTCGATCGGACGGCACAACTCTGGCCGCCCCACGCCGTTGGCATTGGAATGAACTTAGTCTAACCGTTATTCAGGCGGCCATGGTCTGGCTGAGCAGTTGATGGCAAGCAGGATTAATATCGAATGTGAGTAGAGCTAACAGGGACATGTTACTGGCCGTTGCGCCCGAGTAGACCATAACAGCACAAGTCCGCAGGATGGCTCGAAAAAGGATAAGATATGGCTTTACCACATTTTATATATAGATTTCGCCTTGCTACCGCGGAATCCGACGTGAGGTTCGTCATGTTTCGATCTTCGTTTTTTTTAGTATGCTCGCTGCTTGCCAGCATCGCGACCGCCGACGAACTGGATGTTCTGCCGGATGAACTTACTGACGGTCCCAAGACGCAAATGCTCCATCGCGCGCTGATGGCCCAATCAACCGCTGCCCTCGACCTTCGCTCACAGGCGTACGAACTGATCAAGACCGAGGACGACGCGTTAGCCTATCAGAGAAAAATGAAGGAGTTCTTCGTCGAGCGGCTAGGCGGTTTCCCTGAGCGAACGCCCCTAAATGCATATCGAGTCGCTCGCTACGAACGAGACGGATACGTCGTGGAGAAGATCGTATTCGAAAGTCGGCCCAACTTTCACGTGACAGCGCTGTTGTTTCTACCGCGCGGTCAGGGCCCATTTCCAGGCATACTGGTCCCCTGTGGACATAGTGCTGAGGGCAAAGCCGCGATCGCCTACCAGCGTGTCTCAGCCCTATTGGCCAGGCATGGAATGGCGGCGTTGTGTTACGATCCTTTGGGACAAGGTGAACGCCATCAAGTGCTGCTCGAAAGCGGCCAGACGAGTTCACCACATCACAATATCCTCGGCGTCAGTTGCATTCCGTTAGGCACCAACTTCGCTCAGTTTCGTATTTGGGATGGCATGCGCGCATTGGACTATTTAGCAAGCCGACCCGAGGTGGATCCCACACGACTCGGGTGCACCGGCAACTCTGGCGGCGGCACGCTGACTTGTTATTTGATGGCCCTAGACGATCGTATTGCCTGCGCTGCGCCGAGCTGTTATGTCACGTCGATGCGCAGTCTATTGCAATTCAACGGACCACAAGACGCAGAACAGAACATCTTTGGGCAGGTCTCGTTCGGACTGACTCATGCCGAATACACCATGATGCGCGCCCCTCGACCGACGCTGCTGTGCACAGCCACACAAGACGTCTTCGGTATCGGCGGTGCGTGGGATTCTTTCCGAGAGAATAAGCGCTTCTACGCGCGTTTTGGCTATCCCGAGCGAATGGATTTAGTGGAGACCGACGAAGGTCACGGCTTTCATGTACAGCTGCGCGAAGGGGCCACCCGCTGGATGCAACGCTGGCTTCTAGGGATCGACGAACCGATTGTCGAAGGGGATTTTGAAGTGTTAACAGCAGCCGAGGCGTTGTGCATCGATCAAGGCCAGGTGCTGCATTTGGCCAATGAGCGAACTCTCTTTGATGTAAACGCTGAAACGGAAAACAGTTTGGCTCAGCAGCGCCACAAACTGTGGGCCGAGAAGGAACCCATGGAACTGTTGTCCCGAGTGCGTCAGCTGGCAAACATTCAGTCAATGTCGAACCTGAAGGAAGCACAGGTGACTACCCTTGGTGACCCCATCCAACGCGAAGGATTCGAAATCCGAAAATTAACGATCTCTCGCGATTCGGGGGTGTTGCTACCCGCTTTGGCTTTCGTTCCCAAGAATCCCAATGGAAACACTACGCTCTACATCGATGGCGCTGGGAAGCGACAGGCTGCAATGGACGACGGCGAACTGGAGGAGTTGGTCAATGGCGGCACGTTAGTGATTGCGGTTGATCTTTGCGGTCTCGGTGAATTGCGTGATCCGAAATTCATTGCCGCCAAGCAACTCCCGCACCGAGGAGAATGGCAGCAATACTTCCATGCATACTTGTTGGAACGATCTTTGGTCGGACTGTGGGCCGAGGATGTCTTGCAAACTGCTCGTTGGCTAAGTACCTGCGAGCTTAACAATTGCGAAACGACGGGGAAGTCGCAACCGGTACAACTCATCGGCGTGGGCCTGGCCGGCCCAGCCGTTCTGCACGCTGCTGCTTTGGAACCCAGCTTTTTCTCCTCCGTCGAGTTGCGTTCGTCGCTCGATTCGTGGTCCACAGTTGTCCGCGATCGACAGGGGTGTGGCATGCAACTCTTCAACACAGTGCACGCAGCGCTGACGGTGTATGACCTGCCTGACTTGCGAAGGGTGGTTGGTCCACACAAACTCAGGATTGTCGACCCGCGTGGGTCGCAAGACGAACCACTGACGGCTGGCCTTTGAGTTCACGACAGCCAGTTTAAATTACTGCGCGACGTTTTGCGCCAAACAAACGCAGTGTTGCCTGCATTGTCGCGGTGGTTCATGCCATCAAGATCCGCTTTGCTAGGTTGCTGCAAGCCAAATGGTAGCTTGCCCCAAACATATTGAGATGGTTCAGCAAGTGAACTAGTTGGTAGATATCTGTGCGACGCTCCCAACCGGTCGGCAGTGGATATTGCCTTTGGTATGCCGCGTAGAATTGAGGCGGACAATTTCCGAACAGTTTCAACATTCCAAACTCGGCTTCCCGACAACCAAAGTAGATGGCCGGGTCGAAGATCGCCGGCTGCCCGTGAGCGTCGCACAAATAGTTGCCACTCCACAAATCGCCATGCACCAAAGAACTAGATGGCTCGTGGCCGTCCAACAATTCGGGCAGCCGTTCAATAATACGCTCGATATCCTGTTGCAGCTTGCCTTCGGCCAGTCCCTGCTCGATCGCCCACCGCAACTGAAAGCCCAACCGATGTTTGCGAACGAACGCTACCCAGTCAGATTCGCGCGTGTTGATCTGCGCCGCAGCTCCCAAATAGTTATCATGCTCTAGACCGATCTGGTCACATGACGATTTTCGATGCATAAGGGCGAGCTGCTCGCCAAAGCGTTCGTAAAAAAGATGGGCCAGCGTTCCGTCTCCCAAGCTGGATGCATCGAATGTTTCAATCCATTCCGTCACGATCCAGGCACTACCCAAAACGCAGGCCACTTTGAATGCCTTGGGAACACGTATCGTTCCGACTGCTGCTAGTTGTTCCAGTCCCCGGGCTTCGCATCTAAAGTTCCCCAAAAAGTCGGGCGAATTCCTCTTTGCAAATAGTTCACACGAGTCGCCGGCTAGAGTTTGTAGGGTCACTCGATATGCTTGGCTGATGCTTCCTCCCGATATCGGCACAACATGCAACACGTCTCCTAGGTCGCTCAAAAGTGTCTTCAATTGTTGACGTGAAATATGCATTATTTGACTATGTTGCCCAACACTACCGGGGACTAAAAATTAAATATAGCCTGGCTGCCAAGACTTTCGGCAATATTAACGGTGGATGCAAGGCTGACCGTCGAACGTGTCTTAGAGACTAGGGCTACGAGCAAAGACTGACGGCACACGGAGTGTGTCAGACACCATTTGAGGCAAAGCCTAGCGCGGTCGGTCACCTGAAATGGCAACTCGATGCATCTCGCGACGATGTCCGGAATAATCTCCCAGTGCGTGATGCAGCACAGCCCGGTTATCCCAGAAAGCCACCGCGCCGGCAGTCCAACGATAGCGGCAGGTGAATCGTTCGTGACTGGCGTGCCGATAGAGAAACTCCAGCAGCGGAGCGCTCTCTTGTTCGGTCATGTCCTTGAAGCGAATTGTGAATGTGCGGTTAACGAACAACAGCTTGCGCCCAGTTTCTGGATGTGTACGGACAACTGGATGTTCCATTTCGTCGTACGCTTTTTCGCTCGTCTGGACCTGCATGTTCTTCCAGTTGTTCTTGGATCGACCGTCGGGAGCAAACGGTCCACGAGCCGAGTGAATTGCAGTCAATCCGTCCAACATCTTTTGCATACCCGGCGATAGTGTCTCGTAGGCCAGGTACAAATTGGAAAACAGTTTGTCGCCGCCATAGGGCGGTGTTTCGAGGCAATACAAGACGGAACCCATCGCAGGGCACTCTTGATGCGTGACATCCGTATGCCACGCGCCACCGAAATTCATACTCGTCTCGTCGGCTTCTCGAACAACACGAATGATCTCAGGATAGTCCTCCATGCCTTTCCCAAGGTTCCTTTCCCGAATTGGACACTATTCTTGCGAGTTGTGGCCGCGTCACATTTGGTACTCTTACATACTCCCTTCAATCTCAAGAAAACCGAGACTTCGAATATAGAACTGCTGTTGGCTACTCACTGAGTGTTACCGGTCGTGAACTATCGAATGGCAGGTATCGCGTGAGCAGGTAAATCGACGGCGGCTAAGTAATCTGCTACAAATAGACTAATTAGAGTGGACTGATAGCCCAAAAGAACGAGTACTAAGAACGAGTACTAAGGACGACACATGAATCGCGCATGTACATTGAGTCTCTGTTTTGGGGTTGCGGTTTTCGGAACCGCAATTGGAGACGATCTGCCCAATGTGGTAGTCATCCTGGCGGATGACATGGGCTACGGTGACGTCAGTCACTTGAATCCGGATTCGACAATTCCTACTCCCAATCTCAATCGTCTTGCCCAGGCGGGTATGACTTTTCTCGATGCACATTCGCCGTCGGCAGTGTGCACGCCGACTCGCTACGGTCTCTTGACCGGTCGCTATTGCTGGCGTTCAAAGTTGAAGCAGGGAGTACTGGGTGGTTATAGCGAACCCTTGTTGGAGCCGGGGCGACGCACGTTGGCGAACCTCTTGAAAGATGCAGACTATCAAACGGCGGCAATCGGGAAATGGCATCTCGGTATGGCTTTGCCAACTCAAGCGGAAGATCTCGATTCCAAGAAGTGGGACGGTGACCCTGGCATCGACTTTTTGGGCACGATTGCCGATTCGCCCATCCATCACGGCTTCGATAACTATTTTGGCGTCAGCGCGTCGCTCGATATGGCGCCTTATGTTTACGTTCGCAACGATCGTTTCACGCAAGAACCCAGTCTGCAGCAGGAGGCTGTCGAATTCCCTCACTACATTCGTCCTGGTCCTCGAGCGGCCGACTTCATCGTGGACGAAGCGCTAGATCGACTTACCGAGGAAGCCACTCAATTCATTGCTGAGGCCGCCAAATCGGACAATCCCTTCTTCCTCTACTTGCCGCTGACCGGTCCTCACAAACCGACTCAGCCACACGCCCGGTTTCGTGGCAAGACGTCCTTGAGTGAGTATGGTGACTTTGTGCATCAAGTCGATTGGACCGTGGGTAACGTTTTAGATGCGATCGAAGCTACCGGCGAAAGCGATAATACGCTGGTCGTTTTTACCTCCGACAACGGTTCCTATATGTACCGCTACGACGAAGCGGATACACTCGATCATGTCGACGACGTAACATTACAGGGCTATCGTCCCGAGCATCATCGCGCCAATGGACCGCTACGGGGTACCAAGGCGGATGTCTGGGAAGCCGGACATCGCGTACCGACCTTCATTCGTTGGCCGCGCGAAATTGACGGAGCTGCGACATGCCAAGCTACTATCTGTCTGGTCGACCTGTATGCAACCATTGCTGAAATCGTGGGAGCGGACCTGGCCGAAGATGAAGCCGAGGATAGTATCTCGCTCGTCAAATTGGTATCGGGCGAGTCGGCAACACGCGGCACTCCCGTGATCCATCATTCGGCCAATGGTATGTTCGCCATTCGCGATGGTAAGTGGAAATTAATCGCCGGGAATGGCTCGGGAGGTCGTCAATTGCCCAAGGGCAAACCCTTTGAAAAGCCCTATCAGCTCTACGATGTACAGCAGGATTTGGGCGAATTGCATGACGTGGCGGCGCGTTACCCAGAGGTGGTAATGGAACTATCGCAGAAACTCGACAGTCTCCGCGACCAAGGTCGCTCCAGGCCATAGCGATAACGGGCGAGAGATCCCGACTTGCGGCTGCCATACGTCAGTTCGGTGGCGCAGTTCGTCCATAGCATGTTTCGATGGCTTTCGCTTCGAGACCATCTGGAGTGATGTTGTAGGCGGTGATATGTAGTTGGTCAGCGCCAATCAACCGAAACTCCGTTCGCCATCCCCACCTGGGCTGGTTTTCTCCCACATCGTATTCTCCACGGACTTCAAAGCCATGGTCTGTCGATTCGCCTAGTGAGAACATGATGGCGGTGTTCATGTGGAAGCTATCGATCCAGAATGATTGATAGGTCTTGCTCACCGCGTTAAAGGCCAGTAGTTCTTCTCCTTGTCTCGGTACTCCCTGTATCGAGCCAGAGTAGACGTGGCGCAGGAATCGCTCCCCAAATATTGATACAATTGTTCCCGATACACGCGATTCGTCGGCCAGCTTTCCCGGCTCAAACCACGTCTGGCAATTGCCCTCCCATTCCCCGACGAGCTTTCCGAAAAGCTCCGTGGGTGTCACGCGTAAGTTCATTGATTTGGTCCTCGTTCGGAGTGGTGCGCGGCTAGCGTAGTCGTGAATATACTAAATTCTAACGTTGGGCTCCTCCGGCCTATGTTTGAATAGCCCAAGACACGTACTAATAGGTATCGTTGACGCATGCTCATGAAAACCATCGCTCAGAACATTATCGCAGTATTGGCCGGTATCGTCATTGGAAGTGCTGTCAATATTGGCTTGGTCAATGTGGGGCCAATCGTGGTACCGCTTCCCGAGGGAGCTGATGTTTCTACCATGGAAGGGCTGCAGAAAAGTATGGAGCTATTCACGCCTGCCAACTTCATTTTTCCGTTCTTGGGACACGCGCTGGGTACCCTGGCAGGAGCCTTCACTGCTGCCAAACTCGCTGCCAACCATCACTATAAGTTTGCTATTGGGATCGCGTTGTATTTCTTGGCTGGTGGAATCGCGATGATTGTCATGTTGGGTGGACCTTGGTGGTTCGCCATAGCCGATCTGGTGCTCGCGTATCTACCCATGGGCTACGTTGGGTTTCGGCTGGCACGTCGCGCGCACCACATCAAGACGTGAACGCGCTAAACAACTCTACCAGTGTCACGCTTAGAGCCAAACAAAAAGGTGTCGGACACTCTCTAAAGTACTGCGATATCCAGTAGTTTTGCTTAGTCCCAAAAGTGTCCGACACCTTTTTGTTTGGCTCTTAGGCAGCCTTCAGTTATTTGAATATTGGTGTTCGGCCGAATCTTACATCACCTTTGACTCGCTCCCTTGTCATCCGTCGCAGCTTGAGCAAACGTCAACCGCGGATCATCCACAGGCAGGGCGTCCGCCAGCTCGTAAAGGTTTTCGTAGCCGTAACCGTACAGGTTGATAAAAGTTGGAATGTTGAGCGCCAATGGCGCGATCTTGGTCGCCAGAGCTACCAGGGCGACTTCCAGTTTAGCTTCGTCTTTGACTCCATCGTCGATGATAAAGTTGTTATTGCAGTAAATCAATATTCGTGTGGCTTTGCTGGGAATGACCGCTGCCAGTTGGTGAGTGGAGAAATCCGAAAAGTTCAGATGAACTGCACCTGCCAAGTGAATTCGATCAAAGGCAGCCTTAGATCTCGTGTCCAAAATCATTGTGTTCGGCATTTTTGCCATTTCCAGAAACACATCGATCGGAACACGGCGACTGTCTCGCACAGCCTGCAAATCGGTGCTTAGGGACCGTCCCAATATAAGTTACCGGATCGAATTGTAGCGGCAGGGCGCAAGCCCTCCGGTTTTACGACACCAGCCCGCTTGCGCCGTTCCGCTAAAACGGCAACTAATTTACGGACGGTCCCTTAGCTCCACAAAGCCGGGGAAGTCGATGAGCGAATTTTCGGGCGATGATGGAGCCTTCTCAGTTTCAAAGTAGTTTGACTGGGAATTCGCGTGCTCAGTCCTAAAGGTACTTGCCCAAAGGCTCCACGTGAACGATGCGAGCGAGATAGCGAGAGTCAATAAGAGCAGTTTCATGGTAGTTCCTTTCGAATGCGACTTTGTTTCAACACCACTCGTAATTGTTGTTTGGTAGTTGGGCTGAATTGTCAGAGTTAACTCACATGAATGTAAAAAGTGTGTAAAGAATTCCGTCGCGATGGCGGATCTCGCGTGGGGATAAAAATTTGAAGGAGACGATACAATGGACGCTGTCCGAACAACGCGAACCAATTAGAAAAATCTTTGACGACCCACCACACATGACACGCAACGAAACCACAACTGGAACCCTACCGACGCAAGATTCTTCGACGCACGATTCAGCCGTGGACCGAACTTTGATGGCCGAGGAGCGGACCTTCTCGGCTTGGATGCGTAGCGGGCTGGCGGCCGTTGGCGCGGCGGTGGCGATCGTCAAAATGCTACCGAATAGTGAACCGCGTTGGTTAGTCCAACTGCTGGGAGTGATACTGATTGTCGCGGGAATGATGGCGTTCGCATTTGGATTCTGGGGATACCGCGCCGGTTCCCGCTATTGGATTGCCGCTCTTCCTCGTGGAATTCCCATTTGGTTGATGGGTGTGTTTACCGCCTTGCTAATTGTCGGCGCCCTTTTGTCGCTGGTTTTGATCGTTACCGATTGATTGCAGATTGTTCTAAATCGATCAAATTGTCGAAAAAAGTTTGCTACTGTTATCCGGCATTTCGGCAGGTTAGCGCCTTCCGCTCAACCCGTATTCCTCGGTTCCTGGAAGGATGGTTCCCCTTGCGATTTTGGGAATCGGTCGTGCGAGAAAAGTATGGCTGCGAGCCGTGGATAAGTGTCATTGTTTCCATGTGTTGAGTTAGCTAGTTTGATCGCTTTGCCTTCCACCCACTCCCAATTTTGTCGCCCGATTTTTAATGTATCGAGCAAAACTGATTGAGTAGGTCGGTTGGGGAAGGCACTGCCCACAGGCTGATTCGTTTAGGAAACTCATATGGTGACACCACTAGCAGTCTTACTAGGCATCATCGTTTTGGGGCTGACGCTAGGGCGACTCAAGCTAGCGGGTTTGTCGTTCGGTACCTCCGCGATATTGTTTGTGGCCCTGCTAGCCGGCTATTTGGATTTGCAGGTTCCCGACGGTTTTGGCACCTTGGGCCTTGCGTTGTTTGTGTACTGCGTGGGGATTTCTGCGGGGCCGACGTTCTTTCGCGGGTTAGCCTCGCAGGGACGTGTTATGGCGACGCTGGGAGTATTGATTGTTACGTGCGGTGTCGGCACAACCTGGTGCTGCGCCAAGTTATTTAAGTTGCCAGCCGATTTGGCTGGTGGCTTGATGGCCGGCGCACTTACCAGCACCCCAGCCCTGGGCGCTATCTCAGAAGCCAGCAGTGATCCAGCCAGCGTGGCAGTCGGGTTTGGGGTCGCCTATCCCATCGGTATCATCTCCGTTGTGTTGTTCGTGCAGTTGGCGATCAAGTGGTTGATCCCGCCGGTGGACCCGTACAGTGAACAGGCCGCCGTAGAAGGCGCCTCGAGCGCTCCGCCTACGATACAACGACGCGCCGTTGAAGTGTTGAATCCAGGGATTATCGGGAAGCGACTCAATCAAGTCTCAGTACTGGCCGATTCCCGTTGTCAATTGTCGCGCATTCAAATAGATAAACGCTGGCGTCCTACCCCGGCTGATTACATCTTGCAGCTAAATGACAAAGTGTTGTTAGTGGGAGAGATGCCCGACGTGGCACTCGTGGCAGAAACGTTGGGGGTGATGCAGGAGCAAGAAGAGGACGCCGTTCTGGATGTCGAACGCGAACGTAAGAGCTTTGTCGTATCCTCTCCTAAGATCTATGGCCAAACACTAAAGGAGCTCCGCCTGCGTTCGCTCTATGGTGTAACCGTTGTTCGCATCCGTAGACACGACATCGAATTTGTCCCTTCGGCGCGGACTCAGATCGAATTTGGGGATACACTGACGATCGTTGGTGAGCCAGCCAAGCTGTCACAGATGGAACGCGTGGTCGGACATCGTCCACGCACGATCAACGAGACCGACTTGCTATCGCTGCTAATTGGTATGTGCACCGGTATTATGGTCGGCAACTATGAGGTCGATGTGGCTGGCTTGAACGTCTCGTTGGGAGTGGCCGGAGGGCCATTGATGGTCGGTTTAATTTTGGGCCACTTTCGACGACTGGGGCCCATCCGTGGATCGTATCCCCCCGCCGCGCAGATGCTCATGACCGAGGGTGGTCTAGCCTTCTTCTTGGCGGATGCTGGTGTTCACGCCGGTGCCAACGTGGGAACCGTCTTGGCCGAGTATGGCTTAGTCCTGCTGCTGGTCGCTGCTGTCATTGTGATCATCCCAATGTTAACGGGATATTTGTTGGCCAAGCACTTCTTCGGCTTAACGCTCTTTCAATCATTGGGGGCAACGTGTGGCGGTTTGACGTCGACACCAGGCCTGGCGGTACTGACCGGTGCGACCGAATCGAGCCAGCCTGTAACCAGCTATGTAGCCGCCTATCCCGTGGCACTCGCCCTGATCACCATTGCCGCCCCGCTGCTGGTCGAACTGCTGCGACGCCTTGTTTAGTTCCAAACACAAATCCTGCCACCTTGCGTTGGGTCATTTCTCGCTCCCGAAGTTCTCGATGCTTAAGCTCTCGGCGGTACTCGTACTTCAGGGGGCTGGGTAACAAGTTTGACGCGCTCGAACGACTGAAAACTACTGCCTCTGGTTCCACGGGTTTTGCAACAATGCGGGTAATGAGGTGACTAGATTCCCTTTCTTAGTTTTTCTCGAAAAGACCACGCAACACAATCCATTGCGACACGATCACCGACTTGGTGAATTGTAAAAAAACGAATCGTCTAATACTGGAGAAGCAAATAGTGAGCTGGACTTTCGATACGACAGCTAAGGTTTGGCGTTGCACCAATTACTCAGATTTACAATATGTCGAAATCAACTACTTCGCCGAATACGGACAACCGGTCAGTCCCTACCAACCCGGATACGACCACAATCATGTCCCTGATTTTGGCAATATTGTGATCGAGATGTCTCAGACCGAAGTGATGAACAACGGCTATGGTCGCAATATCACTGCCCTAGATTTTCCGTTGGTAAATCACTTTCTCGACAACGGAGTGATGATGGGAGACTCGGCCTACATGCCGCAATTTGTCGAGCGTGGCGCTGATGCCATACTATCGGCCGTTGGCGCAATTCCTCAGCTGCCGACAGGCCGTCATCGGCTGGGAGACCTAATCAACGCCAAGGCTGCTCGCAAACAGGATCGGTTCATTAACACCAACCTGTACGGTTTGGGCTCTTACGGCATTACCGCGGGAGACATATCGAGTGCAGATGCCGCCTATATCCATGGCTCGGTAAATTTTGGATTGCGAGTCGACACGGTTTTCGTAGTGACCTCAACCGAACGACGCGTGGAGGCGGAAATTGGTGCCGGTGACGACAATTGGGATTTTAATTCCCGCAACGTGCCGCGCATCGTGAACGCCGCCGTAGCTGCGCTTGCCGGCCCAGCTCATTACAATCTTACCGGCCCCATCAAGCTCATCTTTCGCGGCCCCGGAAAGCAGATGATTGCCTCCAAGCAATTGTGAGTGAAGTTTGACTTTTCGCCTTCGCCCTGCCGCAACAGCGCGGTGCTCGTTGCGAGCCTACTATTCGAGTGCGGCAACTCTGGAGTACGGGGATTTACCCCGCTTTAGATTTCCCCCAAGTCGACACAACACAGAAAGCTAGCTGTCACCCGCCGGCTCGTGCCTTC
This sequence comes from Pirellulaceae bacterium, assembly GCA_041739785.1. Classification (GTDB taxonomy): domain Bacteria; phylum Planctomycetota; class Planctomycetia; order Pirellulales; family Pirellulaceae; genus Aureliella. Next base: position 187,506 of record JBGSNE010000214.1, read on the forward strand.
CTGCACCGACTATCGGTTCAAATTATCGGCTGAGCTTTCAATTGGAGCATCTGACTCCCTTCCAAGATAAATGACGGAGACATCGGAGCGTTGTAATCCTGCAATGGTTTCCACTGCGGCGTCGACGATTTGTTCGAGCACTTCGTTAGGAAGTGGTGCACCACGTTGTCCGTGAATTTGTATCTTGCAACTTAGTTTTGGTTTTGTTCCCAAATCGACCGACGTCATTAAAGTGGACGAATCGATTGTTAGTATGTTCGAAATCGCCTTCGATAGCTGATGTAGTTGTTCATTTTCAATGGATTGCTGGGTGCCTTCACTCTTCTGATTCCCAGCATCTGCCAAACTGGACGAACCGCACCACCAATGGATCGCAGCAATTGCCTTGCGGTATTGGCCGATGGCTTGAAAGTATTGAGACTCCGAGCGAGCTCGGCGCTCCTCGGCGCGCAGCAGTAGGTCGGCAAATTGCCCGAATCGTAAATCTCCTCGGTCGATCTGGTCGTGATAAATCTTGATTTCGTCCAGGTTGGTTTGAAGCTGGTCGCGGAAGTCGTTGATGGCAGCGAAGGTTGCCTCTAGATTGCGCCATTGGGTGGTGATATTGTCGACAACAAACATTTCCGCCTCGCGAAGTTGCTCTTGGCGGCTAACAAGCTGGATTTGAAGACTGCGAATTCTCGAGAGAGTGCGCCGGCTTTCTTCCACCTCAGGTGAGAACTCAATTTGCACACCGATTTCTTGGTAGTCGTCAGCGGTAAGCTCTGCAATTTCGCCTGAGTATATCCGCAATTGCAACTTGTTGTTGGTGATGGTTCTGGCCTCTTCCGCTACCGCGCCCAGCCAACGATTGAAGTCGCCCATGTCCACGTGCGGCAGTACCGTTTTTTTCGCCGACGTTAGTTCCAACTCAAGCTGAGCCAAATCAGATTTTTTCTTGCGAACAGTTGGATTATTCCGCAAGGCCTCCTCTCGGACTTGTTCGAAGTCCAATTGTGCTGGGGCTAGACTTGGTTCGTCGGTGGGGCGAATCATCCGGCCGTCCGCGGCTGCCCAGCCGATCGTGTCCCGCAACAGGTTTTCCCGTCCATACATCCCTTGAGGGTCCTTTCCGGGGACGGTCGAACCATATAGTACCTCCGATATTTGCGATTCAAACTGTTTGTACAGGGCTCTTGCTGGAGCTTCCGTATCAACGTACTTCGCACCTATTTTCGTGCGATCAGCGCTCAATCGCCAGACTTCCAGCGCGCTATCTCGCGCCTTGCGAAGAACTTCAAACTGCTTGGTCGCAACCCACAAATCCCAGTAGGCATCATGCACAGATTTTCTGAGGTTGAGACGATTGATTTCAGTGTCTTCCAACTCAGTATTCTCCAGTGCCGTCGCGATACAATCCTTGAGCGGCAAGTCCACGAATTCGGTTTTCTCTCTCCCAATTTGCTGCTTATCCCGTATCGATGTATTAGTCGATTGGCTGGCCTCTTCGTGAGCAAGCGCTGCCTGGTCGACTTGTAGGTGCTCGATCAATCGCCGGATGTCTGCACGCAATTCCCGTACATCAGATCGAAGCGCCAGCACTTCGGCAGACAGCTCCAAGGCGCTGGCTGAACCGTTTTGATCAGCGACCGCTGAGGTTGCAGATAAGCCAATCCAGAAAAATGTTATCCAAAGGCACACACTGGCTATGACTCGTCGCATCATTGGTTCTCCTGGTAATGAATTTTCCTACTGATCGAATTTGCTCTTTCGGTAATCGCAGAAATTCGAAGTTGCAGTCCTTGAACAATTTGGTCTACCTCCGGCGAACGTTGTTGCGCCTGCAGCAGATCGACAAGTTGCAGGAGCTCTGACTGTAAGCTCTGTAGTTCCAGCTCCGCTTCACTCCATTGCCTCGCATCGCGCACCGCAAATGGACTTGCCACTACTTCAGCCCCCATCGCAGAGTTCGGTAGGCAATGGGGTGCGAAAACAGCTAGTGAACAGATCGCCGCGGAGGTGGCGCCTGCGGCTATTCTGACGGCCCAACGGCTTGAGCGAGGTGCGGCTGCCGCAGGAGAAAGACGTAGTAGCTGGTCCACGCGGCATACCAGCTGGTTTCCAGTTTTCTGTGAAAAAGCGCTCGAGAGGTGAGTCTTGTTTCTCGTTTCCGACGTCCGTTCTGCCACCAACGTTAGGCACTTTGCAAGTGCCATGGGCGATGCACCCCCTTGTTCACACGACCAACGATCGGCCAAGAATTCCGAGGTGCTTTGCCATTTACGGCGCGCAACAAAGTTGAGTGGCTGAATCGCGAGGCAGATACACATGAATTCGCCGATCCACTGCCAAACAATATCTCGCCGTTGTAGATGCCCAAACTCATGCGCTAGCAACGCGTAGAGTTCGTCGTCGTCAAGTTGGTCTTCTAAACCTGGTGGAAGCACTATTGTCCAGTGCACCAAGCCCGTTGCAAACGGTTGACTTGCGCGGGGATTCAAGAGCACCTGGACGTTAGCACCACGCTCGCAATCTTTTTGGAGCCGTCGTAGAATCCTGGTCGCTCGTCGACTGCAGGGTTGGCAAGAATTCATCAAGCGGCGGTAGGAATGCCATTGAAATGAAAACCGAATCATCCTCAGTAGACACAGCGCTAACGCGATTCCTGCAAACGTACTCAACGGGAGCGGCTGAGACTTTCCTGCCTGCAGTGTGACTTCGGTTTCGGATTTGATTGAAGATTCCTCGTTGACTGGGGTAACCTCAATTTCGGAGTCTGTTTGGGGTATAACCATAGACATGGTGACCACGTCTTTCGCCGTATCGTCAGCCAGAATTCCAGCCTGAAGCGGTATCGCGCTCGAAGATATCGAATCGTCGCTGCTTGTGTTCAGAACAATCTCCACTTGAGCATCTAAGGAGCTTGCAGTGGATGGAAGTTCACGACGTTCTCCAACGAGTGACCAACCTAGTCGTAATTCATTGGCAGAATTGCTCGTCAACGCAATCGATGCTGTGGCGATTCCGAGCAGGGAAGCGGTTTTCCAGGCCTGGCTGTGAAAGGCATGGAATTGACGATTGACAATCAACGTGGCAACCCAGCAGATTGAGAGCAAGCACGTCGAATGGATTAGATACGTCAGCACGTACCCGCCGCAGAGTGACCACAGGCTTGGTAGACTACTCATCGCGCAACTCCTTTTCGCGTTTGCGGATGATTTTCTTAAGTGATGCAAGCGTTTCTGGTGTCACATCGTTACTTCCCAGTAGTTGGCAAACCATCTGAGAAATATCCCCAGCGAACAGCCGTTTGACCAAATCATTGACCATCGACCGACTGACTTGCTCTTCCCTGATCACCGCTTCGTAGATGTTTTGGCGACCGCAATGGGCGTGCGTTACATACCCATATTCCTCCATTTTGGCTAACATCGTCCCTACGGTCGTATAGGCTAGCTTTCGATCCGGTTGCAGAGATTCTCGGACTTCGCCAACGGTTGACTTTCCTCTGTTCCACAGCACTTGCATGATTGCCAGCTGTAATTCTGCCAGCCGGTGTTCCTTTGCCATTTAGTACCCCCAAATTCCAAGACGAAAGCCAATTGGTTCCTACTGCAGTAGTTGTTCTACTAGTTGAGTAGTAGTTCGTCAAGTTGGATTTAACTAATAGTGGCAGGAGAAGTGCGGCCCTAACGAGCTCACCACCAGATGAAACATTGGATCTCATGCCGCCATTAAGTTTTTCTGTAATGCTCTGCGTAATTGTTGATGGCGAGCCAAGTGCGTAGTGTCTCGACGGCGATTTCGAGAGTGAGGCATTTTCTGCGACAGCACCCCTATCGAGAGGAATTTCAAAGTGATCCTGTCATGTGATGATAACCGAGAAATGATGATACATACACCGCTGGACAAAGACGTCAATCAACCGCCGCTGTTTCGGCTGATGTGGATTAGCGGACGTGAAGCGCTCTCGCGGCTCTTTCGCTATCAGTTGGATTTGCAAGTCCCAAACTTGCAAAACTCCATGGTCGATTTTGGAAAGTTGCTCGGCGAGCCAATCCAAGTCGAGATGCCGTTACCCGGTGGAGGAACGCGACACTTTCATGGGATCAGCTCCCAAATCGCACGCGGCGGTGGCAATGATCATACAACATCCTATACCCTGGAATTAGTCCCCAGGCTCTGGCTACTTACCAAAAAAGCCAACTGTCGCATCTTTCAAAATAAATCGGTGCCAGCCATCATAGCAGAGATTCTGGATCAGGCTCACATAGTTTTTGAGCCGCTAAGGTCGGCGTCCAACTATCCGCCTCTCGACTACTGTGTGCAGTACAACGAAACGGATGCCGATTTCATCAGTCGGCTGATGGAAAAGGAAGGCATTTACTACCATTTCCATCATTCAGTGGAAGGTCATAAACTAGTGCTCATGGATTCGTCGGCGTTCGCGCCCGCGATTACCGCGCCAACGGTAATTAACTATGGCGGGGCGAGGCAAGCTAATCAGGATGTGAATCGCATCTCCAAATGGCGTAAGTCACAGAGGCTGGTCTCGGGCAAACGCGCATTATGCGACTATACGATGCACAAGCCGCGAGACCGGTGGCAGGCAGATTGTTCCATCGTCAATTCCGTAGCAGCTGGAAAGGTCGAACATCAGTTTAACGTTCGAGCTTGTAACGATTTGGAGATGTTTCACTTTCCTGGCGAATTTGCACATCGCCTGGACCAGGTGGATGGCACCGCCGACGAACGCGACCGCACCGCCTCCGTACGCTCCGATGAATTGGCGCTTCCGGGATTGCAGGTCCAAGGCACGAGTACCTGTCGGCACTTCACCGCCGGCCATACATTCACCAATAGGGACATTCTTCAGCAGCACCACGCCGACGGTGAATACCTGCTTACCGGTGTTGAGCACTCCGCTCGCCCGTTGCGTTTCGAAAACGGTAGGCCGGTCGGCGTCGAGTACTTTAACTCGTTTGCCTGCATCCCGCTCGATCTCAAGTTTCGGCCGCAACGTGTGACTCGGCTACCTACGATCAACGGCGTGCAGACCGCAAGAGTCGTAGGCCCGAAGTCAGGCGAGGGTGACAACAAAGGCGCAATTCATGTCGACCGTTACGGTCGCATCAAAGTCAAATTCCATTGGGATCGCAGTGGATTTGAAGACGATCGTTGTTCGGCTTGGATTCGCGTCGGTCAGGGATGGGCTTCCGGCGGGTTCGGCATTCACTTTTGGCCGCGCGTGGGCGATGAGGTAATTGTCGCGTTCGAGAATGGCGATCCAGATCGGCCAATCATTGTCGGTAGCGTCTACAACCATGACAACATGCCACCCTATGCCTTGCCCGACGAAAAGACGAAAAGCGGCATCAAGACGAAAAGCACAAACCAGGGGGACGTTCACCAGAATTACAACGAGCTGCGTTTTGAAGACCAACTAGGGGGCGAGCAGATCTACCTGCATGCCGAGCGAAATCTCGATACGGTTGTCGAGAATAATGAAACACTTCACGTATTTGGAAATCGTTCCAAGTCGGTATCAGAACTCGAAAAAAACGAGATCAAAGGTGGCCGCGAGACGTCGATTTCAGGAGACCTAGCGTCGTTCGCCTTCCCGGTGGCGGATGCATTGTCAGTTGACGGTACGCGGCTTGCAACCATCGAGGGTGACGACATCGCCGACGTGAAAGGTCAGCGAAGTATGCACAGCGACGGGCGACATGACATCACCTCGCTGGAACAGATCCGCTTGATCGTGGGTGGTTCTATGCTTACTCTCGATGCGTCAGGAATTGAACTGAGCTTCGGAGCCAATTCGGTGCGCATCGACGCGGTCGGTGTCTTTATCGACGCGCTCAACGCTGTCATCAAGGGCCAAATGTTGGCCTCGGTGCATGCCCCACTGACGAATATCACCGCCGATGGTGCCACCACCGTAAACTCCCCTCTCACCAACATCCTCTCCAGCGGTCCCCTCATCCTCAAAGGGGCCGCTGCAGGGATGACGTTTTAACCCGGCTCATGAACGCATGAATCGTCCGGGTTTAACTGACAATAATTAGAAACGTACTCGCGATTGCAGTTGATGATGCTGACGATCCCCGCTACATCTGCTAAAGAGAGAACAGACCAATGGTTTTCGACGATCCAAATGATTCAATAGAAAATTGGAACTACAAAGACGGGGACATGGGAGATGTCGACTATGAGGTTGATGAAGCCGACGAAATGTGGTTTTACTACGACACGAGCAGAGATGTCGCAAGCGAAGAAGCCGAGTTTATTGAGTATCGAGATTCTGCCCTCAAGACATTTTTTGATGTGACAGTTATGGATCCTCTAGGCGAAACTTTTCACTTCGACAATGGTTTCTCGATCGATATAAGAGTCGACGTGATCAATGCGTTTGGCCTGATTTGGGATACATTTCGAAACAACACGGCGACCGAACTCGCCCGACATTTTTCAGGACAATTCGCCAACATTACGAAGCTTGGCTCGTTCGGATCGACCGACAATACGTTGAATGGCCTCCAGCATATAACCAAGATTGATTTCGAACGGATATACCAGACGATGGATGAAAAACTGCAGGACAGTTTGGGGGGCAAATATCACGGAGAAAACATGCCTGAAATCGATGAAAGAGACTCACATCAACGGGTGGTATTTATCTCGAGCGTTATGTTTCACGAATTTCTACATATCTTTCAAGGAAGCTCAGCCGGTTTAAAACCCGCTGTCAAGGCTAGGATGGAGGCAGCTTGTTGGGCCGCTCAGTACTGGTACACAGTTCATGTGGGAGGGCACGCATGGCTCAAAGCCCATACGTATAATCTCGTAACAGACGGCGCGAGGCGCAACGAGAACGGACAACTTATGGCGAGCGGAAAAAGCGGGATATATTCAGTGGGCCTCCCATTTTTCGAAAGTTTTCTCTACGCTTTGGCAGACCGATCACCCAGACTCACAAATTGCCAAATTCTAAAACGCTTATTCTCGGCGTAATTACGGTGTGGTCAACTTCTACTTTATTGCGTTCTCATGCATCGGTTTCCGATAGAATCGCCACTTACTCCCTTCCCTTGCTGCTACTTCGTCGACGACGAGTTGTAGCAGCGCTTGCCGGTCCCGTCCATTACAACTTGACCGGTCCCCCATTAAACTCATCTTTCGCGGCCCCGGAAAGCAGATGATTGCGTCGAAGAATCTGTGACTGAGGTTTAGCCCTAACTCTTCGGTTTCGACCTGCCGCAACAGCGCGGTGCTCGTTGCGAGCCTACTATTCGAGTGCGGCAACTTTGGAGTGCGTGATTTATCCCCGCTTTAGATTTCCTCCAAGTCGACACAACACAGAAAGTTAGCTGTCACCCACCGGTTCGCGCCTTCCCGCACCGACTGTCGGTTCGATTTAGCGGTTGAGCTTTCACTTGGATCCTTTGACGCCCTACCAAGGTCAATGACGGAGACATCGGATCATTGCTATAGGTATTCCAGGCCTGGCTGTGAAAGGCATGAAACTGACGATTGACAATCAACGTGGCAATCCAGCAGATCGAGAGCAATCACGTCGAATGAATTAAATACGTTAGCACGTACCCGCCGCAGGTAGACATCATCTAACGTTGCCCCCGATTTCAGACCAGTACTATTCTTCTACTACTGTAGTAGTATGTCTACTAGTGTAGTAGTAGTTAGTCAAGCCGGATTTGACTAACGCGGACAGTTTGGGGGGCAAGCCCGAAGGAGGCTGCAACGAAACGGTGCAAGGGCATCGCCACCTTCTGCCGTTGGCGATGCGCTGCAAGTTACGGGCTACAAGGGCTCTCGTATGCACATCAGTGGTTTGGTCTCAAGCTGCGGCGGATTGATTTCCAAAGCGGGCTTGAACATCGCTCGACCAAGTCTTCAGCGTGTGACCGCCTGGGAATCCGGTGACCGTTTGGCCTTCGAAGCGGAAGGTCTTTTTGCCTCCGCCGAACTGCGTGTGGACCCCGGCGGTGACCGGTACGCCCCAGGTCATCGCCAAGCGTTGGATGAGCTGATTTCCAGTGCCTCCCCCGACGTCACAGCCCAGCAACTGAACGGAACCGAAACCGACGAAGATTTGCCGGATAGACTGCAGGTGCGATTCGATTTGGTGAAAATTGCTATTGGAAATCGCGGCTAGGTGCGGGGCACCATTGATCTCGCCACCGCTGACATTCTGCAGTCCGTTATTGCCATGACCATGGATTCGCAGCAGCATGACATTTCCGTTCCTCGCGCGCCTCCTGATTTCTTGCATCATAACGGCGATGCCATTGGACATGCCGAACATCACAATGGGGTCGCCTCCACCCTTGCGAATGTCCGTAACTTCCAGTGCGATCAGGGATGGATCGGTTCCATCCACTACGTCGATAGTCTGCAGTCCGCTTACGGTCGTGAGTGCGCCCCAAGTCTTTTCGCCAATGATAGCATCTTTCCCTAGGGAATGATGTCCTTGAAATGCTTGTACCGCAGCGGCGGTTTTTGAGCCGAAGTTGCCATCGGTATTAATCAGACTTTGGGGCCGATGCCGTCGAAGCAAGATCTGTGTACTAGAAACTACCGGTAGGACGTCGCCTTGAATGAGCCATTGCATGAGATCAACTCCAATGCTCGATCCCGGATATCGCCGGGAACGATAAGTAAGTTTGCCAACAGTGATTGACTGTGCTCGCAGGCATGCAGCCAGCGGAGCACACCAGTCTGTTGTCGCTCGCAGGGACCTACTGTTGCGGGGCAACTTTGGGAATCGCTTAGAAATAGCAGGAAGTTCGCATTCGAGTGTCAATCTGGCGCGATGGTCCTTCTAGGCTCTGTTTGAAAGGTTGGAATCCGCGTAGCTGCGGTCGCCAGACCGCGGACCAAACCACGCTCTGGCGAGCGTAGCTACGGGTTTTCAAACAGAGCCTAGTATCCTGAACTCGTCCCAAATTCAGTGCTTTGGTCGGGCGATGTGGGGGGCAGGCACAGCCCAGGATCCGCTCCAATGCGAACTACTCCTCCGCCGATTACGGCCAGTTCAATCGTTGGTTCTCATGTTGCACTTAAGTTGTTCTAATGCTTGGTGCAAATAATGTTCGCTGAGAATGAGCCGGTGATTTACCGAAGGTTGATTTGACTGTGCACTTTGATCACACTCAATAACTCTTGTCCGGCCGATGCCTAGTTGGAAACAGATTTTCATAATGATGACACTTTTTAACGTTCTCGAAGCGATCAAGTCCCACCGAAGACTTACCGGAGGCTGGCTGGTCTATTCTGTGTTGATGTTTGTCGGAGCAACCATCAGTCAGGCCGATGATAGGACCCAGGGAACAGCGGTTGAAAAAAATCCGTCGCAGCTGTCCGTCGACCGGATTTACGGTGGCCATGAGTTTGACGCCAAATCGGTTTCGGCGCAGTGGTTGCCACACTCGGCCGACTCGCTCGCAGCGTATACGACTGTGGAAGCGTCCAAATCAGGAAACGCAGGCAAAGATATTGTCCGCCACGAAATGGACGGTACCTCGTCCGTAATGGTTGCCGCCAGCGAATTGACTCCACCTGGCGAAACAGCGCCACTGATTGTCGAAGAGTATCAGTGGTCAACGAATCTCAATTTGGTCTTGATTTATACCAACTCCCAGCGAGTGTGGCGAAATAACACTCGAGGCGACTATTGGCTATTGGATCGTACGAGTCGACAGCTGCGGAAGTTGGGTGGTGAGGCACCTCCAGCAACGATGATGTTCGCCAAATTGTCACCTACCAACGACTACGTGGCATTCGTCCGCGAGCGAGATATCTATATCGAAGATGTGCGTGACCATGCTATTCGACAGCTAACTTTCTCGGACTCCGACGATGTGATCAATGGAACCACCGATTGGGTCTACGAAGAAGAGTTGGGATTGCGGGATGCGTTTCAGTGGAGTCCTGACGGGAAATCCATCGCCTATTGGCAGCTGAATACCGAAGCGGTTCCCAAGTTCCCGCTAGTCAACAATACCGATTCGCTGTATCCCACGGTGATGTGGTATGCCTACCCCAAAGTCGGCCAGCGGAATGCCAGTTGCCGTGTGGGAGTTGTCGATTGTTCTACTGCGGAAACACGTTGGGTCGAATTGCCCGGAGATCCCAGTGAACATTATGTGCCGAGGATGATGTTTGTGCCTGAGGCGGGGGAGAGGGAGGTTCAGGCTGGAAAGCCTGACGTACGGGAGGGGGAGACCAGTGGAACGCGGTTGTTGATTCAGCAGCTGAACCGCTTGCAAAATACGAATCGACTATTTGTGGCGGAGGGAAACAACCTGCGGGCGGTGCTGACGGAAACGGACGAAGCGTGGGTCGATGTCCATGATGAATTGTTTTGGTTTGACGACGGTAAACACTTCACTTGGATCAGCGATCGCGATGGCTGGCGTCACATCTATGTTGTATCGTTGGAAAGCGGTGAAGCGCGGCTGGTGACACCTGGGCCATTCGACGTGGTCGAGTTGTTGCATGTTGATGAGCCCGGTGGTTGTCTCTACTTCATCGCGTCACCCAACGCGGCGACGGAGCGTTACTTGTATCGCGTGAAGCTTGATGGTACCGGATTGGCTCGCGTGACTCCTGCTGGGAATGCGGCCACACATCAGTACTCCATTTCACCCGACGGGAAACATGCGATTCACACGCATTCCGCGTCCAACCAGCCACCGGTGGTCGATTTAATTTCCTTGCCCGAGCATACTGTGCTCCGCACACTAGAAGACAACTCCGAATTGGCGGCCAAGTTTGCAGCGCTCGAGCATCGCCCCACCGAATTCTTTCAGGTGGATATCGGTGATGGAGTCGTGCTCGACGGATGGTGCATTCTTCCTCCCGAAGTACGGCCAGAGACCAAGTATCCATTGCTGGTATATGTCTACGGTGAACCGGCGGGGTCCACTGTGATCAATCGCTGGGAGGGAAGTTCCTACCTGTGGCATCTGATGCTGGCGCAACAAGGTTATGTGGTGATGAGCTTTGACAATCGCGGTACCAAAGCCCCCCGTGGTCGCGCATGGCGCAAGAGCATCTACCAACAGATCGGAGTCATTCCGCCACAAGACCAAGCGGCGGCTGTGCGGGCTGCGATCAAAGAGCGTCCCTACATCGACGCTGGACAAATTGGTGTATGGGGATGGAGTGGAGGTGGCTCGTCCACGCTGCACGCGATTTTTAAATACCCCGATCTGTATAAAACCGCGATTGCCGTGGCACCTGTACCCAACCAACGCTACTACGATACGATCTATCAGGAACGTTACATGAGCCTGCCTGAGCTGAATGTCGAGGGGTTTCGACAAGGCTCCCCCATCAACTTTGCCCATCAATTAGAAGGGAAACTGCTGTTAATTCACGGTACCGGAGACGACAACTGTCACTACCAGACCACGGAGATGTTGATTGACGAGTTGATCGCTCACAACAAGCAGTTCAGCCTGATGTCGTATCCCAATCGCACGCACGCCATTCGCGAACGCCAGAATACAACTCGGCATTTGCGTCAGTTGATGACCGATTACCTGCTTAAGAATTTGCCGATCCGACCCTAACTCTTCCGTGGGTCGCACTTGTCGAGTGCGACTGTGGGCTCACAGTTGTACTACTTGCACTCTATTGCGCTGGCGTTGGGAAAAGGTGTCCGACACGGATGGCCAGGCCGGAGCACGGATAAAGCGTTGGTCTGGTGGTATTCGCAGAGTGTTTTTTTCGTTACGTGGGTATGCTTCGAGACAAAAATTGGCAGCCTCGCTGGAAAAGCGTCCGTGATTCGTTACCCAGCCGGATTAAAATGATGATTAGATAATGGCCGTTCAACTTATCAGCCCCATGAACGGTTACAATGAAGTCACCGCCAACCGTCTCTCCGTTTCCTACCCTCCGTTATCCCCCTCCCGCCTCCCTAGCGACCAACACAGCGTTGTGAGCTCCCAACCATGCGCAGCGACCGTCTCGATATGAATCGCATACTACTAGGATTCGTTCTCCTGCTATGGCCGCAGAGCGCGGGGGCTGGGAAACCGGAATTCTCTGTCGATGTCGAAGCAATACTCTCCAAGGCGGGGTGCAATGCGGGGACATGCCATGGAAATCTAAATGGCAAAGGGGGATTGAAACTGTCGCTGCGCGGTCAGAGTGCTGATTTCGATTTTCATTCGTTGGCTGTTGCCTCACGCGGGCGTCGTATCAATTGTAGCGCTCCAGCAAGCAGTTTGCTGTTAGCCAAAGCAACAGGGACGATTGCCCACGGCGGCGGCAGTCGCTTTGCGGTCGACTCGGAGGAATACGAAATCCTCCGGGATTGGATTGCCGGAGGAGCGCGGCCGGCCCAAGCAACCGAGCGGAAACTGGTGCGCTTGGAAGTGCTACCCAGCCAAGCCATCGTTTTCGCACCCCAGGAGCAATTGCAAGTGCAGGTCACGGCGCACTTCTCCGATGGATCGACGCGCGACGTAACGCATCTCGCATGCTACGAACTCTCCAACCTGTCGGCCAGCGTCGGTACAGAGGGAGTTGTCACACGCCAGAAATTCGGAGAGACGACACTTATCGTCCGTTACCTACAGGAACAGCTCCCGATACCCATCGCCTTTGCAGAGGCGCGGCCAGAGTTTCGTTGGTCGGAACCCGTCGAGCACAACTTTGTCGACACACACGTCTTTGCCAAACTAAAACGCTTGCGGATCAATCCGTCCCCGCTGTGCGATGACGGTGTATTTGTGAGACGCGCATTCGTGGACGCCCTAGGACGCGCTCCCACTGCTGATGAAGCACGGAATTTTGGTTTCGATGATCGTCCAAACAAGCGGGCTGAATTAATTGACGATCTGCTAGCGCAGCCTGAGTTCGCTGACTATTGGGCACTGAAATGGGCCGATGTATTGCGGGCTGAAGAGAAAGTTTTGGACCCAACTGGCGTCGAGAATTTTCATGCTTGGATCCGTGAGCGGATTCGACTTGCTCGACCCGTGGATGAATTCGTGCGCGACTTAGTCACAGGAATTGGAAGTACTTACACACAGCCGGCGGCCAACTACTATCGCGCGAATCGCGACGCATCCACGCGCGGCGAAACGACCGCACGGCTTTTTCTGGGAACTCGTCTGCAATGTGCCAAATGCCACAACCACCCGTTCGACCATTGGACTCAGGAAGATTATTACCAATGGTCGTCAGTGTTTTCACAGATCGATTACGAACTCGGCGAAAACCAACGCACCGACAAACTCGATAAGAACGAATTTGTCGGGGAACAAATTGTGTTGGTTTCCAAACAAGACGAAGTCCACAATCCAACCACGGGGGAAATCGCTGTCCCCAAGTTTTTGGGTGGGCCCAAGTTGGCAGCCAAGCAAAAAGAAAATCGATTGGAGTCGTTGGCAATTTGGCTGACCGAACCGAACAATGCATTGTTTGCCGATTCACAAACGAATTTCATCTGGTATCACTTGATGGGCCGCGGCTTGGTCGATCCGATCGATGATTTTCGGGTTACCAATCCTGCCAGCAATCCGCCTTTGTTAGATGCGCTGTCAGCCCATTTTGTACAAAGTGGTTTTGACTTGCGAACTTTGGCCCGCACGATCATGAACTCGCGCACCTATCAGCTATCTTCGGAGCCAGACGAAACCAATATCAACGACGAAACGTCTTTTTCTCGCAATTATGTCCGGCGCCATCCTGCCGAAGTTATGCTGGATATGCAAAGCGACCTGCTTGACCTGCCGGCGGAGTTTGTAGGATTTCCGCAGGGGGTCCGAGCGGTGCAAATTCCTGGAGTGCATCGCGTCTCGCCACGCAAATCACCGCCGCTACCGGGCGACCGATTTTTGAGCACCTTTGGCAAACCAGAGCGGATCATGGCCTGCGATTGCGAACGCTCCAACGAAACCACTTTGAAACAGGTCTTCGTGTTAGTTGGCGCTGGATTGAATGCACGTTTAGCTGCGTCCGGTGGACGGCTCGAACGCTTGTCCGCTTCTGGCGAATCGGATTCCGCCATGATCGATCAACTTTACTGGACAGCTCTCTCAAGACCTCCCACCGATGTGGAGCTCACAGCAGCGCTCGCCCTATTGCGACGTTATGGCGACGATCGACCTGCTGCCATAGAGGATATCGCCTGGGCCTTGATGAACGCCAAAGAATTCTTATTCCGCAGATAGTGAGTCACCTATGCATTGCCCAGAATTTCATCGTCGTTCCATGCTTCGCGTCGGCGGGGCAGGGCTGCTGGGGTTGACGATGCCCAAACTGCTTCAAGGTGCAGAGCGGGCCGCGAGCAGCACGGCCAGTATCGCACCGCGCGCCAAGTCAGTGATTTTCCTGTTTCAGTGGGGTGGGCCAAGCCAGCTCGACACTTTCGATATGAAGCCGGATGCCCCCTCCACTGTGCGCAGCCCCTATCGTCCGATTTCATCGAGCGCTGATGGGATTCAAGTGTGTGAGCTGTTGCCCCAGATGGCCAAACGTATGCATCACTGCACGCTCATTCGCACCATGACGCACACCATGAAAAACCATGCCTCTGCGGGTTACTATGCCCTGAGCGGGCATGCGCCGCCGACCGACGATCAACGTCTGCGCGATTCGCTCGATCTGTTCCCCGCCTACGGTAGCGTCGTCGATCGACTCGCTCCCAACACCAACGGCATGCCTACGTTTGTGGCCTACCCACACGTAATTCGAGATGGTTCCATTGTCCCAGCCCAACATGCCAGCTTTCTTGGCAAGCAGCACGACCCACTGTTGTTTCTGGAAGACCCTAACGAACCGAATTTTAACTTGCCCGAATTGAGTCTCCCTGCTGGGCTAAGCGTCGATCGGCTGCAGCGTCGCCGTGAGTTGCAGCAATTGGTTGACCAACAAGTTCGGTTAATGGAGTATTCCGACGTCGCGCAAGGTTTTGACGAGTATTACCAGCGAGCGATCTCCATGTTGACGTCAGACAATGTGCGTCAGGCCTTCGATTTGTCAGCCGAGCCTATCGAAGTGCGCGATCGCTATGGGCGAACCACGTACGGACAGAGTTGTCTGCTCGCTCGACGGCTAGTCGAAGCGGGAGTCAAGTTCACCACGGTCTATTTTTCCAGCAGCATTGGTGGGCGCAGAGTGAACGAAGGTGGCTGGGATACTCACGGCTTTGATGATACGCGCATGTACAACATTGTCGACAAATATCAGTTGCCCATCACTGACCAGACTCTCCCAACTTTGTTGGACGATTTGGAAGCTCGTGGTTTGCTCGACGAAACGCTAGTGGTATGGATGGGAGAGTTTGGACGGACCCCCGAAATCAATAAGAACGAAAGTCGCGATCATTGGCCACAATGTTACACGGCTTTGTTGGCAGGGGGCGGGGTAAAAGGAGGTTATGTATATGGCGCATCGGATGAACGCGCTAAGTACCCAGCCGAAAAACCGGTTCGGCCGGAAGATCTGGCAGCCACCATTTTTCAGCTGGTCGGGATTGATCCTCAAACCGAAATCTACGATCGCAACAATCGCCCCTTGGTCATCGGCGGCAACTGCTTGTACGACATCATTGCCTGACCCACCTTGGACTGCGGGGATTCATCACCGCTTTCATTTTCCAGGACGGAATTCGTTTAACGCCGAGCCGGAGCAGGCTGTCGCCCTGCGTTCGATTGGCCAATCGCGAAAAATACAACTAAGCAGAGAGTCTCACGAACGTTAGTCACAGCCTGCGTAGGCGACGGCCACGTTGGAGTCAGGAAGTATCAAACCGGGAAAGCTCGAAAATCAAGACTGCGCTCATTAAATAAACGGTATTGGGATTGAACGTTGACTAATCCTCAGGAGCTCGCTCGGTGAGAATCGCCGAGCTATAATGGGAAAGCGATACGTCACTTGACTTTGGCTTAGGTAGTGCAATGCCCCAACACGTGCGTCAACGGCTGGCTGACGCTCGGGGTTGATGCATCGACTCAACCCCGATGCTTATAGTTCCCTTTTTCACGGAGTTTCCTCCCATGCCATGGCGTCATTATCTCTGCGTAGCAGTTGCGTTAGTTGTGTTCACTGCCAAACCTGCGCATTCGCAGGACAAATTTCGCGTTTATCTGGGGACTTATACCGACAGCGGGAGTCAAGGCATTTACCAGTGCGAATTGAACCTCAACGACGGCTCGCTTTCGGCTGCGACGCTGGCTGGTGAATCGATCAACCCTTCCTTCCTGGCAATTCATCCCAATAAAAAGTTTCTGTACGCGGTGAACGAATCCGAAGCGATGCTCAGCTCTTTCGCGATCGATCAAACCACGGGCAAGTTAACTGTTCTCAATTCTCAACCATCACAGGGTGGAGCACCTTGCCATTTGATAGTCGACCCCACTGGGAAAAACGTGCTGGCAGCCAACTACGCTGGTGGCAGTTGCTTGTGCATTCCGCTTGAGGCCGACGGTAAGCTCAGCGCGCGCTCGTCCTTCCAGCAGCATCAAGGGGCGAAGACACGTGGACATTCCATCCACTTGGATCGAGCCAATAAGTTTGCCTTGTGTTGCGATTTGGGCTTGGACCAAGTCATCACCTACGCCTTCGATGCCAGCCAAGGCACGCTCGCGCCCCACAGTGTCTTCAACACACCCGCAGGAGCTGGCCCACGACATTTCGCTTGGTCTGGCGATGGGACGCGCGCCTATATCAACGGCGAAAGCGACCTGACCCTTATTGCCTGTGATTATGATGCGAACCAAGGGACACTGACACAACGACAGGTGCTGTCGACTTTGCCAGCGGATGTCCAACGCACAGGTGGCAGCACTGCTGAAACAGTGGTCCATCCTAGTGGCAAGTTCGTCTACGTTTCCAACCGCGATCCCTACAATTCGATTGCCATATTTTCGATCGATTCCGAAACGCACAAACTAACCGCAGTCGGCCATCAAAGCGAAGGGATCAAGACGCCACGTAATTTCGCCATCGAGCCCACCGGTCGATACATGCTGGTCGCCAATCAATCGGGTGGCAATGTGATCGTATTTCGTATCGATGCCACCACGGGCAAATTGACGCCCACCGGTTCGAGCGTACAAATCTCCAAGCCCGTTTGCGTCCGCTTCATGGAACTGTAGTTCTATGAGGTAGCACATTGAGTGATTGTTCACGGTTTTAGAAGCGGCGCTAGTTACCTTCAAGAATTATCGGTGCACTCGCTACGGAACAGGAGCGAACGGACACAATAGAGAATTCTCTGTTTTATCGACACTTCTCGCTGATCGCCGGTACTGACAGGGCTTTTTACCCTCCCGCGCGCCCAAGCTCGCTATCAAGAGTGCATGTTTTCGCGGGAGGGTCGATAGGTGAGTTCTACGAACCTAGCGGGGAGGGCAAACAACTGTTTT
>JBGSNE010000250.1:0-1601 GCA_041739785.1 Pirellulaceae bacterium
CCGCCGAAAGTCTTGGCGACTTCCGCTACGACAGTGATTGTTTAGTCGTCACTAATCGCACCAACCGGAACCATCTAGCCATGAAATTGATCCGCAAACTTTCCGCGCTGCTATTTCTCTTGGCGTCCTTTGACAATCCGACAACATTGCATTCAGCGGAACAGCCGAATGTGATTCTGATCATGGTCGATGACTTTGGCTACGAGTGCATCGCGGCCAATGGTGGCGAGTCCTATCAAACGCCCAACATCGATTCTCTGGCGGCCAGTGGAGTGCGTTTCGAGAATTGTCATGTGCAGCCCCTATGCACTCCAACCCGTGTGCAATTGATGACTGGCCGCTACAACATCCACAACTACCTCAACTTCGGCACTCTGCCACGGACGGAGACAACCTTTGGCCAGCTCTTCAAACAAGCTGGCTACGCAACTGGCATTTGCGGCAAATGGCAGCTTGGTCATGAGCCCGATGCGCCTCAGCACTTTGGCTTCGACGAGGCCCTACTATGGCAGCACACTCGTCGTCCACCTCGCTATGCCAATCCTGGCTTGGAGCACAACGCTGTCGAACAAGACTACACGATGGGCGAGTACGGCCCGGAACTGATCAACAATTTTGCACTCGAGTTTATCAGCAAGCACAAGGCTCAGCCCTTCTTTCTGTACTACCCCATGATCTTGACTCATTCACCGTTCCAGCCCACGCCCGACAGTCCCGATTGGGATCCGACGATCAGCAGCGAAAAGGTACAGCAAGCGGTCAAACATTTTGCCGAAATGACCACATACACCGACAAGATGGTTGGGCGGATCGTCGATAAATTGGATGAGCTCGGCATCCGCGACAATACGCTGATCATCTTCCTCGGCGACAATGGGACTCTCGGGACGATCACCAGCCGCTTTCAAGGGAAGGACTACAAAGGTGGCAAGGGATCGACCACTGCACACGGCACCCATGTTCCACTGATCGTCAGTTGGCCTGCAGTAATAAAAGAGAGTGGACGTGTATGCGCTGATCTAGTGAGCAGCACTGATTTCCTGCCTACGATTTGTGCCGCCGCCGGAATCGGCGTTCCCAAAAATGTAGATGGCGTCAGCTTTCTGCCGCAGTTACATGACCAACCAAGCACACCTCGCGAGTGGCTCTACACCTGGTACTCACCGCGCCAAAAACTGGACTTAACCGTGAAGGAGTATGCCTTCGACCAGCGCTTTAAACTTTACCGCACTGGTGAGTTTTACGATCTCAACCTCGACCCGCTAGAAAAGCAGAATCTGAATTCCAGTTCACTTACAGGTGACGGACTCGCCGCCAAAACAAAACTTTTGTCCGTGCTGGGTCAGTTTGAAAAATCACGCCCCACTGAACTGGATCGACAGTTTGAGGAATCAGGCAAGGGCAAAGTGAAGTAGCTCATCGCGTCAAATTTCTCTGGCGAAGATCATTGAAATGACAGCTCGACGCGCCAATTTTGAAGTTGCGCTAACTAGTGCCGAAGGCACGGCATTCAATAGCCTGAGATGCAAATCCCAGGTCATGGAAGTATTTTTCCGTCTTGCCAGCAAGCGACCGCGAATGCGGTCGCTTGCTGGCAAGAC
>JBGSNE010000290.1:0-19798 GCA_041739785.1 Pirellulaceae bacterium
CGAGTCGCCGACCGACCGGATCGCTTCGAGCCACGGCAGAGAAAGCGGCGGCAGAAGAAATACGATCGAATGATGAAGCCGAGGAACGTGCTCAAACGCGAAATGCTCAAACGACTTACGTAGAACTACGTGCCATTCGTGAGAGCATCCTGATTGCAATTACGCGGGCAATTCAGCAGGAGGCGCATGGTTTGCTCATAATCGAAATCAAAAAGGAACCGCTGCTAAATCCCAATGGACTTCGCCGAGAAAGAGCCGCATGACACTGCTTTACTACGATCCCGTCTTTCAGGAACACGACACGGGCGATCATCCGGAGAATGGTGGACGCATTCTCGCGGTAGTGCGGCACCTAAACTTTGTCGCTCTGGATACGAGCTGTAAGCGGCCTGGGTGGGATGCTGCTTCCGTCGAGCGGCTTTGCTACGTGCACAGCCGCCAATATGTTGATTCGGTTGAGCAGTTTGCCGCTGGCGGTGGCGGATACATCGAAGAAGACACGTCTGTCAGCGAGAAGTCCTACGAAGTCGCACGAATGGCGGTTGGTGCCGTTTGCGATGCGGTGGAACGAGTGGTTGTCGGCGAAGACAGAACCGCCTTTTGTCTCGTTCGTCCACCGGGCCACCATGCCATGCCCGATCATGCGATGGGATTCTGTTTATTCAACAACATCGCAGTCGGTGCTCGTGTTGCAACTCGAGAGTTTGGCCTTGAGCGTGTACTGATCGTTGACTTTGACGTGCACCACGGCAACGGAACTCAAGCGATGTTCTGGGAGGATGCTGACGTCGGGGCACCTTGGTGTGGTCCCTGTCGCATGATGGCTCCGGCATTCGCAGAAGCCGCCGTGCATCTTTCACCAAACATCATCCTGGCCAAACTGAATATAGAGGCTTCGCCGGTGACAGCATCTCAGTTCACGATCACTGGCATTCCGACGATGATTCTATTCAACGGTGGTAAAGAAGTGTCACGCCAGTCCGGAGCGTTGACAACACATAAGTTCGCGCTTAATGAAGTCGACTAGGCGTTGAAAATGATGGAAACCAAAGAAGACGGAATCCTCAAACCGCTGATCCAGTTCAACGATTCTACTCGAATGAAACAAAACGCCACCATAAAAAAACCCAATTCACTGCATTGACATATCTCTATGTGACGATATATTGTATATATCGAACCTTGGGGAATGTCATGACTACTACGAAATCGAATAAACAAGCGAAGCCGCCGGGTAGCGTCCGGGACTTTTACGAGGCGGCGGAGTGCTTGAAAACTCTGGCTCATCCCGTTCGTTTGCGAATGGTCCAGCTATTGCTGCACGGTCGGTACACGGTTGGCGAGATCGCGAAGGACTGCGAAGTTCCCGACAACGTGGCGTCGGAAAATCTGCGACTGCTTCAGCGGTGTGGCTTTTTGGCCAGTGAGCGGGAAGGCCGTAAGGTGTTCTACCAAATCGCGGAATCGCATTTGGCAGGATTGATGAACTGCATTGAAGGGCGTTTTTTGAAGGCCAAATCCAAGGACTGCTAACGCGAGTTGCAGGCGGCCGAAACGACCGCCTTTTTTTGAGCTGACATATCGTCGACTAACTAGATTACGATCTAGCGACACGTAGTCGCACCACTATGGGAGATTCTGATGCAAACGATTGATGTGAAGCGATTGGCGGATGAACAGAGCAGGACGCATATTGACGTCATTGATGTTCGGATGCCGACGGAGTTTCGCGAGGTTCATGCCGAGTGCGCATACAACGTGCCTCTGGACTCGCTCGATCCCAACGCTGTAATGGCGTCGAAGAACGGGTCGGCCAATCAGCCGTTGTATGTGATCTGTCGCAGCGGCAATCGCTCGGCCCAAGCCTGCAAGAAGTTTATGGACGCCGGTTTTGAAAACGTCGTCAACGTCGAAGGTGGCACGACTGCCTGGGACAAGGCGGGTTTGCCGGTGGTCCGCGGCAAGAGGTCGTTTCCGCTGGTGCAGCAAGTGCAAATGACGGCTGGCTTCTTGATCTTGTTCGGTGTTGTGTTGGCATTCTTCGTTCATCCGTACTTCGTTGGACTGTCGGCCTTTGTCGGTGCCGGGCTAATGTTTGCCGGCGCAACTGGTTTTTGCCCGATGGCGTCGACCATCGCCGGGATGCCTTGGAATCAATGCCAGGACGGAGGCTCATGTTCGGCCTAGCCATCCTGTTCGGCTGCATCGTCGGTTTCGCACTGGGACTCACCGGTGGGGGCGGCGGCATCTTCGCGGTACCACTGCTGGTCTACGGATTGGCGGTTGCTCCTCGCGAGGCCGTTGGTATCTCACTGGCCTCGGTCGGTGGCACGGCTCTGTTTGGTGCGGTGCCGCGAATCGTTCGAGGCGAGGTCGAGCTGCGTACGGGTTTGCTGTTCGCGGTGGCTGGCATGTTAGGTGCTCCGGTCGGCTCTTATCTGTCGTCGCTCGTTCTCGAAAACGTGCTGTTAGTGATGTTTGCGGTGCTAATGTTTGTGGTTGCGCAGCGGATGTGGTCCAAGGCTTGCAATCCGCTTTTACCGAGCGGTGTATGCCCTACCGAATGCGAACCGGGGCCAGATCGCAGTGCATGCCAACGCGACGCCGATGGCAAACTTCGATTGACTTCAAGATGCGCGCGGTTGTTGACGTTCGCCGGGCTCATTACCGGTGTGCTAGCGGGCATGTTCGGAGTCGGTGGTGGTTTTGTGATCGTTCCGGCGCTGGTGATCTTCAGCGGGATGGCGATTCATCAAGCCGTTGGGACGTCGTTGTTCGTGATCGTTTTGGTCAGCATCAGTGGAGTGGCCTCACAAATCGCGGCGGGAAACGAACTGTCGCTGGAAACAACACTGCAATTCATGGTCGGAGGTTTTGCCGGCATGGGGCTGGGCGGCATGGTCGCCAAGCGATTGCATGGAAAAACACTTCAACAGACGTTTTCGATCGCGGTTGTGTTAGTCGCGGCCTTTGTAATTTTCAAGTCATTGCTTTTATAACCAAAACGTTTCACGGGAGAACCGAAGCATGTTGCTCAAATATTTCTATGACGAAATGCTCGCTCACGCATCCTACATGGTTGGATGCCAGCGGGCAGGCGAAGCGGTCATCGTTGATCCAGGTCGCGACATCGAGCAGTACCTTGCGATGGCAGAAAAGGAAGGCGTGAAAATCGTCGCCGTCGCGGAGACTCACATTCACGCCGACTATGTTTCGGGTGCTCGCGAGTTGGCCGACCGAGTCAACGCGAAACTCTATGTATCCGACGAAGGGCCGGCAGAGTGGAAGTACCAGTACTTGGGCGGCTACGACAGCATGCCAGTCCACGACGGCGATCACTTCATGGTCGGAAAAATCCGGTTCGACGTCTTGCGTACACCTGGGCACACGCCTGAAAGCATTTCGTTCATGTTGACCGACCAGGGTGGCGGTGCCAACAAACCGATGGGCATCTTCACGGGAGACTTTGTCTTCGTCGGTTCCATCGGTCGGCCAGATTTACTCGAAGAAGCCGCCGGTTTGATGGACACGGCGGAACCCGGTGCTCGCGATCTGTTCAAGTCGGCTGAGCGATTCAAGGGGTTGCCCGAATACTTGCAAGTCTGGCCGGCTCACGGAGCGGGAAGTGCTTGCGGTAAAGGTCTGGGGGCGATTCCATCGTCGACCGTTGGTTATGAGAAGTTGTTCAACCCCGCCCTTCAGTTCAACAACGAAGACCAGTTTGTTCGTTACATCTTGGCCGACCAACCGGAAGCTCCGAAGTACTTCGCGGTGATGAAGCGTGTGAACAAGGAAGGGCCACGCATTCTCGGCGCAGGTCATCATCACAGCCTGCTCGCTGTCGCTGGTTTGGCGAAGGCCATCCAGTCCGGCACCGTCGTCGACCTTACTCCGTCGCCCGCATTCGCGCAGGGTCACGTTGCCGGTACGATCAACATACCGTTGGCGATGTTGTCGACATGGGCGGGATGGTTGGTGGACTACGATCGGCCGGCTTTCCTGATCTGCGAACCCAATCAACTCGAAGAAGCAGCCCGGCGGTTGCATAAGATCGGCGTAGAGGAAATCGCAGGGGCCTTCAATGCAAGCGAAATCCGATCAAGCGGCTTGGCAACTGAAGTCTACTCGACCGGTACTCCGGCTGATCTGGCTCACAGTATCGAAGTGGGCGAAGTCAAGTTGCTCGACGTTCGCTCGGAGGAAGAGTGGAATGGAGGTCACGTCGAACAGGCTGAGCACCGCTTCCTCGGTCGTTTGCCGAGGTATCTCGACGAGCTACCGCGAGACAGTAAGCTGGTGGTTCAGTGCCAAAGCAGTGCTCGCTCAGCAATCGCAGCAAGTGTCCTACAGGCAGCTGGGTTCAAGACGGTTGTCAATCTGACGGGTGGCTACGCTGCATGGAAAAGTGTCGGCCTGCCAAGCGTGAAGTCTCAGCATGCAATGAGCAGCTGAATCGTCTTCTTAACTCAATTCCTTTGACTGTACGAAAAGGCTATGGAAACCACACTTCAAAGACCTTCGCTCGTGGATCGCTTGAACGCATTCTACTGGCACTGCATGTTGCGTGGACGTGCGTAACAGTCTAGCCCCGTTCTACGAACAACCGATTGGGAGCAATCACGATGAAAGAAGCACTACTGATGATCGCATTACTCGCAGGATGGTTCATTTTGAACGCTTGGGTTTTGCCTAAGTTTGGATTCAAGACGTGACTGAGTGGTTCTTGTGCGGTGGATCCGCACTCCGACTCCAAGCCAACTGAATCCGACACACCAGACGATCGCGATCAAAACGACCGAGCAGATCAAATTGCTCCATAACCATCAACTGTCTCATATTCTCAAATAAGTGAGTACGAATCATGTCGAAGAAACAGACGATCAATAACCTCCAGCGCGCATTGGCAATGGAACTGAGCGCCATGCACCAATACCAGCTTCACGCGTGCGTGCTGGACGATTGGGGCATGGGGCTGCTGGCGACCAAGATGCGGGAAGAATTGCAGGAGGAGCTTGGGCATTCGGAAGAGTACTTGGTGCGCATCCTGTTTTTGAAAGGCGATCCAACGCTGGCTCTGGAGAAGACGCCCGTTCGGGCAACTTCGCTGAAGCAGATGTTTGAATCAGACCTCGCCGACGAAAAAGAGGCGATCGAGTTCTATACGACGGCATCGATGCAGGCGAACGAAGACCGTGACATCGGCACACGGCAACTCTTTGAGCGAATCGCCTTGGACGAAGAAGGCCATGCGAGCTGGCTGGAGTTGCAACTTGACTTGCTTGATCGAATGGGCGAACCCGCGTATATCGCCAAACACATGTCGACAAACTCAGCAGAATAGACCAGCGCGAGTGGAGCAACCTACAGGCATGCACGAAATCGCATGTGTTCTTACGCGAAAGGATACTGACAAGTGAAGCTCTGCTTTATGGAGTCGAAGCGTCTCGGGCTGATTATAGGATGTGTCCTACCGACATCGCAAATGTAGCGGAAGCCGCCAAGGCTTGCGGAATACGGGATGCCGAAACTCTTTGCGAGTTCCGCTACGGACAAATGAAATCCCGCGAAGTACGAACAGTTGACAACTTTTCCAAACTGCGGATCAGTCCCACATTGCGGTTCGTCGTCTTCGGAGCAATGTCTTACACAGCCGTCAGCATGCAAGGATCGTTGCAGGCGCTCCGAACGATCAACGAAACCAGCCACTTCACTCACTACACCATTGCCCACGCTCACTTGGGCGTCTATTCGTTCTTCACCATGATGGCGTTCGGAGCGATGTATTACGTCATGCCGCGGTTGGTCGAGCGTGAATGGATTAGCAGTCGATTGATTAAGGTGCATTTTTGGTGTTGTGCGACCGGGATCGTGATGTATTGGGTCGGATTGACCATCGGCGGCTGGTTGCAGGGAATGTGGATGAACAACCCCGACATTCCATTCATGGACATCGTAGGCCGGATGATTCCTTATCTCTGGTCGCGAAGCATCGCTGGAACGCTAATGACGATCGGTCACTTTGCGTTTGGAATCTTGGTTTGGAAGATGCTTCGCCGTGAAGGTGAGTGGCTGGTGGAACCGACGCTCTTCGTCTCACGTAAAGAAGCAGCTGAAGCAACACGCCAAGCCGCACCCGCCATTGAAGGAGTTCACGAATGAATCGCATTTCCTTGATTATGGCAGGGGTTCTTGCGACGGTCATCGCCTCGCTGTTTGGGCTCGTCCTAATTCCCGACATGCAGTTCGATCAGATGCAGCCCAAAGAAATCATGGCCGCCGATGGCTCGACGGCAATGTATCCAGCGCCACTGAGCGACTTTCGCGAAGCGCCGGGCAAGGAACCTGATCCATCGCTTGGTAAACCATTGATTCGACTGCCTGAGTCCTACGCCAGCGAGCCGACTTGGATCGTGCCGGACGAGCGTGCGATGTCGTTAGTCGCCTACTTAAAATCACTTGCGCAGAGGTATGACTTGGAGGATGTGCAATGAGCGACAAAAAAATCAGGATCGGGAACAACTCGCCACCGATCGCGAACAGTTTTCCTCCTATGAACAACCGGAACCTGAATCGCTCGACATTCAGGATATTCACAGGGCGGTACTGCGCGAACAGTTTGAGCCGTCCGAAGGTCAACAGCGCGTGCCAATCGCATTGTTTCTGTTCTTCGTTGGCCTGGCAATGTGGGGTGGGTATTACTTGAGTGAGCACGACGGGAATTTTCAGGCCAATGTCTACGATGGCCCCGATGCGTTTCGGTTGATGGATTTGTCACAGGCCGGCGAGAAGTAGGAAAAGCAAATTGACCCAATCCTGCTGGGCAAACGCATCTATAACAACTGCCTCTCGTGCCACCAAGCCAACGGTGAGGGCATTGCGGGCCAGTACCCGCCGCTGAATCAGTCCGAGTGGGTGCTCGCTGATGATCGAATTCTCGCCCGAATCCTGCTCGGCGGACTCAGCGGCCCCATCGAAGTTAAAGGCAAAACCTTCAATGCTCAAATGCCAGCGTGGAAACAACTCAGCGATCGCGACGTCGCCGCAGTCTTGAGCTACATCCGACAGAATTGGAACAACACTGCAGCGGCAGTTGACGAAGCTACGATTGCAGGCGTCCGCGCATCCACAGCAGCGCGAACGTCCGCCTATTCCGCAGACGAACTCCAATCAATCGAACTGCCCGAACGAAACGCAGCGACACCGGCGGAAACGGAAGCGGAAGAATCGGAAACGAAAAAGGAGTTATCGAAATGAGTTGCTGCGGCTCGGAACTTCAAAACCCGGAATCAAACAGCGAACCATCCGATCGAACTGAATCGCGTCGATTTTCGGCAGATGTGATTGCTCTTATTTTCGCCGGCTTTATCGCTGGCAACAGCACGGTAGCAACATTAGTCGTGAATGTTTCCGACATTCCCGACCAGACACGAGGCATCTTTCAAACGGGTCTGCTCGTTTCCTCGATCCTCGTCGCCTTGTTGCTGTCCCCCCAACTGGTACGCAACCTTGCCGCCAACTTCCGCCGTCAAGCGGTCTCGGTAGACTTTCTATTCATGCTTGGTTGTATCGGAGCGATGGGTTTTTCGCTGGTCGGATACTTCCGTGGGACTGGCTCGGTCTACTTTGAAGTGTTCAGCATCCTATTGGTGATTTATTGCCTTGGGTCATGGGTCAAACGACGCACCCAGCGAAGTGTGTGGTCGAGTTTAGACGCTTGGTCGCCCAAGACTCACTGGTGTCGTGTGGTGGAGAACAATGGGGAACTTCGCCGCAGCGTGGTTGCCGAGGTCAAACCCGGCGATCTCGTTCTGGTTTCAGCCGGCACGATGATTCTGGTCGACGGTATCGTGCGAGAAGGAGAAGCGTTCATGCGTGAAGCGGTTGTCACCGGAGAGCCTCATGTTCGTAGCGTTGCACCAGGCGACAAAGTCTTTGCGTCTGCGGTTTTGATCGACGCACCGTTGCGAATCGAAGCCACCACGCCCGGCGACGAACGATTGATTGATCGTGTGACATCGGTCGTTGATGCAGCCCGCAAAGCTCCCAGCCGCTGGCAAACACAAGCTGATCGGATTGCAACCTGGTTCACGCCATTGGTAGCCACTGCTGCGATCGTGACGTTTGCAGTCTGGACCGTTGCGATTGGGCCGTCCGCAGCCTTGATGATCGCCTTGTCGGTTCTGCTGATTGCTTGCCCGTGTGCATTCGGCTTTGCGACTCCCGTGTCGATCTGGGTCACGCTCTCCCGTTTGGCCTCGCGTTCGATGGTCGTGCAACGAGCGGACGTGATCGAACGCCTGGCCGCCATTGATACCGTAGTCTTTGACAAGACCGGAACGCTAACAGTTCTGAAACCCGAATTGGCTCAGCTAGTCGTCCGAGAAGAACAGTCGTTTTCGACCTATGTAATTCTGGGCATGGCGAAGTCGATCGAATTGCATTCGCATCATCCGATTGCTACCGTGTTTCTTGACACCGCTGGAAACGTTTACCCGACCCTCAAAAGCGAAGCGATCGCCGCTGTTGGCGTTCGAGGCGTCGTGCAACTCGGCGATTCCAAACACGTTGTCGAAGTCGGTCGCCTGAATCGGCTGCATCGTCCCTGTTGCGACGCAGAGTTTCTACAAAAAATTGAGCAGGCCCGTCAAGCTGGACAACAGGCAATCGCCATTCGTGTTGATGGTGACTTGATCGCTGCCGCAATGATCCAAGAAGCCACGATCGACACGCTTGCCGAGGGTTTGGGACAGCTTCGTGATCTCGGTGTGGACGTGAAAGTTTTCTCGGGAGACCAAGGTCAGCGCGTTGAGCGACTCGGCATTGCCGATGCGATCGGTGGCATGTCGCCGGACGATAAAGCCGAACAGATTGGCACGCTTTGCGATTCGGGACGCAGCGTGCTGTTCATTGGCGACGGCGTGAACGACGCGACCGCGATGAGCCGCGCCACGGCTTCGATTTCGGTCGCCGATGGAACAGCTATCGCACACGAAACATCGGACATCGTTTGGCATGGGCAAGACCTTCGGAACGTCGCTGCCGCGATCACCATCGCGCGGCGAAGTGTCTCTCGGTTAAGACGAGCATTGTTTTTTGCCATCACCTACAACACGATTGGCATACTGATCGCCGCCTTGGGATGGCTACATCCGGTCGTCGCCGTTCTGTTCATGCTCGGATCAAGCCTAACCGTGGTGCTGCACGCCGCAGACATGAGCTGGGAAAACGAGGTGTTCTCGGAACCGTTGTCCTCCGAACGGAGCGGGGGGTTTTTCGCGGTCGCGGGTGAGTGGAGCGAGCGGCGAGCCAACGCGGCCGGCCATTGCGATTGCGAGTATCTCAAGTGAATTCAGCATGCTTGTGTTCCTACGTTGTAATGAGTTGTGGTGGTCTGATCTCATCCAAACGCAGGCATCGTGCCAATGACCAAGAATCGGCCAACGTAAGATTTTCACACAAGATACACAGTTTAGAAGCCTCTCCGCCACGGATTTGAGGCGCGTTCAATGTCTCAGGCGCGCAGATCCGGGCAACGGGCGAAGTGTCGCCGACGCCAACTTATATCTCTAGGGTAGCGGGCGAGAGAATAAAAAGTCGGTTCGTCGGACCAAACTTACGGCGCGGGGCACGCGCGGTAGATTGCGGCATGTAGTTCGGGAATGCTTACAGGCTTTTGCAGGTAGTCGACGATGGAAGTGTTGCTATAGCCGTTTGGCTTTTCGTGTGACGAGAGGATGATGATCGGTACCGACAGTGTTTCGCTGATTTCAGTAGCCGCTTCCAACCCAGACATCTCCGGCATCATCACGTCGATGATGACTAGGTCCGGTTTTGTTGTTTGACAAAGTTCGACGAGCTCGCGTCCATTCTCCGCCGCGCCTACGAGTTCGTGGCCGAGTCTTGGAAGGAGTCGTCGAAAATATTGACGAATGTCTTCTTCGTCATCGGCGATGGCAATTCTTATGGAGTGCATCACTAAAGTGCCCGTGGCAAGGTTATCAGGAACTCGGCCCCGCCTTCCTTGGCGTCTCCGATTGCGATTGTCCCCTGGTGTGCTTCAACTATTCGTGCAGCAATTGCCATGCCTAATCCTGTGCCCTTCGACTTTGTCGTAAAGAATGCCTCGAAAATTCGTACTCTCTGTTCATCTGTCAAACCCGGTCCGTTGTCGCGGACAGATACGCACACCGCTGGTTCGCCATCGATTTCGGACTCAGCGCATGACACCGTGATCCGAACCGGGGCACTGCACGCCGCCAATGCGTTCTCCATCAGATTGCGAAACACCTGTTCGATTCGG
The DNA here is from genome assembly GCA_041739785.1 of Pirellulaceae bacterium. Classification (GTDB taxonomy): domain Bacteria; phylum Planctomycetota; class Planctomycetia; order Pirellulales; family Pirellulaceae; genus Aureliella. The sequence continues at coordinate 10,301 of JBGSNE010000290.1, forward strand.
AACGCGTCGACACGACACGTTAAATCGAATTCACCGACTGCTTCAATCAGCACAGCGTCGCAGTCCTTTCGGGAAACTTCCAGGTTGGCCCAGGCTTGATGCCAAACCTCGGCAAGGTTCTTTGCGGCCACGTCAAGTTGGAGGGGAGCAGCATAACTTCGCAGCTCTTCAAACAGATGCAGCAGGTCTTCTTTGGCTCGATTGATTCGCTGGAGATCGCCGTGCACGTCGGAGTCTTCGCCAAGCTCTAGTTCGAGCATGTCCGTACCGACTTGGATTCGTTGGAGCGCGTTGCGGCTTTCGTGCGCAATGGCGGAAATCATTTGCCCTACCGCCGCGAGTCGTTCGGATTGCACCAATTGGTCGCGCATGTCGTGCAGTTCGGTAATGTCGGAAATATAACCCTCCAACGCAACAACCTGTCCCTCTTCGGTCAACACACCTTCGCCCTGTTCCCACAACCAGCGAACGTCACCATTGCGGTGGCGAACTCGATAAATCAATTGGAATGGCCGCTTCTCGGCAACCGCTTGCCCAATCTCCATTGCGACGTTCTCTCGATCTTCAGCCAGGATCACGGATGCCCAGCTGAGGAACGTGGGGTTATCAACTGACGTAGCGGACATGAATTCTTCAGGAGCGAATCCCGTCAAATCCTGACAACCATCGCTGATGAATTCCATCGTCCAATCGTTGTCGCACTTGCAGCGAAATGCCGCTCCGGGAAGGTTGTTGATCAACGTCGAAAGCTGGCGTTGATTTTCTCGGATCGTTGCTTCGGCCCGCTTGCGATCAGAGACATCACGGATGATCGCCTGATAGCCGACCGGTTTTCCGTAGGAATCACGAATGATTGTGCCGACGAGTTCGCCAGCAAACACCTCTCCGTTCTTACGTCGCCAATTGATCTCTTGGATGTCTTTTTGGGGTGTCGCAGTTAGATTGAACCGGCGTTCGCCTTGCTTAAGAAAATCGTCGTGATCGGCATAGAAGATCGCCCCGTATTGACCTTCCATTTCGCCGCGGTCGTACCCAAAGATGCGGCACGCACTTTCGTTGACAAACGATATTTTGCGATCGAGACCGGCGTGCAATATCGCATCGGGAATGCTGTGCACGATCGCGTCCAGCACCGATCGTTCACGATTCAGTTCCGCCTGTGCTTGCACTCGCTGCGTAATGTCGTTTTGAACTTCAACAAAGTGCGACAGAATCCCATTGGAATCCAGCACTGGCGAGATCGTTGACGCCACGTGAATCCGCCGGCCATCTTTGGTCAACCGAATGGTCTCAAAGTGATCGACCCGTTCACGCTGACGAAGCCGTTCTGCATTAGCGTCGAGTTCGTAGATACGGTCTTCGGGAACAAACAATTTTATCGGCCTTCCCACCGCTTCCTTTGCTGAATAGCCATACACACGTTCCGCACCGGGATTCCATTTCTCTATCACGCCGTAAAGGTTCTTCAAGATGATAGCGTCATCGGTAGAGTCGACGATTGCTGCCATCTGACGCATTATGTTGTCAGAATACAATCGCTCGATTGCAACCGTCGCCAGTTTCGCCGCATTTCCAACAAATTCCAGGTCCGCGGCGTCGGGCGTGCGTTTCTCCTTGTAGTACATCGCGAACGTGCCAATCACGCGTCCGCATGAAGCAATAATCGGTTCGGACCAGCAGGCCCGCAAAGACGCCCGTAGTGCGATGTCGCGATCATTCTCCCAGAACGGATGCGTACTGATGTCTTCCACGATCACCCGTTTGCCAGTGAACGCAGCCGTCCCACACGAGCCAACTGACGGTCCGGGTACCATGCCATCACATGCTTCGCGATAGGAGTCGGGTAAGTGGAGCGAAGCACCGTGTCGCAAGCAACCGGCCTCTTGATCGAGCAATAGTATTGAGCCGATCATGCCAGGCCGCAACTCGCTGGCGACTTCGAGCAGCGTTTTTAGGATTTCACTGAGCGATCGACCTTCGACCAATCGCTCCAGTACGCGGCTACGCCCACGCAACTCGCATTCCCACCGTTTGCGGACACTAATATCCCGTATGATTCCCGCAAAGTGTGTCCGGCCACCGACTCGGAATTCGCTAACAGCAAGCTCGATTGGAAACGACGTTCCGTCTTTGCGTCTGCCTTCGACTTCAAGGCCAATGCTGATAATCTTTCTTTCCCCCGTTTTCACATAGTTGGCCACGTACCGGTCGTGATTGGATGCATACGACGATGGCATCAGCATCTTGACATTCTGGCCCTTGATTTCAGAGACCGTGTAACCGAACAGTCGCTCGGCAGCCGGATTGCATGACAGAACGATTCCACGATCATCAATCGTAATGATTCCGTCGACGGCACTGTCGACGATTGCGCGAATCATCGCTTCGGATGATTCGAGCGATTCATGCTGAGAATCGATGTCCGTACAAATACCCTGCCAGTGATGCACGGTCCCATCAGCATTGAGCGTTGGAATCGATTTGACGAGGTGCCAACGGTACGAGCCATCCACCATTCGGTATCGAAATTCGATCTCGTGGTTGTGACGTGTTTGAATCGCATCTTGCCAGGTTGCCAATACGCGTTGTTGATCATCGGGGTGGACGGCCTGCGCCCATCCGTGCCCCAGTGATTCTTGCAGTGAAAGCCCTGTCAGCTCACACCACTTCTGGTTGAAGAAGTTTGCCGATCCGTCAGCCGAGCAAGTCCAAACCATCGACGGCATCGCATCAGCAAACTGTTGAAATGCTTCGTCAGCAGTCGATTTTGCAGTCATTTCGTCAGGATTTTCGCGGGAGTTGAAAGACAAATCGGAGGTTGTGGCGGACATCTGTTTGGCGTTTCATGAAGTGGCATTCGCTTTGCGTCATCTACTCAAGCAACCGCCGCGCCTGCGTGACTTGTGTCGCAATATCAAGAAAAATCAAACATTTATTGCACCTCGGTGGATGTTGCCTGCCCAAATTCGCACAATAAGTGTGCATATATGAGTACACTTAGATCCTATCCGAAAAACCCATACGCCCGCCACCTCTCCACGCAAGCGGGGCGAGGGGAGATAGTTTCCGGATAGTTTCTCAGTGTATCGGACGGAGGTCACGAGTTCCCGTCGAAACGCAAATGGCCAGGCCCCGTAACCTCGTCTACCACAACAGGACAAAACCAATTCCAGGAAATCAAGCCGCCATGACCGTGCCAATTGAGATTCTATTCGTCGATGGCGAGGTGGACTTCAGCGAAGGGTGTGTTCGCTGGTTTGAAAAGAAGGGGCACCACGTTTCGCAAACGACCAGCGGCCAAGATGGCATCGACCAGTGTTCAAAACGCGACTTCGACGTCGTGATTCTCGATTGGAACATGCCTGGGCTATGCGGTAACGAACTGGTCCAGCGAATGCGTGAATCCAACCCCGATACGGAAATAATCGTGCTGACCGGCAAAGGGACGATTAACAACGCGGTCGAGTCGATGCGGTTGGGAGTGTTCGATTTCCAAATCAAGCCTTTTCCGATGGGCGACCTAGAACGTCGCTGCATCGCGGCAGTCGAACGGCGAAATCTGAGAAAGGAGAACGTGCAACTACGGGAAGTCATCACGCGATCAACCAAGCCCACCACGGAAATCATCGGCACATCAGAACCAATGCAGCGTCTCGGTCGATTGATCGACCGGGTCGCTCCAACGGACAAGGCCGTCTTGATCGAAGGCGAAAGCGGCACCGGCAAGGAACTGGTCGCCCTGGCGATTCACGCTGGCAGTCCGCGAGCCGGCCGACCATTGGTGACGATCAACTGTGCCGCCTTGCCAGCGAACTTGGTCGAAAGTGAGCTATTCGGTCACGAGAAAGGATCGTTCACCGGTGCAACGACAATGAAACCAGGGCTGTTTGAAGTAGCCGACAAAAGCACACTATTCATTGACGAGATCGGTGAACTGCCACTGGCGTTACAACCGAAGCTTTTGCGCGTCCTCGAAGACGGATCACTCCGCCGAATCGGGTCACACAAGGAACGCCGGGTCGACGTTCGGATCGTCGCTGCAACAAACCGCAATATAAAAACCGAAGTCGGCGAGGGCCGTTTCCGCGAAGACCTGTATTACCGCATCAACGTGTTGGGCTTAGACCTGCCGCCGCTGCGCGAGCGTAACGGTGATGTCGACCTGCTAATCAATCATTTCTTAGGGAAAGACCACGAATTGGACGACGATGCGAGGCAAGCTTTGATCGCCCATTCGTGGCCCGGCAACATCCGCCAACTCATCAACACCTTGGAACGGGCCAAGGTGCTCGCTGACGACGGACACATCACAATCAGCGACCTACCCGAGGAGTTTCGTCACAAGAACAAGCAAGATCACGCCGGCCGCTTGCCTACTACGCAATTGCCGAAGGTCGGTTCCTTGATCGCGCTGGAACGCAAACACATCACCGAGGTCCTGCGACGCGAAGACGGGAACAAGTCCAAAGCCGCCCGATCGCTCGGTGTCGAACGCCGCAAGCGGTACCGGATGATGGAAAAGCATGGCATCGAGGGTTGATGCCTAGCATAGTGGACGTGGCTCCGAGTCCTTCACGCGTGGGGGATTGCCGCGCTTGTAACATCGAGATTGCCAACAGCAAGATGATGATGCCTCCGCCGACTTGAAACGCTGGAATGCTGATTGCAAAGAATCTCAAGATCAACTCACCGAAGAGGATATTTGCTGAAAGGACAATCACGACGGTGATCGAAGCAAGCCACGCAGCGCGCCGTCGTTCTTTCGACGTATATTCCTTCGTGAGCGATAGAAATAGCGGCACCGCACCCAGGGGATTTGTGATAACGAAGATCGCAGCGACAAACTTGATGAGTTCGGTTTCCATGGAGAGGCTACTTCTCTGGTTGTGAATCGCGATAGCCGTTACAACCGGCAAGGTCGCTGTTCCCCGTATCCAAATTTGATTCGCCACTAGGCATGGGCGTGGCTGAATATCGGCGGATCGCCCGTCGGAAAACTCTCATTGCTGGCTTCATCGATCAACGCATCGTCGTGGGCAACGTCCGCATCATGGTTGCTGTGCCACTTGACAGAAAGCTGCGCCGCTACGGCGGTTCTCTCAAGCAAGTCGTGGTAAGCCAGCACCAGACTTTGAAGCCCACGCCTACATCGATGGAGGATTTCGACCGGTGAAGCTATCGGACTACAAAGGCAAGTGGGTCGTGATGTGTTTTTATGCCGGCGATTTTACGTTTGTCTGTCCGACCGAATTGGACGCCGTGGCTGCTCGCTATGACGAGCTCAAGGAGCTTGGCGTTCAAGTCATCTCATTCAGCACGGACAGTCGCTTCAGCCACAAGATCTGGAACGAGACCGAGTTGTCCAAGATGATCCCGGGTGGCTTGCATAGTCGTTGCTGTGACTTGGCTTGGGTTTGCTTCGATGCGTCTTGATGAAAGTGATTAAACTGAGTTGAGAGCGTGACGATGACAAGTTTGACGAGAGAAGTTGCGAAAGAACCGGAACAGACAGCAGTCGCAAAACTGATTCGACGAAGTTCTGCATTCATCGCAGCCGCGTTTGGTTTGATGACACTTTTCGCCGGAGGTCGCGTCTTAGCGGGAATTGATCCAGGCTATGTCGTCTATCAGCCGCTACTAATTTACAACACAACGATGGGTTTCGTTTACATCGCGGCGGGTGTTTTGATACACCGCAGTTTACGTCTGGGTCGCCTCGCTGCTGCCGCGATTTTCACACTTAACCTGCTTGTGTTCGCGTTTGTTGGCTGCCTTTACGCCACCAGCGATACCGTTGCAATCGACAGCGTCAAGGCAATGACGTTGCGGACCGGCGTCTGGTGCGTGTTGTTCTTGACGATCACATGGCTTGATCGTCGCGCTCAGACCGTGGCGGCGAATTCGTGAAGAAATACATATCGCCAATGGTTAGGCGGTGTGTGTCCCCAAGCTCTGCACCATAAGCAAACAGTTAGCCTTCGTCCGCATTCAGGTCTGGGAACGACGCTTCCAAATCTCCCGTGAAGTAACCGGCAACACGTTGCCGCAGCACTAAGTCCTGAGCCCGCGCCGGAGAGCGAATCGGGTCAGCCTACACAAACTTCATCCCGTTTAGCGCATCGGGCAATTGTGAATATTTGGGAAAGAAACCGGCGTGCAGGTTTCTACAAGGCAACCGTTATTGTCGTTGACGTAGGCAGTTGTCAGTGCGAACACAATCGCCTTTGGTCATCGTGAACAAGGTTTGACCTGCATTTTTCATCGCCCACTCTTCTGCCATCTGCTCATCGGTCGCCTCGGCGATCGCCGCTCGTGCCGCTTTCAAGTTGTCATCGAACGCCGCCACGATTTTGGCTGCATCGTCAAGTGAAGGCGTTTCGTAGGGCTTCCCACCAACGGGATGCATGTCGAACTCATCGTGGGCGAGAATCAGCGGCATCCATCCTACGCTCTCGGCCAATTTGGCATTCCAGCCGATCGTGTGTAGCGAACCACCGGCTTTCCAATCAAGGTGTTCTTTCGGCACGGTCGCCAGTAGTTTGCGAGTGCGAGCCATTTCGACATCCAGTTCCGGAAGCATGATTTCGGAAAGTATCATCTCGTTGTCTCCCTAGAAAGTTGGGCTGTTCTGACTACGACCGGATTCTACCCACACGGATCGCAGCCCTCTACGCTACACTCGCACGTCACCGCAGTGCTGCTCGAGCCGGACAACCTCTCCACGTCGATCACGTTTCCACGACGGTCCAGTTCGAACCGACAGCACTCATGCAAAATAGTCGCGAGCGTCTGACGGCCACGTTGGATTCGCGACTTTGCGCCAGATAGTGAGATAGATTCTTGAGCCGCGATGTCCTGCTGAGACATCCGATGAAGTTCATAGGCTGTCACGGCACGACGTTGGTCCTCGGGCAAGCAGGCAACCAGAGCAGCAACGCAGCCCGCGATTTCGGAATTCAGTTTGTTGCTATCCGTATCGGACGGTTCGGCCAATTCTTCCATTGTCGCCGGATCCGATTTTGGTTTTGAACGTAGGAAGTCGACGATTGCATTTCGCGTGATCTGAAACACCCAAGACTCAAGTCGACTTTCCTGCTTCAAGTCACCCAGCTTCTGATGAATTCGAAGAAAGACTTGTTGCAAAATGTCGTCCGCGTCCGCGTGCGACGCCACCCTCGACTGAACGAATTGGCGCAGCCGATCGCTCAGCTCACGCCAGATCGTTTCAGTCGATACTTCAAGTCGGTCGCTCAAGGTTAACAGCACCCCGTCTTTGTCGTTGCAGTTTCTTTGCCATTCGAATCGCACGAACCCGAACCGCAGCAGTTGCAGCAACAACAGCAACAGCAACAGCACGTGCAGCACTGTTGATCCTGCTTGTTAGAATTGGACCTTTCGTTCTCTTGTTCATTAGCCATTGTACTGATCTCCAGTTCGTGAAAAGATGGGACAAGGCTTGTCCCTTCCCTACATAGACGCACTCGGAGCAAAAAAGACGCAAAGAAAATGGGGTGGCTGTGTTTGCGACAATCTCGGCGATGGGCGGGTGAAAGCCGATCGAACTGACAATCGCCTACTCAGCAGTCGTCGTTTCAAGCATAATTGTCACCTACCACTCAAAAACAAAAAAACCAACGCACTCACAGTCCTTGCTGGGGGAAGCCTTGCTGTGTGCTGGACGGCAAGAACGTGGCCATCATCCAGACGTTCAAAGAGCATTGCTCGCTCATGTTCTTCAAGGGGGCTCTGCTGGAGGACACACACGGCAAACTCCAAAGTCAAGGCGAGAACACTCAGTCAGCGATGCGTATTGAGTTCACAGACGATGCTCAGGTCAAGAAAGCGATCGTAGCTTCGTACGTTAAGCAAGCCATCAAGGTTGAGAAGAGCGGACTCAAGGCTGAATTCAAAGCAAAAGACAAGCTGGAACTCCCGGAAGAATTCAGTCGGGTTTTGGATGCGGACGCCAAACTGGCTAAGGCATTCGCAGGACTATCTCCGGGGCGACAACGGGGATACTTCCTCCACCTTACTGGGGCAAAGCAATCCAACACACGGACCTTGCGTGTAGAGAAGTGCATCCCGAAAATCCTCGCCGGCAAAGGCTTTCACGACCGCTAGTGAGTTTGAATCAGGCGATGGCTGGAGTCGCGGTGTTCGCGACGATGAAGGCGATGGGGTAAGGAAGCAGTCAAGAAAAATTCTACAAGCAGACAATGAATACTGACAATCAGAAAGATCGTGTGAAACGTCAATTTGGTCGTTCCGCAATCCTGTTCCAGCTTTGTTTGCTCTGGAGGGAGTCCAATGCCGACTGGGTTGTAAACCGATCAGGAAAAATACACACAGCGTCACGAATCTCGCCAAGAGAAAAGGGACTCGTTCACCATCGAGCCCAATTTTCGTGGCAACGAATTCATTGAGCTCGACCCGCGTCTTGTTGGGAACGAAGGCAAACCATAGCGGTGGCTGGTTGGCAACAGTATTCGCTGGCCGAAGATTCTCTTCCACAATTATGAACAGCAAGTCATTCATTTCCCAGCGCGTTAGGAAAGTACTCAATCCACTTAGTCCGCTTGCATTCGAGTCGACGGACGTCCCATGTGGTGAGCTGGCCTGAATAGTAGGACCAATGGATGGATCGTCAGCCTGGATTGCCTGCGTTGCAGACAGCATCGGCGCGAGAGCCAGCCCTGTTGAAAGCGCGGCACCGACCAACCACAACAGCGTTTTGCGACCATCATATTGCCGCAGTAAATAGACGATGATCAAGAGGAATAGCAAAATAGGATACAGTTTCCCTCCGATGGCCAATCCAGCCAGCCCGCTGCTTACCAGTACATGCATCAAGCTCAACCACCTGCCACATCCTGACAACAGCCATAAGATTGACGCCAGCGCGAGGCATACTGTGATCGCATCCAGATGGCCACTGTTGGCAAACTCTTTCAGTACCAACGGAGACCAAGCATAGCAAATGGTCCAGGCGGGGTGCATCTGGCGCAGGACGAGCACCCTCCATAGAAGCAACACTGTAGCAATATCGAATAGCAGAATCGCTGACTTCATGACTCGAAGACGCAGTTCCACCGATGCATTGGCGGGTGCAAGCCAACTAGCGATCGTGAAAACAAATTGGCTGGTCGGCGGATATACGGTTGGTAGTTCTAGAAAATGGACTCGATGCAGGGTTTCACTCGTCTGCGATGGAACGCTCAAATTCCAGTTGCTAAACACCCAAGCGGCTATTGCCAATAACCACATGGCGCTGCGAAATTGTCGTCGTTCTACCACGTGGTCTACCTCGAGCCTGAACCTTGCATAATCGGAGCTGAACGAGTCCCCGAGCCACCGGACATCGGTGCCGAGTGAGCCTGCGCGCTGTCCGAATAAGTATTGACCGATCCGTAATTTGCAGAGGCGGGAGCGGAGTTTGTTCCATAGGTCGGTGAGCCATACGACGGGGCAGCACAGCTTCCACCCACGCATCCTCGTTTA
>JBGSNE010000295.1:0-2896 GCA_041739785.1 Pirellulaceae bacterium
ACGGTGCCTAGTTCGTCAAACCAAAAATGTTTGCAAGCAATCACTTAAACACCCACCTGCACGCGACTTAAACCATTTAAAATACTCTTAAAACCCGATGGAATTGTGGGTAATGACGAGGCTAGCGCCTGAGGTTCACGATGGGACAGGTTCACAAAGTGAGTGCCATTGGGCTTTACGACCCTCGGCTCATGAAAAATCTGGGTTAAACAACTAATCCAATGCTCCGATCATTCCCAAAATCTCGGCAAAGTTAATCCACTGTAAAGCGATTGACGGTGATCTCTTCGAACTGCTCACCGGGGTTCAAACGCGTGGTGGGAAACTCCGGTCGATTGGGGGAATCGGGATAGTGCTGAGTCTCTAAACAAAACGCACCGTGTGCCCCCCAAGGATCTCCCAGATGATTGGCCGTATAGAGTTGCACACCCGGTTGAGTCGTCAAAACTTCCATGCTCCGGCCACTGTGGGGATCGGTGGCTTTGCCGCAACTTCGAAGTGTGCCAGCGGGGCCGTTGACCACATAGCAATGATCGTAACCTTTCGTGGCAGGTAGCTCGGCGATCTTGTCACCGATCGCATGCCGCCTGCGGAAATCGAGTGGCGTCCCTTCCACTGACTCGATTTTGCCAGTCGGAATCAGCGTATCATCAACCGCTAAATATTGGTCACAGTGCAACTGCAAAGTGTGCTCAAGCACATTTCCATGACCCGCACCAGCTAAATTCCAATACGCGTGGTTGGTCAAATTGATGACAGTGGCCTGATCCGTCGTCGCTCGGAACGTACTCTTGAGTTCATTCGCGTTGTTCCACGTATATTCGGCGATGACCGAAAGGTTGCCTGGGTAGCCCTCTTGCCCATCAGGACTAACCAACTTGAAACGAACGCCAATCTCGGCGTCATTCTGTATTTCCTCAGCCTGCCAGACCTGCTTGTCGAATCCAATCTTGCCACCATGCAAATGATTGGGGCCGTTGTTGACGGCTAGCGTGTAAGTTTCGCCTTCCAGTGTGAATTTGCCAGCGGCAATGCGATTGGCAAAGCGGCCGATGGTCGAGCCAAAGTGAGGATGTCCGCCGAGATATCCCGCTAGATTGGAAAAGCCGAGATTCACATTCGCCTTCTTACCTTGGCGATCGGGGACTTCGACACTGACCAAGATTGCGCCATAGTTGGTGAGAGTCACTACGTTCCCTGCTGTATTGGTGAGCGTAAACAGATCAACGGCGGTCCCATCAGGGGTCTTACCGAACGGAGCGCGTGCAACGGACATGGCGTTTTGTTTCGAGGTTGAGGAAGCGGATTGGCCTGCGGCCAGCGACGGACAGGACAATAATGCCGCTGCGATGGATGCGATAGTCACAAAAAACGAACACCAAGATTGTGGCGCGTTTCGCGATTTCGCCAAGGAGTGGAGCGATTGGCTGAGATTCATTTTGCTAGCTCTAAGTGAAGGTACGTCAGGCATTCCAGCCTGATCTGTATTTAGTACGTCAGGCTTTCTAGCCTGACTTGCTGTTTCTAGTTTTTCATCTCCTTCAGTTTACCCATTCTCACTAGAGTCGGTGAGCCTGATCTGAAACAATCAGCGACAGCCTAGGCCTCGACCACTGCGACTCCATCACCCCAATTTTCCCTTGTATGCCCCCATTACCCGACAACTTGTCCGCCTCCGCTCTGACCGATTCGGGACAGCGGTACGCCCGCAGCGTAGGGAGTTCGCTGATGTTGGCCTTTCGGCGTTGGCAAGTGGATGATGGCGGGTCCATGGCGGCAGCGGTCGCCTATTATTTGGCACTATCACTTTTTCCTATGTTGCTTTTGTTGACCTCGGGGGTCGGCATAGCCATGCGCTATACGCGATTGGGACACGACGCGGAACAACAAATCCTCTCCGTAGTCGCTGAGCACTGCTCGCCAACATTGGAAGTCCAAGTCCGCGATGTGTTGCTGCAACTGCGCGAGCAATCCGTGGTGGGTGGTCCCATTGGCCTATTCACCGCAGTGCTGGCAGCCATCGGTGTCTTCTATCAATTTGAACGTACGTTCGACAAAATCTGGCGAATTCCGGCACCTGGCAGGAGTGGCATTCTGCAAGTGATCGTGCGCGTTTTGAAAGAACGCTTGAAGGCCTTCATGCTCTTAGCTGGGCTGGGCTTAGCGATTGTCGCCATCTTGGCCGCCAACATAGCCATTGGCGCAGTCCGCGAGTGGATGACTTATTTGCATATTTCGGGAACGGTGATGGTTACCATTATCGATGCGTTGACCACAGTGACGCTCAACGCGCTCGCCTTCGGTGGCTTGTACCGTTGGCTACCCAAACGGCCGGTGCTGTGGAGCGACGCCTTTCGCGGTGGACTACTAGTATCGCTGATCTGGGAAGTAGGCAGACAATTGCTGAGCGTTTGTCTGATCGGCATGCGCTATACCACGGCCTACGGCGCAATTGGCTCATTTATTGCCTTGCTGTTATGGTTTTATTGGGGTGTCACCATTCTGTTTTTTGGTGCCGAGTATGTGCAAGTACTCTCCCGCCGCCATTCGCGACCGCTCCGCATGTTCCTGCCCGTTCCGGGTACTGCCAGGCCCGAAGAACACGGTGAACTCAATAACGCAAAATGGCCGCGGTTGCATCGTATGGATTCAGTTGCCGCAGTCGCTGAACAAAGTCGGCCCAAACGTCAACAGCACCCTCAGTCGAAGCCTTCGATTCGTCGACGAGTCGCGTAGTCCATCGCTGCGTCTAAACACCACGAGAATTCGTTTAACGCCTAGCCGCAGTAGCCGTCGAAGCACGCTTACGGCTCGAAACCAAAGGCGGTTGGCGTCTAACTACCGATTGTAATTTGAGGGGTGTAAGGCTACGTAGGCGCCGGCAGGAGTCGACTCA
>JBGSNE010000047.1:0-1683 GCA_041739785.1 Pirellulaceae bacterium
GGGCCGCGCAATTCTTGCCAGCCGTAGTCATGCCTGGAATGCTAATCAGAAACGGAACACGTGTTGTTTGTGTCCACAAGGCCCGCTTGTGTAACCATTCTTTCTCGCCGATGTGATAGCCGTGGTCGGACCACAGCACCACGACTGTGTTTTGGGCATACTCGCTTGCCTCCAGATCATCCAGGATCTCGCCCAGCACCCAATCACAGAAACTGATACTGGCAAGATAAGCCTGCATGACTTCCTTCCATCCGTCTTTGCTCTCGCGGATTTGAGCAAACTTCTTCAAGTCGCCCTGTTTCAAAAACGTTGTCCGCACTGAGTCAGGGATGTCGTCGTAGTCGTCGCCAACGGCCTCTGGAAGTACCAGCGAATTCAACGGGTACATGTCGAAGAATTGCTGCGGAACGACGAACGATAGATGCGGCTTGTTGATGCCGTGGACGATGAAGAAAGGTTTGTCGTGTTTTTCTGCAAGCCAGCCACGCGTATTCTTCACAATGGCCGTGTCTGGCATCGATTCGATGCCAATGGATGCAGGACCAATGGATAGGATACCACCACCAATGAGCTTGTTCGGACCGTCCTTGGGCGAGTGATCGCTGAACGGCGGCAGTTTCTGTGTCCAAGTCGCATCGAGTCGACCCTTCGGCAACCAGTGATCTTCGTTGGCGTGATAATACTTGCCGGAGAGATAGGTGTCGTAACCATGACGTTTGAAGTTTTCCTCCAGCGCCACCGCCGCCATGGCCGGTGGAGATTTTGACATCAAATCGCCGAGTTGATAAACGCCCGTTTGGTGCGGTGCCATCCCCGTTACCACCGCCACTCGCGAAGGATTGCAAATCGGAGCGGCGCAAAACGCACGAGTGAAGTTGACCGATCGCTTCGCCAGACGATCAAAATTCGGCGTCTTGATTTCCGGATGGTTTTGCAGGATCGAAACGTAGTCGTTCAAATCATCGACGGCGATCATCAGCACGTTTGGCCTGGCGCGTTCATTAGAAAATGCCGTGCCACCGCATGCGAAACCAATGATCAATAATGCAAGGAAGTCTCTCACGGGATTCGCCTTTCGGTGCGACGAGCGATGTTGCTTGGATGAACGTCGGCATCGCCAGTCGCCTCGCGCCATCGCTTGAATTCTAGGCGCAGACATGCAAGTGCGTCCGCATGTTCAGGCGAGTCGATAAGATTGTTGACTCCCCATGGATCGGCATCGAGGTGGTAGAGTTCCTCTGGGGGCGCGTCGCTCATGCACAATTGACGCAGCAGCTCGTAGGGCAGCGTCTGCGAATCTTTTTGCCGAATCGTTTCATCGTGCAAGTCGTTAGCGTATTGAGGTCCTGGATCTCCGTACTCGCCGTTTCCGCTTCCGATGAAGACGACCTTTTCAGCCGGGCCTGCGGACTTTTCCTGAATAAGGTTCCCGATGTAGTAGTAGCGACCATCGCAGACTGCTCGTGCCATGGTTTTGTCGACACCAACAGGCGACGACATAAAGCTGTTATTGGTTTCGGTCATGATCGCTTGACGACCCGTGATCTCGTCCGTCTCACCACGAAGGACCGGCCACAATGATTTTCCATGACAGACTTCAGCGGGCGTCGCTCCAAATGCTTCTAGGAAAGTAGGATTGAAATCCATTTGTGAAATCGGTGCCGATATCACACGACCTGAACT
>JBGSNE010000077.1:0-20116 GCA_041739785.1 Pirellulaceae bacterium
TTTGATGATTGCTGCTTGATGTTTGATGATTGAGGTTTGATGATTGATGATTGATGATTGATGATTGATGATTGATGATTGCTGATTGATGATTGATGATTGATGATTGATGATTGATGATTGATTCGGGGCTCGTTGTTACTGGTGAATTTTCTTGAACGCGAAATCTATATAGGAATCCCCGACCGATGCGGTCCTTGGTACGTTGGGCAGTTGATAATGCACCAGGCGTCAACGTCATGGTGGCCTTCACGCTGATCACAGGCTTGGTCAGTTTCTTTTGGCTGCGCCGCGAGGTCTTTCCGGAATTTGAATTGGAAGTCGTGATGGTGCAAGTTCCTTATCCAGGGGCTTCGCCAGCGGATGCGGAAAAAGGGGTTTGCCAACCGGTCGAAGAGGCGGTTCGGGCACTGGACAACATCAAACGCATCGTAAGTATCGCTCGCGAGGGTGGTGGCTATGTCCTGGTAGAGCTCGATTCAAATGTGCGTGATGTGCAGAAGATAGTGACCGAAATTCGCTCGCGAGTTGACCGCATCACGAACTTTCCAGAACTCGCCGAAGACCCGCAGGTTGAGCAGATCACGTTTCGCGAAGCGGCGATACGCGTCGCGGTGATCGGCCCCAGATCGTCCGATCCGAATTCGGAAATGAAACTCAGGGAGGTGACGGAGCAGATTCGTGATGATCTGTTGGAATTGGGAGAGGTCACCCAAGCCAATATACAAGGCGCCAAACCGTTTCAGATTGACGTCGAAGTCTCTGAGGACACGCTCCGCAAACACGGGCTAACCCTTACCTCGGTAGCGCAGATTCTGCGCCGCGAGAACATTGAAATGCCCGGCGGTCAGCTCCGTTCCGATGGTCAAGAGATACTGCTGCGCGGCAAGAATCGTCGTGAGATTGGCGAAGAGCTCAAGCAACTGCCAGTGCTTACTCAACCCAACGGAGCCGTGTTGACGGTTGCCGACATAGGCCTAGTCCGCGATGCTTTCGACGATTCATCGGTAGTCAACGAGGTCAACGGTCAGCCCGCATTGGTTATCAGCGTCGATCGCACGAGCGATGAGGACCTGTTGAACATCACCTCCTCGGTCCACGACTATGTCAACTCGGCGGTCCTGCCACCGGGCTATAGCTTGCAAGTATGGGGGGATACCAGCGTCGATGTTCGCGACCGCATGCGGATGCTCCGCGATAATGGTCTGCAAGGCTTGCTGATGGTATTCGTACTGTTAGCCCTGTTTCTAGAATTCCGCTTAGCCTTTTGGGTTTCGCTAGGGATTCCCATTTGCGTACTGGGGGCCGGGGCGATTCTGCTTAACACCGGTCAAACGCTAAATATGCTTAGCATGTTTGCCTTCCTCATGGCGTTAGGGATCGTGGTCGACGATGCCATCGTGGTAGGTGAGAATATTTATGCCCACCGTAACATGGGCAAGGATTTCGTACGGGCCGCCATCGATGGCACTGTGGAAGTTCTGCCGTCGGTAGTCACTGCGGTCATGACCACGATCATAGCCTTCATGCCTTTCTTCTTCGTCAGTGGGGTCATGGGGAAATTTATCGCGGTCATGCCGGTGGCGATCATCGCTATGCTATCCATTTCACTGGTAGAAGCCTCGACCGCACTTCCCTGTCACCTTTCGCACGATCCAAACGAAAAACCGCATACAGTCATCGCCAAAATCTTGAAAACGTTATCACTCGGTTTGCGACCGATTGAAGCCGTTTTCAATAAAGGGAGTGCGTTCTGCGGTGGAATGATGGATCGCTTTGGCGATCGAGTTTACATGCCTGTACTCCGGTTTTTATTGACTTATCCCCTGCTGGGATTGGGCGGTGGACTGGCTTTGCTGTTTATCACGATTGCTGTCGTCAAGGCGGGTTACATTCCGATTAACCCCTTCCCTAAAACGGATAGCAATCAAATCTTGGCGCAGGTTGTCTATCCTGACGGTACTCCGGCGCGAGTGGCCGATGAAGCCACCCAGCGCATCGAGCGAGCGGCGCGCAAAGTCAGCGAAGATTTATATGAAAGCGATTCAGCCAGGGGAGAGGCAATCGAGGCCGAAGGGGGAGCCACGCATGGACCTGTCAAATTGACTTTCCGTCAAGTTGGCCAACTCTCCGCACAGGGCCCCATGCGTTCCGCCGGTGGCGGAGACGGCAGTAACGTGGGACAAGTTTTTGTGGAACTCCGCGATGCGACCGAGCGCAACATCACCAGCAGCGAGCTGATTAATCTGTGGCGCAAGGAAGCTGGTGAATTTAATGGTGCCGAACTGGTTCGCTTTGATTCGGCAAGTGTCGGACCTGGCGGACAGCCCATCGAATTCAAGCTGCTCGCCCCTGCCAGCAATCAATCCGAATTGGACCAAGCGGTCGAAGATGCCAAGGCCTACTTGGAAACCTTTACCGGCGTCTACGATATTCGCGACGACGCCACACCTGGTAAGCTCGAGTTTCAAATTCGTGTCAAGGATCAAGCGCAATCGATGGGCATCACGTCGGCAGACTTGGCTGAAACGATTCGCAATGCCTACTATGGTGCTGAGGTCATGCGGCTACAACGCGGCAGACACGAAGTCAAACTCATGGTCCGCTACCCTCTCGACGAACGCAATTCGTTGACGCAATTCTCTGAAATTCGCGTGCGTGGTAACGACGGAATTGAACGCCCCATCACCGAATTGGCCGAGCCCTTAGTGGTGCGCGGGTATTCTGAAATCAATCGACTCGATCAACAACGCTCGATCACCATCACCGCGGATTTAGATGCCACGGAGGCCAATGCACAGCAGATCGCCGATTCGCTTCGCAATGATTATTTTGCCGGCGACTTCAAGAAAAAATTTCCCAACGTGAGCGTGAATTGGGAAGGGCAGCAGCAGCAGACCTTCGAATCCATATCCTCGCTGGGGCTAGGTTCCGCGCTGGCCTTGCTGGCCATGTACATTCTTTTGGTCGTAGAGTTTCGTTCCTATTTCCAGCCACTATTGATCATGGCCATCATACCGTTTGGCATCATCGGTGCTGTCTGGGGACACGCCTTTATGGGGTTGGAGGTCACGCTCTTTAGCTTCTTCGGACTGGTCGCACTCACCGGCGTGGTCGTCAATGATTCCATCGTCTTGGTCGACTTCATCAACCATCGCGTCCGCGACGGCATGGACCAACGCGAGGCGCTCGTCGAAGCAGGGCGTCGCCGTTTGCGACCGGTATTCTTAACCAGTCTCACCACCATCGGAGGCTTAATTCCAATGTTGATGGAGAAATCGTTTCAAGCACAATTCTTAGTGCCTATGGCGACCAGTATTGCCTTTGGCCTAATGCTTTCGACGATCTTGGTATTATTCCAAGTTCCCGTGTTTTTCCAGCTGTACTTGATCGTCTCGCAATGGATGGGAGTTGACCACGTCAACGATTCCAAAGTTGTTCTCCCCGACGAACCCCTCGATCCGCTCCCAGCCTGATCTCCCCCGTACGTCAGGCTTTCCAGCCTGACATTTTTCTGCCGACCATCGTCGCTCGACTCTCCGAGTCGAGTCCGGCTGCTTTCAAGTTCCATGGTTTTCTCGAACTTGCGATCCGCGCCGCCCCGACTGGATCAATTAGCACGGATAGCAATGCCGGTGCACGGTTGGGACAACGCGTCAGCTGATGCAGTCTGGGAAACCGTTGGGCTTGCTCCGCATCCACTCGAGGCTATGAGCGATAGGCGTTAACTTGCAGTGACGCAGCGGGAGAGGTCTAATGAACGTACGTCATATGCCTTGCCTATCCTCTTGCCTCGTTAAATGATGAGTTGCCCCATGCGCACAGCGATTCTCACTGCCTTTTTTTTATTGTTGCATGTCAATATCGCATTCGGCCAATCCTACGTTGTGGAATTTGAAATAATTCTCGCAGATCGAGACTTGAATCGTCAGGAAGAAGCCATTGTTCGAACTGCAGTTTCCCAAGCCGCAGGTGACCAACGGAGGGCGGTCGAGCGTGCCGAGAAGTTGCGAATGTTCCGCGAAAATTTCGACTTGAAGTCGACCGCCAGTCTGAGGTTCTTACTAGACAGAAACGACGTCGGCTATCAAAAGGTATCCCTAAATGACTCGGGGCTGGAGATTCGAATTCAGATTGTTGACGCTGACGAGTCAAGTTGCAGTATCAAGTATAGATCGATGTTTTATGGAAAGCTTGTTTCTTCATCTGGCCGCGGCAGAAGTCAATCGACCTCGCAGTTGAAAATTCAACTCGATGGAATACAACGAATTATTTCTAGCAGTGGTGGGAATCAAATGGACAACAACGGACCGATAGAGAGCGAACATAGGATGGTACTCGTCAGCGGCAGGCGGGCCAGACCGGAGGACTTCGTACCTGAGGAGTTCGATATCGACGATCTCGAGCAGTGGCAAGCAAACCGAATGAATCGACTGAAACCGTTGGACCAACCAGTCCCACAATTTCTAGTGTTCAATTCCCGCTGGGAACGTCTCTTGCTAGTTACACCTGATCGGTACGAAGATTTTGAAGATGTGGCTGGGCTGCAAGCCGTGCTTGACGAGCGCGCAAAGAAATCGATAGGCAGCATTCAGAAAACATGCGAGCTAGCTGACCAACAACTGGAGAAAATTGCTGCGGCGTTCGCGCGACACAATGCGACGTCAATCCGACAAGTTAATGATTTGGCGAGTCGCCTGCTTGCCAACCCACGTCTTAATGAACTAGCTTTCAGAGAGGCGGAGCAATCGATTTATGAACTCAACAATCAACTTCAAAAAGATTACAAAGCCACCGATAGTCTATGTTGGCAGATACTGAAACTCCAATTGAATGACCAGCAGAAAGATGCGCTGGTGCTCCACTGCATTCAAGAGTTCCTCGAGTCTTTAAGCCTCGGATTGCAGATCAGCGATTCCCAGCAAATGGCCCTGAGTGAGTTCCTACAAGGCATTGTCGAAGAACAAGGCGGCTTCGTGTTGGATGATCAGGAGTACTGGGATGCGATAAAAGACGCCGAGCCCTTAATGCTCAAAGACTTTTTTGACGAGAAGGAACTAACTCGCTTCATCAAGATGGCGGACTTCTCCAGCAATGTACACGCGGGTCTCTGGAATCTGCAGCTATAGATAATATTTTTCTCTGCGACCGGCCAGTTGCAATACGCGGATCGAATTACGTTACAATCGCTGGCACAGCTTGTACCAACTTTTCGGTTTCAGCTTCTCCTATCTACGTCTCCTATTCAAATTTGCAGAGAGGTCTTCAACAATGTCTGACGAAAGCAATCCCTACGCCGCTCCCAGCCAAGTTGGAGGTCCTAATCCCATCGGCGGCGGTTCCATGCGACTGGCTGATTTAGGCAAGCGATTTCTCGGAGCTCTAGTTGATGGCCTAGTTGGGTTGGTATTGGCTGGCCCCGGTTATGTCATGATGATTGTGGGACAGCCTAGTGTGGAAGGGGAAGCACCTGGCGCAATTTTCTGGGTCGGATTACTGGCAGTTGTGGTGGGAGGCTTGTTGATCCTGGCTGCTCAAATCTATCTGCTGGCCACGCGGAGCCAGACGATTGGCAAGTGCGTGATGAAGACACAAATCGTCGATTTCAGAACTGGCCAGCGCGCAGACTTAGTGCATGCGCTGCTGATTCGCTTGATTGGCAATGGCTTGATCAGCGCCGTCCCCTGTCTTGGTGCAATTTACTCGATAGTCGATATCTGTTTCATTTTCCGCGAAGATCGCCGCTGCATTCACGACCTCCTGGCCAACACCGTCGTCGTTGATATTTCTTAGTCAGATTGCGAAAACGGAAGAGCTCGAAACACTGCACAGCAGTGTTCTGCACTTTTGCGACAACCCAGAAGCACGCAGCCGCAATTTTTCCACAGACTACCCAGGGTGCGCATTGTCCGCTAAACTCCTGTTTTCCAATTTCGACAGGAGTTTCCACATGGCGAAAAAGAAATCCAAATCAGACATCATCGCAGCCTACGTTGCCAAACATCCGAAAGCGACTTGGAGAACAGCCGCTCAGGACTTAGAGAAACGCGGGATAACATCCGGTTATTTTGCCTCGCAACGTAGCAAGCTCAAGACGCAAGGAACGCTGGCTGTCGTTGCAGAGGACGCAAGCGGGGAAACAACTAGTGGGGCGTCCTCAGAGGCGCGTCCGCACAAGAAACGCGGTCCCAAACCAGGGCGCAAGCCTGGTCGCAAACCAGCGACCATTCGAATCGGCGGAAGCAGCACTTTGACCGATGCGGTCGAGTTCGCCCGCAAGGCAGGTGGATTGCAACAGGCGCAAGCATTGCTTGAAGAACTTGCCCGCGTCCAAGTTTAGTGCGGTTCCCAACAGCTGCTCTCAGTCGGCAGCGTTCTTCGCGAAGTGCCCTTTTGGGTGGACAAACTTCTTGGCTGGGCGTGTCTTGCTTCACAATGCGTCGGTTCTAACAGTTTTTTGTGGCTAAATTTTGCTTAATAGTCGCGTCTAATGACTTTTCAGCTCGGCTGAGCTGCCTACCATAGTTGTTGGTTCGATCTACCTCGGTGGTCGGTCGAAACTTTGGACAAACAGTATTCGACTTGAAGAGCCATGCTGGATAAAAAGCCACGCGTGGTTCCACCCTTCCCCTTTTAGAGGAGTATTCGATGAGACAGTTGGTAAGTTTTGCCCTGGCAGTGGCCCTTCTTTGCCCTAGCTTTGCCGCAGCCGAAGAGCTCAAGAGTGGCCTGGCCGCAGGAAAGAGCATTGCTCCCTTCTACGTAACCAAGACTGCTGGTGCTGAGGATGATGGAGTCGCTTGCGGTGACAATCTGTGCTATCGCTGCAAGAACGGTTCGCGTCCGCAAGTGATGGTCTTTACTCGCAGCACCGACGCAAAGGTGGTTGCCCTCGTTAAGCAGCTCGACGAGCAACTTCAGAAAAACGAAGAAGCACAGCTCCGTGGATTCGTCAACATGCTTGGTGACAGCAAAGATGCTGCCGCTGCGTCGGTCAAGAAATTGGCTGCCGAATCGAAGGCTACGCATGTGCCTTTCGTCGTTCCCAACGAATTCGAAAATGGCCCAGAAGATTACGGTATCAGCCCCAAGGCTGAGCTGACAATCATCATTGCCA
Source organism: Pirellulaceae bacterium (assembly GCA_041739785.1). Lineage (GTDB taxonomy): Bacteria > Planctomycetota > Planctomycetia > Pirellulales > Pirellulaceae > Aureliella. Next base: position 7,118 of record JBGSNE010000077.1, read on the forward strand.
ACGAGGCCAAGGTTGTGGCTAACCACGCTTTTGCTTCCGCCAAAGACTTGAACGTTGAGACCGTCATCGGCGACATCAAGAAAATGCTCAACTAGTTCTGCTGACCTAGTCGAAAAGTTGTAAACTGTCCGTGTCCTCTGTAGTGGGGGACGCGGATTTTTTTTTGAAGTTGTGCAAGATAGTGCCGATAGTCTTGGCGGCTTTGGCTACGATATCAGTCGGCTGTCATGGTAAGGTGAGCTGGTGAGTCGAGATTTCTTCCTGCTAAATCGCTGTTATCAAATTGGCAAACTTTGTATGGGGGAGCCTGAACCGGCGTTTTCACTCCCTCCAGCAAACCTGCGTTCGAAGCTGCCGCCAAAACTGGTCGACTTCTATACACTGCTCGACCGCATATGCCGTGTAGCGGCTGGGAGCACAGGGCAGGCCGGCCCTAGTGATGCAGCCCACGTTTCAACGGAAACTCAGCTAAAAGATTCCGACCGCAGGGATCTGGAGGAATTCGAGCGTGCGGTCGTTGCGTTGCGATTCTCCGACGACGCAACAGTCAAGCAACCTGCTGTTGCGTTGATTCGCGGCATCTTTGGGGATGCCGCCTATTTCTCCGGACTCAAACCCCTTCCTCAGTACACCGATGCCTTTGCCTACGAATTGCTTTTTCCGAGTTGGCTCAATTTGTTAAAGGCCTGCATGTTGCCACGAGCCGACGATGGAAAACCACGCCTCGCGGGAGAACGCCAGGGCGCGTTGTTTGAATTCTTAGCCAAAATGTCGCTTGTAAGCGCGCATGACGAACAGATGTTGGTCGGATACTTGACCTTCTTGGCCAGTCGCTTCGATGCGCCCCAATGTGAACAGTTGCTGCAATGCGTGGTCGATCTCATCGGTCACGAGGGAGGCACATTGGTGGCCGCGCTGGACAGCATCGATATGGCTTGTAAGGACGCGCGCGAATTGCGCGACCGCCTGGCCGACTTTTTGGTTGTCAAACTTTCCCTATTCCCGGCAGTCGCATCGAAAAATACTGCGATTGCGTACAAGCGTCCAGCGCGACGGGCGATTCCCGAGATTCTTTCCGCCAAACTTCGCGAACTGGAAGCCACTCAACAATGGGGCGCCTACTTTGCAATTGCCGCCCCGCTGCGGCGTTTGATCGAATCGTCGCACGCTCTGTCTCCGGATTTTGTAGCGTTGCTCCATCAGGCACCAGAGCGCGTCGGCTCATTGCTATCCCTGCTGACGACTAAAGCACAAGACGGATCAATCGCTGTGCTTTCATGTGAAGGTCAGGAGTGCCTGGCTTCCTTGGTCCGATTGCAACCTGAGCTGGCTAATAATGATTTCGTCCGGCTACAGCAGTTTGCCTTGTGTATGGCACATCGTCTGGAAGGTTTTGGTGAAGCGGCTCAGCAATACTTCCGCCGCGTGTTGATTGACGACGAAGGCGGGCGCAGCTTACTACTGGCCAGTTGCAATGATGTCACGCGTCGAGGGGCTCTAGCGGATCAACTTCTGATGCGTGCTGGTAAGACTGACGACACCAACCGTTTTCTAAAGTTGCTCGCCTGCGTGTGCGTGGTGTCGCCCCAAACCGCGGCGGTCGACGCCAAGTCGACACTGCGGGCTATCGAGGCAGTGGTTGCCAATCGCTCGATTGGCAACAAAGAATTGAGCGACTTGATTGGCGATCTGCAAGCCAACTACCAACAATCGATCGACTATCTGGCCGCGCCCATGATGGCCGCTGCTGGCAAGAACCCCCGCTTGGCTTCGCTCTATTTGACGCTGAACGAAATAGCCGAGAAATTAACATCCACCGGGACTGTTGACAACTTTAGCGTCGTTCGCGCTAAGTATTCGAAGCTTACGAATATGGATTTCGATTGATTCATGGAAGCAATTTAGTTGGACAGCGCCACTTTGGGTCCCAATATCAGCTCGACGCGCCAGTTTTGAAGTTGCAGTATTTCAACCGCGAAGCGGTGGTGTTGGGTAGCCTGGGGTGCAACCCCAGGAGAAATGTCGCCCGACAACCACCGGCTTGCCTGCGAGCGCCCGCACCTGCGGTCGCTCGCTGGCAAGTTGGAAAAACGGGGGGATGCCTCAATGACCTGGGATTGGCATCCCAGGCTATCGAATTCCGTGCCTTCGGCACTAGATTGTGCAACTTCAAAACTGGCGCCTCGGGCTGATATTTCCGCCGATTCTAGCCGAAGCGGCGCTGTCCAATTAACTTATCGCGTGATAGCTCCTGGGCGACGCGCGAATTCGGTGCCGTTTCTATCGTCCAGCTGGCGTTGCAGGCGATCTTGCTTGGCCAGTAGTTGTCGTGTGTGGTCAGCCGCTAGCGGCTTGCTTTCACTGAGTGCTGAGTTGACCAGTTGTTGGAGTTGCAATAATTCGGAGGTAAAAGTTTGTTCCAACTGAAGTTTGCTGGTTTGGGAAGCGATTTGATTGCATGCGTCCGCCTCCGATGCAACTGCCTGGGATAACCAAACTGGGACGGCACCGACCAGCTCCAGATGGACTTCGGTCCATGGGCCAGCGATTCGGAAACGCAATGGCTCTGCCTCGGGTTGACTCGCGAATTGCATCAACGCCGCGAGAGTCGTAGACTCGATCCAGTCGAATGCGTTGGCTGGAACCGCTAGCTCGCCCTCTAGCTTACCGGATTGCGAAGTCAGTTTGACGTGAGCTCCCGAGGTACGCTCCGCTCCCAGATCGCCAGGATCTATCAAAGCAAGATTTCGCCTATTCGTTTTGGACTTGCCAATTTGCATGTGCAACTCAGTCGTGTCCGATTTCTGCGACAAGTGTTCCGCTCGCACGTCAACCTGAGCCTGGTCGAGAAAGAAGGTCGCTCGCCAAGCGAAATCCAGACTACTCTGCAGGAGTGGTTCCTGAGTCAATGACCAGGAACCGGACGCCTGAAACGGTGTCTGCAGCTCAGCATTGCTAAAATCCCCCGATGCTTTCCATTCCGTGAGTTGCAACCATTCGTTGCCATGTCGATTGGACCGGATGTTGACATCATAGCTCGGACGCTGCGAGTAGCCCTGTGTGGCGCTGGCCATCCGATCGACGATCTCACCATACGAAGCGAATCGTAGCCAAAATGCATAACCAAGATCCTCAGCCAAATCTAGTGAGATATTCTCTCGCTCGAGCTGTAGGTCGTGCGCTGCCGCATTTCCAATCACCAGTCCGACTAGCTTAAGTTGATCTTGTCGATGTAGCTCTCGGAGCCTGACGGTTTCTGACTCGACTTGATTGCTGAGCTCTTCCAGTTGATCGGTTAACTGCCTTTGTTCGCGAGACAAGGCCTGCAATCGATCCAGCTTGTCGTGGATGGAAACCTCAAAGCGCAGCGGATTATCTAGCTTGGCCGTTTGTCGCTCAAGCTCGTCGGCCTCGGCCAAGATCTGCTGAGAACGGTCTACACAACGCTTGATACCATTGCTCCAGCTCTGCTTCAATTCGCGTGTGGCAATCAGGCTACCAAGCTGGTGGTTGATGGCATTCCAATCGAGTTGAGTAATCTGCAGCGCTAGGCGTTGCTTCCAACGATCAAGCTGAGCTGGTGGCGCCGGCGGAGCGCCTTCCAGCCGTAGATTGGCCTCTTGAAAGATCACTTTGGGGAGTCGCGTGTGTCGATCTACCAACCCGAGTTTATCATAGGCAAACCAACCACATCGGGCCGAAAATTGCAGTTTTCGATCTCCCTGAATGGCACTCCACTCCAGTTCGCGGGCTTCCACAATCGATTTGTGGCGATGAACTACCAATTCCCCGACCGAAACGGTCGGACCGACGAACTGCGCGACCAGCATGCGGTCGACCCAATTCCGTGTGGGACGGCAGAGCAATAGCAGGCACATGACCAACGTAGTGATCGCGAACCATCGTAAGCGGCGTTTGCTGATCAGCATCCGATTTTAGACCTTATCCTTAAACGCTTTCAAATGGTGCAACAGATAGCGCAGTGCCTCTTGTTGACGCACATCGCCAACAGGCCGCCGTTTGTTAACAGCGTGCGGCGAGGGTGAAGCTACGGTTACTGAGGAGTGCTGCTCATGACGTCGGAGCATTTCTCGGTCGCGCTTTGCTTGGTGAAGCTTCGTAGACCGTGGTGTTTCTGTCGGCGGCGAAATCGCAGCGGAGCGCTGTGATGAGCTCTCCTCAGATCCAAGACCCGGTCTTTGATCCGGAAAATAGCCAATCGCTTCATCTAGAATTGCATCCGTCAATTGACTTGGTGTCAGATTATCACCTGCGTACTCAAGGAGATGGACAGCGCCGGGATGAACCGGCGCTATGTTTGACTCGCTAGCGGTAAGCAAATCATCGACATACTGAGCTATTTGCGAAGCTCGTTCAACAACCTGTTCTACCGACATAGGGATCGACTGCTCGCTGTTGCAATTTTCCAAGAGTTGTTCCAATTCCCTACAAATATCCGACTCATGGCCGGCTTGCTCGATTGGGTCTTGTGCTGCCAATGGATCGTGGGTGGCTGGATCGTGAGTCGCCTGGAATTGCATGCGTGTGGGTAGCAACTGAACTTCGATCGGTTCCCCATGATTTGCGTGGGCTTGCGGATCGTACGTCGCAACAACAGGCCTGAGCTCTTGCGAAAAATCGAAGTCAACGATCTTAACGCTGGGTGGCAATTGCCGCGGTGCAATCCAGCGGCTAACCGGCTGCGATAGTAAATACACAGGGAGCCACGCGCAGAGACCAATCAATAGGCTTCCATGAATAACGGAATTGTGTAACCCAAGCCACGGAACCAAGGGGAGCGCATCGAGCCCCAACCAGAGATCGCGAAAAAGTGGATTGGTGAGCGACCAAATCCCCAGCCGACCTGCCGCTGGCGCCAGGGTTGTTATCGCCATGGAGCAGATTACACATACTAGGGCTCCCAAGGGGACATGGATCGGCAATAGTATGCAAATTGAGCCGAGCAGACAAAAGGTAAGGCTTAATTTGGGTATCAGGCCGCACATTACCCCCATGGCAATCGCAGCAGCCAGCTGCCGTGGCCGATGGCGGCTTGAGCTCGACCGTAGCAGGCCGCGTATCGCCTCGCCCATCAAACCTGCTCCCCTATAGTGCGTCTTATGAAGAAATGGTCGTGAGGCCGCGAAGATCGCAATCCGCCCCAGGTTTAATACCATCGAATTCGCAGACGTTGGCGCTTAGGAAAAGAGAAGCTTCTGCGGTCAGCTTGCCATTTGAAGGGGGGCAAGATTCGCGTGTTTTGCCGAGAGGTCGTAGTCTAACTGGTTCGCGCAAAGCCCGCAGCTACGCGAAAGCACGGCTGGCAAAGCCGGAGCACGGATAGAACAATGGTCTGACGTTTAACCCGGATGGTTCACAATTTGGCCGGTTTACTAACTGAGTGCCATTGGGCCCCAGCCCCCGGGCATCCTGAAATGCCTAAGAAACCGAGGGCTTACGCCCTTCGGCTCACAAGGTCATGAATAATCCGGGTTAAACGACCAGCCAGCGTCCCAGAGGCAGTTTTTTTGTTTGTCTCTGAGCAGTCAGTTCACACCGGAATAGCTAGCGAAATCCACTGCGCGACAGAGGCTTTGCAATTCTGCCGTTTTGTAACTCTGCCGCTTAGTAATTTGGTGTGGGCGGCCGATAGTGACTCAAGTCAATTTTCTTAAACCACTCGATCGTCTTCTGCAGTCCTTCACGAAGAGTAATTGTTGGCTGCCAATCGAGCAACTTTTTGGCCAATGTAATATCGGGACGCCGCCGTGTTGGGTCGTCAGCGGGAAGGGGACGCTCGATGAGTTTCACTTTTGCCCCGGTCAGTTCGATGACTAGTTCGGCCAATTCGCGAATCGTAAATTCGCCGGGGTTGCCGATATTGACCGGCCCAGTGAATTCGTCGTGGTTCATCAAGCGAATAATTCCCTCCACCAAATCATCGCGGTAACAGAAGGAGCGCGTCTGGCTGCCATCGCCAAAGATGGTGATGTCTTGTCCCGTCAGCGCTTGGCGGATGAAATTCGAAACGACGCGACCGTCATAGGGATGCATACGAGGCCCGTAGGTGTTGAAAATACGGACGATGCGCACATCGACTTTGTTCATGCGATGATAGTCGACAAAGAGCGTTTCCGCGGCCCGTTTTCCTTCGTCGTAACAGGCCCGCGGTCCAATGGGGTTGACACTTCCCCGATAACTCTCCGGCTGTGGATGGACTTCGGGGTCACCGTAGACCTCCGACGTGCTCGCCTGCAAAATCCTAGCTCCGCAACGTTTGGCCATACCAAGTAAATTAATCGATCCCATGACACTGGTCTTAATGGTCTTGATGGGATTGAATTGGTAGTGCCCTGGAGCGGCTGGACAAGCCATATTGTAGACCTGATCGACTTCCAAGAAGATCGGTAGCGTCACGTCGTGGCGAATCAGCTCAAAATTCGACTTCCCCAACAAATGGGCCACGTTGGTCTTTTGACTAGTAAAAAAATTGTCGAGGCAAATGACATCATGCCCATCGCGTACCAACCGTTCGCAGATGTGTGAGCCCAAAAAACCCGCTCCACCGGTCACCAGAATCCGCTTGATTTGTGTCATTTACCATACTTTTCATTGTTACATTTTTGACAGAATTGACCGCAGCATCCCTTGCGCATGGGCAGTTGATCGCGAGGCGGGTAGCATAACCGACCCCTTCCCCAGAGAAAACGCCTTTTTCGAAGAAACAGGGGCTGGCTCCTCGGGAAGGGTCGCAAGCGGGCGAGAAACTTTCGCGGCGCGCAACCGAAACTGCTGCTGCCGCCGTGGGTTGAATTTCCGCAGGCTTTCACGTGCGTTCGATCGGTCGGCTGACAACTAAGGCAATTGTCTCCATGGTCCATTCTCATTTGGGACACATCGTTGTTTCGGTTGGTTTGTTAATAGGAAGCTGTTTAATAGGCTGCGATGCATTCGAGTACTACGGGCCGCTCCCCAATCTACGGCACTCCTTAACTGTTAATCTGCGAGAACTCGGTAAGCTGCAGTCGCTTGAGATCAAGCGAAAATCGCTCAGCTCAGATGCATCCAAAGAGGTGCGGTTGATCAATACAGTCAATCGTGTGGCAATAGAGGATTGTGATCTTGCCGATGGTCGCTTGCTGCTGGAGTCACTGGGGGAAATTCAACGCTTGGAATCGCTTACGCTGCGACGTTGCAATCTGGTGGATGTTGATTTGGCCGGACTGGCTGCGGCGGAGAATTTACATGAATTAGAAATCGTTGGCACCGATATTGACGGCGCTGGATTGGCCATTCTTACGCAGCTGCCAATACGATCGCTGACGCTACATTCCAAAACCGCGACGGCCAAGACACTGGCCTGCTTGGGAGAGTTTGCATGCCTTGAGGAGCTTAGTCTCAATACGCCGCAGTTGGCGATCAACGAATTGCCGAACCTCGGCAGACTGAAGAATCTGCGTTCGATAAAAATCTTCAGTGGTGAGTTCTCTAGAAGCGACGATATGGCGCTACGATTTTTACGCGATTTACCGAATCTACAAGAAGTTTTTCTCTCTTCTGAGTCCATCAACGATGCAACCATGCAGGCGCTGGGTCAAATCACTACGCTGGAGAGAATCGAACTAAGTCGAAATGGAGTTACCGATCTAGGAATCGCCGAGTTGGACAGTTTGCCGAACTTGAAGGCGCTGCGGATTTGGGACGCAAAGAAACTCACCGTGGCTTGTTTAGCAAACATCATGAAGCACCGGACGCTGCAGGAAATCAGTCTCTGTGGCGCGCCGATTCACCATTCGGAAGCTAAACAGCTTTACCTTCTCCCAAATTTAGGGGATCTTGACGTAGGCATGTCGCATTGGGAATGCGCTGAAGTGTTGGGGACGCCACACGGCGTGTTCGAGTCTCCAGATGACGAATACGGGGATGGCCAATACGGCGATGGGTCCTACGCGGAAGGGGACTATGGCGACGTGGATTATGGAAGCAGTTTGGCGAATATTTTTATCGCCCCCTGATAGCTTCTACTCACTGTGAATATCGATCGCGCATCTTAAGCTATTTCACGTACCTAGAACGGTTTGCTGCGCATCTCTTAATGGCGGAATTTGACGACAACTGCCACTATCTGACTTTATCTGCCTGTCTTGGTGGCAGTGTTCGCTGCGCGGTACGGCTTTTGCTTGCTTGATTCCGTCGTTGCCCGTTCATAGAACTTAATATGGTCGGTTTGACGAACGCGCTCTCTCGCCTAGCGCGGACGATACGGTAGGCAATGGGTGCTATCGCTTCGAAGTTATTGTGCGAGCATTGGGAGTAGATAAAATGAAACGCTGGATATGTGCCGCTGGTGTGGCCGTCGCATTGACCCTGGGTTTGGGGCAAAATGCGCAAGCTCAATTTGGGTATGGAATGGGACCAGGAATCGGATTCAATTCTGGATTGGGTGGCTTCGGACCTAGTTATGGCTCCGGGATCAGCCTAAGTGTCGGTCGGGGAGTCGGCGTCAGTAGCGGCTACGGCTACGGCTATGGGTTGGGGCGTCCCTATGGGGTTGGTTATGGCTCTTACCGTCCTTACGGGGGCTACGGACCAATCGGTCGCAGTCCTTATGGCGTCGGCTATTCGTACGTTGGACGCCCCGTTTTCAACACTCCATCGTACGGAACCAGGCGTGTCGTTCGTCGCTGCTACTAAGTTAGAACCTTACTCAGCGAGCGGCTTGTTGATTGAGAGTTGAGTGGACGGTTCGTTGTTTCACCCGCAGCCGTAAGCGAGGATCAACGGAGCGAACCTCGCCTTCGGCTGCGGGTTAAACGAATCAATCAATAAGCCGCTAGGAATGGTACGTCCGGTGGTCTAACCTGGCGGATGCAGTTCGCTACAAATGCAATCGGTAATTGAGTACGCGGCCTGTTCCGATCTGTTCGCAGCGCAGCCAAGCTTCGCTCCCTTCGGGGACGTCACGCAGCATGAGTCGTATCTCTTGGACAGTTATGCCCGGCTTAGAGTCGTTGATGCGGAAGCGGTGGTAGGGGCTCCCAGGTGGAAAGAGTTTACAGTCAAAGCCAACGAGCCCCTCGGTGTCGTTGCGAATCTCGACCCGCAGTTCCATTTGGTCGTCGTCCTGCCGCGTTGCGTCCCACGTTAGCTCGATATCTCCCGACCCAAGCTTAGTGTTGCGATAGATGCTGAAATGATAGGGTTTGTTTGATATCAAGTCGAAATCGAAACGCAGCCGATGTTCGCCCGCAGAGGCGTCGTTGCGAACAAAGATAGGCAGCGATTTTTCATGGGTCAGCCCGTTGGACAATTGGAGTTGAGATTCAGAGCGATCACCACTGAGAAGCGTCGGGCTGACCACGGTAACTTTGCCGCTTGCACTTTGCGGTAGAGTGTTAGTGATCGATACCGGGATGGATTGTCCGATGATAGTTGAACTGTCCAGGCTATCGGTTACCAGATTGAATTGCTGATGAAAGCGTATAATGCCGAGGTTGACGCCGCGGACAATGATTGGCCATTCATCGACCGGTATCAGTTGCTCAGGCGTGCCTCGCTCGGAACGAACCGCATCGATCGTCACTTCGCGTCCGAACAAATCCGACGCTTGGAGGTTGTCTCCGAGAAACATTTGCTCCGTCGTGGATTTGTTGTTCCACATGAGCATGATCGCATCATTTCCGTCGGCCAGCACATGATTGACGCTGCCTCCAGGAAATTCGATGGAACCGACATAGTTTGCGCCACCCAAATTGGACACCAGCTGATGCCAGGGGATCAGCATTTCGCCAATCTTTTTTTGTGAAGTGAACAGCCGTAGTTCGGGCCGCAAGGGATCGCTTACAAATGCCGCCGTTACCGACGAGCGTTTGATACTGATCATGCGCTGAGTCAGATCGCGAACTCGGTCGAGTAGGGTATATCGGCTTCCTACTAGAGGATCGATATTTACCCACAGTTCATATTGACTGGGAGAACTGGCGATATACCGTTCTAACTCATCGGCGGTTGCTTGAGGAGAAGTACTAAAGTGGACAGCATTCCACGGAGTAACTGTCGCGTCGGGAGCTGGGTCAAGCCAAGTCCAATTGAGAGCTAACTTTAATTCTTGACTGTACGTTTGCATCCGCGCTCTGAGACTGGCAACGGTTTCGCCCAATTCGTTCTTTCCCACGAAACTAGTGTCCCCATCATCACCGATTTGGAACCAGGGTAGTTTCATCCCAATCCGCGTAAGTACCGGCTCAAGCGTGGGTTCCCACTCCTTGGGTTCGCGAAAGATATTTACCGCATAGAGTTCGTCGTCGCTATCCCCAAATGTTTCGCGAAGTCGCTGAGGTGGTTGATCGAGTTTTCCAACCACCTGTGCACCCTGAGACTGCAAGCGCTCAATAAGCTCAACCAACTTGTCTGCCGTTGGCGCATCGGTGGGGTCGAACCAAACTGGCAACTTAATCCAGCTCGCTCCGAAACGACTGACCATGTCGGGTACTTCATCAATACTCAGTCGGTCGCCGAATGGTGGCAGCGACCAGCCGAAGGGACCGGCTATTTTCTTATCCTGGTCGCCCATGACACCGATCAGTATTTCCCGTCGCTGCGAGTTTTCTGAATTGGCCCCCAGTTTAACGCTCACACGATAGAGCCCCGGTTTGTCAAGTTTCAAACGCCATGTGGACTGACCATCGACGCAGCGATGCGCCGTCCGCGAAGCAATATAGTATGGCTTAGGCGACACTTCGTCCGCGCGTGATGGCGGCGAAGCCCACTCCTCAACAGCCCGCCCCGGAGCGACCAATTTTTTGGTCGCTAACTCGGTCGCCGATACTCGCGCGTCGCCGGAATTGGACGTTTGCAGCTTGGACGCGTGATCGCGTAAGCGATTTCCTAAGTGATCCTGCAACTCAAACAAAACGCGGGCGTCATGTTCGCGAATACCCATGGCCTCACAATGTACGTCAAATTCTTCACCTGGCAAAGCAAGGTGATACTTGAGCGGCGTATGCAACGTTAGGCGTGGCATGCGATAGATGTTGATCGAATCGAAGCGAGCAATACCTGCCAATACCGTCGAGCTATGTGGGGTGACCATGAGATGGATTTGCCCCCACTTTAGTTCCTTCTCCGGATGAGAAGCGATTTCGGTATTGAGCGTGTGCCAGTCGACCGTGCCCTGAAGCTTATCAGTCCGCAGGATTTGCACCACTTGCATTGCATCGTCGAGCAGATGCAGTTCAATCCAAGCGAAGTGGCCATCCAGCCGCTCGCAACTGATCTCAGCGCTTAAATTGTAACTGTAGCGATTCTCCATGGGGAACATCGGACCGACCAACTCGGCCGCACCACCGTCCATGCTGATTTCCAGGCAGTTGTCCAGCACGGTACGGTCGAGTAGTTTAGCCAACTCTGGCGGCGCGGACTCGGGAACATAGTTGGGATGCAGGCGTCCGGTCTTCCACGCCAGCATCCAAGCGGCAATCGTCGATTGGGCATCGAGCGCGATGCGCGCCGTTTCAGGAGAACGCGTGGCGATCCGCATATCGATGTAAGCAGGATGCTTTCGATCCTGCCGACGCTTCCAGCCGTCCGGTTTCTGATCGAAGTTACGATCACTATCGCGTTGGAAATCCCAGTTGAAGACCCGTTCAGCTTGATTCTCCCTGCTGCTAGCGGGGCTAGTGAGAACGCCAATAATACTGACAATGGCCAGCAGGTATCTAGAAGCTCTGGCGGGAGTCCAGGTTGTGGCCGCAAATGCTGGAGCTACCCCGGCCCAGGGCTGACCCTCAGACGCCACATCGCTCCATCCACATCGCTTAGTACAAACGGGAGTTTTCATTTTGCCAGAGCTAAAAATCGGAATCGGGTTGAGTAGCCTGAGGCAACCCTTCAAGAAAGCTTTGCACACAGTAGCCGGCTTGGGAGCTACTGGAGTGGAAATCGACGTGCGAAACGTCCTTCGCCCATCGGAACTTTCCGATACTGGTCGTCGTCAACTGCGCAAGATGCTGGATGATCTGAATTTGCGGGTTGCAGCGATTCGTTTCCCAACTCAACGCGGTTACGACGTTCTGCAAGATTTAGAGCGACGGATCGAAGCCACCAAGGAAGCCATGCGCTTCGCCTACAGCCTGGGAGCCAGTGTTGTCGTCAACTCAATAGGCTATGTGCCGGAGGAGAAAGAGCACCCCGCTTACGATCAACTCCAAGTCAGCTTGGCGGACTTGGCCAACTATGGTCATCACGTGGGTGCCATGTTGGCTTGCGAGACTGGCTCAGAACCGGTTAGCCGTTTAGTCGGTCTGCTTGAGAGCTTGGGGGACCAAGCCATTGGCATCTCGTTCAATCCCGCCAGCCTGCTGATCAACGACTGTTACAATGAGAGTAGCATCGTCCAGTGCGCTAGCCGCATCCTAAATGTAACTGTTCGCGATGCAGTCCGCGATCTGGCGCGAGGCCGCGGTATTGATGTTCCCCTGGGACGCGGTTCGGTGGACATTCCGCAAATCCTAGGTGTCTTAGAAGAACAACACTATCATGGATGGTTCATCGTTGACCGGCTCAACGCCGAAGACCCCCTCGCAGAGCTCGGTGCAGCGGTTAAGTTCCTCAAGGCTCTGTAGTAACTGGAGTTCAATGCTTGGAATCGAGAAATCTAGTCAATTGCAGATGGGCGTTAAGCCACCGTCAATTATAAACACAGAATTGAAAAATCTTGGAACCTTGCCAGCAACTGCAGTACCGTTGCCGCGACTACGGTGCGTTGCATCCGCTCGGCCTTACCGTTGACTCCCGGCAGTACTAGGCTGGCATGCTTTCGGTATGCGGACAATGCACGCACAATCCCGAGGTAGCGCTAGCGAGCATTGAAAGCAGTAACTATGTCGCCCACGGCTTTTGAAGTCCGCGGCATTTTTACCGCGAAGCGGTGGCATTGGTTAGCCTGGGGTGCAAACCCCAGGGAAAATGGAATCTACCGAACATCCGGTTCGCCAGCGA